>JBHGAV010000099.1:0-8410 GCA_041946685.1 Bryobacteraceae bacterium | reverse complement strand
GATTTAGGTTCCAGTGCCCGCGAGGGCGTGGAGGTTCAAGTCCTCTCGTCCGCACCAATCTGGCATTTCCTCAGATGCAGAACCGAAAGGAGGAGTGAGCTATGGACAGACGCAGCTTTCTCATCACCTCGGTGGGGGCCACCGCCGCGACCGCAGCTCCCCAGACCGGCGTCGAGTCGGGCCCGGAGATTTCCAGGGCCGTCCCGGCGGGTGGGGCGAGGGTCGCCGTGCTGCCCGTCGATACGGACAGGGTAATGGGCACCATCGACCAGCGGATCTACGGCCACTTCCTGGAGCACATCAACCATTCGGTGGAAGACGGGCTGTTCGCCGAGCAGATTCAAGGCTGCGGATTCGAGGGCAACGATTTCGAAACCTACTGGAAGCCGTTTGCGGACCGCGGCAGGGTCGAGGTCGCGAACGTCGAGTTCAAGAACGGAGCCAAGAGCGTGCGCCTCCGCGTGGACGGCGGCCGCGCCGGAATCCGGCAGGGCCGCGTTTATGTGGCCGCGGGACACACCTACGACGGCTCGCTCTGGGTCAAACGGGAGGAAGGGTCTCCGAAGCTGGCGTTCCGCGTGGTCAGCTCCAAGGGCGACCCGATCGCTTCCGTGCCGCTCCCGTTCCAGGGTTCGGACTGGCAGGAGGTTCACTACTCCTTCTCCAGCTCCATGCGGGATACGCACGCCTCGGTGGAGATCGCGGCGGAGGGGACCGGAGCGCTGCTCATTGATTTCATTTCAATGATGCGCGCCGACGTGCGCCGCGACGGTATGCTGCGCCCCGACCTGCTCCAGGCCCTGAGAGACCTGGCTCCGCCCTTCATTCGCTGGCCGGGAGGCTCATTCGCTTCCACCTACAAGTGGAAGGACGGCATCGGCCCGCTGGTCTCGCGCCGGTATCACCCCAACATGATGTGGGGCGGTTACTCGGACTATTACGGCTTCGGAACGGACGAATTCCTGGGGCTTTGCCGGAGGCTCAACGCCGAGCCTCTGGTCGTGCTGGCGGCGCCCGGCACCAGCCCCGACGAAGTCCAATACGCCATGGACTGGGTGCACTACCTGAACGATCCCCCGGCGACCGAATGGGGACGGGTGCGGGCGTCCAATGGCCACGCCGAACCGTATGGCGTCCGCTACTTCCAGATCGACAACGAGCCCATGAACAACGGCTTCACGCCCGAGAAGTACGCCGAGGTCGTCAACGTCTACGGCAGCCGCCTGCGGGCCATCGCACCGGGGGCGAAGATCGTGGCTTGCGGACAGAAGCGATCCAACGACATGGGCTGGAGCCAGAAGGTCATCGACCTGGCCGGCAAGAACTTCGACATCCTCGGCGTCCACAACTACGAATACGAACCCGAGAACTTCGAAACCGGGTTGAGGCGCATCGGCGACTATCTCGTGAAGCTGCGGGACTACGTCCGCGGCTCGGCGCACCCGAAGATCGAGATCGGCGTGCTCGAGTGGAACCTTTCGCGCACCTACGATTGGAGGGCGGGGCTCCACGCGGCCGGCAGCCTGATCCTCTACGAGCAGCTCGGCCCGGAACTGACGATGAGCTGTCCGGCCCTGCTCATGCGCAACACGACGGACGATCCGACCTGGACGTCGTTCATCTACCACGACCATGTCTCCTGGTTTCCCGGGGGAGCCTACCCGGTCGAGAAACTTTTCCGCGAACACTACGCCGAACGGTACCTGGCCTCGACAAGCGGCACCTTCCGGGACATCAGCGACCGCGCGGCGTTCTTCAAGGAGATCGCGACCATGAAGCCGGAAGGCTGGCTGCCCGGCACGGTCGACGCCATCGCCACCGGCAGCGCGGACGGACGCCGCGTCGTGATCAAGGCCGTCAACTACGAGGGGAGGCGGAACACGCTGCTCGTGCAGCTACAGGGCGCCCGCGCCCCGGAGCGGGCGGTCGCAAGGCTGCACACGATCAGCGCCGGCCTGACCGATCGCGCGTCCCTCGAAAAGCCGGATGTGATCGCGCCGGTGAGCCGGCCGCTGAACTACGCAAAGGACCTTTCCGTGGACCTGGATCCCTACACCGTTGCGGTCATCGAGATCCGGGCCGAGTGACGGCGCGGTCAGGCTGACTGGCTCTTCGCCCTGCGGTAGCCGGTGATCTCGATGCTCCCGCCCGGCTGCATGCTTACGATCGCGCAGGTGGCATCGTTGGGATCGTCCAGTTCGACCGAAGCAATCAGGGTGTAGTAGGGGATGCCCTCGATCCGCTGGAAGTCCCCTTCGTGGACGTGGCCGTGCATCACCAGCGCCACCTTGGCGGAGTCCTGTAGAAGCTTCCGCACGGCGAGGCGGTTCCCGATGCCCGGCTCGGTGCCCTCGTCCAGCCGCTGGTGTGAGAACACCACCACCGGACGCGCGGCGCTCCTCAACTCCCGGTCCAGCCACTCGAGTTGGGCGGGAGAGATGTTCGTGTCGCGCCAGTCGAAATCGCCCCGGCTGTAGGGCGTCACGTCCTTGCGGAAATTGGCGTCGAGCACCACAAAGCGGACGCCGCCCCGCTCGAATGAGTACCAGGTGCGGGCCGGGTCGATGCCGGTGTTGACCACCAGCGACTGGAACTGCTCCTTGGTGATGCTGTCCATGTCGTGGTTGCCGAGGACGTGGTAGCGAGGTCCTCGAAATCCGGCGAAAACGCCCTCGATGGTTCTCAGGAACGAGAGGGTGCTCTCCTCGGTCGGCGGGGCCGCTTCGTCCTTGAAGTCGCCGAGTTCGATCAGAAATTCCACCTTCTCCGCGTTCATCAGATCCACACAGGCGCGCAGCTTGGAGGGCGCCAGCCTGTAATAGCGGGTGTTGTTGGGCGGCCGGTCCGCGAAGTGGATATCGGTCACGACGCCGAAACGGAAGGCCGAAGCCGCCCAGAAGAGCCGCAGAGGCACGGCCCCCATCGAGGCATGCAAAAATGTCCGCCGGGTGATTTGCCAGCCCATATGCACCCTATCATGTCATGTCGCGGCCAGCCGCGCGGCCATGTCCAGGGCTCTGACGAAGCTCCGGGTCGAAGCCTCGCCCTTCCAGGCGATGTCGAAGGCGGTGCCGTGATCGACCGAGGTGCGAATGACGGGCAACCCGAGGGTCGTGTTGACTCCTCCTTCGAAATCGAGCAGCTTGAGGGGGATGTGCCCCTGATCGTGGTACATGCACACGACGGCATCAAAGCGTTTGCGCGCAACCGCCAGGTAGAAGACGGTGTCGGGCGGGATCGGGCCTTCCACCGGAAACCCCTGGGACTGGGCCCAGGCCACGGCGGGAGCGATCTCGTCCATGTCCTGCCTGCCGAACAGGCCGTTCTCACCGGCGTGCGGATTGAGGCCCGCAACGGCCACCCGGGGACCGGCGCGAAGCCGGCGAGCCGCCTGCCAGGTCAATTCGATCACGCGCTGGACCCGCTCGCGCTTTACGCGGCGAATGGCTTCCTCCAGTGAGACGTGCGTCGAGACGTGGGTGACGATGAGCCCATTGGAGGCGAGCATGAGAACCGCGTCCTGGACGCCGCACAGGGAGGCGACGAGCTCGGTGTGCCCGGTGAATTCGGGATCGGAGAGCCGGGTGGCCTCCTTGTTCATGGGAAGAGTCGCGAAGCCCGCGATCCGGCCGGCCAGGGCGGCTTCGGTCGCGGCCACTACATAAGCGCGCGCGGCCGCGCCCGAGGCCGCGCTGATCCTGCCAATCGAGAGCTGATCCACGCTGAGCAGTTCCAGATCAACCACGCTGAGCCAGCCCGGCTGGATGTCCCCTGGGTCCCGGGCCTTCCGCAAACTGACTCCGCAGCCGAGCTTCTCGTTGCAGTGCGCCAGTATGGCCAGGTCGCCGAACACCACGACGTCGTGCCGGATCTCGCCGTCACGGAAGGCTTTCAAGACAATCTCGGGGCCGACTCCGCTGGAGTCCCCCATGGTGACGCCGAGGATCATTGGCTTTTCTCCAGAAGTTCTTTGATCGAGATCAGCATCTCTGGGCCTCCGAAGCCGCCTGCCTTTGTGACCAGGGTGAGTGGGCTGCCGCGATGCCGGGCTTGCGACACGGGGACCCCAGGCAACAACTCGCCCAGGTTCTCAAGAACCGTGATCCCAAGAGAGCGTAGCACGGCCAACGTGGTGTCGCCCCCGAAGATCACAAGACAATCGGCGCTTCCGGCTTCCACCGCGCGCCGGACGAGCGCGCCCATTTTCTCGCCGACGCCGTTCGGGCTGGTTCCAGCCGTGGCGAGCGCTGACCAAGGGCTGCTACCCGGAGCGACATCCCCGTCTTCAGTTTCGGGCAGATACACAGTGGGCAGACCGCTGGCTGCGGCAAACCGAATCTGCTCTCTGGAAGCCGGGTGCAGGCTGCCGCTCACCACAAGGCACCGGCTGACCCGCAGCGCGGGCGGCGTGTAGCGCCGTTCCAGTGGAAGAGCGCCGGCCCAGTAGCCGACGAATCCTCCGGTTCCGGCCACCGTGCATGGCCGTCCGCAGCCGGCGATGACCGAGGCGGCGGCCGCCAGATCGTCGTCGGAGCGGCCATCGCAGATGATCACCTGACGGGGAGCGGCGGCGGCAAGTAGACTCTTCAGTCGGTCGCCGGTCCCGGCCAGGGAGGGCGACAGGCCGGCGAGCAAGGCCGGGATAGAGCCGTCGCGCACGGGGTTGAGTGGATCGCGCGCGATTGCGGTCTGGCCCAGCGGAACGCCGTCTACCAGCAACTCGCCGCTTCTGACCACGCGGCCCATTTTCGGATAGGCCGGGACGTACACCAGGGGCCTCTCGGGGAAGGCATCAAGGAGCGCCTGGAACTCGCTGGGGATGTTGCCGCGCAAGGTGGAGTCTGTCTTCTTGTAGAGACAGGTGACCCCCCCCCGCCGGGCGGCGGCCGCAATCCGCGCCACGGTCTGGTAGGCCAGCGGAGCGTCGAGGTGCCTGGTCGCAGCGTCTACGACCACCGCCTCGCTGTCCAGGTCGATCGCCTCTCCGGTGGTGAACAGGGAGCGCACGCCAAGCGCGGCAAGCTGTCCTCCCACCTCCAGAGCGCCGGTAGCGTCGTCGGCGATCGCCAGTAGCCGCATGAACCTTCTATTGTAGGCGGGCGACCCGCTATTTCTTGGCGTAGCCGACTGTCTGGCAGAAGGTGATGTGCTGGTCCGGCTTGAGCTTCATCGCCTTGCCGAGGGCGTCGCGGTCCACCATCGCCCGGAAGACCGTGGCCAGACCCTCGGAAGCGCAGAACAGGTAGACGTTCGCCCCTATGAAAGCGGCATCGGCGGCGGCCCAGTTGGGCCGGTCTTCCGGCTTTGCGGTCATCTTGGAGTAGTCGGCAACGTAGATCAGATTCAGCGGCGCCGTGCCGACGAACGGCTGCGAGCCGGTCTTGGCGCGGATGTCTTCCTTCAGGACCAATTGCAGACGATGCTGGGGGGCTTCGTACAGATAGAGCCCGTCGGCCATGGCCAGGTAGACGTCGATCTCCTGGCGATTCGAGGCGGAGGGGGCGGTTCGCCTGCCATCGGCGCGGCTCACTCCCCAGGCAGCCCAGAGCAGGTTTGAAAGCACGGGGAGAGAAAGCCTCTCCGCGGCGAATTCGCGGCTGCTCTGCCTGCTCTTAAGCACCTGCATGAGCGGCTTGCCGCCGTCGGTCTGGGGCTTGGGAAGGTCGATGGTCTGCTGCGCGAGCAGGGAGAGCGGACCGGACAGCAAGAGGAGCGCCAGAACGGCGGCGCCGAGAGCCATGGCTGAGGATGGAAAGCGCATATGGTTCACCACAGGTATTCTAACCGCTAATTGCGCCGCCGCTCCTACGCGGGCGCGGTCCTGGACCTCAGGATCTCGCGGCCGAAGAAGAGGCAGTCCCACCGGGCAAGGTGGTCGTAATCCTCGAAGGGAAGCCCCATCTGCTTGAACAGCCCTTCGAGCATCTTGACGTCGGAATCAGGCAGAAGAGCCTTGGTGATACGGCCGGGGAAGATGCGCCGCTGAGGTGCGGGCGCCTGGCAGAGCTTGACGAGGTAGTCGTCAATGTACTGCTGCTGGGTGGCGACCCAGGGCCTGTCACCGCGGTTCCCGCAGACCGCATAGTAGGCCCTGACCTTGGCCTTCACCTCGCCGATGTTGGCCTGGATCAAATCCTCGAACTCCTTGGGCCCTCTGCCCCCGTGGATCGCGGTGCCGATGATCAGGTGATCGTAGGCTTTCAAATCCGGCTTCTGCCGCGCGTCGAATACGGCGGCGATCCCGCCCATCCCTTCGGAAATCCACATGCCCGCATCCCGCGCGGATCCGCACCAGGTGCCGAAGACGACCGCCCATTTCTCCTTGGACGGGAACGGAACGAACTGCATGGATGCCGCCGCGCTCATCGGGGCAACCGCGCCCGCGCCGGCGAGGAACATTCGTCTGTCCATGGAAACCTCCGTGAGTTGCTCTCCGTGCAATTATCGAATAGTCACGCCTGGGCTTGTCGGCCAGCTCTCACCGGGCGTAGTAGCCCTCGCGGGTGCGGAAGGTGACGCCGGGGCGCTTGATGCGGACCTCGACACGCCGCCATCTCCCATCGAAGTTCTGGTTCCGCGGGTAGTATGCCACCGCGTACACGTGGCGCAGCTCCTCCGCCACCAGTGGATAGACCGGCCCCATACTGTAGCCCGAGGTCGCCGTGAACACCCGTCCCCCGGTGGCGTCCGCCAGTTGCTGCATCCTCCGGCGGGCCTCCGGCACGGTCGCCAGTACCGCCGGGGAGACCGAGTAGCGGCGGCCCCCCGTGGGAGGGGGCAGTTGGATGGGATAGAGCAGCAGCGGCTGTCCGCCCACGAAGCGCAGCAGCCGGTCGAACGGCACGCGCGAACCGGCCTCGGGTGTGTGGAGCGAATTGTCAATGGCGTCGGAGATGACCACAAGAACGTTCCTGTCCATGGGGCGAGCCTGCGCCTCCTGCGCACAAGCCAGGGCGATCGCATCGTACAGAGGGGACAGGCCCCCGAGCGGCGGCATGACTTCGATCAACTCCACCAGGCGCTTCCAGTCCGTGGTGAGCGGAGAGATGACCTGAAAGAAGCCCTCGGCGAGCACGTAGACCGCCACCTTATCCCCGGGCCGGGCGATCTCGACGAACCGGCGGGCCGCGTCCACCAGGGCGGAACGGTTGCCCAGCGTGGTGGTGCTCAGATCGAGCAGCAGGAAGAGGTTGAACGGCAGATCCTCCGAGCCGGCGAACGTCGGCTTCTGCGGAACCCCATCCTCCAGGACCTCAAACTCCTCGGCCTTCAGGCCCTGGACGGGACGACCCTCGCCGTCATGGACCGGTCCGGTGAGGTTGACCATCCGGACGTCCGCCACGAAGACGGGGAGCCGGTCATCCAACAGGGGGCGCGTCGTTACTGCCGGGGCGCCGGCTGCGGTTTTCGGACCTGCCGCAGCGCGGGCCTCCAGCGCATCCTGGGCCGACGCCGGCAGTTTGACCCAGGATTCGGGCTCCACCGGCAGGTCCCTGACCACGAGCCTCTCCGGGCTGTTCCCCCTGGCTCGTATGTTGCCGAACAACAAACCCCGCGGCGGGAGACCGCGGTCCAGGGCCGGCGGGGCTCGGAGCGGCTCGGCGGGATTGACCGCTGTGGCGCTGAATCCAGGGGGCGCGTCGATGAAGGTCCAATAGCCCTGACGCGCGCCGTAGGGGAACTCGGCGTAGTCCACATGGGGCAGCAGGATCTCCCTCGGTCTGGCCAGCGAAAGAACTCGAAGGTTCGCGAGTCGCCAGGGCACGGCCAGCCGGAGGGCGCCGGAATCTGTGACCAGGTTGGCGTCACGAACCAATCCGGTGAGCGAGATCCCGCCAGCCTTCGTCGTCACCTCGAGATAGACTGTGTGCGGGATGGTCACAGCCAGATCGATGCGGGCCTTGTCGGCGGGCTGGGACTCAATCGAGTAGACTCCGCGTTCCAGGCTGGACCGGACGTCGTCCGGCCGCCCGGGCCGCGACGGCGAGACTGCCTCGAATTCCGTCCTTGCCGCCCCCATCACGGCGTGCACGGTGACGCCTCCGTAATCGTTGCGAATCCGCACCGTGGCGGCGGAGCCGAGGCAGGGAATCAACGTTGCGAGCACGGTAAGCCCGCGACAGGTCAGGAGGCCTGAGACGGCTTTGGCCACTCTAACAACCAGTTTGCCACCGGCAGCCGAAGACTGTCGGGGTGGGTGGAGGGGTTCGAACCCTCGGCCGGGGGACTCACAAGCCAACGCCAGCAGGAAGCCTGCCGCCCTCACACTCCGGCGAGCCGCCGGGTGTAGCTCAGCCGCGCCAACTCTTGCGCGGCACAGCCGTTGACGATCCGGAGGATGCCCAACTGCGTCACATCACCGCGCCATCAGCGCGAACACGCCCCAGCCCAGGTACTCACGCGTGTACGC
>JBHGAV010000098.1:0-8778 GCA_041946685.1 Bryobacteraceae bacterium | reverse complement strand
AAGTATTGCTCCGAGTCCAACATGAGAATGCCGTTCTTGTGGACGATGCCGACGACCATAATGGCGCCCATGAACGACGAAATGTTGAGCGTCGTCCCCGTCACCCAGAGGGCCGCCAGAGCGCCCGAGCCGCACAGGATCGTCGCCGCCAGAATGGCGATCGGGTGCGAGAAGGAGCGGAACTCGAAAACGAGAATTACGAAAATCAGAAGAATGGACAACAACAGCACCTGAGTCAGACCCAGGAAAGACTCCCGCTGCATCTCGTAGAGCCCGCCGTACTCGACGTGGGTGCCCGGAGGCAGCGCGATCTCTTTCGGGAGCCGCTGTCGAATCTCCTGGATGGCGGACCCGAGGTCGCGTTTTTCGAGACGCGCCGTGACAGCGGACATGTTCCGAAGATTCTCGCGCCGGATTTCGGTAGTTCCCTCGTCGACTTCAACCGCCGCGATGCTCGACATCGGCACCGTTTGGCCGGTCGGGGAGGTCAGCAATAAAGACTTGAGCTTGGCCGTGGACGACCGGTATTCAGCCGGATAGCGGACCCGGATTCCAACCAGCCGTTCTCCCCGGATAAGGTCCGATGCCAGTTCTCCGTCGAGCATCGCCGCCTGCAAATCGGCGACATCCTTCACGCCGAAGCCGGCCAGCCGCGCCTTCTCGGGGTCGACCCGGAAATTCAGCGAGGGTCCGATGACGACGGTCCGATTGGCGATGTCGACCACTCCCCTCACTTTGGGCAGCCAGTCCTCGATCTCCTTCGCGATCCGCTTGTACGTAGCCTCGTCGTCATGCCGCACTTTGATCTCGATGGGCTGCGGCGACCAGGCAAGGTCACCGATCAAATCCTCAAGGATGTGCGGAAATTCCACCTCGATCGCAGGTTCCGAGGATACGACCTTCCGCCGCAGTTCCGAAGTGACTTCCTCCAGGCCGCGCTTGCGGTCTTTCTTCAACTTGATGAGAAAATCCCCGGTATTGGGCTCCGCGATCGCCAGGGCCAGGCGTGCGCCGGTGCGGCGGGAATAGCTCTCTATTTCGGGTGTCTCTTTGATGAACTGCTCGATGTGCCGCAAAACCCGGTCCGTCTCCTGGAGCGACGTGCCGGGAGGCATGCGGTAGTCGAGGACGAACGCCCCCTCGTCCATCTCCGGCAGGAATCCGCTGCCGAGCTGGAAATAGACGCCGGCCATCCCAACGACAATGAGTAGTGTGGCCCCGAGAATGGCCCGCGGATGGTCAAGGCACCAGTGCAGCGCGGATTCGTACCGCGCGGTAAGCCAGCGCAGGATGCGGCCCTCGCCAGCCTGTTCGGCCTGCTCCAGATCCGTCGCGGCCTGGCCTGCGGGCCGCCGGAAGAAGATCGCCGCCAGCACCGGCGTGAAGAAGATCGCCAGAAACAGAGAGGCGAGCAGCGCCGTCACCATGGTCATCGCGAGAGCGCGGAAGAACACGCCCGTGATCCCGCCGAGAAAGACCAGCGGAGCGAACACCACGATCGGCGTCAGCGTCGATCCCGTCAGCGCCGGGGTCAGTTCCGTGATGGCGCTCTTGGCCGCTTCCATGGGCGCCTGCCCCGTGGAGACGTGGACGATGATGTTTTCCACCATGACGATGGCGTCATCGATCACCACGCCGATGCAGGCGGCAAGTCCGCCGAGAGTCATCAGGTTGAAGCTCATGTTGAAGAACTTCATGAAGACGATCGCCATGAGCACGGCGATCGGGATCACCACGGCCGCCACAACCGTCGTGCGCCAGCTCTTGAGAAACACCAGCAGGACGAGCACGGACAGGCCAAGACCGATGAGGATGCTCTCCGTAACGCCGGCGATGGAATCCCGCACGAGAACGGATTGATCGTAATACGTCGACAGCTCGATGTCGGGCGGCAGGCCCTTCTTGATGTCTGAAAGCTCGGCGTTCACCGAGTCGGCGATTTGAACTGCATTCCCGTCTGGTTGCTGCAGCACGTTGACGAGCACGGCGGGGCGGCCATTGGCCGTGACGATGTTGTAGATCGGCCGCTCGCCTGGCACCACGGTGGCCAGATTCCTCACGGCAACGGGCGTGCCCCGCACCACGTCGACGACGGTATCCTCGATCTGTTCGCGGGTACGCAACAGCCCTGTCACCGTCGTCAGGTACAGGTGGTAGTTTTCCTGGACCATCCCGGACGGAGAGATCATGTTGCTGTTGCGCAGGGCGTCGGTCACCTTTGTCAACGGCATCCCGTAGCTGTTGAGCTTCTGCGGGTCCACCAGCACGTGGTACTCGGGCGGCCGCCCGCCTACGATCCTGGTCTCCGCTACGCCCGGCAGCCGGTAGAGGCGCGGGGCGACGTTGTAGTAGGCCAGTTCCCACAGGTCGGATTGCGACCGGGTTGGCGACGTGATGCTGAAGCCCACCATGGGGAAAACCGAAAACGTGAGGCGGTTGATGTAAAAACGGCACGTGGACGGAAGCGACGGCGTAATCTGGGAGATCCGGCCCTGCACCAGGTGAAGCGCATTCAGGATATCGACATCCCAACGGAAGAACACGCTGATTTCCGACGACCCGCGGGCAGTGACCGAGCGGATCGTCGTTATGCCGGGAACGATCCGGATCGTCTCCTCGATGGGGCGCGTCACTCGCAACATCTGGATATCGACCGGCGTGATGCCGTTGTCCACCAGGATGACGATGCGGGGGAAGTCGGTTTGCGGGAAGATGGCGATCGGCAGCCGGAATACGAACGCCGCGCCGGCCAGGGCGAAGGCCAGGACGATGATCACCATTGCCCGGGCGTGCGCCTGGACGAGTTGAGCGAGGCGGCCGGTCACGGTCTCTTCTCCTCCTGCACCTTGACCTGAGTACCTTCGGCCAACCCGTAGGCGCCCTGCACGATGACCAGTTCACCGGGCTTCAGGCCGCTCTTGATCTGAACCTTGTCATCGAAGACCTCTCCTGTTTCCACCTCGCGCCTGACGGCCACACTGTCGCCGCCGACCACCATGACGAGGCCTTTGCCGCTTTCGGCGAACTGCACCGCCGGAACGGGCACGACGACGCACTTAGGCGTAACGCCCTTGACGATGGAAACTTGCCCGAACGCTCCGGCCCGCAGTGCCCGGTTCGAGTTGGGAATCTCGCACCATGATTCGATGGTCCTCCGCGCCGGATCGATGGACTGGTTGACCATCGACACCCGGCCCGCAAACGAGGCGCCGGGCGCATCGCGCGGAGCGAACGTGCAGGCCTGACCAGTCCTGACGCCCGCCGCCTCGGAATCGGGGATCTGCGCACGCGCCACGGCGACTGATAAATCCATGACCGTGAAGATCGGCGCATCGGGCTTGGCCATGTCGCCCGGGAACATGAATTGCTCGGTGATCGTTCCGGCCGAACTGCTTCGGATCTCGGTGAAGTCCAATTGCGCCGTGATCGCGGCGAGACGCGCCCGGGATTGTTCCACCTTGCTCTTCGCCATCCGAATGTCTCTCTCGCGGGACTGATTCTGGAGCAAGTCCAGAGACTTCCTGGCTACCTCGTGATTCGCCTTGGCTTGCGCCAGCTCGGTTTCACTGATAAGCAGGTCTCTTTGCGGCAAGGCCCCTTGTTCGAAAAGCTGCCGCCGCCGGTCGTAGAACTTCTGGGCCTGATTGAGCGCAGCTTCCGCCGCCGCCAACTGTCCCCGTGCCCGCTCTATGTCGGTGGGAAGCGTTCCCGATGTCACCCGCTCCAGATTCGCTTCGGCATCGGAGACGGCGGCCGCGGCTTCATCGCGCTGCGCCATGAGATCGCGGTTGTCGAGCTGCGCCAGCAGTTGACCGGCTGCGACGCCGTCCCCCTTCCGGACGAGGAGCTTCCGGATCGGCGCCGTAACGCGCGAGCTTATGTTCGCTTGCTCGCGAGCGAAGACGAAAGCCGGGGCGCGCACGGCCGACTGGACGTCGGCCACGCCGGCTTTGGCGACCTTTACATCCACTATGGTTTTCGGCGGGCCCTCTTCGCGGGAACCGCAGCCCGTAAGGGAGAGCAAGGGAAGAAACAACAGCAGGCAAGATGGTTTCATCGCCCGGATGCGACCTCCAGGTCCGCTCTGGCATTCAAATAATTGGCCATCGTCGTGTAGTAGTTGCTCCGCGCCTGCGCCAGTCCATTCTGCGCGGCCACAACGTCCAGCGCCGAGCCCTCGCCGCCCTCGTATCGAATACGGCTCAGGCGTAAGTCTTCGCCGGCCAGTTCCGCCTGCCGGCGCGTCAGCGAAATCTGCTCGAACAGATACTTTACCCGCTCAAGAGCGCTTTGGTACTCCTGGGAGAACGTGCGTTCGGAAATGGCGCGAGCGGACTCAACCTGCTGGGTTCTCAGGCGTGCTTGCTGCATCGCCGCGCGAGCCCGGTTCCAGTCGAAGATCGGTATGGTCAGATTGACGAATGCGGCGTAACCGCGATCGCTGATCCGGACCGCGGTGGAATCGACACCGTACTGAAACACAACGCCTAACTGCGGGAGCAAGCCGGACCGGGCGCGCCGGAGGTCGGCCTGAAACCCCCGCCGCTGCGCGTCAAGCAGATTGAATTCCGGCCGTTTAAGAAAGGGCGCTGTTTGCGGCGCCTCAGCCTCCGGCGCAGGAGGAGGCTCTTCCAGACGATCTGCGAGCGGCAGAGTGGCAGCCACGTCGCGTGTCCAGAACGAGGCCAGCTCCTGGTTGGCAATTCTCGCCTCCAATTCGGCGGCGCTGAGCGCCTGCTGGAGGAAGGCTACCTGCGCCGAGGCCTTCACGACATCGGCTTGAGCCGCCTCTCCACCCTGGAAAAGCAATCTCGTCCGCTTCTCGAAACTCTGGCTCTCTACGAGCGCCTCTTCCGTGATCCGGGCGAGCCGCCGGGTGAGCAAGGCCCGATAGTACGCGGTAGTCACCGCCCTCCGGAGACCACGCTGCGTGAGGGCCAAGTTGACGGCGGCGGCTTCCTGGGCCGCGCGAACCCGGGTCATGTCCGCGCGCAGGCGGCCTGAGGTGTCGAACTCCTGGCTCACGCTCAGCAGGGACGCATACTCCCTGATCCCGTTGAGGGGAAGGAAACTGAAGGTCTCACGGTTGCTGCGCAACGGGCTGTTGTAGGTAAACCCGTTCGCCAACTGAACCTGGGGGAGAAACCCGGCGCGCGCCTGCGAGATGTCGCGCGCCGCGATCTCACGCTCCTGTCGCGCCACGCTCACTTGTGACGGCGCCGACTCGGCCAACCGGACGCAGTCCTGAAGAGTAAGCGGTTGCGAGTGCGGCTGCCCGGACACGCATGGGGCCAAAGCGGCCAGCAAACTGGCCGCCTTCAAGAGGATGTGGCGCACAGGTTGAGCTCCTCATCGTAGTTGAGTTCAAAACCAAAAAGCTCCTACGCGTTGGTAGGAGCTATCATTCCCGGATTCCCGGGACGGTTAACGGCGAGGTCCATCGCCGGCAAACAACAGACTTTTCACTATAGCCTATGGCCGGGCGCGGCGGTTCAGCGAGGCGGCGCCCCACGCAGCAGGACATCAGCCAGCTCCCCTGCGATGCGCTCGTCGATGGGAAGGGCGAGTACTTTCCCAGCCGTGACTTCCGCCCGGTAGGGAGACGATTTCAGGAGGAACCGGCCATCCTCCCATATCGCGTAGCACGCCTCCGGGCAACCGTGTTTCGGCTGCCCGGCGCTTCCGGGGTTGACGACCTGGCAGCCGCCAACCGCCGCCTGGGAGGGGAGATGGGTGTGGCCCACCAGCAATATGTCTGCCGCCGCCCGTTCCGCCTCTATGGGCCAGTCCGGCGATCCCGGCGGAAGATACCGGAACAGCGGCTCGGACGGCACCGCGTGGCAGAGAAAGAACCGGTGGCCATCGACGGTGCGGCGCGCGGCGACAGGCAACTCCCGCAGGAAGGCCTTCTGGACGCCATTCAGGACAGACTCGGTGTAATACTGCATCTCTCGCGCCATCTCGCGAAAGGGCGCCGAACACCGGGGATCGGCTCCATACCCTATCGCGTGGTCGTGGTTGCCGCGAACGGCAACGGCCGCGTTCCTGCGCACGAAGTCGACCACCTCAGACGGATTGGGACCGTAGTTCACGAGGTCGCCCAGAACCCAGAGTTCGTCCCAGGGTCCGGCGATCGCCTCCAGCGCCTCCAGCGCCTCCAGGTTGCCGTGAATGTCCGAAACGATGACGATCTTCATTGTTGAACAGCGATCTCTCTTTCGACGCGCAAGAACAGCGGAGCGGAACAGATCTGGGCCGCGAGAGAGAAGGCGATCAGCGCCGGCAGGGAAACATCGTAGAGCACTCCCATCAGGGCGCTGCCCAGAAACCACGCGAGGCCGTAACCCGCGTTAAAAATGCCATAGGCCGTCCCGCGCCTGTCGTGAGATACCATGCCGGCGACAGCGGCCCGCATGACGGATTCCTGCGCTCCCATGCCCACGCCCCAGAGCGCCATACCGGCGCAAGCGGCCGGGAACCCGCCCAGGAACGCCAGCGGGGCAAAGGCCGCCGAGAGCAGCGAGACAAGCGCCAGAGTCCGGAGCCCTAGCCGGTCGAACATCCTTCCACAGACCAGCGCCGATACGGCATCCGTGCCCATGGCAATGGCGTAAAGGACAGGGATCCAAGCCGGGGAGGCCACGGAGCTCTTTTGGAAGTGGTAGGCAATCAGCGGGAAGTCAACGTACCCAGCCGCCACAAGGGCAACCGCGCCCAGGTAGAGCCAGAAGGCCTTGGGGAAACCGGCGGCCTCCAGACTGGGCGGGCGAAGTTCCAGGTCCTGAGGACGAGGGTAGAGAAGCCGCGCGGCGACAAGCACCGCCAAGGCGAGCAACGCCGGAACGAGCAAGGCCGCGAACGCCGTGCGGAAACCGCCTCTTGCGTGAAGCACCGCCGCGACAATCAGCGGGCCGGCGACGGCGCCCGCCTGGTCCATGGCCTCATGCAGGCCGAAACCCCAACCGCGCCCCAACTCCGACGTGGCGTGGGACAGCATGGCGTCCCGCGCGGGAGTGCGGAGCGCTTTCCCCACTCGCTCGCCGATCATCAGCGCGGCCGCCGTTTCCCACCGGCCAGCCAGGGCCAACAATGGAACGGCCAGCAGGTTGACACAGTACCCCGCTAACGTAACGCCCCAGTACCGCCTGGTCCGGTCGCTAACCACGCCCGAGACCAGTCGAAGGCCGTACCCCACCAGTTCGCCAAATCCCGCAACGAATCCGACCGCCGTTCCGGTCGCCCCCTGCGTCAGAAGGAACGGCCCCGTGATGCTCCGCGCCCCCTCGTACGTGGTGTCCGCGAGGAGACTGACAGCCCCCAGCAGAATGACGAATTTCAGTGCTTTGCGTTTAGAGATTTCGCGCACAGAACCCCCCGCAGGATTGTTTCGAACTCTCGCACCTCGCGCCTTTCACCGTCCAGGAACGGTACGCGCCACTGCCGCCCTGAGCGAACGGCGATCTCTAAGTCTCCTCCACCTTCCGCGCAGCTGTAACGCAGATCCTCAATCGAGTTCAGAGGAGCAGAGTAGCTGACGGTCCCGTACGGCTCATATTGCCCCTTGCGCCTCTCGGTGATCCAGACCAGCCGGCGCGCGGTTACCGCCAATAGGTCCCCAGCCCGCCAGGTTGTTCTTCGAAATACGCCCAGGCGGCGCACCTCGAAAGAAGCCGGCCGGAAGAACCGGGCAAGGAGCGTTTCTCCAGGCAACAGTTCGGTGGATTGCGCGGACTCGAATTTGAGGTCAGGCGGCTTGCCGATAAGACGGCAGCCGTTCTCATGCAGATACGGCGGCTGCGGCAGCCATCGGTCCATGAACCTCTCCATGTAGGCCTCGACAGGACCGCCGGTGCGGGTATTGTACGGCAAGTTTACGTTACCCCCGGCCCAGGAGAACGTGATCCATCCGAGTAGCAGAATCCGGCCATGCTCCACGCTGCCGATGCGCTCCAGCGGCACTCTGGTCAGCGGCTCTCCCGCCGTGGGATGAGCCGCCACAACTACCTCCCGTTTGGTCAACAGGAGTACCCGGACGGGGTACTTGCGGCGGCCCAACCAGTCCGTGTCGCTTTGGGGCAGAAGCACGCCGGCCTGCAACGGGTCAAGATGAAGGGGAAGGTCGAAGTCCGGCGGAACCTCGGACAGCGATCGCAGAACGAAGGAAAAGACGTAATGCCGGGAGTCCATGCCTCAGTTCATCCCCGGCTGCAGCGTCGCGACCTCCACGCCGGCTGCGCGGTCCGAATCACCCTGGGCTGCGCCAGAGACCTCCAGACGAGCGAGATCCTCCTGGATCGCGCGCCGCTCCTCCGTGGACAAGGCCCCCTGCCCAATCAGTCTTGCCAGTTGCGCCCGGTACACATCGGCGGAAGAGTCAAACCGTGTCTGGAGTTCCGCCAGCGCCTTCCGGCTCCAATCCTCCACCAGGCGCGCGTGCGTGGCGAATGCTTGCGACAGCGGTTGCTCCAGGACTGACCGCAGGTCCCGGACTATCCAGTTGCGGGCGAAGGCTCTGGGATAAAGAATCCACGGCCGGCGGAGCCGCAACTCGATCCGTGGCGGATCGAAGCGGGGCATTTCGCGAAGCGGCTGGACCAGTTCCTCGTCCCCCGGCGCGTCGTTGCTGTCGAGGGCCTCAGCGGCCCGTTGCAGAGCTTCCGTCAGGCTTCGGGCAACTTCCTGGAGATGGCTGTGCACCCGGGCCGCAAATCCGGCCGTTTGTACGACGGCGTCCATAACGGCCTTGCCCGATTCGACTTCCTGCGCAGCGCCTGCCCA
>JBHGAV010000097.1:0-8929 GCA_041946685.1 Bryobacteraceae bacterium | reverse complement strand
GACGCCGGGGAGGGTGAGCTGCTTGTCTCCGAGTTCAGCTCAAGGAAGTTGTACCGCCGATTCGACCTGCCCGCTCCCATCGACCCGGAGAAGACGGTTGCCGAGTTGACCAAGGGCGTGCTGCGGATCACCGCCCAGAAGTCCGAACCGGTCCAGGCAAAGAGAATTTCCGTAGCGTCCGGCGGGTAAGCTTCCACCCCGATGCGAGGCAGACGCACATCGGGATCGATGAGCCGAACGGTTGGCGTGCTCGCTCCTTCGTCCAGTTGGGCGAGAACGCTACAAAGCGGGGCTGCGGCATCGGCAAGAGGCGCACGGTGCGACAATGTCAGCAAGGGACAGCATGCTCCGAGTGGATGCGGAGGCGCATGCGCCGGGAGCGGGGGGGGAAACCAATGCAGAGGAGACGAGTCTTGCGAATATCCACGATCATACTGTCGCTTTCTCTACCAGGATTGGTTTTCGGGAGCGATGTGCAGAAGGGCATCGAGCTCTTCGAATCCAGGAGGTACAGTGAAGCGGCGACTGAACTCCGGGAGGTCGTAAAGGAGCAGCCTGCAGACGCCACCGCAAAGTACTATCTGGGCTTGGCGCTGCTTGAGCTGAAGGAGTACGAACCGGCGGCGGAGCAGTTTAGACTGGCCGATGAGCAGCGGCGTGAAATCAAGCCCCGTGCGGATCAGATCAAGGCAGGCCTGGCGCAGGTATACACGGAGCAGAAGCGGTACGACGAGGCGCAGAGGCTCATCGATGAGGCGCTGAAGGAGAATGACAAGAGCGCTGAGGCGCATTTCGCCCAAGGCAAGCTTCGAGTCCACACGAAGGACTACGCCGCAGCAGTCCCGGCGCTCGAGAAGGCGATCGAACTCGACCCGGCCAACGCATACGCGCACTACAACGCCGGGATAGCCTACAGCAACATGCGACGTCCCGACAGGATGGTCAACGAGTTCCAGATTTTCCTGAAACTGGCTCCGGACGCTCCCGAGGCGGATAAGGTGAAGTCACTCCTCCGGAGCGTACGCTAGCCGTCCGTATCCTACGGTGAGATTGAGAAGACTGGGCTGGATCTCGGGACTTTGCTTTGCGGCGGTGGCGCTGCTTTTCGGCTTGGCACACACGCCCCCTGTTCGAAGCGTGGTTCAATCCAGACTGTCGTCCTACCTGCGCGGACAGGGGATCGATTTCAAGGCGGACCGTCTCGACTACAACCTGCTGACGTTGTCCGTGTGGCTTCAGGGCGTAACCATTGGCTCCACAGCGCCTCCCCAGCAGTCATCCTTCCTTCGGATACAGTCGGCCGCCGCCAGCCTCTCGGTTCCTGCCCTGCTTGGGGGGCTGCCGGTGGTCGAGAACGCGGAACTGCGGGGCCTCCAGATCCAGATTGTGCGTGACGCGACGGGGGCCTTGAATCTCCCGGTTTCTTCGACGCCGCAGAAGGAGAGCACATCCGATCCGAACGCGCCGCTGGCCTTTGTGCTGGAGCGCGCCCGGGTCGTGAACGGGTCGTTCCGTTTCGCGGACCTTCAGAGCAACCTCGAAGTAAGCCTCCCATCATGGACTCTGGGCATTCAAGGGGACCGCCGGACTCGGGCGCACGAGATCGAGTTCCGGACGCAATCGCCCGGGGCAGCCGCGTTTGAGGGCCGCACCCTCCCAATCGACGAGATCGCCATCCAGTTGGGGCTGCGACCTGGAGCGGTCGAGGTGAAGCAGTTGCGCCTGGTGGCGGCGAATTCGCAGGTCAACATCTTCGGCAAGGCAGAGGACTTCGCCTCTCCCGCCCTGAATCTGCAACTTCGGGCCGGCCTGGACGTACCGGGCTTGGCGTCGCTCGGAGGGCTGAAGGACATGGCCGGGAGGCTGGAGGTGAACGCCGCCGCCACCGGGAAAGCGGGACAACTTCTCGTCTCCGGCCAGGTATCCGGCCGGGGTCTGGGCTTTCGGCGTATGCGCAGCGCCAGCCTGGATGTGGACGCCAGCTACGAACAGACGCTGCAACGGCTGTCAGTCGAGTCTCTAGCGGCAGGCTACGCAGGTGGTTCGGTTAGGGCCAAGGCCGAGGTTGGCCTGAGCCAAGGCAGGCAGAGTTGGCTGACGGCGAGCATTGCGGGCCTGGACCTGGAAAGGATTGCGAAAGACCTAGAGCTGCCCGCCGGCGTCGCGAGCCGCGTTTCGGGAGCAGCGGATGTCCGCTGGCCGGATATGCGCTTCCAGGCGGTCAGCGGCAAGGTCAGTTTGAATTTGGCCTCCAGCCGTGAGAAGCCGGCTCACAACCTCATGCCCGTTTCGGGAGTGCTCACGGCGACCGCCCAGGGAGAAAACATTGAGCTCCAGCTAGAGGCGCTGGAAGCAGTGGGCGTGCGCCTGGACGGTCACGTCGCGGCGCAGGGACTGAAGAGCTTGGATGGTGCTCTGGGCGTTCGCGTCGAGAGCCTGGCGAGGACGGCGAGCGGCGCGGAGTCCCTCCTCGGCCAGAAGCCGGGCTCGCTCGCCGGGGTGGGGGTGGACGGCGCCGTCCAGGTGACCGCGCAGCTCACCGGTTCAGTTGAGAAGCCGGAAGTCTCGTTGGCGTTGGACGCTCCCTCACTCGCCATCGCCGACCTGCGGGACGTGAACGCCAAAGTGAGCGCCGTCTACACGCCGGAACGCGCGACACTCGAAACGGCTGCGATCACGTGGCAGAACCAGACGCTTACCGCACGGGGTGAGGTTGCCCTCGGTGGAGAAAGCCCGGTACTTGACCTGAGTGCCCGTATCGCGCGAGCTTCCCTTCCGGCCATCCTGGCCGGGCTGGGACAGAAAGCGCCCATCGAGGGCGAGTTCAATCTGGACGCCGCTGTCGCGGGAACGATCCAGGATCTGAAGGCACGCCTCACCGCCTCCGCCTCGGGGCTGAAGGCTTACGGCGAGGTCTTCGGCAGCCTCAACATAGATGCCCGGCTGGAGGGCCGCAGGCTGGAACTGTCCCGGCTGCGGCTGAAGAAACCTGGGGGTGGTCTGCTGACAGCCTCCGGCGGACTTGACCTCGACAGCAAGCGCTACACCGTGAAAGCCGCGGGCGACCTTGCCTTCACGGATCTGGTCCTGCCGGAGGACCAGTCGGTCCGGGCACGCTTGAACCTAGCGGCCGAGGGGGCAGGCACGATCGAGAACCCGTCGCTGGCCGCTGCGCTGAAAGCCACAGACCTCAAGGTCCGCGACATGGAGTTGGGAACGCTGGATCTCACTGCCCGGCTTGCGGACAAGCTGGCGGACGTGAGGCTCTCCGTCGCCCGCTACCGCCTGGACGTGGGAGCTCGCGCGGCGACGGTGGCGCCTTACCCAGCCGAAGTCGAAGTCACGGCCAGCGGGACGGACTTGTCACTGGCCGGCGTTCCGAATCTGGAGGGCGCGGTCACGCTCTCGGTCAAGGGCCGCGGGGACCTCGTGGCTCCAGCCGACGCGGCCGCGACGCTCGAAGTCAGCAATCTGCTGGTCAAAACCCAGGGCGTCGAAGTACGCAATGACGGTCCGATACAGGCAGCCTACGAGGATCACACGCTCAAGGTCGCCTCCGCGAGGCTGGCGGCCGGACATTCGAGCCTGAGCCTGCATGGGGGACTCCCGCTGGAGGAACCGAAGAGCGACAACCCGCTCCTGGTGAGCGGCCGCTTCGATGTGGGCGAAATGCTCGCGTTCCTGCCCGAGACCAGCGGTGTTTCCGGAAAAGGGACCCTTAAGCTGGAAGCCACCATCCGCGGGAGCGTGAAGCAACTGGACCCGGTCGTGAAGCTCTCGATGGAGGGCGGGGCGCTGGAACACCCGCAGCTCGCGGCACCGGTCACAAACGCAACGGTGGCGGTGCGGTATGAAGCGGGGCTGCTGCTGGTGGATCGCATCGGCGCCAGCCTGGGTGACGGTGTACTGGAAACCGAGGCCCGGGTCCCCCTCGCCTCGCTCGGTGAGAGCCTGCCGTTGAGTCTGCCCAACGAGCAGGGGCCGGCGACTTTCTCACTCAACGTCAAGAACCTTGGGCTGAAGGCTTTCCGGGTTACCCCGGAGTCGATGGACGCGGCAGTGAGCCTCAGCATCCAAGGTGAGACGGCCAATCCCGCCGACCTCCAGGCCTTGCGGGCTAAGGCCGTGTTCCAGCAGTTCCGCTTCCGTATGGCCGACTACCAGCTCGAACAGAGCGGCGAGTCGTTGCTGTCCGTGAGTGGCGGTACGCTCCGCGTGGAACAGTTCCATCTTACCGGCACGGCCACGGATATCCGGCTGGCGGGCGCTGCGCCTCTTGTGGGGGATCAACCGATCGACATGCGCGCCACAGGGAAGCTGGACGCCAGCCTCCTCACTCTCTTCACGGAAGGGCTGAAGGTGCAGGGCGGAAGCAAGGTGGAGATCGCCCTGGCCGGCAAGCCCTCGGCGCCGCGCATTACCGGCTCCTTCGAGATGAGCAACGGGCAGGCGAGCCTGCGAACGCCTCGCGTCGAGGCGCAGGATTTGGATGTCCGGCTGGAGATCAGCCCGGAGAGCATCGAGATCCGGCGCTTCACCGGCGCCGTAAACGGAGGCTCCCTGAATGGATTGGGTGTGGTCAAGTACGCCGGGGGGCAGCTCAGAGACGTGAGGGTCAGTTTCCTCGCCGAAGGGGCCTATCTTGAGTTTCCCCCTGGTTTGAGATCACAGCTCACAGCGAACCTGTCGCTGCGCTCAAGGGACGAGTTTCTGGTCCTCGGGGGCGATACGCACATCCTGGAGAGCTCCTACCTGGCGCCGCTCGAAGTTGGAGGCGAAACGCTTAGCTACTTCCGATCGAGAGGCGGGACGCTGCTCCTGGAGGAGCGAGATCCGTTCCTAAGCCGGCTCCGTCTTGACATTGGCGTCAACACGCAAGGCCCCCTCTTGGTGGACAACAACCTGGCCAAGCTGACGTTGAACGCGAATCTCCGTCTGGTCGGGGGTGCCTACAGGCCCGGATTGACGGGCCGCCTCTCGCTGGATGAAGGCGGCCAGTTGTTCTTCGGCGAGAGGACGTACCTGATCGACCGCGGTGTGGTTACCTTCAATAACGCGAGCAGGGTAGAGCCGGACCTGGACATCCTGGCGCGCACCGAGGTCCGCCCCTACCAGATCACGCTTCAGCTCAGCGGCCCGCCCGAAGAGTTCTCGGCTACCTTCACCTCCGAGCCGCAACTCAATGAACCAAACATCGTCTCGGTCCTGTTGACCGGAAGAACGCTGGACGAACTGGAAGGCGCGGGGTTGGCGGCGGCCCGGGAACAGGTTGGATCGCTACTCGCCGGGCGGGCAGCGGGCTTCCTGTCGCGCGGCGCGCAGCAGAGTCTGGGGCTCTCGCAGGTGCGAATCGACCCCAGCTTCATCAACTCCGAAGCCAACCCTGGCGCGCGGCTGACCATCGGGCAGGACGTTACCAACCGCCTGCAACTCGTCTACTCCATGAACCTGGTCAACGGCGGCGACCAGATCTACATCGTGAGGTATGACGTCACGCGCCGTTTCCAAACCGAGGGCACGCGCCAGAGCGACAACACCTACCGCTTCGACTTCCGCCACGATTTGCAGTTCGGCGGAGGCCGTCAGTCCGAGACCGCCCGCACGGGACCTGCCGCGAAAGAGATGATTGCCAGCATCGAGTATGCGGGCCATCCCCTGTTCCCTGCCGAGACCCTGAACGACCGGTTGGACGTCAAGCCGGGTGACCCCTACGATTTCTTCAGGCTCCAGCGGGGCATAGACCGCCTGGTGAAATTCTACGACGATCGCGGCCACCTGGAGGCGAACGTCCGCGTAGACCGCAAGAGAGACGGCCCGTCGATGGCGCTGACCGTACACATCGAGGCCGGCCCAACGGTTGAGTTCGTCTTCGAAGGCCGGGATTTGCCCGGCGGCGTGAGGAGCCGGATTCGTAGGATCTGGCAGGACGGCCTCTTCGACTCGCAGCGCGTCCAGGACGCCATCCGCGAGATCCGCAGCTATCTTGTCCGGGAGAAGCACTACCAGTCCGAAGTGAGCCACGATGTCAGGACGCCCTCGGCTGGGCTGAAGCGCGTGATCTTCGAGATCCACGCAGGTCCGCAGTACGGCGAGATCCCCCTGATCTTTGACGGCGCCGCCGGTCTTCCGGCCGAGCGACTGGAAGAGGCGGTGAAGACGGAACGCTTGACGGACGAGGTCTACCTGGACCCCACCCGCGTGGCGACTTTCCTGACGCGCTACTACCGGCAGGAGGGGTACCTGGACGCCAAAGTCGGCGATCCGCGCCCTGAGTTGGACGCAGGCTCCGGCACGGGCAGAGTGGTGATCCCTATTCAGGAGGGCGCGCGGTTCAAGGTTGCACGAATTCAACTCCGCGGGAACCAGGCCGTGTCGGAGACGGAACTCAGAGCCACTATGCCGGTGGAGGCTGGAGCGGCCTTCAGCCCCGCGGCGATGGAGACAGCCCTCGGCCGTGTTGAGGAACTGTACTGGGCCAAGGGCCACAACGACGTGGTGGTGAGCTACACGATCACCCGCGCGCCCGAGGAAGCGGCGGTGGAAGCGGCGTTCAAGATCGAGGAGGGCAGGCAGGAGATTGTCCAGACGGTCGAGATCGCGGGCAACCGCGCCACCAGCGACAACCTGGTTCGCACCCAGTTGACGCTCCACAACGGCGACGTCTTGGACCTACAGAAGACGAACCGGTCCCGGAGGAACCTCTACGACACGGGGGCCTACTCGCTGGTGGAGATCCGGCCCAAGCCCGAGGAGACGGCGCCCGCGCCGTTGCCGACGGGCCAGAAGCCAGTGACCTTGCAGGTACGTCTTCGGGAGGTGCGACCGTTCGAATTCCGCTACGGCGTGTTCTACGACACCGAGCGCGGCCCCGGCGCTATCGCCGATTTCTCCAACCGCAACACCCTCGGAGCGGCCCGATACGTCGGCGTAAGGACCCGGTGGGACGCCGACATCAGAGAACTGCGCGGCTACTTCAGCCAGCCTTTCCTGCGACGCTTTCCGGTGCAGAGCAACATTATCGGGTACCGCCGCCGGGAGATCGAAGAGACCTTCTATACAGACCGCACGGGGTTCTCGTTGCAGCAGGAGGCGCGGTTCCAGAACAGGTTCATCTTCTCCTACGGGTACCGGTTCGAACGCACGCACGTCGTAGACAAGGACCCCGACTCCCCGTTCCAGGTTTTGCCCTACAACATTGCTCCGCTGACATTCACGGCGACCAGGGACACGCGCAACGATGTGCTCGACGCGACCCGGGGTTCATTTCTCTCACAGGCCTTCGAAGTCGCCCCCACTTCGCTCCGGTCCGACATACGGTTCGTGCGGTACTTCGGCCAATACTTCAAGTTCGTCCCTCTGTCGAAGCCGGCGGAGGTGCCGTTCGGCAAAGGGATGAAGCGCTCGCGATGGACGTACGCGGGCGCGGTGCGCGTCGGTCTGGCCAAGGGACTGGGCGGCCAGGACCTGATCTTCAGCGAGCGGTTCCGGGCCGGTGGCGGCACGACGTTGCGCGGCTTCGAGCAGAACACCCTTGGGCCGGTCGACTTCTTCGGCGACCCAGCTGGCGGCAATGCGCTGCTTCTGCTTAACAACGAGGCGCGCTTTCCGCTGTTCCGCATCCTGGAGGGGGTGGGTTTCCTCGACCTGGGAAACGTGTACGCTAAGGCCAGCGACTTCAGCCTGACGGACGTGCGGAAGGTCGGTGGTGTCGGCCTGCGGATAAGGACCCCCTACTTCCTGCTGCGTGCCGACTACGGCCTCAAGTTGGACCGCAAGCCCGGCGAAGCGGCCGGCAAGTTCTTCTTCAGCATCGGTCAGGCTTTCTGAAGTGGCACGGGGGTGCACGGGGCGATGCCTGGTGCTTGCCCCACCGCGCGCTGCCGCTTAGAACGCATGCGCACTACGGAACCTGATATGGAGGCCTTCCGGACTCCAGCCGATATCAAAGCCGACCAGTATCCGGTCCCCCAGTTTGAGGCGTCCGCCCCCGCCAACGGAGGTGCGGAGTCCCGCGAGGCCGATTTGACCGGGCCTGTGGAAGACGCGGCCGGCATCCGCAAAGCCCACTGCCTGGAACATCTCCCGAATGCGCCACCGGTATTCGAGGTTGAACACCAGGGCGTTCTCATCCCGGAAGCGGGATGGGTCGTAACCCCGCGCCTCACCTCCGCCCACAGTCGGTTGCAGGTAGAACGGGACCTGCCGGCCGTCACGCTTCTGGCTGAGGGTAGTGTGGGCACGGACGGCAATCGTGTCGCGCTCCCGCAGGGCGGGGAGGAAGTGGCGCAGATCGACCTCATAGCGGTGGAAATCGTAGATACTCGAGTCCAGGTCGCGGAAGCTGGTCCAGCGGGCCTCGTACAGCCCGCCACGCCGTGGGTCGTCAGGCTGGTCGCGTCTGTCAACAAGCGCGAACGCTCCCCAGTATGAGTAATCCGGCTGGTGTGCCAGCGCGGGAACCTCGCCCGGCGTGAAGCGCTGCTCAATGGAAGGCCAATCATGGTCCCTGCCGGTGCCGGTGTTGACCCAGGTCCTCCCTGCGGTGATGCCCGCTTCGATCGGCTTGAACAGCCGTGCACCGAAGACTGCCGAAACGTCGAAATCCTCCAGGCGGAAAGCGGTCCGGCGGTCCACCTGGGTGTCCGGGCCAAGCCCCCAAAAATCCTCTTCGGGGAAGTTCCGGTAGCGCGCTCCGATCTCGGCGAACAGCCGGTTCCCGGCCAGGCGTGGGAGCGCGAAGCCGGTCTCCAGCAACTCATACTTCTTCACGGACCCAACCGCCTTCGCTCTGAAGTCCAGCGGTGGCACGAACATCCGGGACTTACGATACTCAATCCCGAGGGCGAGGCCCGATCCAGAAGTCAGTCCACCTAGCAGGCTGCTGAAAAGCGTGGCCGCGTAAGTGTAGAGGGGCTCTCGAAGGGTGTGG
>JBHGAV010000096.1:0-8958 GCA_041946685.1 Bryobacteraceae bacterium | reverse complement strand
AGTCACCCCGTCAACGGTTTTCGAGACCGCCCGATTCAACCGCTCTCGCACCTCACCGCGGCCTCAAGGCAGGTCTCTTCAATTATACCGGACAGCGCTTCGCTACCGCGCCAGCGCCTTCTCGATCGCCGCGATCACTTCCGGAGCGTCGGGCTTGACCTTCGATGGAAAGCGCGCCACCACGGCGCCGTCCCTGCCCACCACGAACTTGGTGAAGTTCCACTCGATCTCGCTGCCGCCGGCGGTCAGGAATTGATACAACGGCGCCTTGTCCTCGCCCAGCACGGAGATCTTCGAGAACATGGGGAAGGTCACGTCGTAGGTGCGCTTGCAGAAGTCGAGTATCTGGGCGTTGGTCCCCGGCTCCTGGCCTTTGAAATTGTTGGCCGGGAATCCCAGAACCACCAGCCCGCGGTCTCTGTAGTTGCGGTAGGTGGCCTCCAAGGCCTCGTACTGCGGCGTGAAGCCGCAGCGGCTCGCCACGTTTACCACCAGGGCGACTTTGCCCTTGTACTCGGACAGGGGCACCGGCTTGCCCTCGATCGAATCCATCGTGAAGTCGTAGAGACTGGCCGCCTGGGTCATGGCTCCTCCAAGAAATGTCATCGCAGCCAACAGACATAGTTTCCGCATACTCCATCAGATGCGCGGGATTCTCGCCGGATGCAGGTTCAGAGCAAGGCTTGCTCGATGGTAGTCAGGTCCACCAGGCCCGAGCACCCGTAAAGAGCGGGGAGCAGGCGCTCCGGCGGGTACCGGCGGCGCAGTTCCGCCACGGCTTCCGTGCCCGCGCGGTACGCAGGAAGATACATGCGGCCGAGCAGCGGATGACGTCCCCAGGCTCCCGAGAGCTTGTCCGCCCGCTCCGCCGTTACCAGGTAATCGCTGCGAAGCACGGATGCCACCTCTTCCCGCAGTGCGCCCTCCTCCCAGGTGAGATACGAGGACTGATTCTTGGCATCGTCCTGCAGCAAGGCCAAGAGCAGCCCGATTTGGAGGTCTTCCTCCGCGAGCTCTTCGATTTCGGTGGCCCCGTGTGCGATCAGGATGGCATTGTTGGCGATCCCCTCACAAAGCGAGGCCGATCGCGTATTCATGGTCTGAACCGTGGCTTCGAATCCCACCAAGCCTCGCACGAAGAGGTTCTGCAGATATGCGAACGTCGTGACGTGCCCCGGGACCACCTCGTGGCTCACCAGTTGCTCGAACTCCGGTACGGAGATTTCCAGCGACGCGTTGATCTCGTACGTCGCCTCGTATTCGGGAGTCCCATCCTCGCGGCGGGCGCGGCCCAGGTAGTTCATCGATCCCGAAAACCATGCGCCCTCAATCGGCAGAAAACGGATGTTGGCGCGGGGCACTTCGCCCAGTTCCACCGGCAGGTATGGGGCCAGGTTGATGGCCGCCAGCCGGTCGTAGCGCGCAATGAAGGCGTCCCCCAGGGCGCGGACCGAAGCCATCGGCACCATCCTTTCCCGGCGCCAATTGTCGACCGCAGTCAACATCACCGGGCCCCGGCATCGTAGCAGCTCGGCCAAGCGCTCGCGCTTCGGGCCGGGATTCGACGGCGACGGCGCCGCGCCGGTTGATGCCAGCACACAGCGCCGGTAGGGAACCGGGGCGCCCTTGCCGATGATCTCCATAGCGAGGTCCCACATCACATCCAGGCACAAGGCCAGGTTACGGATGAACGGGCTCCCGGCAGCCGTGAGCTTTCCGATGGCGCCGCGGATATCCACCGCATCGAGGTAGGCGTCGACTGCCTCCACATCCGGAGTCTTGGCCGAGACGCCGCCCGACTCCCTGACTCTGGCTGCCGTGGGATGCGTGTACGCCGGCGGCAGCGGCTCGTCGGAGAACCAGGAATCGGCAATGAACCTTCCCGTCCCCGACGGGCACATGACGTCTCCGCCCCAAAGAGTATCGATGCCTAGAATCGCATTCCCAATGATCTCGTTCACCATGGCGTCTCCCCTTTCCGCTTGCTTAGAGACACAAACCACAAGTAGGCGCAGAATCCGGCGAACAGGACGGCCGAGACCGATTGCGAGACCGGCTCGTAGTCATAGAACGGTGTCTTGAGCCGGCCCTCCGAATAGCCGGGAATGAGGCGGCAAGCTGCTCCCAGGACTCCTCCCAGAGCGCCGCCCGCCATCAGACCCGATGCGATAATGACTCCCCTCTCTCGGATCGAGCGGCCCTGTTCGCCCCCGGCCTTCTCGGAGCGCTTCCCCAGGAAGTGCGCCAGGAAGCCGCCGACGAGCGCCGGCGTATTCAGCTCGAGCGGCAAGTACATCCCCAGGGCGAAGGTCAGAGCCGGCACGCGCAACATCTCCAGGATCAGAGCGACGACCGCCCCCACCCCGAACAACACCGTCGCCACCGGCTGCCGGCTCATGAAACCTTCGACCAGGGCGCGCATGATGGCCGCCTGCGGGCTCGGCAGCACGGTGCGCGGATCGCCGGGTATTGCCTCTCCGAATTGGAACGCGCGCGCCAGCAGCACGATGGTGAGCCCGGACGCGATGGCCGCAGCAATCACCCCCAGGAACTTGACCTTCTCCTGCGCCGAAGGAGTTGAGCCGAGCCAGTAGCCGGTCTTCAGATCGGTGATGGTCTGCCCCGACACCGAGAGCGCCGTGCAAACCATCCCCGCGATCGCCATCACGAAGAACATGCCTGTCGTGCCAGACAGCCCAAAGCGCAGCAACACAACCGACGAGATGATGACCGTCAGCATGGTCATTCCGGAGACCGGGTTGCGGGCCACCGTCGCGATCGCGTTGGCGGCAACCGACGTGAAGAAGAACGAGAACACCAGAATGAGCGCGAGACCCGCGGCGATCACCGCCACCGAGGGCGTCAGGCTTCCCAGGAACGCCGCGACCGCGATGGCGCTCACAACCACGCCCGCGAGAATCGAAATGATCGGGATATCGCGGTCGGTGCGCTGGATTCCCCGGTGTTCCCCCTGCCGGAAAGCGCGCGCCGCGATGGAGAACGACCCGGCGACGATTCGGAGGCTCTTGACGATCCCGAAGATGCCCGCCGTCGCGATGGCGCCCACCCCGACAAACCGCACATAAGACCGGAAGATCTGGTTGGCCGTCATGCCGGCTATGGGCTCCTGCGCCGGATAGACCGCCTCCGGCACGTGGCTGCCAATCATCCAGATGAGCGGGACGAGCACGAAGTTGGCGAGGAAGCCCCCCGCGCACAGAATCATCGAGCTTCTGAGCCCCATGACGTAGCCGAGGCCGAGAATGAAGCTGATGGCGTCGAAGCTGAAGGCGATCTTGGCGCGCTCGGCCAGCGCCCGGACCACCGGAACGAACTGGAGATCGAGGTACTCCTTCCACACCTGGAAGGTTGTCACGAAGAAATCGAAGACGCCTGACACGGCGGTGGCCTGGAGCAGAAGTCTCGCCTGCGATCCTCCCTTCTCGCCGGTGATCAGTACTTCCGTGATGGCGGTCGCCTCGGGGTAGGGCAACAGGCCGTGCATGTCGCGCACGAAGTAGCGCCGCAGCGGGATCAGGAACAGGATACCGAGGCAGCCGCCCGCCAGGCAGATGAAGATCGTCTGCACCGGGTGGGGATCGAGCCTGAGCATGTAGAGCGCGGGAAGAGTAAAGATGGCGCCGGCCACAAGGGACCCGCTCACGCCCCCGATCCCGGTTATGATGACGTTTTCCAGCAGCGTGGAGCGTCGCCGGTAAACGCGCGCCAGCCCGATCGCCAGAATCGAGATCGGAATGGCGGCCTCCATCACCTGGCCCACCTTCAGGCCCGAGTACGCGGACGCGACCGTAAAGACCACGCAGAACAGCACGCCCCAAAGGACGCTCCGCCAGGTCAGCTCGGGCAGAGATGCGCCGGCCGCCACCACCGGCTCATAGCGCGTCCCGGGCGCAAGTGGAGTGTAGGCATTCTCAGGAAGAGAGCTCGATGAGTTTTCGGGCATGCTTCAGCGCCTCCGGTGTCAGCTTCTCGCCGCTCAGCATGCGTCCGATCTCGCGCACGCGGGCGTCCTGGTCCAGTTTTTCGATGCTTGCCGTGGTGCGAGCGTTCACCTGTTTCTTCTCGACGTAGTAGTGGTGATCGGCAAAGCCCGCAATCTGGGGCAGGTGGGTTACGCAGAGCACCTGGTTGGCTGCGGCCACTTGCTTGAGCCGCCTTCCGACGACCTCGGCCGCGCGGCCGCCGATGCCCGCGTCCACCTCGTCGAAGACCAGGGTCCGCGGCGCGCTTTCCGGACCGCACGGCTTTGCCGGCGGCTTGCCGGATCCGCAGGTCTTCAGCGCCAGCGCCAGGCGGGAAATCTCGCCTCCCGAAGCAACCTTGTCCAGCGGCCGGGGCTCCTCCCCCACGTTCGGACTCACCAGAAAGCGCGCCTGGTCGATGCCGCGTTCCGACCAGCCGGCGGCGGCCAGCTCCACTCGAAACACCGTACGCTCCATGGCGAGCTGCGCCAGCTCCTCCTCCACGCGCTTGGCCAGCCTGGGAGCGGAGTCCCGCCGCAGACGGCTGAGGCGCCCGGCTGCGGCCTCGTAAGCGCCGGTAAGCTCCTTCAGGCGCTTGACCAATGCCGCGCGGCGCTGGTCGGCATTCTCGGCGGCCTCCATCTGCCGTTTCACTTCGCCGAGATAGGCGAGCACCTGATCGAGAGTGGCGCCGTATTTCCGCTTGAGCTTATCGAGCAGGGCCAGTCGCGTCTCGATTTCCTCCAGCCGGGCCGGGTTGGCCTCGAGCCGCGCGAGGTAGTCGCGCAACGCGAAGGAAGCCTCCTCGACGGCGTATTCGGCGGGCTTGAGGCCGGCGGCCAGGCCGGCCAGCGCCGCATCGATGCGGGCCAGTTCCTCCAGCCGACGCGAGGCCGAGCGGATGGAAGACAGGGCGGATTCAGGAGAATCGTAGAGGGCCTGGTAGGCGCCGCCCGCAGCTTCTTCTATGCGCGCCACGTTCTGAAGCCGGCGTCTCTCGTTCTCCAGCTCGGTATCCTCCCCGGGCTTGGCTCCAGCTTCCTCTATTTCCCGCCTCTGGAAGTTCCAAAGGTCGGCCATGCGGAGCTTCTCCTGCTCGTTGCGCTCCAGCTCGTCCAGTTCGCTCCGGCAGGCGCGCCAAAGCGACCATGCCTCGCCCACCTCCTCCAGGAGAGTTGCGGCGCCGGCGAAACCGTCCAGGATCTCCAGTTGCGCGTCGGCTTCGAAGAGCCGCTGCTGGTCGTGCTGCCCGTGAATGTCTCCCAGGTGACGGCCCAGGTCCCTGAGCAGCGTGGCCGTCACAGGGCGGCTGCAAACGAAGGCCCGGCTCTTTCCGCCGGCCTGGATTTCGCGCTCGATCAGCAGGTCGCCGTCCTCGGGCTCCAGCCCGGCAGAGTCGAGCAGCGCCCTGGCCTCCTTAGTCTGAGGGGCGGCGAACAGGCCCCACACGCGGGCACGGTCGGAGCCGGTTCTGACCATGTCCGCGGAGCCGCGGCCGCCCAGCAGCAGCCCCAGCGCGTCCACCACGATCGACTTGCCGCTGCCGGTTTCGCCCGTCAGCAGGTTGAGGCCGGGGTGAAAACGCACTCGCAGCCGCTCGATGACGGCGTAGTTCTCAATCACCAACTCGATCAGCATCCCTGGAGATTATACGAGGTTTGCGCGGCGGGGGGCTCCGCCCCAACGTGTATGATGGAAGATTCAAGGAGATGAATTGACTCCCGGCGCCTGGTACGCTTTCTGGATCCAAATCAGCATCCTCGATCTGGTCAAGAGCGGAAATCCCGTGACCAAGGTCGTCCTCGTAATCCTGCTGATCTTCTCGGTTCTGTCTTGGGCCATCATCTACGCCAAGTGGAATCTGTTCCGGAAGTCGCGCGCCGCCGATGCCCTGTTCCTGAAGGCCTTTCGCAAGGCCAACGGGCTTGAGACGGTGGCGACCGCCGCGCAGCAGGCTCCTCAGGCTCCGCTGGTGGCGGTGTTCGAGTTCGGGTTCGAGGAGGTCGAGCGCCAGGTGAAGAGCCGCGGCACTCTGAACAACAAGCTCGCTTTGGAGCGGACGCTTCAACTCGGAATCAGCGAAGAGGTGGCCAAGCTGGAGCGCAACATGAACTGGCTCGCCACCGTCGCCTCGGTCAGTCCCTTCATCGGCCTGTTTGGAACCGTCTTGGGAATCATCGATGCATTCCATGCCCTCGGGCTGGCCGGCAGCGCGAGCCTGCGCGCCGTCGCGCCCGGGATCTCGGAGGCGCTGGTGGCCACGGCCATGGGTTTGGGAGCCGCCATTCCGGCGGCGATCTTCTACAACCATTTCGGATACGTGATCCGCGAGCTGGGCGCGCGCATGGAGGATTTCTCGCTGGAGTTCATGAACCTGGCCGAGCGGACATTCGAGGACTGAATCGATGGCCTTCTCGACAGGCGGGAACAGTCTCGGCACGCGCCGCCGCTTTCGCGGCGCCGGATCGCTTTCCGAGATCAACGTCGTTCCGTTGGTGGACGTCGTCCTGGTCCTGCTGATCATCTTCATGCTCACGGCTCATGTGATGGAGTTCGGCCTGGAAGTCGATGTGCCCAAAGTCAGGCAGGTCAAGGACAGCGCCCGGGAACTCCCCGTCGTCACACTCACCCGTGATGGGCGCTTGTTCCTGAACGAGCAGCCCGTCAACATCAACGAGCTGGCCTCGGCCGTGGAGCGGAGGTTCGGCCGGGGCCAGGAAGTATACGTCCGCGCCGACAAGGCCACAATCTGGGATTCCGTAGCGCAGGTCCTCAGCACCCTCGGCGAGGCCAAAATCAAGGTCAACGCGGTCACGCAGCCCGTCGACGAGGCCGACCAACCCAGCTCAGGGAAACGCTAGACTGGGAATTGGGCATGAAGGATTGTTAAGTGAGCGCACACGTTGACATCCTCGCCGGCCAGGAGTCGCTGCGGAAGCCTCTGCTGGTTTCCACGGTGTTTCACGCCTGCCTCATCGCGGCGTTGGCGATCCAGGCCGCGGCGGGCAGCCGTGTGCGTGAGCTTTGGGGAAACCCAAATTCGCTGGGTGGAGGAGCGGTAGGGATCACGCCCGTCAGCCAGATTCCGCTTGCCGCCAGGGGGGGGCTTCCGAACCCGCTCGCAAGTGACACTGAATCGGAGGTTCCCGCGCCTCCTCCGGCGAAGCGGCAGGCCAAGCGTGCGCCCCAAACGGATCCGGCGGCGATCGCCATCAAGAGCCGCGGCACTGCCAGCCAGACCGCGCGGCGGGAAGAGCTTGCCTCCAGGTCCAAACTTCCCGTCAGCGAGGCGCCCAACCAACTATACAGCAGCACCGGCAGGGCGCTCTCCAGCCCGATGGTGGGGCAGACGGGGTCCGGTGGCGTGGGCATCGGACCGGGAGGAGCCTTCGGCAACCGGTTCGGCGCCTATCGGGATCTGCTGGAGCAGATGGTAGCGCGGCGCTGGCGCACCGGCGATGTCGATCCCAGGCTCCAGACCGCTCCGCCGGTGATCGTCACCTTCGTCATCCGGCGTGACGGATCCTCCTCCGACGTGAGGCTGGAGCAGTCCAGCGGCAACAAGGCGCTGGACTATTCGGCTCTGCGAGCCGTGTACGAGGCGGGCCCCTTTCCGCCTCTGCCGCAGGCTTACGAGCGCAACGACGCAAGGATCGAGTTCTGGTTCCAGCTAAAGCGATGAAGACCAAGATGGCAGTTGTCCTGGCTGCGGCGCTGGCCTTGGCCGCGCAACAGAGCGACGTTCTGATCAAGATCACTCAGGGCGAGCGCACGGCGATCGCGGTACCGGACTTCCGCGGCTCGGGTGACGCGCAGAGGTTCATGGACACCTTCAACCAGGCGCTCTTCGCCGACCTGGAGTCTTCAGGTCTGTTCCGGATGGTCCCCAAGAGCATGTACCCCCTGGAGACACCGCAGCGCCCGCAGGATTTCCGTCCGCCGCTGGCGCCTGCGACGCCTGCGCGGAAAGGGGCGCCGCCCCCTCAGCCCGTGCGCCAGGGCCCTTGGTTGACCGACTGGAGTCAGCCGCCGGTCAGCGCCGCCTACCTTGCCTTCGGATACTCCGGAGTGCAGGATGGGCGCCTGGTGGTCTTTGGGTATCTGTTCAACGTCGCCCAGAGCGACATCGCGGGAGCTCAGGCGCTCGGCAAGTTGTACATGGGCTCCTTGGACGAGGCGGGCGCGCGCGCGGTCGCGCACGAATTTGCGACGGACATCCTGGCGCTGTTCGGTCAGAAGAGCCTTCTTGGGACGAAGATCTACTTCGAGTCGAACCGCAGCGGGAGCCGCGAGATCTGGTCCATGGACCCGGATGGATCGAACCAGAAGCAGCTTACCTTCTACAAGGCGATCGCCATGCGGCCCGCCGTCTCCCCGGACGGCACAATGCTTGCCTGCACGGCCGACATGAAGGGCGGCTGGATGATCCGCGTTCAATCGCTGCTGACGGGCGGCCGCTTGCCATTCTTCAACCCCCCTTCCACGTTGAACCAGACTCCCGATTTCACCCCCGACGGAAAGAGGATCGTCTTCTCCTCGAACCTGGTGGGCGGCGGCAACCAGCAGCTCTACATCGCCAACGTGGATGGCGGAGACATGCAGCGTCTCACCTATTCCAACTCCATCGACGTGGAACCCAGGGTCAATCCCAAGACGGGCAACGAACTGGTCTTCGTCTCGGGCCGCTCCGGTATGCCCCAGATCTACAAGATGTCGCTGGAGGGCGCAGACGTGCAGCGCCTGAGTGACGGCGATGGGGAGGCCGTCAACCCGTCATGGCACCCCGACGGCCAGCACATAGCGTTCTCGTGGACGAAGGGTTTTTCCCCGGGCAACTACAACATCTTCGTGATGGATGTGGCCACCCGCCAATACGTGCAGCTCACACACGGCGCCGGCCGCAATGAGAACCCTTACTGGGCGCCGGATGGCCGCCACCTGGTGTTTTCCTCGAACCGTTCCGGCTCGAGCCAGA
>JBHGAV010000095.1:0-9679 GCA_041946685.1 Bryobacteraceae bacterium | reverse complement strand
GGTATCCGGCGGACGGGTTGCGGACCGTGGAAGCCCTCGCGCTACGCGTGCTGGAGCGACTCCCTTCCGGAAAGGTCGCCCGGACACGCGACGCCATTCAAATCGATGACGGCGAGGAAGGCGTATGCCTCATGATCACGGCGGAACACCTCGAGCTTCGGCTCCCGTCTATCGAATGGACGTGTGGCGCGTACGGCCCGGCCCGAACCAGCGTGCTCTGGAAACGTGCGAAGTGGGCCAGTCTCTCCGATGAGAGATTGGATGAGCTGCTGATGGCCGCACGCCGGGCCCGGCATGCGCCAGTTTCGGGAGTGTCGGTTCTGCGGCGAACGTTTTCCACCGGAGCATCGACACGGGAATGTCTGCCATGGGTGCGCCGAGAGACACCTCGGCGTCGTTCATTGAGGGGAGGATGATGATTCCCTTCGATACGTTTTGGAACCGGCTGAAGGGCGAGTTTCGCAAGGCGGCGAATCCGAAGCCCGGGGTGTATGTCCTCCGTGTGGCCAAATGGAGCCAACGGAGCGGGGACCTCCAAGGCGAGTTCACCCTTGTCTGGCAAGGTGGCGACACCGTGATGTGCAGTACGGCGACGACCGAGGACTGGCGAAACATCGCGGCCGCGGAGTTCAAGAAGGTCTACGGGGCGTGGCGCGACTACCGCGGGCGCGTGAAGGGCCGGAGCTACATCGTGCATGACCTGGGGGTGCAAAACGCGACCTGGATCATCCCTATCCTGCGGAAGTACGAGGCACTGATGGACATGGAAACGTCAACCCTGCAGTGAGCATGGTACTCGACGCCATTCCGAGGACTTGCAATGGCCCGACGAAACGGCTCAATTCTTGACGACCTCGCTAAGTGCCCGTGGTGGGTGAGTGTGGTCCTTTCTGCGGCTGCGTTCATCGGACTTCGATTCATTCTCCCGCTTCTCATCCCGTCGGGACCGGCGACCTCATCGAATTACGCTGCCAAGGGCCTGCTGGGCGGGCTCAGCACTGCAGCCCCCTTCGTTGCGCTCTTCCTGTTGATCCCGGCGCCGATCGCTGCCTTCCGGCAGTGGCGGGAACGGGGCCTCCTCGAGAGGCAGGATGGACTCGCCAGCATCCGAGCCCTTTCGTGGTCGCGGTTCGAAGCGCTGATCGGCGAGGCGTATCGACGACAGGGATACTCCGTCTCGCGACCGTCCGGCAGTGGCCCCGACGGCGGGATCGATCTGGTCCTGCGAAAGGACGGGAACACGCTGCTGGTCCAGTGCAAGCAGTGGAAGAGTTGGAAAGTCGGGGTGAAGGTGATCCGCGAGATGTACGGCGTCCTGACCGACAGGAACGCTCACGGCGCGATTATCGTCACGTCTGGCATCTTCACGCAGGAGGCCCGAGCCTTCGCCGAAGGAAAGCCGATCGACCTGGTCGAGGGCGAACAATTGGCTGCCCTGATCCGGAGCGCGCAAGGAGTGCCGTCCGCGTCATCTGCTTCTCGTCCGTCGAAGCCAGCGCCGGCGTCTCGTGCTGTATCCCAGCCAGCTATCCAAGAACCGTCCAGCAAGCCAGAGTCCAGCCAGAAGCGATGTCCGCAGTGCGGGCACTCCATGGTCCTCCGCACCGCTCAACGCGGCCCGCAAACCGGCCAGCAGTTCTGGGGTTGCTCCCAGTTCCCGCGGTGCCGGGCGACTCTGCCCATCGTATTGGCCGACGCGTAGGTGGAGTATCTGCTAGTCGGTGCCCGGCACCAGCTCTTCGCAGGGGTTACTGAGGGAAGCTGCAATGGTGTCGCAAGCGAGTGAAGTTCTTCAAAGTGCGGCAAAGGAGAAGGTCCAGCAACACCTCGGAGCCTTGGCGAACTCAAAGGGAACGGCTCTCTCTGCGCTTGGAGTACTGGCGTGGAAGGCGGGGGCACTTTTTGCTGAAGCGAACATGAGATGGAAGATTGACTACGAAGTATTCGAGCAGGCTTATGGCTGGTCTCCAGGTACGAAGACCTCCGATGGCGAGTATTATGATGAGGAATTTGATGCGCTGCCTCGTGAGGAGCAGGATCGACGCGAGGCCGAGGCGTTGCTCGGCAAGAGAGTGCAAGACCTTGGGAAGAGCTTGCCCCGGAAGCTTTTGGGAGAGGATGGCTCATGCCCTTTCGAAACGATAGGTGAGATGATGAACGCGCTGAACGATGAATCGAGGTGGCCATTTGAAAGGATTGCAGAACTTCTAAGACGCGCTCAATTGTGATCGTTGTGCTGCCGATAGTTCGTCGACCAAATAGGACTGTGTGCCCGGTACTATGCCGTGGATACTCCCGAACCGCCGGCGGAAGTCGGGCCCCGGGAGCCAAAGAGCCGAGCGCGAGCACGGGAGAGGGAGAACACGGAAATAGAACGAAAGCAGCATCAGGGGATCGGGAGACGGGGCATCGGGGAAGAACCCGAGGTCCGGAGGCTAGGCTGTGGCGCGACCGATGTCGGCGCGATTCTCTTGGGCAGCCGCATCGACTAACTCGGCGGGTGGCGCATGAGGCACGACGACGCCAGGGGAGCGGCCAGGCCCGGTGGGAACCGGTCCGACCTCCATGTCCTCATGGGCATCAACGAGCGGGACATCACGGCGCTGATCTCGGAGATTCTCAAGGAGCGTTTTGGGCAGGAGTACCGGCTGCGGCTCAGCGAGGCAGGCGATGCCTGGACCCTGCAAGAGCAAGCACGCGCCCGGAGGCCGGACCTGTTGATCATCGTCCTGAACAATATCGACTTCTTGGAAGAGACCCCGGCCGCGCCGGAGAAGCGTGTCCAGATGGTCATTGGTTTCTTGAAGTACCTGAAGGAAACGTACGGGAGCCCGGTGATCGCGCTCGCGGGCTGGCCGGACGATCCGCTGATCGGATTCGAGGCCATGTTCGCGGCCGCCGACGCCTTCTTCCGTCTTCCTTTCGATCCACAGACGCTCGTGGCTGCGGTTGAGAAGTGCCTGTGCAACCGGCCCCGGGATGGCATCTGAGCGTTCTCCTGGTGCGGACCGGAGAGCGTGGCGATCGAGCAGCAAAGGGAGGCGGGTCCGTGAACAACGGATGCTCGGCACCGAATAAACTGCAAAGGACTGAATGATTACCGGGCCGACAAGTGTCACGGCGTGGTTACGCGGACGATTGGCTGTTGATAGGCCCAGAAGCGTGGGGGTGGCATGGCAAACAGAGAGTACTCCCTCTTGGCTGATCTTGCGCTTCATCTAGCGAAGAGTCCGGAGGACATCGCAACCGACGCGCTGGCGTACGTGCTCGAGCGGTCGGAAGCCGCTTGTGCCTTGATTCAGCGCCTCGCAAACGAGTGGGTGCCCGCGCCGCTTCGGCCGATCGTCTCGTTCCGATCCCAGGTGGCGGCGGAGGACGACGCGACGGTCCTGCGATAGATTGCGGCAGGGTACCTTGCAGCCTGCGTTATCCAGCGCCGCTAAGCGCTCAAACCAACCGCTTGGCTAGCTTCCGAGACCACCGGCCGCGGTGGCCGGCATGCTTCGGAATGAATCGCCGGCTTCCGCCGGAATGCGCGGCCGGCATGGATCTGAACGAAAGGCCGGCATGGGCAGGTGCGCACCAAAGACGGGGTGACGGGGCGGCCGGGGAGGTGAGGCCGCGTGCGAGAACACGTTTGCCCTGCTGGCGCACGTGCGAGGTTAGCACCCCCGTGTGGTCGAATTGCAAGCTATGGCGCCACGTGCTGGAAGAGCTGGTTCACAGCAAGTCGCTCCCAGTCCACGTAGGTGTCTGGCGAGCGCCAGAAGAACTGCCATGCCTCGTTGAGGAGAAGACGGCCAGGTCCTTTCATATCGGTCGAGGCAAGATCGCATTCGAGCGCCACCGTGCCATCGAACGCGAGACGTTCGATCCGGCTCAGAAGTCCGCCGGGGAAGCAACGCCGGTACTCTGGCGTTATCTGAGCGCGGCTCAGCTTGAGGAACTCTTCCCAGCGGCATTCGATCGCAACACGCTCGTCGTGGAAACTGAGGCGATCGAGCGCGAGGAGCAGCATCTGCATCCGCGCGCCATCTGCTGGGTGGACCGTCGAGCTCAATAGCGGCACGCGAAACGGGTCGGCGCCTACACAAGCGGCGAGATGGAGGTGCGCCCAAACGAAGGCCGGTCCAATCATATAGACGGCGTAGAGGTCGCAGAAAAACTCGATCGCCCAGGACAGCCAGCAATCCATCCAGGTGATCAGATAACGCTTGAACAGCTCGGGGCCGAGGCCGGTGTTCTCCTTTCGTAGTTCCCCGAGGAGATACTTGACCGCTTCTTCCACCGATTCGACGTGCTTCTGCTGAAAGCCAGCGAGGCGCCTGTCGTTCTTGAACTCAAGCAGCGAGTGCCCGAGTTCGTGGTAGAGGTCCGGCAGATGGAGGAGAAAGCGCCCCTCGGCCAGCGGGACACAGACTAGCCGAAGGTCCGGGTACGTGTGGAAGTACCGCTGCGATGCGCATGAGATGACGGGCGTCGGTAGCGGATAGCTGATCTCCCGCGCCAGACCGTCGGCGAGACGGTTGACTCGCCGGTCTTCCTCGTTCCATCGACAGAGAGCGGTTACGGCGACGGACTCTAGGTAGTCCAGCTCCCCCCGAGCACGCCGGAACAGGCGAAGCCGCTCACGCTGGTTGGCGCCCTCACGCATCTCCGGCCGCTTCAAAGCGCGGAGCCGATTACCGACCTCATTGAGCCGGTCGCGGCAGACAACCTCCAGCGCCGCGACATCCCGGCCAAGGCTTCGAGGGATCAGGTCACAGAGCTGGCGGGTACGCTCCAAGAGCTGCGCCACGGAGCCGTCGAAGTACTCGTTCACGTACGAATACCCCTCATCTTCGCCAGGGCTTCGGTGCGTTGATCTTCGAGCTTCCGGGCAAGCTCTTCAAGTTGGTCGAGTACCTCCGGCTCGGCAGGGTCGCTTGACAGGAGCGCGCGGCCGATGCGTGCCCATCCGGCCCGGGCGCCGACATCTCCGCCGATAAGCATGCCCAGCCACGCGGCTTGCAAATCTGACGGCGGTACCGCCGCAATACCCACGAGTAGCTCTCCGAGGGTTCGCCGGGACACGTCGGCCGGCGAACTGCCCTTGGACCTCAAGCCGAGAAGAACCTGGTCGATGAGTTCGCCGTAGTCCCGTACACGCTGGTATACGTTCGAATGCACTCCGATGTCGCTCATGCCACCTCCTCGCTCACAGGCACGTCCGCTGCGGCGGCGTCGGCGAATTCGATGGCGTCGACGTCGTAGTCTCCGGCCTCGGCGGCGAGGATCCGGTCATTCAGCTTGATCGTGATGGGAAACCGGGTGCAACCCTCCGGCTGCGTCCAAGTCAGAGCAGAAAGCGCGTAGAGATCCTCGAGGCACTCGGAGAACGGCAGCGTACCTTCAATCATGATGAGGTGCAGCGGATGGGCCGTTCCCTGGCGGAGAAACGGGCCTCCGGTCGTACAAAGATAGGCCTCCCGCTCTCCAATACGGTACGTCGCACCCACGAGAGGGTTCCGTACGAGTGTGGCCTGCCCTCGGGAGTCGAGGTCATACATCCGGAGCGGGGCGGGCGAGGACTTCGAGACCTCAACGACGGCGTACCCGGCATTGGTTGCTACGGATCCTTCTGACTTCAGTCGGTCCAGTGCTTGGTGGATGCCCCGAAGCTCCGAAGGCCATGTGCGGCCATCCCGGTGAATCACGACAGCAGCTAGCGGGCGACCACGCATCTCCGCCTCACGCCGCAGGACGTCACTCATGTACGTTGATGTCTGGGACGCGAGAAGCTGCTCCTTTTGTCGCGACTCACGAAGCTCGGAACGGATGTCGCTGCCATGGGCGCCAACGACCAGGAGACCGGCGGTGTTGTTCTTTACGTCCACCCCAACCGTGACGTCGGCGTGAAGCGGGGTCGCGAGAACAAAGGGCCATCTCTGGTTGGTCAGTAAGATCTTCGTAATGGCGACATTGCGAAGGTATCCGGAGAACTTCTTCTCCTGTTTCTCGACCGGGGAGTAGACTACCCGTCCATCGCTTCCGCGATCCTCCTTGTAGGACCGCCGCGGGACGTCGCTATGGATGACCGCAGCTCGGATGTCGAACTGGCGTCGGAGCTCGCGGACCACCATCGCGGCGAGCTGGTCCTCGTCTCGGTCGCCCCGATCTGCGGTGCGATGCACCATGACGAGCGCATAGCCGGGTTGGGTGCACTTGGCCTCTGCCGCCGCGCGCAAGGCACGCGCCTGCCGCACGAAGGTTCGCTGGCCGCGGTCGTCGTACGGCACGATGACGGGCGAGTATCCGCCCGGCTGCGGGAAGAACTCATCAACAACCCTGGAAAGGTCGTTCACGAACCGGTCACCGATCGTGTCGCAAATGCTCCGGGGGAGAATCAGGTACTGCCGATCAAGTGGCGCCGACTCGTAGAAACCCGCTTTGGGATCCTTGAGAAGTTGGAGCCGGCTGCTCCCAAACTCCGCAAGCCTAGCCTGCACGGCACCGGGGTTTCCGCGGACGGAGAGTACGGTCTTGTGGCCGAACTGGAGGTCTGGCAGCTTGAACCCATGTCCGGGGACCCCCAGCGGCTCGGTCGAGATGCGCAAGCGGATATTTCCGAAGCGCAGCCCGCGGAAGTAGCGATCAACGAAGGCACGCGTGAGACCGCGGCGCTCATGTGGGGCGAGAATTGCCCGGCCATGCTGGCGCGCGACTTCCTCGCTACTCGTGTGGAACACGGGATAGCATAGCGGCGCCGGCGCCCCTAGCTCGTTGCCGCGCGTATCCTGGTAAAGGACGACCGCTGAGTCCTCGGGGAGGTTGGCGAGATCCGACGGGAGCGGCCGGCTCGCGCGGTCAAGAACGTAGTCAAGGAGTGACCACGTCTTCCCGTCCTTGATGAACCGGTAGTCCTTGACGGTCCGATCGGCGAGCGCGCGTAGGTGGACTTCGTACCAGTCCTGCCCAAACCGGTAGACGCAGTTGCGAGCCTTCCACGCGCTCGCGAACTCATCGCGGCTCAGCTTCACCGGGAGGGGGCGGGCTCCCACGTAACAGCTCGTGACGTCAACACAGAGCCCAATGCCAGCGTCGGGCGTCACGACGGGCCTCACGCTGAACCCCACGTAGCGGTCGATGACGCCGTCGGAGCGTGCCGGAACGCGCTCGAAGAAAGGTCGCCCTGCGGCCGGTTGCCACAGACGGCTGTCTCCGCGAAGCGGCGCCTGAATCAGGAACCGAAGGAAACGCAGGGCAATCGCGTCATCTTCGCCGCGCCGCGTGTAGTCCAGTTCGATCTTCTCATTTTTCGGGCGCAGCTGAACAACCACGCGCACGAGCGAGATGTCCGAGGGGAGAACGGCGACATCTTCCGGAACGACGACGTAGGGAATGCCGTCCCGTTCGATCACGATCACCGGCTTCCTGAGGGAGTAGCTGAGTCGTCGCTCAAGCGTCTCGCGATTCTGGAAGTACTCGGCTTGATCGGACCGAAGCCCGACGACCTCGACGAGACGATATCGGCTCGAGAGCTCGTTCAGATTTGTGATGCGGTAAATGTTGGTCTCAAGCTCGGCCATCGGCGTTCTCCCAGCAGACTTTCTTAAATGCGCACCGTTGACATAATTCGGCCCACTCGGTGGCCGGAAAGTCCTCTGGATCGAGATCGCCATTCTTGACCCCGGCCGTGGCCGCGAGCATCTCCGTCGCGCTCGCCGCGATGTAGTCCTCGAGTTCCTCGAGGTCTGTGGCGTCAAGAAGATACTCGTGCTCGACGCCGACCAGGAGCTGCACCTCTGTGAGGCGGAATTCGGTTGGCTGGAACTTGGCGAGCGTGGGGGGGAAGTCGCGATGGGGTCTGCACCGGGAAAGCGCCATCGCGTACAGCGCCAATTGAAGCCGATAGTCGCGCGCGCCCGATGTGTGGACCTTCCAGTCCACGATGAGTGGCGGAGCTTCCTTGTGGAAGGCTACGATGTCGGGCACCGCCATGACCGTAACACCCGCGAGCTCGAACTGCAGTGAGCGCTGAGCGATCACGTACGTCGCCCGCTTCAACGCAGAACGCGTCCCCTCCATCCTGAAGAGGTTGTCGAGCGAGGTCTGGACGTCCTGCCAAGCCCGTGCCGTCTCCGTCTCCGAGACGTTCTCGCCGTATTCGATCGCGCGAAAAGCAGCGAGCGAGTCGTTTTCAGACAGCTTCATGCCTGGCTCGCGAATTCGATGGTGAAGGGCGAAATCGAGTTCACGGTCGAACGTCGCTCTTGCAACCGCGACCATGTCCGATTTTGTAATCTTCTGGCCCCGCCGCAGGGCCTCCACGAGCTGCTCGCTAATGATGCGGTCAACCAGCTTGCCCCGCCACCCGCTGACGCTCTGTAGCTTCGAGAGAAGATGGGCTTCCCGCCGGTCCGGGTCCTTTGCCCGTGCGTTGGCAAAACACGTCTTGAAGAACCAGCCCCGCTGGCACTGCCGGAAGGAACGTGCCGCTGAAAACGACCACCTCATCGCGCTGGACCTCGCCTGCGGCGGGCGCGAAGGAACTCTAAGTACTCGGCGAGGGCGCGTTCCTCTTCGGGCGTGACGTCGCCGAGACGAGCGAGGGCATGGGGTGCCCCTTCGCGCTCGGTGTGGCTAGGCATCGGGTAGCCGGCGAGGCGCATCACTTCGGCGTACGAGGCTCCATACAGCTCGCTCAGTTTGTGCAGGATAAGCGGCGATGGCTGACGAATCCGCCCGTGTTCGAGTTGGCTTAGGTACGCGTTCGACACGCCGGTCGCCTCCTCGACCGAGCGAAGGGAGAGATTCCGTCTTTCCCTAGCGTCGCGGAGGAAGCCAGAAAGGGGGGTCTGAGCCTCAGCCATGTGCTAAATATATGAAGCGCCGCTAAGTATGTCAAGCAGAAAACGGCTTGATAGACGCAGTAGGCGAGCGCGGTTGCTCACAGATCCACTCCGGAAGCCGCACAAAAGCCGCCAGCGGGGGGACTCGCTGGCGGCTTTGCGGAGGTGAAGAAGATGCGGCTATGGGGCGGGCAGTGAGCCGGTTTCACCTCCAATGGACGCGCTGGACCGAGTGGTCGGCTCGCTCGCTCGGCAACCGAGCTGTGGCCGAGCTTGCTAGGGTGAGTTGCACCGGCCGGGGGACGCCGGCCATCGGGTGCGCCAAGGGGACGGGGTCATTCCATCCGGCTCGTCGGGCTTGGGGTGTGCGCCATTCACCGGGCCGGCGCCGCGCGCCTTGAGTTCCTCGACTAGCCGCTCGCCCCGGAACGGTTCAGGCGGCGGCGGTACTCCTCGATCAGGCCCTGGTCCGCGAAGGAGAAGCGGTCCCGCAGGCCGATGAGGACATGATCGAGGAGGGGGATCGTCATGATGTCGGCGGCCTTCATCAGCTCCTCGGTGAGCTTGCGGTCCGTGGCGCTCGGGCGACTGTTCCCGCTCGGGTGGTTGTGGACCAGGATGACGGCGGCGGCGTTGGCGAGGATCGCGGCCTTGAACACCTCCCGGGGGGCGACGGGGGACTCGGCGGTGGTGCCCTTGCCGACGAGATAGATGCTCAGCGGACGGTTATCCCCTGACAGGAGCAGCGCCCAGGCCTCCTCGTGGGGCAGGTCGCGGAGGAAGTCGAAGAGCTGCTCGACGTCGCCGCTGCTCGTGATCCGCTCCGGCATCTCCCCGGCCCCAGGGCG
>JBHGAV010000094.1:0-9722 GCA_041946685.1 Bryobacteraceae bacterium | reverse complement strand
ACCTGTGGCTGCACAACCTGCCGGCGGCTGAAGGCGAGCAACTGGTTGGTAAGCGCCGCCGCGCTCTCGGACGCCCGCAGCACCTCTTCCATGTGGCCCCGCAGCGGATCGTCAGCCGCCAGCGAGTCCATCACCATCTGGCTGTATCCGGTGATGACCGTGAGCAGGTTATTGAAGTCGTGCGCCACGCCTCCCGCGAGCCGGCCCACGGCCTCCATCTTCTGCGCTTGCCGGAACTGTTCCTCAAGGCGCTTCCGTTCCGTCATGTCCGCGATCACTGAAATCGCCCCCACCACCCGGCCCGCGGCGTCGCGCCGCGGCGCATTCCAGAGTCCGACATCGACGAACTTGCCGTCTTTCCGCTTGCGCTGGCGTTCGACGCCGGCCAGGGTCTCACCGCGCCGGATCCGGTCCAGGTTCCCACGGAAGAACTCCATATCCTCGTCCGGAACTGCCGGGAACACTTGTCCCAGGACTTCCTCCTCCCGCCACCCGAAGATCTGCTGCGCAGCCCGGTTCCAACTCACCACTTTGCCGTCGAGATCCATCCCGACGATCGCGAGCGGGCTGGTGTCGATGATGGCGCCCAGTGTCTCATTCACCTGCCGCAGTTCATCCTCGGCGCGGCGCCGCTCGGTGATGTCGACACCCGTGCCGATGATATACTCCACTTCACCGTTCCGGCCAAGCAAAGCCGTGTTCGTCCAGGAGATCAGGCGGCGGGCGCCGTCTCGTGTAACCCAGTAGTTCTCGTGTGAGTTCGGAAACCGGCCCGCCCGCAGTTCCCGAAAAACCGCCTGCACACCGTCGATCTCTTCGGGGACCAGCAGGTTTTCCCATAGCAGCTTGCCCCGCATTTCCGCCAGACTATAGCCCGTTGCGGCCTCGCAGGCCGAATTGAAGCCTATAACCCGGCCCTCCCGATCGAGCACGACGACCAGGCTGCCCACCATCTCCACAATCGACCATGCCCAGTCCCGCTCTCTGCGGAACTTCTCTTCGCGCTCCGCCGGCTCGGGGATCGCGCGTACCGTCACGGTTGCCGCCGTGCCGCCTGCCGCCGTTCGGCCCAACGGAGTTGCCGAGAGTCGCAGCGGCGAACCCGACCCCGGCGGCACGTAAGTCGTCGAAGTCTCCGGAACCTCGCCCGAGAGAGCGCGCGCAATCGGCTGCGCGTCCGCCATCAATTCCGGCGGCAGGATTGCGCCGCGCGTGATCTGGAGCAGGCGCCCGGCAGTCGCATTGGCGACCAATACCTTTCCGCTGGAGTCGACGACAAGCAGCCCGTCGTCCGCCCCATCCAGGGCCGCTTCAAGCATCCGGATTCGCTCGTGAGCCTCCTCCTGCGATGTGGGTGGAAATCGATCTGAAGGATCTCTCTTTGGAGAGAACGAAAAACTCATATTCCCAGGCCGCCTCGGTGATTTCGCGCCCGCTTAACCGCTCCGCCCCAAGAGATCCACCCAATGCGGCGCGCGTCCCCGATAAGAATACAACACGCAACCGGGGGAAATCTACATCGGTAAACTGTGTTCCTGGTGTACAATGCCCTGCAGACCGCAGGAGGAACTATGGACATCACCAGAATCTCGCGCCGCACCGCAATCGGCGCTTTCGGGAGCGCCGCGCTTGCCGGGCGCAGAGCCTTCGCCGCTCAAGCGCCTGCCTCACGAGTCGCCATCGGCCGCTGTCGCACCTACGGAGGAGAACTCGAGCCAGCCCTGAGCGGTTTGCTGGACAAGATCGGCGGCATCGGCTCGCTGGTAAAAGGCAAGACGGTCGCCCTGAAGCTCAACCTCACAGGCAATCCCGCAAGGTTTCCGGAACGCCCGGACCTGCCCTACCGCAACCATCCCGCCACCGTCCTGGCCCTGGCACACCTGCTTTCACGCGCCGGAGCGAAACGCATACGCATCATCGAGAGTTTCTTCCCGGCGAAGCAGGACCTCGCGCTCTGGGCCCGCTATGGCCTCGACGTGAACGCCATCAGCAACGTGGGCTGCAAAGTGGAGTGGGAGAACGTGCAGAATCTCGGGCTGGCCAAGCAGTACTCCCGGGTCAAAGTTCCCTGGGGAGGATACATCTTTCCCGCTTACGACCTCAACCATTCCTTCGTCGACTGCGACACCTATGTCTCGCTCTCGAAGCTGAAGAACCACTGGATTGCCGGTGTCACGATGTCCCTGAAGAACAACTTCGGCAACACGCCGTGCTCACTCTACGGCGGAGACTGCGGTCCGGACGGCAATGAGGACCCGCGCTCCGAGCGCGGCCCGGTCTGTCACAACGGGACCCGGACCCCGCCCAAGGGCGTTCCTCAGGAATTGCATCCCGATTCGCCGCGCGATTCCGGGTATCGCGTCCCGAGAATCGTGACGGACCTCGTGGGCGCAAGGCCGATCGATCTGGCGATTGTGGACGGCATCGACACGATACGCGGCGGAGAGGGCGCATGGAACCCCGGCGTCCAGAAACTCAGCCCCGGCCTGCTGCTGGCAGGCAAAAACCCTGTGTGCCTGGACGCGGTCTGCACGGCGGTGATGGGCTATGATCCACGCGCGGAACGAGGCACGAAGCCCTTCCTGCACGGAGATAACACGATGAGACTGGCGGAAGATGTCGGTATCGGCACCACCGACCTCAAGCGCATTGAGGTGGCCGGTCTCAGCATCAAGGAAGCTTTGTTCGACTTCGGTCCCGGCCCGATCGGCAAAACGATCTGAGCAGTTCCGCGTTAGAAGCTGATGGCGCGCTTCTCCGGGCGGACAATCTGCGGTCCCCGGGCGGCCGCCACGCGGGCCTCGACCAGTTCGAAGACTTGGTCGAGTTCGGGGTCGGCAAACGGCTTCGTCAAAACGTGCGTGTCGGCGCTCAGCAGCCCGCGCGAGAGCTCGTAATCGTATCCCTCGCTCAGCAGCACGAAGGCGGCGATCTGAGACCGGATCTGTTCGGAAAATTCCACCCAGTTCAAGCCCGGCAAACGGATCGCGCAGAAGACTACGTCGAAACGGAGCCGCTGCACCAGTTCGATGCCGTCCTCGGCGCCGGAAGCCGGGATCACGCGGCAGCCCCGGTTGGTGAGCAACCAGACCAACTCTTCGCGGGCCGCCTTGTCGGGCTCCACGACAAGGCAGGTAAACGGACGGCTGCCGGAGACCTCCTCGGCCAGCTTCGCGGGCGCGAGAGGCAGTTCCAGTTCCAGCCTGCACTCGTCCTCGCCCACCCGCACGAGCCGCATTTCCCCGCCGTGGCTGCGTACGATGCCCCGGGACACACCCTCGCCGGGCACCCCCACGACGGCTTCGTGCAGCGGCTCTGTCTCCCTCACTCCCTTCAGCGGGTTCACCCCGAACCCGATCTCCACAAGCACCCGTCTCGCCATCACGCTCACGCCGACGCTCAGCCGCTTGTCCGATGCCTCCGCAAGCGATTGCTCGGCCTGTATCAGCAGATCCAGGAAAACGCGTTCGAGCTGGCCTTGGGAGCCGAGCACGTATACCGGGCTCGGGTACAAAAGGTCCCGCACTTCGAAACCCCGCGCTTCCCACTCCTGCTTACGAAACTCGATCAAAGAGCGAAGCAGCGCATTCAGCTCGATGCGCTTGGCTTCCACGCGCTCGGGTTGCATGAAGGAAACCAGCCGCGCCACGATATCGGAAGCCTTGCGCGCCTCTTCGGAGATTTCGCCCAGGTCGGTCCACCTGACCGCGCCGGACTTCGACGTTGTGGCCATCCTCGCAATGTTTTCCAGAGGCTGGCGCAACTCCGAGGCGACGCCCGACATCAGTTGCCCGATCGCGGCAAGTTTCTCGCTGCGTGAGAGCTGCTCGCGGATCGACTTCTCCTCGATCAGCCGCAGGGCAATGGCAATCTGGTTGGCCAGGTGCTGTGTGAGCACTTTCTCGTCGGGACTGAAGTCGTGCATCGGCTTCAGGTCGAAGATCTCCATCACGCCGACCAGTTCCGTCTCCGCGAACATCGGCACGAACATGAGAGAGCGTGGCTGCTCGCCGCGCCTTCCATCCGGGAAGAAGGGGCTGCGGTTGGTGTCGAGAATCGTCAGCAACGCCTGGTTACGGAAGCAGGCGGCCGCGCCGAGCGGAAGCGAACCTTCGGGAGGATACACCGGCTGGGAAAACGGCTGGCTCTCGACCCCGTGGGCGACCCGATCCAACGTCTTGGCCGCGCGGTTATAGAGGTACAGGTGCACGCCGGAAATTTTCAGCACACCCGGCAGGACGGCGGAGAGCTTCCTCAGGATCTCGGCCGGCGACCCTGCCCCGACCATCTCCTCGCCGAGCGCATAGAAGGTCCGCACCATGTTTCGCTGCAAGGTCATGCGCCGCTCGCGCATCCACCAGACGCCGAGCGCAAAGACCAGTGCGGCGACGCAGACCGCAAACAACTCCGGAGAGATCAGCCAGCGCTTCCCGAGCAGCACAATGTTGTCGGCATCCGGGATGACCACCTGAAACAGACGGTTAAATGGCGGAAAAGAGCAGTACTGGGCGGCGATGCCGGTGGCGAGAATCTTGTCGCCAACATCGAAGCGGGACAGGTTTGCCGGACCGTTGCGGGTTACCCCAACGGGCAGATAGATCTTCAGTGGTTTCTTCGGATCCCCGATCAGCAGGTACTGCCCGCCGTTGTCCCCGCCCTTTTCGGTCACGCGCCCCTCCACGCTGACCAGTGAGCCCATGTGCTCGAACGACCTCAGAGCCGTGAGCGTGACGCGCTTGGGGGCCGGCGCCCTGCCTTTCGACATCACCCGAGCACTTGTCACCAGCAACACCGGGAGCCCGGTCCGCCGCCCGACGGTCCCCTGCACCTCCAGGTGATCGCCGGGCTGCAGCCTGCTGAACTGCGCAGGCGCGCCTTCCAGAACCACTCCATGTCCTTCGGCGTTCTGGATGGCGATTTGCGAAAAGAAGGGGAAGTGGATTGCCGGCGTGGACACGACACCCCGGACGAGAACCGCCGAGCCCTCCATGGCGGGCGCAAAATCCGAGGGACGGCGTGCGGAAACCTCTTCGAGCGAGACGACAGCCTGGGCGGCTGCGATGCCGCACACGACCAGCAAAGCCAGCGTCAACCTGACCGCAAGGCGCGCTAAGTTACCGGCCTTTGCCTCGAGAGCCACGGTTCCAGCTCCGCATCCAGGAAGTCCTGAATTTTCAATTCCACGCTTTCAAACTGTTTGTGCGTGGTCGTCAACGCCACCACGCGGGTTCCGGCCGCCCGCGCGGCTTCCACTCCAGCCACGGAGTCCTCAAAAACAATGCAATCGGCAGGCGGCATTCCCAATAGCTCCGCCGCCCGCAAGTAGATCTCCGGATCCGGTTTCGGACGGGAAACCTGGCCGCCGTCCACCACAACTCGGAAGTACCTTCGTACTTCGCCGCCTTCGAGCACGAATTCGGCATTCGCACGCTCGCCGTTTGTGGCGACGGCCATCGGCACTTCACGGTGCCGCTCGAGAAACGATACCAAGCCGGGCACAAGGTGCTCGTGAAGCACCGGCCGCATCAATTCCCGGTACAACGCTTCTTTATCGCTGCCGTGCCGGCTGACTTCCGCCGGGTCAAGGCCCGCGCCGAACAGGTCGCGGACGATGTCGTCGTTCCGCAGTCCGTACATTCTCCGCTCGAAGTTCTCGGGCGGTTCCATCCCGCAGCGCCGCAGATACACGCGCCAGCTTACGGTATGGACCGGGTTCGAATCGACGATCACACCATCCAGGTCGAAAATCAGACCCAGTCCAGACACAAGTCCCGTATGATTCAGAAAAGGCATCATATCACGGTTTTAAAAAATTGTAATCAAGAATTTACGGAAATATTACACCAGTAGTACTCAGGCCGGGGTTCTGGGCCTGAATCGCCGGTTTGGCGGCAGGACCGGCCGGTTCTCAGTGCTATAATTCGTCGGGATGGACGTCTACGAGGAACTGGTCCGGCTCCGGCGGCTGGGTCAGAGGTGCGCCTTGGCTACCATCGTCGAGGTCCGCGGCTCGATCCCGAGCTACGAGACGGCCAAATTGCTGGTCCGTGAGGACGGGTCGATGGCCGGAACGGTGGGGGGCGGCTGTGTGGAGGCGGAAGTCTGGAACGCCGCCCGCGAGGTCATCGAGACGGAGCGCCCGAAGCGGCTGACCTTCAACCTCGGTCAGGATGCGGCCTATGACAACGGCCTGATTTGCGGTGGCCAACTGGACATCTACGTGGAGCCGATTATTCCCCAGCCTCGCGTCATTATCTTCGGCGCCGGCCATATCTCCAGGAGTCTGGAGGAGATAGCCCGTATCGCCGGCTTCGCCACCGTCGTGGTTGACGATCGCGAGGCGTTCGCCAACCGGGAGCGCTTTCCGGAAGCCGGCGAGGTCCTCGCCGGAATCTACGAGGAGGTTTTTCCCCGGCTGAGGATTACCGAGTCAACTTATGTGATTATTGTGACGCGCGGGCATAGGGACGATATGCGGGTCCTGCGCTGGGCGGTAGGCACGCCGGCTCGCTACATCGCCATGATCGGTAGCAAGCGGAAGGTGATTGCCGTCGTCAAGGAGTTGGAGAAGGAGGGAATCCCCCGCGAGTCGTTTGAGCGCATCCACGCCCCCATGGGCCTGGAAATCGGCGCCGTAACGCCGGAAGAGATCGCCATTTCGGTCGCGGCCGAGATGGTGGCGGTGCGGCGGAACGCGGGTTCCAACTGGCGGGAGCTTTCCAAATCGATCTTCGCCAGCGAGCGCCTGAAGGCGCTGCTCAAGTGAGCTGTGCCGGGTTGATTCTGGCCGCCGGGGCTTCGAGCCGGATGGGCCGGCCCAAAGCGCTCTTGACCTACCGCGGCCAGACCTTTCTCGATCGACTGATTGCGGTGCTGGGCAGCCGGTGCTCCCCGGTGGTTGTCGTGCTTGGTCACGACGCAGGTGCGATCCTGGCCGGCTGCCGGAGGGTGTCCCAGGCGCAAGTGGTTGTAAACGAGCACTGGCGCGAGGGTCAGCTTAGCTCGATGCAGTGCGGCTTGCGCGCTGTTCCGGCCGACGCCGGGGGAGTGCTGTTCACGCCCGTCGATGTTCCCTCCATCTCCGAACGGACCGTAAACGTACTGGTTTCCCGGTTCGAGCAAGGCGGGGCGCCGCTGGTCATCCCCCGATGCGGGGGGCGGCGGGGCCATCCGGTCTGCTGCTCGCGCGAGATCGCGGCCGAGTTTCTGGGTTTGCCGGCCGGCGCGCAGGCGCGGGAAGTCGTCCACCGCCATGAAACCGAAATCGCCTACGTCGACGTGGATGACAGCGGCGTACTGCTCGACGTGGACGATCCGGAGGCATACGCCGCTCTGATCCGGGTTGACGAACCGCAATGAAACTGCGGAAGAAAACAATCTGGAAACTGGCTGGTCTGGGGGTATTCCTGGTCCTGGCGACCGGACTGATTCTGCCCTTCATCGACGCTACCCGGTTCAGCAGCCGTGTCCGGGCGGGCCTCGAAGAGGCCCTGGGCAGGCAAGTGGATATCGGCAAGGTCAGGCTCGATATGTTCAACGGGCCGGGCTTCACGGCCGATAACGTGATCATCCACGACGACCCTCAGGCCGGGCTGGAGCCGTTCGCCTACGTGGAATCGGTAGAGGCGCGCGTCAACTTCATCAGCTTGTGGGCGGGACGCCTGGAGTTCTCGAAACTGCGGCTGGTCAACCCCCGCGTAAACCTCACACGTCCCCGCACCAGCGAGTGGAATTTCGAAAGGCTGCTGACACAGACGGCGGGCCGGGCCCCGGCGGGCACCAGGCTGCCGGAGATTCAGGTGCGCGGGGGGCGGGTCAACTTCAAGTCCGGCAATACGAAATCCATCTTTTATATAACCGAAACATCGCTGGACGCCGTGCCGCCGCCTGCCCCCGGTGGCGAGTGGCGTTTCCGTTTCGAGGGGCAGCCCGCGCGCACGGACCGCGCCGCGTTGGGTTTCGGAAACATCGCGGCGCGCGGACGCTGGCTCCCGGAACCGGGCGCGGGCGGCCGAGTCGATCTGACCTTCAACATCGAGAGGAGTTCGCTTGCCGAACTCGTCCGCCTGATCCATGGACACGACATTGGTGTACACGGGCAGGTCACTTCGAGCGCGCGCCTGTCGGGGCCGGTGTCGAACGTTCAAATCACGGGCCGCATGCAGGTGAGCGACATACACCGATGGGACCAGTTGCCTCCATATAGCGAGGGTTGGTCGTTCGATTACGGCGGCCGCCTTGACCTGGTCTCCCAAACCCTGGATCTGGCCACCGTGCCGCCGCCCCAAGGCGACCCACCACCCGTATCGGCCCGGCTGCGCGTTTCGGGATACTTGAGCAAAGCCGAATGGGCCGTCCTGGTGACGGCCAACGGGCTGCCGCTCGCGCCCCTTCCGGAAATCGCACGTCACATGGGCCAGCCGCTTGCACAGCCGCTGGTCCTCGAAGGCGAACTGACAGGCATTCTGGGATACTCTCCGGAGACGGGAATTCAGGGCACGCTGGTGTCCCGTGGCGCCGAGCTGAGAATGCCGGATTCGCCGGTGATTCGCCTGGAGAACGCGGAGCTTCTGTTCGACGGCCCCCGGGTGCGGGTTTCCTCCACCGCGCTGCGCCTTCCTCCAGGCGACAAGGGCCCGCAGACACCACGGGAGGAGGCAACGCTGCAGGCCTCGTACACCTGGAGCGATCGGGCCTTGGATGCCGTGATCGCCAGCCGCTCCGTGAGCGTCCCGGAACCCGGCAGTTCGTGGGCGCGGCTCCTGGGAGCGGTGCCGCTGCTGCAAAATCTTCGGGAGGGTGTGTGGCGCGGCCAGCTCAGCTATCACCAACAGGGCGAGCTTCCGGGCAGTTGGACGGGAACGGTTTACGTGGAGGGCACGCGGATTCCGCTGCCGGGTCTGGCGGACTCGCTGGAGGTTGACCGCGCGCGTGTCTTGGTCAAGGATCGCGAGGCCACGCTCGACCGTATCGTGGGCCGGCTGGGAACTTCCGAGCTTTCCGGCGAGTATCACTACCGCCCTGGCTCCAACCGGCCGCACCAGTTTCGCGTCTCGGTCGATGAGATCGGGGCAGGCGACTTGGAGCGCCTCCTGCTTCCGGCGCTGCGCCGGGAGGAAAGCTTCCTCAGACGCGCTTTGCGTTTGGGGCGGCCTCGGGTTCCGGACTGGCTCGCCGCCTTGCATGCCGATGGTGTGCTTGAAGCCGGCACGCTCTCCGTGGGCCGCCAGCATCTATCGCGCTTCCGGGCCCACCTGCACTGGGATGCGACAGCAGTCGAAATACCCGAACTGTCGGCGCGGTGGGCGGGCGGAATCGTTACCGGGCAGCTCACCGCAAACTTGCGGCGCGCGGCCCCGGCTTACCGCCTCAACGCGCGATTTCGATCCGTGGACTGGATGGGCGGGCCGTGGTCGGGCCGGGCGCTGCTACAGACCTCGGGCACGGGCTTGGATGTGCTCAGGAACTTGAGAGCGGAGGGCGTTTTCGAGGGCCGGTCCATCGAACTCTCGCCGGAACTCGGTTTCAAATCGTTCTCCGGCGCCTGCACACTTTCGATAGTGGACGATTTGCCGCGCGTCCGTGTCTCAAAGCTGGAAGCGGTGATCGGGGACGATACCTACAAAGGCAGGGGCGCCACCGGCGAGGACGGTCGCATCTATTTCGAGCTGACGGACGGCCAAAGGCAGATGCGTGTCGCAACCGCCGATCCATTCGGATCC
>JBHGAV010000093.1:0-10587 GCA_041946685.1 Bryobacteraceae bacterium | reverse complement strand
ATCGAGCAGAAGACCACCAGCCGCAGCCCCCGCTCCACGGTCGGCACCATCACCGAGATCTACGACTACCTCCGCCTGCTGTACTCCTCCATCGGTATCCCGCACTGTCCCAACTGCGGCCATGAAATCGCCAGCCAGTCCACCGAGCACATCCTTCAGCAGGTCGTCTCACTGCGCTCTGACGAGCGTGTCATGATCCTGGCTCCCATCGTCCGCGGACGCAAAGGGGAGTACAAGAAGGAACTCGAAAAGCTCGCCCGCCAGGGCTTCCTGCGCGCCCGCATCGACGGGCAACTCTACCCGCTCGATGAGCCAGTCAAGCTCGACAAGCGTAAGAACCACACCATCGAAGTCGTTGTGGACCGCCTGCTGGTCAAGCCGGGGATCGAAAAGCGCCTGGAAGCCTCGATCGAAACCGCCACCAAGCTCGCCGGCGGCCTGGTGCTGGTGGCCGTGGTCAACGGAGAGGAGCGTCTCTACTCTCAGAAAATGGCCTGTCCGGATTGCGGCACGAGCGTCCCGCAGCTCGAGCCACGCTCGTTTTCCTTCAACAGCCCTTACGGCGCCTGCGAAACCTGCGCGGGCCTCGGCAGCAGGTGGTCCTTCGATCCCGCCAAGGTGATCGCCGACGACTCCAAGCCGCTTCTGGACGGCGCAATGGGCCTGAGCTCTCCACCCTACCTTGCCAGCCGGGTGACGCTGGCGGCGCGCGCCCTCAAGATCGATCTTTCCAAGCCCTTCGAGAGCCTGCCCCGGAAGAGCCAGACCGCGCTGCTTCAGGGCGAGGGGTCATTCCCGGGCGTGCTGGGGATTCTCCAGGAGACCTTCGAAGAGGCCTCCGACGTCTACCGGGACTGGCTGCTGGACTTCATGTCACCGGCGACCTGCCTGGCCTGCCAAGGCAAACGTCTGCGCTCCTCCAGCCTGGCAGTGCGGGTCAAAGGCATCTCGATCGGCGAATTCACCGCCCTGCCGGTCTCCGGCGCACTCCCGGTGGCGCGCGGCTGGAAGTTCACCGAGCGTGAGCAGCAGATTGCCGGACGTATCGCGGACGAGATCCGCAGCCGGCTCGGGTTCCTCAGCACCGTAGGGCTGGATTACCTGAGCCTGGACCGCTCGGCCGACACGCTCAGCGGCGGCGAGGCGCAGCGCATCCGCCTGGCCACGCAGATCGGCTCCGAGCTGCGTGGGGTCCTGTACGTTCTCGACGAGCCGTCAATCGGTCTTCATCCTCGCGATAACAACCGCCTGCTCGACACGCTCGGCCGGCTGCGTGACATGGGAAACACGGTGCTGGTGGTCGAGCACGATGCCGAAACCATCGAGCGGGCCGATTACGTAGTCGACCTGGGCCCCGGAGCGGGCCGGTTGGGCGGGTTTCTGGTGGCATCGGGAACGCCTGAGGCGATCCGGCGGAATCCGGATTCCCTGACGGGCCAGTATCTGGCCGGCGTGCGCCGCATCGAAGCGCCCGCGAAGCGGCGGCGGGGCGGCGGCAGCAAGCTCGTGCTGAAGGGCGCGCGGGAGCACAACCTGAAGAACATCGAGGTGGTGTTTCCCCTCGGCACATTTATCGTCGTCACGGGGGTCTCGGGCAGCGGCAAGTCAACGCTGGTCAATGATATCGTTTACCGGGCCCTGGCGCGAGAACTCTACCGCTCGCGCGAGGAACCCGGGGCCCACGACAAACTGGTGGGCATCGAGCACATCGACAAGGTGATCCGCATCGACCAGTCGCCCATCGGCCGCACCCCCCGCTCCAATCCGGCCACCTACACAGGCGTCTTCACCCCCATCCGCGACCTCTATGCCATGCTGCCCGAATCGCGGGAAAGGGGCTACAAGCCCGGCCGCTTCAGCTTCAACGTCAAGGGCGGACGCTGCGAAGCCTGCCAGGGCGACGGTCTGAAGCGCATCGAGATGAACTTCCTGCCGGACGTGTACGTCACCTGCGACGTGTGCCGGGGGCGCCGCTACAACCACGAGACGCTCCAGGTAAAATACAAAGGCTACTCGATCGCCGACCTGCTGGAGGCCACGGTCGAGGAAGCGGTAGGGGTGCTCGAAAATATCCCTCAGGTCAAGGCGAAGCTTCAGACCCTTCACGATGTCGGTCTGGGCTACATTCACCTGGGGCAGTCGGCGACAACGCTGTCCGGCGGGGAGGCCCAGCGAATCAAGCTGGCGAGGGAACTGAGCCGCCGCCAGACGGGGAAGACGTTCTACGTTCTGGATGAGCCCACGACGGGCCTCCACTTCGACGATGTCAACCGGCTCCTGGACGTGCTCAAGCGCCTGGTGGACTTGTGCAACACGGTGGTTGTGATCGAGCACAACCTGGATGTGGTCAAGATGGCGGACTGGATCATCGACCTCGGCCCCGACGGCGGCGAGGGCGGCGGGAGGGTGGTGGTGGCCGGAACGCCCGAGCAGGTGGTTCGCTCGCGCAAGAGTTACACGGCGCAGGCCCTGGCTAAGGTGCTCAGAAACGGACGGTCGAAGTGAGCAAATACAAACAGAAGCCCATCGAGTTGGCCGGTTTGAAGACGGTCCCGATTGCCGGGCGCGGCGGCAAAGTCCGGGTGGAGCACTTCGCCAAGGTCTATGAGAAAGGCTCCGGTGTCTCCGGTCTGCTCGATTCCCTGCCGCACATCCTGGCCGCGGACGGCTTTCGCGAATTGCTCGAAGCCATGGTCCGCGCGCGGGTGGCCTCCAAGCCCGTGATCTGGGGTCTGGGCGGGCACGTGGTCAAGTGCGGCCTGGCTCCGGTGCTGCTCGATCTGATGAGGCGCGGCTACGCCACGGCCTTCGCCATGAACGGAGCGGCGGCGGTTCACGACTTCGAGATCGCCATCGCCGGCGCGACCAGCGAGGATGTGGAAGCGGTGCTCCCGGACGGCCGCTTCGGCTCGGCGGAGGAGACCGGCTGCGAAATGAACCGCGCCATAGCGGCAGGCGCCGCCGCCTCGCTGGGAATCGGCGAAGCCCTGGGCCGGCGCCTGTCGGAAATCGCCGACCCGCGCTTCGCGGAGCATAGTCTGCTCCTCGAAGCATGGCGCAACTCTACGCCCGTCACCGTGCATGTTGCCATCGGCGCCGATACTCCGCACACGCACCCGGCGGCCGACGGCGGCGCCATCGGCGCCGCCACGCACCGCGATTTCCGGCTCTTCTGCACACTGGTCGCCGGCATGGACCAGGGCGGAGTGTACATCAACCTCGGCTCGGCGGTCGTGCTCCCGGAGGTCTTCCTGAAGGCGATTTCCGTCGTCCGCAACCTGGGTCATCCGGTGACCGAATTCACCACCGCCAACCTGGACTTCCTGCAGCACTACCGGCCCCGTCTGAACGTCGTGGAACGGCCGCACGCTAAGGCGGGGGGCCGCGGCATCGCCATCACCGGGCACCACGAACTGACGGTTCCGCTTCTGGCGGCGGCGCTGATCGAGCGGGGATCATGAACGAGCCCGAGAGCCCGTTCTGGGACTATCTCGACCTGCTGCTGTTTGCGCTGGCGTTTGCGCCGTCGCTCTTTGCCGGAGGCCTGCTGATGCGCGCGCTGTTCGGCGGGCTGTCCCTGCATGGCGCCGGCAAGGCCCCCGAGCTTCTGGCGGCGCAGTTTGTGGCCTATGCGTTCTGGTTCGCGTTTCTTTACGGCCTCTTGCGGATGAGGTACGGCCGGCCGCTGTGGGCATCCCTCGGCTGGGTGCGTTTCCGCGAGCGTCTTGTGGAGCGGCTGGCAGCCGGGGTGGCGGTGGCCCTGGCCGTGGCGATCCTCGGTGGGCTGTTGCGCACGCCCGACCTCGATTCACCCATGAAGCGGCTCCTGAGCGACCGCCTCTCGCTGGTGCTGGTCGGGGTCGCGGCGGCGACCATCGGACCGGCGTGCGAAGAACTCGCCTTCCGGGGTTTCTTTCAGCCGCTGCTGGTGCGCTCGATGGGCCCGGCGCTTGGCATCCTGCTGACGGCTCTGCCGTTCGCCGTGTTGCACGGACCCGAGTACGCCTGGTCCTGGCGCCACATCCTGCTGGTGACCATCGCCGGCTCGGCTTTCGGTTGGATGCGCCATCGGACCGGTTCCAGCGCCGCCGCCGCGGTCATGCATGCGAGCTACAATGCCACTTTCTTCCTTGCGTTGCTGTTCTCGGGAAAGGACCTTCCAGCCAAATGGTAGAGACGATCGTATGGACTGACGCCGGCGTGGTGATGATCGACCAGACGCGGCTTCCCAAGGAGGAGGTCTACGTCACTTGCCGCGATTACCGCGAAGTGGCCGAAGCCATCCGGTCCATGGTCATCCGTGGCGCGCCCGCCATCGGGGTGGCTGCCGCCATGGGCGTGGCCTTGGGAGTGCTGCGCGGCGACGCCCCGTTCGATCAGGTCTGCGAAACCCTTGCCGCCACGCGCCCCACGGCGGTCAACCTGTTCTGGGCCATCGAGCGCATGAAGAAGCTCCACGCCAGCCTCGGAGGCAGGCCCCTTGAGGAGATCCGCGCGCGCATGGTGGAAGAGGCCAAGCAGATCAGGCTGGAGGATATCGCCATCAACCAGGCCATCGGCCGGAACGGGGCGGCGCTTGTTCCCGACGGCCGGACGGTGCTTACTCACTGCAACGCCGGTGCGCTGGCGACGGCCGGATACGGCACGGCCCTGGGTGTGATCCGCGCGGCGATCGCCGCGGGCAAGAAGATCGACGTCTTCGCCGACGAGACCCGTCCCTTCCTGCAAGGCGCTCGTCTTACAGCCTGGGAGTTGATCCACGACGGCATCCCGACGACGATCATCACCGACAACATGGCGGGCCACTTTCTGAAGGCTGGCCGGATCGGCTGCGTGATCGTAGGCGCGGACCGGATCGCCGCCAACGGCGACGTGGCCAACAAGATCGGGACCTACTCGGTGGCCGTCCTGGCCAAGGAGAACGGCGTGCCGTTCTACGTGGCCGCGCCGGTCTCCACGCTGGATCTCACCCTGGCCTCCGGCGACCGGATTCCGATCGAGCAGCGTTCCCCCCTGGAGGTCACTCACGTCTTCGGTGTCCCCGTGGCGGCCGAAGGAGCCGCGATCGAGAATCCCGCCTTCGACGTCACTCCAAACCGCTACGTCACCGCCATCATCACCGAACGCGGCGTCGCGCGGCCGCCATACGAGGAATCGCTGCGGCGGCTCATGGTAGGGTGAGGGTTATGCGCTACTTGTTGGCTCTCTGTGCCGCTTCCGTGATGCTGGCCGCCGGTCCGCTCTCGAATCGCCGGGCCCCGGGCTTCTCCTTAATGGACACCAAGGGGCAGCAGCACGACCTCTACGACTACCGGGGCAAGATCGTTCTGGTCGAGATCATGCAGACCAAGTGCCCGCACTGCCGGACCTTCTCCAAGATCCTCGATCGGGCCAAAGCCAAGTACGGCGACCGGGTGGCGATCTTCTCGGTTGTCAATCCGCCCGACACGGCGGAAACCGTGAGCAGGTATCTTGCCGAAGTGAAACCTTCGACGCCAATCCTGTTTGACTGCGGCCAGATGGCGATTTCCTACTTCAAGGCCTCGCCGCAGAACCCGGCCGTGGACCTGCCGCACTTTTTCATCATCGACGCCGATGGCTGGATTGTCGACGACTACGGCTACGACCTCGCATCGCGGGGCATCTTCGAAGGCGAAGGCTTGTTCCCAATCCTGGACAAGCTGCTGGCGGCAAAACCCGCCAAGAAGTAGCCCGCATGGCCTCCCTCGCGGCGATGGCGTTGCTTGCGGTCGTCAGCCGGCCGGTGGTAAACATGCACTCATCGCCCAGCGAGAAGGCCGATGTCGTATCGCAAGCCATCCTGGGCAGCCGGGTGGAGGTCCTGGAACGCAGGGCGGGCTGGATGAAAATCCGCACTCAGGATGAATACACGGGTTGGGTAGCCTCAACTCATCTGGCCACTGGCAGCGGCGCGCCCCGGGGCCGGATCGCGATCGTAGATAGCCTGTTTGCCAATCTCTACCCGGAAGCCGACGTTACCAGGCGGGCGCCGCTGATGACTGTGCCCTTCGAGGCGCGGCTGGAGGTCGTCGCGGAACCTCCGGGCGAAGACCGTCGTTGGATCGAGGTCCGGTTGCCCGACGGCCGGACGGCATGGATTCAGCGGGGAGATGCCGCCTTCGATCCGCCTCCACTGGATGTCCCGGGCACGGTCGCGCTAGCGAGGCGCTTTCTCGGCCTGCCATACCTGTGGGGCGGCACGTCAAGCTTCGGATACGACTGCTCCGGATTCACGCAGATGCTCCTTCGCCGCCGGGGGGTGACGATCCCCAGGGATGCCGGCCCGCAGATGCGCTGGGAGGGCTTCCAGGCCGTCGACAGGAGCGAACTGAAGCCGGGGGATCTGGTCTTTTTCGGGCCCTCTCCTGAGAAGATCACCCATACGGGGATGTACATCGGAGACGGCGAGTTCATTAACGCGACGACGTGGCTCCGGCCCGTCGTACAAATTAGCCGGATTGACGATTCGCATTGGTCGAGCCTGCTGGTGGGCTGCCGGAGGCTGAAGTGAAGCGCCGCGACTGGCTTGGAATGATGGTCGCAGCCGCCGTACCCGACATTGGCGCCGATATCGTCCGGCTTCGCTTGAGGCATACGTGGACGACCGTGATGTCTTCCAGCGAGTACCGCGACAACCTCCACCTCAAGTACACCCGCGACGGCGTCACGGGCCTGGGCGAGGCCGCCCCCATCGTCCGCTATCAGGAGGACGCCGCCTCGGCCCGGCGGACGGTCGAATCGTTGGCGCCGCTGCTCAAGTCCGCCGACCCGTGGCAGTTCTCCAAGCTCATGCGCGAGGTCTTCCGGCAGGTGAAGGGCGAGTACGCGGCGAAGGCCGCGATAGACATCGCGCTCATGGATTGGGTGACGCAGAAGCTGGATGTGCCGCTATACCGGTACCTGGGCCTGGACCCGCGCGACACGCCGCTGACGACGTTCTCGATCGGGATCGACACGCCCGAGACCACGCGCCAGAAGGTAAAGGAGGCCGAGCCCTTCCCGATTCTTAAGATCAAGGTCGGCCTGGCGACGGACGAAGAGACCATCGCGGCCGTTCGCAGCGTCACGAACAAGCCGCTGCGGGTGGATGCCAACGAAGGCTGGAAGGACAAGGAGGAGGCCGTCCGCAAGATCAACTGGCTGGAGTCGCAGGGGGTGGAGTTCGTGGAGCAGCCGATGCCGGCCTCGATGCTGGAGGAGACGCGCTGGATGCGTTCGAGGGTTCACATCCCGGTCATTGCCGATGAAGCCTGCCTGCACCCGGCCGATATCCCCAGGCTGGCGGACTCCTTTGACGGCGTGAACATCAAGCTCATGAAGTGCGGCGGCATTCAAGAAGCCCTGCGCATGATCGAGATGGCCAAGTCCCTGGGGCTAAAGACCATGCTAGGCTGCATGATCGAGAGTTCCATCGGAGTCACCGCCGCCGCGCACCTGTCGCCGCTGGTCGACTACGCGGACCTGGACGGCAACCTGCTGATCGCCAACGACCCGTACGCCGGCGTGCAGGTCGACAAGGGCAAGCTGATCCTGCCGGACCGGCCGGGATTGGGCTTAAGCCCCACCCGACTGTAGCGACATCCTCCGCAACTGACCGCAGGCGGCGAAGATGTCGCGGCCGCGCGGCTTTCGGATGAAACACGGCAGGCTCCTTCGGACAATCGCCTGAAACGACGTTACGCGCTCCGGCTCCGGGCCTTCAAACGGGATGCCCGGTCCGGGATTCAGCGCGATCAGGTTCAGCTTGCACTTCAAGCACGATAGAAGCCGCACCACCCTCCGCGCATCCGCGTCACTGTCGTTGACGTTCTTCAGCAGCACGTACTCGAAGGTCAACCTCTCCCAAGGCCGCAGCGGATAGGCCCGGCAAGCCTCCAGTAGGTCCTTGAGACTGTACTTGCGGGTGATCGGCATCAACTCGCGTCGCTGCTCCTCGGTCGAGGCATTCAGCGAGATGGCGAGTCTCGGCCGCACCGGCTCGCGCCCAAGCTCTTCCATCTTAGGAATAATGCCCGAGGTTGAGAGCGTAATCCGGTGCGGCGACAGTCCTACGCCGGCCTCGTCGGTGAGAAGCCGGGTCGCCTTGATCACGCCGGAGAGGTTCAGCAGCGGCTCACCCATGCCCATCATCACCACGTTGACCCGGCGGTCCTCGGGCTGGAGGCCGTTGTCGCCCGCCACCACGAGCACCTGCCCGACGATCTCGCCCGCCGTGAGGTTCCGCTCGAAGCCCATCAGCGCGGTCAGACAGAACTTGCAGTCTACCGGGCACCCGATCTGCGTCGAGATGCAGATGGTGTCCCGGGCTTGCTCCGGCATCAAGACCGTCTCCACCCTCCGGCCGTCGGCCAGTTTCAGCAGGTAGCGGCGCGTGCCGTCCAGCGACTCGTAGCGCCTGTCCACCTCCGGCATCCCGACCCGCTGGCGCGCAGCCAACTCGGCGCGGAGCGAAGCGGGCAGGGTGGTTACTCCGGAAAGCTCCCTGATCTTGCGGCGGTAGACGGCTTCATAGACCTGCCGGGCGCGGTAGGCGGGCTGGTCGCCGAGCGCCGCGAGCATCTCCGTAAGTTCCAGTCCTAAAAGGACTTCCGCCATGTTCTCAGTCTAGCACCCGGCTGTGAGAGAATAGAACTAAAGGGTGTTGTCCCCCCTGGCCATGCCAACCGAAAGACCGACGGGCCGCGATGTCTCGGGCTCGACCCTCTCCAACGGCATCCGTGTGATAACGGAGACGATACCTCACGTCCGCTCGGTCGCCGTGGGGGTTTGGATGGGCACGGGTTCCCGCCAGGAGACGGGGGAGGAGAACGGCATCTCCCATTTCATCGAGCACATGGTCTTCAAGGGCACGACTGCGCGCTCGGCCGAGGACATCGCCCGCTCGGTGGATTCGATCGGCGGCAACCTGGACGCCTTCACCGCCAAGGAGATGGTCAGCTTCAACGCCAAGGTTCTGGATGAGCACCTGCCGGCCGTGTTCGACATTCTCTCGGATCTGGTGCTCCACCCCCTGTTCAAGGAGGAGGACATCGAGAAGGAGAAGGGCGTCGTGCTCGAAGAGCTCAAGATGGAGGCCGACAACCCCGAGTACCTTGTCCACGAGTTGTTCTCGAACAACTTCTGGAGAGATCATCCGCTCGGCAAGCCCATCCTCGGGACGCGCGAGACCGTCAAGCGGTTCACGCGGGACACTATCGAGAATCACTATCGCAAGTTCTATGTCCCCAGCAACATCGTGATCACGGCGGCCGGCAACCTGGAACACGAAAGGCTGCTCGCCCTGGCGCAGGAGCGGTTTGAGGCCCTGCCCCCGAACGGGAGCGTTCCCGCTAGTTCTGCGCCTTCCACGCACGCGCGGCTCTGCCTGCGTCACAAGAAATCGCTGGAGCAGGTGCACCTGTGCCTCGGCTTCCCGTGCTACCCGATTCCGCACGAGAAGCGGTACGCGGCCAGCGTGCTGAACACGCTCCTGGGTGGGGGCATGAGCAGCCGCCTGTTCCAGAATATCCGGGAGAAGCGCGGGTTGGCCTATGCCGTTTTCTCCGAGATCTCGGCGTTTCGCGATACGGGCTGCGTTTCGGTGTATGCCGGGACAAGCCGCGAGTCGGCCCGCGAGGTCGTCGGTCTGGTCCTGGATGAATTCCGGCGGCTGAAAGACGAGCCGGTGCCGGAAGAGGAGCTCCGCCGCGCCAAGGACAACCTGAAGGGCTCTCTCTTCCTGGGCCTGGAGTCAACCTCAAGCCGGATGGGGAACCTCGCCAGACAGCATCTCTACTTCAGCCGCTTTTTCACGTTGGACGAGATGGCTGAGAGCATCGAGCAGGTCACTTCCAGCGACATTCAGCAGGCGGCGCAGGCGTTCTTCCATTCGCGCAACGTGGCTCTGTCGGTCGTGGGCAACCTCGAAGATGTCCGCATTTCGCGCGAAGACCTGGTCTGCTGACCGGCCTGCGCCCCGGGGTACACTGTAGGTTTCTGATGATGCGCAGGATCGCCGGAGCGTTGTGCGCGCTGCTGTGCCTGGCCGCCGCGGCCGCGGCGGTGGATTTCACCTCCCTCCAGCCGGAAGGCTACATCAGCGACTTCGCCCGGGTGATCGACGCGGGCTCTCGCGCCGCGCTCGAGCAGTACGCTACGCGCGTCGAGGCTCTGACGGGTGCGCAGATCGCCGTCATTACGATACCAACGCTGGCCGGAGAGCCCATCGAGGACGTCGCCAGCGACATCTACCGCAAATGGGGGATCGGGAAGAAGGGGAAGGACGAAGGTGTCCTTCTGCTGCTCGTCACCCGGGACCGGCGGATGCGGCTGGAGGTGGGCTACGGCCTGGAGCCGGTGATTCCGGACGGCACCGCCGGAGAGGTCCTGCGCGCCATGCGGCCCGCCCTGCGCGAGTCCCGGTATGGCGAGGCCGTCACGGAAGCTCTGAACGTCATCGGCTCCCGCATCGCGCAAGAAAAAGGGGTCAACATCGATGCGCCGTTGCCGCGGAGCGCGCACAGGCCCGAGTCGCGCAGTCCGTTTCCGGGCGCGTTCGTGCTCGTGATGGCGCTCGTCTTCCTGTTG
>JBHGAV010000092.1:0-10928 GCA_041946685.1 Bryobacteraceae bacterium | reverse complement strand
TTCGAACCCGCGACATCAACCTTGGCAAGGTTGCACTCTACCAGCTGAGTTACTCCCGCCCGCCTACCTCCGTATTTTCTCCCGCCCGGCTGGGAAGTGTCAAATTCCGATGAACAGCGGGCCGGTGCCCCTTGCTCGGCCGGGGATTTGGTACGACACTTGAATTCTATGGAGGTGAGTTGAATTCAAGACTTGCGGACGGAACCCTGGTCCGGGAACCTGCGGATCGATGGACCGTGGCGGATGCCTCAGAGCTCTATGACGTCGCGCGTTGGGGCAAGGGCTACTTCTCAGTCAGCCCCCAGGGGCACCTTCTTGTTCATCCCACCAAAGAGCCCGGCCGGGCGATCGACCTGAAGGAACTGGTTGACACGCTGCAGCTCCGCGGCATCTCTCTCCCCATCCTGATCCGTTTCGCGGAGATCCTGAAACACCGCCTCGCCGAGATTCACGAGGCGTTTCAGGGCTCCATCGCGGAACACGGTTACCAGGGCGGCTATTGCTGTGCTTACCCGATCAAGGTGAACCAGCAGCGGCAGGTGGTGGAAGAGGTTCTCCAGTACGGCCGGCCGTACAAGTTCGGCCTGGAAGCCGGCTCCAAGCCGGAACTGCTGGCCGTGCTGGCCATTGCCGACAACGAGACGCCTATCATCTGCAACGGTTTCAAAGACGACGAGTACATCGAGATGGTCATGCTGGCAAAGAAGGTGGGCCGGCAGATCATCCCGGTCGTCGAGAAGTACACCGAGCTCGACCTCATCGTGGAGCATGCGCGCCGCGTCGGTGTGCGTCCCGTGATCGGCCTGCGTCTGAAGCTCGCCAGCCGCGGCAGCGGCCGCTGGCGCTCTTCGGGCGGATACCGATCCAAGTTCGGCCTGACGGCCACCGAGGCGTTGCGGGCGCTGGATCAGCTCAAGGCCTACGAAATGGCCGATTGCCTGGAGCTTCTCCACTTCCACCTGGGAAGCCAGATCACCAACATCCGCCAGATCAAGGGCGCGGTCATCGAGGCCGCCCGGATGTACGTGGAACTGCGGCGGGCCGGCGCCGGCCTGCGACTGCTCGACGTGGGCGGCGGGCTGGGCATCGACTACGACGGCTCGCAGACGGACTTTGAGTCCAGCGTCAACTACACGTTGCAGGAGTACGCCAACGACCTCGTCTACCACATCCAGAACGTGTGCGACGAGGCCGAAGTCCCGCACCCCACCATCGTCACGGAGAGCGGCCGGGCCGTTGCCGCTTACCACAGCGTGCTGGTGTTCAATGTTCTGGGTGTGAGCGGGGTGGGCGAGGAGGAGGCTCCGCGCGAGTTGCCGGAGGACGCCGAGCAGCCGCTGGTGGACCTGCTGGAGACCTCCCGCTCGCTCGGTTCCAAGAACCTTCTGGAGGGCTTCCACGATGCGCAGCAGGCGCTGGACTCCGCGCTGAACCTGTTCAGCCTCGGCTATCTTCCGCTGTCGCAGCGCTGCCTGGCGGAGAACCTGTACTGGGGCATCTGCCGGCGCGTGCAGAAACTGGCCAAGGAACTGGAGGAATCCCCCGAGGAGCTTGACCCGCTGGACGCCATGCTCTCGGACACCTATTTCTGCAACTTTTCCCTGTTCCAGAGCCTGCCTGACAGTTGGGCCGTAAAGCAGCTTTTCCCGATCATGCCCATCCACCGTCTGGACGTGCCTCCCACCCGCCATGGAGTGATCGGCGATGTCTCCTGCGATTCCGACGGCAAGATTGACCAGTTCATCGACCGACGCGACGTCAAGCGGACGCTGCCGCTGCACAGCTTCAACGGCGAGCCCTACTACCTGGGCGCTTTCCTGGTGGGGGCTTATCAGGAAATCCTCGGCGACCTCCACAACCTGTTCGGCGACACCAATGCGGTGCACGTCAGCCTGGGCGAGAACGGAGACGTCATTCTGGAAACCCTGATCAAGGGCGATACGGTGCGCGAGGTTCTGGACTACGTCGAGTTCAATTCCGAGACGCTGCTGGCCGCTTTCCGGCGCGACGTCGAGGCCGCGGTGCGTGAAGGCCGGATGGGCTACGAGGAATCGGGCAGGCTGCTCCGTTTCTACGAGGATGGACTCCGGGGCTACACCTATCTGGAAGATGCCCACGACCGTTGAGGGGAGGAGCTTCAAGATGGCTGATTCGCGCAGGGGGTTTTTCCGCTCCGTCGCCGGCTTGGCCGCAGGCGTGGCGGGCGGCTCGGCGGCGGATTCCGGTGTCCGTGTGCCGAGAGTACGCTTCGGCAAGACAGAGATCAGCCGGATGATCGTCGGCGGAAATCCCTTCCTGGGCTTCGGCCACTTCAACAACATCTTGGGAACCGTCATGAAGGAGTGGTACACCCAGGCCCGGGTGATTGAGGTGCTCCGGCGCTGCGAGGCCTTCGGGCTCAACGCCTTCAACTATATACACGTGGGACGAGGGCAGGACGACTGGGAGCAATACCTGGCCAAGGGCGGCAGGATGCACCTCGTCGCCCAGGCGAACACCGACGACCCGGCCGAGCTCGTGAACGCCGTGAAGCCGATGGCGGCCTGGGTGCAGGGCGAGCGGACAGACGACGCTTACCGCGCCGGGCGTATGGATAAGATCCGTGACTACGCGAAGAAGCTGCGCGACCTCGGGGTCTCCATGGTCGGAGTCGGCAGCCATATCCCTGAAGTGCTCGAGCTCGTGGAAGAGCAGGGATGGGATGTCGATTTCTATGCGGGCTGCGTCTACAACCGCCGGCGAACGCGGGAGGAGTTGCGCGCCCTGCTGGGAGGCGAGTTGCCGGAGATGCCCGCCGAGGTGTACTTGCAGGATGACCCGCCGCGCATGTACCGTTTCTTCCGGAAGACGCGGAAGCCCTGTGTGGCGTTCAAGATTCTGGCGGCCGGGCGCGTGGGCAGACCGGAGACGGCCTTCAAGCTTGCGTTTGAGAGCATCAAGCCCTCGGATTTCGTTTGCGTCGGCTTTTTCCCCCGAATCAAGGATGAGCTGAAGGAGAACGTCCTCTGGGCCTCCCGCTACGGCGCCGTCGCCTCGTAGCGTACAGGGTGGAGAAGTGGAGTTCTTCCGGAGGCTGCCAACGGGTCCCCGCAGGCTTGGTATTCTTCCGGGGACCTTTAACCCGCCGACACGCGCGCACGTGGCGCTGGGGGAGGCCGCCCTCGGTCTGGTGGACGAGGTCCTGTTTGTCATGCCCCGCCGCCTCCCGCACAAATCCTACGAGGGGGTAGGGCTGGCCGATCGGCTCCGAATGGTGGAAAGCGTCGTCTCCCTGTCGCCGCGCTTTTCGCTCGCCTCCACCGAGCAGGGCTTGTTTGCCGAGATCGCAAGAGAGTGCCGTCAGGTGTATGGGCCCGAGGTGAAACTGGCGTTCGTCTGCGGCAGAGATGCCGCCGAGCGGGCGGTGGGGTGGGACTACGGCGAGCCTGGGGCCTTCCGGAAGATGCTCGACGAGTTTGAGCTCCTGGTGGCGGCGCGCAAGGGCGCATTCAGGATGCCATCCGGCTTGGAGGGTCGTATCCACCCTATCGAAATCGCGGAGGAATACGAGGATCTCTCCGCAAGCATGATTCGAGCCAGAATACGGCTCGGGGAGCCCTGGGAGCACCTCGTGCCGCCGTCGATCGTCGCAATGGTCCGCGAGCTGTACGCGCGCTGACTCAGGCTTTCTGCCCGGTCTCCAGGAACGCACGCAGGCGGTGGCTGCGGCTGGGATGGCGCAACTTGCGGAGAGCCTTGGCCTCGATCTGCCTGATTCGTTCACGGGTCACGGCAAAATGCTGGCCGACCTCTTCCAGGGTGTGCTCGCTGCCGTCCTGAAGCCCGAAACGCATCTTGACGATCTTCTCTTCCCTCGGGCTGAGCGTCTTGAGGACCTCCGCGGTCTGCTCCCGAAGGTTCAGGTTGATGACGGATTCTGAGGGAGAAAGCCCTTGCCGGTCCACGATGAAGTCACCGAGGTGGGATTCCTCCTCTTCACCGACGGGGGTCTCCAGGGAGATCGGCTCCTGTGCGATCCGGAGCACCTTGCGCACCTTGCTGACGGACAGCTCCATCCTGCGGGAGAGCTCGTCGGTGGTCGGCTCCCGGCGCAGCTCCTGCTGGAGCTGGCGCTGTGTACGCACCAGCTTGTTGATCGTCTCGATCATGTGCACGGGAATACGGATGGTCCTTGCCTGGTCCGCGATCGCCCGGGTGATCGCCTGCCGTACCCACCAGGTCGCATAGGTGGAGAACTTGTAGCCGCGGCGGTAGTCGAACTTGTCGACCGCCTTCATCAACCCGATATTGCCTTCCTGAATCAGGTCCAGGAATTGAAGGCCACGATTGGTGTAACGCTTGGCGATGGAGACGACCAGGCGCAGGTTGGCTTCGATGAGCTGTTTCTTGGCGGCCTCCGTTTCCTGCTCGCCGCGCTCGATAATCTGAAGCGTCCGGCGCAGCTCCGTCGCGCTGGAACCGGCCCGCTGCTCGAGCTGTTGAAGCCGGTGCGTCGCCTGGCGCAGGCTCTTGCGGATCTCGCGCAGCACGGCAGGACCAGCGTGGGCGTTTTCTTCCAGCTTCCGCTGGATTCTCGCGATTTCGCGCTCCACGGGCTTGCACTCTTCCACTGCCCCGGCGATCAGCTCGATGAGCTTGCATTGGTAGTGTGGCGAGAACTGAACCGTCCGAAGCGTGCGCGACACTCTCACCAGGGCGCGTCGCAGATTCCATCGCATGGTCCTGTGCTGCTTGGGCTTCATGCCGCGCGAGACCGCCTGCAGCCTCTGCCGGAATTGCTGCGCCTTCTTGTTCTGCCGGCTGATCTCGGCGATCGCCTGGAGGAGCTGCTCGCGGGCCTGGGGCAGAGTGTCCTCCCCGCCGATGGATTCGGGCAGGAGCAGCACATCCTCCAGGGCGACGTGGCCCCGCTCCAGTTCCTCTCCCAAATTGAGCACCGCCTGAATGACGAGCGGCGCCCGGCTCAGTGCCTTGCGAACGCTCCTCCCGCCCCGTTCGATCCGCTTGGCGAGTTCGATCTCGCCTTCACGCGTGAGCAGGGGGACGGCGCCCATCTCGCGCAGGTACATCCGGACCGGGTCGTTGGTCTTGTCCGAATAGTCGGCGCCCAATTCCAGGTCGCCGAGATCGTCGGGTTCCTCGATCTTCCGGTCGAATTCGAGCTTGGGCTCCTCGAGAATCTCGATGCCGGCGCTGTCGAGGTCCGCCAGCAGCTCGTCAAGAACCGGGCCGGCGGCCAAGTCCTCCGGCAACGTCTCGTTGATTTCGTCGTAAAGGAGATAGCCCTTCTCCTTCCCAGCTTCCATCAGACGTTTCAAGCGACCGTGTTTCTCGTCGACCGCCAAGGCACCCCCGTGCAACGACTCCTCAAAACAGCTTCACACATTCTACAACACCAGCCACTTCAGTTCCTGATCTTCCGGAGGCGGCTCAACTCCTCCGTCAAGCGCAGAGCCTCGGGGAGGTTGCCGGTTCTCTCCGCTTCCTTGACGCGCAGCCGCAGGGCCGCCCGGCGCGATTCCAGGCCCTCCTCCTCCAGCCGGTCCAGGCACGCCAGGGCTTGCTCCAGGGTATAGTCCTCCTCGCTTAACTCATCGGCGAAGGCGACCGAAGCCAGCAGGGATCTGTCGCTCTCCTCCAGCCTGGATTCCAGGTCCGAGAGGCGGAACGCAGGCTGGCAGTCGTAGAGGGAGAAGAGCGATCGGAAAAGCCGCGCGGTTGCCATGCGTTCCACCTGCGGCATTGACCTCAACCTGGGGATGATTTCGCCGCGAATTTCGCCGCGAAGAAGCAAAGAATTCAGCAGGATTTTTTCCACCGCCCGGACGGGCTGGCCGGCTTGCCCGATCGGGCGTTCGGTTCGTTCCGCAGCCGCCCTCTTGAAGTGCTCCAGCACCAGGCCGGGCTCGACACCCAGAGTGGCCGCGACTTCGCCGGCAATCGCCGCCCTCTCCAGCTTGTCTCCCACACGCTGGATGGCGGGCAGAAGGAACTGCAACGCAGAGACGCGGCCCTGGCCCGACTGCATGTCGAACCGGCCGCGGGCCCGGTCCGCCAGCCAGTGGAAGTATCCGGGCGCTTTGTCCAGCGCGGCCCGATACGCGGCGGCTCCGGACTGTTTCACGAATTCGTCTGGGTCCAGGCCGCCGGCAAGTTCCAGAACCCGCACGCGCATGCCTTCTTCCAGCAGCATCTGCACGGAGCGCTCCGCGGCGCTGGCTCCAGCCGCATCCGGATCGAAATTGACGACGATCTTGTCGGAGTGCCGCTTCAGCGCACGCACCTGGGCCGAGGTCAGCGCGGTGCCGCAGGAAGCCACCACCTCGCGTACGCCGGCCGAGTGGACGCCGATCACGTCCATATAACCCTCGACAAGTATGCCGCAATCGGCCCTGCGCACCGGCTCCTTGGCCCGGTGGAGATTGTAGAGCACCTGGCTCTTCCTGTAGATCGGCGTCTCGGGAGAATTCAGGTACTTGGGCTGGTCTTCGGTGGTAAGTGCCCGCCCGCCGAACCCGATCACTTTTCCCGATTCGCTGTGGATGGGAAACATGAGTCTGCCGCGAAACCGGTCGTAGAAGCCGGATCCGTCCGGCCGCTTCAGCACCAGACCCGAGGCCTCCATCTGTTCGTGCTTGAATCCCTCGCGCTCCAGCCGGCGCGCCAGATCCTGGCCGGAGCGATCCGACAGGCCCAATCCGAATTCCTCCATCACCTCCCTGCTTACACCGCGCTTCTCCAGATAGTCGCGCGCTGCAGCCCCGCCGGCCCCGCTCAGATTGGAGCGAAACACGCGCGCCGCCAGTTCGTGCATCTCGAAGAGCGCCGCCCGCTGCCGCGTCTCGTCGTCGGAGTACTCGGCCCGCTTCGGCATCGGAATGCCGTGCCGGTCCGCCAACAGCTTCAGCGCCTCGTAGAAGCTGACGCGCTCGATCTCCATGATGAACTTGAGCACGTCCCCGCCGGCTCCGCAGCCGAAGCACTTGTAGAACTGGTGCGACTGATGCACCGAAAACGAGGGGGTCTTTTCGGTATGGAAGGGGCACAACCCCACGTAGCGCGGCCCCGCCCCGCTCTTGCGCAAGCGCACGTACTCGCCCACCACCTTGACGATATCGATGGACGATTTCAGTTGTTCTACGAAATCCATGAGGGCCGCTCCCGCATATTATCTCCGAACGGGAGCAGGTGGAACGCGCGGGGGAGCGAAGTCGGCGGGATTGAGCCTCAACAGCTTGCCGTTCACGAAATCGAAGATGTAGTCGTAGCCGGCCCACTGCTCGCGTGGAAGCGGCTTGTCGAAGCTGGAGAGCTTGTTGACGACGATGCTGGGGTCGCGGTACAGCAGGTAAATAATAAAGACGGCCGAGAAGCTCTCCGGAAAGGGGTCGTTGACGATCAACACGGTGCTCTTCGGAGGCATGAACGGGCACAGCCTCTGCAAAGACTCGCGAACCTCGCGGATTCTGGAGTACTCCGGCTGCCAGGCGTCGAAGGCGAACCGGAGGTCAGGGTGCGCCTTGACGAGCAAGGCGGCGGCCAGCCCGAACAGCAGCGCCTGTCCGGCCGGCCGCCAGCGCGGGCGGCCAAGCCGATGCAGGATCGCGTCACGGAGAGAGACAGCCGCGAGAGCGGCGTAGATCAACAGGCCCGTGGTCGGCAGCCAGGCCGAATACAAGCCACGGTAGGCAAGGAACGCCACGGGCAACACTCCCACGACATACACCACCCAGCACATGCCCAACGTCTTCGAACGGGCGAGCCCCGCAGCCGTGAGCAACCCCACGAGCAGCGCCAGCGCTCCGGCCGCATCGAAGAGGCCGTGGGAATAGAGCAGTTCGTTCAGGAAGCGGGCAGTGTTGCCCAGGTATGTCGCCGGGGACAAGCTCACCGCGTACCCACCGGTCATGCCCAGGCCGCCCATCGCAAGAACCCGCCCCTGGATGTAGGAGGCCGTCATGATGCCGGTGACCCAGACCGGAAGCATCTCTTTGTACTGCCATCGCAGGAGCGGCGCCGGGCGAAACGACGGAGGCCTGAAAAGCAGTTCCCAAGCCGCGATCACCACCGGCAGGGAGACGGCCAGTTCCTTCGAGTCCAACGCCAGAACGTAGAGCGCGGAAAACGCCGTGAGCTCGTGCCATCCGAGGAGCCGGCCGGCCTGTCGTATCCGCAGGTGGAACACCAACGCGCACAAATAGAAGAAGGAGCAGAAGATGTCGAACAGCCCGCCGGTGTTGAAGTACAAGAGATTCAGGTGGAAATGGTAGGCGCCGAGCATTGCCGCCACCAGGCCCACCTCCCGCCGGCCGCTGAGCCTCCTGGCGAGAAGGTACGTGAGCAGAATGTTGAGCCCCATCACCGCCAGAAGCAACACTCGCAGCGGGAAGAGGTCGAAACCGAAGAGTTGAATGAACGCTTTGTAGACCAGCTCAGGGAAGGGGCGGTAGCTGGCCGAGGGCAGGAAGAACAGGATGCACTCCCTGACGTGGGTGGCGAGCGGCTTAAAGACCGCATGCCACGAGTTCATCAGGTCATCGTGCGTGAACTCGGCCCGGAGGCTCAGGTGCGTCCGCCAGCCGAACCAGGTCGCGATAAAGGCGCCCCCCAGAAGCGGGGCCACTCTGCCCCGCCCCTTCACGGCTAACCGCCTGCCGATCTCCACACCTGCCAGTCTACCGGCTCAGGCGATATTCACGAGCTTGAGGAGTTCCGGCTGCCGGTCCAGCGGCACGGAGTACTTCTTCTCGATCTTCTCGCGGAAGGTCGGGCCGGCGTTGTAGGCGCAGAACGGATAGAGGAGGCCGTTCGGGGCGGCGTAGTGGATCACGCACCGCTTCACCCGCTCGACGTCGTAGTTGTAGGAGTCCATGAAGTGCATGCTGGCCACCATGAGCGTCTTGTAGGAGAACTCTTTCTTCTCCATCTCGCCGCGGCCGTACTTGTGATCGACCAGCCCTTGCAGGGTCTGAAGGAACCGCTCGAAGCTCAGGCCCTCGGGAGCGCGGTCCTCATGATAGTGCTTCCTCAGGGAGTTCCAGGCCGAGATCTTCGACCACAGCTTGATGCGCTGGGTGGCCGTCTTGCGGGCCAGCATGTCGATGGCCTGCACCATGGCGCCCACGTCCACAAACCGGGTGATCGGCGTAGCGCGCTTCTGCTTGTCCACGAACAGGTACGTTCCCATAGAGCAGTGCGGATGCGCGGTCAGCGTGGGCGTCTCTTCGCCGCGCAGGGCGCTGATCAACCGGCTGAACGGAGTGATGAAGGACAGCGGGAACCAGTCCTCGTACGGCTCGCAGATCCCGGTTTGGGCGATGACCGAGTGCGCGAAGTCGGCCTGGGTGAAACGCTTCTCCTCAAGTTCGGCGCGGGAGATCCGGCCGCAAAAGCTGACCGGCTGGAAGCTGATGGCGCTGACGACGTCGATGTTGTCGATCGCGGTCCGGATGATGTCGCCGATCTGGTGATCGTTGACGCCCCTGACGATGGTCGGCACAAAGCAGATCTTCATGCCGGCCTTGCGGACGTTCTCGATGCACTGCATCTTCTTGTCAAGCAGCGCCTCGCCGCGGGTTCGCCGGTAGATATCGTCGCTGATCCCGTCGAACTGGAGGTACAGGGTGTGCAGCCCGGCCTCCTTGGCCTGCATCGCGAATTCCAGGTTGGTGAACATCAGGCCGTTGGTGGCCGCCTGGATGTGGCTGAAGCCCATGTCGCGGGCCATGGAAAGCGCCTGGAAGAACTGCGGGTGGATGGTCGGCTCGCCGCCCGAGAATTGCACTACCCTGCCGGCCACCGGACGCTCGTTCCTCAAAGCTTGAAGCATCTTGCGGATGCCTTCCAGGTCCGGCTCATACAGATAGCCGGCGGCGTTGGCGTTGGCAAAGCAAACCGGGCATGTCAGGTTGCAGCGGTTGGTGAGATCCACGTTGGCCAGCACAGTATGGCTGGTGTGCATGGAGCAAAGGCCGCACTGGTCCGGGCAGCGCGTGGCATTCGGGATGGCGGGATTCTGGACTCCCCGGTTGTCCCCGAAAGTCCACTCCTCCATCTTCAGGTAGAGCTTCACGTCGGAGTAGATGACGTCCCTGAACTCGCCGTGCTCGGGGCAAGTCTTCTCCATGTAGACCTTGCCGTTTTCCTCGAACAGGACTGCCTCGATCTTGGCGTTGCACTCCGGACACAGGGAACCCGTGATCTTGGGCAAACCTCGCGGGAGACGCCGTATGGGCGAGCCCGTGTAGGTCGTCTCGGGTTGGAGGATCTCGAACTTCTTGTCCTTCACCGGATCGAATGTGACAGTGCTCAAAGTGGCCGCCTCCTTAGGGTCTTTCAGGGCTGATTGTCCGCTTCCGAACTCAGTCAAGTATAGCCATTCCGTTCTAAACAAACCACTTATTTGCCCTGAACGGCTCCTGCGGGCCGTTGTACGGCGATTATCCGAGGTTGAACGGGATCAGCTCTTCGGTCTCCTGCCGCGGCTGGATCTGGACCAGTTCGGAGCTGTCCGGCTCCTTGAGCACCAGCGTGCGGTACAAGCGGGCCATTCTGGCGTCCGCCTCGGAGCGCCGGCGCATCTCCTCGTCGCGGGCGCGCAACCGCTCCTCCCGGGCGGTTTTGGCGATTCCGAGCCGGTCCAGATCGTGCTGTCGATCGGTCGTGATGATCGCCTCGCGAAGCACCATGGAGTGCTGCTTGCCCGGCAGGTTCACGCTCCTGCCGCCGGCGAAGATCTCGTGACGGCCACGCTCCTCGTACCACTTGGTCAGGGTCGCGGTCATGTGCATCTTTTCCACGATCTGACGCCAGCCGACGCCTGTGTTGTAGGCGCAGAAGGAAATCTCGCCCTCCTGCGTGGCATAGGGAATGATGCACTGCTCCGTGCGGCGGAAGTCGTAGTTGAACAGGTCCTGGAACCACATGCC
>JBHGAV010000091.1:0-11032 GCA_041946685.1 Bryobacteraceae bacterium | reverse complement strand
GAAGGCGCCATCACCCACGGCGAGCGTTACAACAAGATCATCGAGATCTGGTCCAAGGTGACCGAGCGCGTCTCCGAAGAGATGTTCAAGGTCATGGAGGAGGACGACTCGACCGGGCGTTACCTCAATCCGATCTACATCATGGCCGACTCGGGCGCCCGCGGTTCCAAGCAGCAGATCCGCCAGCTTTCCGGCATGCGCGGCCTGATGGCCAAGCCGTCGGGTGAGATCATCGAGACGCCGATCACGGCCAACTTCCGCGAAGGGCTGAACGTGTTGCAGTACTTCATCTCCACGCACGGCGCCCGCAAGGGACTCGCCGACACGGCGCTGAAGACGGCCGATTCGGGCTACCTGACCAGGCGTCTGGTGGATGTAGCGCAGGACGTGATCGTGACCGAGTTCGATTGCGGCACCACGGACGGGATCTTCGTTGAGCCGATCGTGGAGTCGGGCGAGATCATCGAGCCCCTGCGCGACCGCATCGTGGGACGGGTCGCGCTGGAGGACGTGCTGGACTACGACCAGAACATCCTGGTGCGGGCCAACCAGGAGATCGGCGAGGAACTGGCGGCCTCGATTCAATCGGCGGGCATCGAGAGGGTGAAGATCCGGTCGGTGCTGACGTGCGAATCGCGCCGGGGAGTCTGCCAGTTGTGCTACGGGCGCAACCTGGCGACGGGCCGGCTAGTGGAGCGCGGCGAGGCGGTGGGCGTGATTGCGGCCCAATCGATCGGCGAGCCCGGCACGCAGCTCACCATGCGGACGTTCCACATCGGCGGCGCCGCCACCAGGGTCAGCGAGCAGTCCACGCAAGACGCCAAGTCGGACGGCTTCTCCCGGTACATCAACATTCAGACCGTCCGCAACAACAAGGGCGAACTGATCGCCATGAACCGCAACGGCATTCTGGCGGTCGTGGACGAGAAGGGCCGCGAGAAGGAGCGGTACCAGGTGGTCTACGGCGCCAAGATTCTGGTTGAGGCCGGCGCGAAGGTCAAGGCGAACCAGATCCTGCTGGAATGGGACCCCTACACGTTCTCGATCCTCACCGAGGTGAGCGGCACCGTTCATTTCAAGGACCTGATCGAAGGGCTTACCTTGCAGGAGCAGGTGGACGAGATCACGGGTATGTCGCAGTGGGTGGTGATCGACTCGCCCGATGAGAAGAGACTGCCCACCATCGTCATCCGGCCAGCCGGAGGCTCGCGGAGCGAGGAAAAGCGTTACCTGATGCCTTCGCACGCGCACCTGATGGTGCATGACGGCGAGGAGGTATTCGCCGGAGACGTGGTCGCCAAGATCCCGCGCGCCACGACCAAGACCAAGGACATCACGGGCGGCTTGCCGCGCGTGGTCGAACTGTTCGAGGCGCGGCGGCCGCGCGAGACGGCGATCATCTCCGAAATCAACGGAGTGGTCCGCTTCGGCGAGGTCGCCAAAGGCATGCGCAAGGTGCATGTGGTGGGCGACGACGGGCAGCAGCGCGAGTACCTGATTCCGCGCGGGGTTCATATCAGCGTGCAGGAAGGGGAGCGGGTCCGCGCCGGCGATCCGCTGATGGACGGGCCGCGCAACCCGCACGACATTCTCCACGTGCTCGGCGAGAAGGAACTGCAGAAGTACATGGTGAACGAAGTCCAGGAGGTCTACCGGCTCCAGGGCGTGACCATCAACGACAAGCACCTGGAAGTCATCGTCCGCCAGATGATGCGCTGGGTGAAGGTGGAGGAGATCGGCGACACCGAGTTCCTTCCCGAGGAGGTGGTGGACAGGTTCAAGTTCCGCGAGGAAACGCAGCGCGTGGTCGAGGCGGGCGGACAGCCGGCCGACGGCAAGGCGGTGCTTCTGGGAATCACAAAGGCTTCCCTCTCGACGGATTCCTTCATCTCGGCGGCGTCGTTCCAGGAAACGACCAGGGTGCTCACCGAGGCGGCGATCAACGGCAAGGTGGACCACCTGCGCGGTCTCAAGGAGAACGTGATCATGGGCCGCCTGATCCCTGCCGGAACCGGCATGGAGTATTACCGGCGCGTGAAGATCGCGGGAGAAGACATCACCGAAGAAGAGGTGGTCGAAGAGCCGGAGATCTCGATCGCGGAAGCCATTCCCGGGTACGAGGAGGAGACCCGCTTGCAGTACGGCGGCGGGTTGCCGGAAGTATCGAGCGAGGAACCGCTGGCCGAATAGCGCCGCCCACAGCCGCGCCGATGCTACCATCGGTCCTATGGACGAGCTAGGAGGCAGGGTTGCCCTGGTCACAGGGGCAAGCCGCGGAATCGGCCGCGCAATCGCCGTGGCTCTGGCGCGCAGCGGCGCCAGTGTTGTCGTGAACTACCTGAGCAGGCGGAGCGAGGCCGAAGAAGCCGCCAGCGCGATCCGGCAGCTTGGCTCCCGGGCGCTGGCTGTGCAGGCGGATGTCAGCCTGTCCCGGGACGTACGGCGGCTGGTGGACGCCACCCAGGCCGAGCTAGGGCCGATCTCGATCCTGGTGAACAACGCAGGGGTCGCGCGTCCCCAACCGCTCGCCGAGATCACCGAGCAGGATTGGGACGCGGTGGTGAACACGAACCTGAAGTCCGGGTTTTTGGTCACTCAAGCCTGCCTGGAGGGCATGCGGGCGCGGCGGTGGGGCCGGATCATCAACGTCTCCTCGGTTGCGGCGCACCTTGGCGGAGTGGTTGGACCTCACTACGCGGCATCGAAAGCGGGCCTGATCGGCCTGGCCCACTACTATGCCCTGGCCCTTGTGAAGGAAGGCATCACCGTGAACACGATCTCGCCGGCGTTGATCGAGACCGAGATGGTGACGTCGAATCCGAAAGCGCGGCCGGACCTCATCCCGGCCGGCCGCTTCGGGCGGCCGGAAGAAGTGGCCGACATCGCAGTGATGCTCGCGCGGAACGGCTACATCACGGGGCAGACCATCCACGCCAACGGCGGCTGGTACATGACATGATGGTGCGGAAGCGAGGGAAGAGTCCCGTTCCTCCAAGAAAGAGAATGACTAAATTAAGAAGTTGCAGTATTATCTTTCCTGAGGAGAACAGGCTCTGATGCAAGACACAACCACGATGACGGCCATTCTCTTGATCCTTGCCGGGGCTCTGCTGGTGCTGTACTTGCTCCGCCGCCGCAAGAGGAAGAGCCTCGAGAACAAGTAGTCTCCGCGCCGGTCCGGGGTGCGCGCCTGTCCACAGGGAGCGGAGAGGAGGAGCCGCTCGCAGAGAGAGGAGGAGGGCTACGCCCTCAGGGATTCTACCGGATTTGCCCCAAAAAACACGCGTTGTTTCCAGCCACTAGCCCTATTTGTCCGCTCTAGATTTACCCCCATTTGGGTGTACATAATAATAGAGGTACTATTGGTAACAGTATGTCTATAATGACGTTTTCGAGACCTTATTGAATGGAATCTAGTACTCAATGGCCCTGTCGGGGGGGCACGCGAAGGATTCTCTACCCGCAAGAAAGATAAAGACTTTTTCCTTAGAATCCGGTATATTCTGCCTCAGGAGCAATGCTGATGGCAGCGGCACAGAGTCTAGTACCAAACGCGCAGATACCGATGGCGGGCGTTTTCGGAAGCGAGGTGGCAGAGGATCGCCCACCAGCCCTTCCGGTCACGGACCATCTACACCTGAAGGCCATACTCCACCGGAAGCTGGCAGAGCGCGTCAACCCGGCGTCGGTCTCCCCGCTGGCCGGGGATCGCGACAAGGCGGAGCTGTTGAGGATCATCCAGGGACTGGTGAGGGCCGAGTGCGGCTGGATGCGGCCTTCGATGATGGAGCAGGTCGCCGAGGAGATACTGACGGAGACTTTAGGGCTCGGACCGCTTGAGCCGCTGCTGCAGGATCCGACCGTGTCGGACATCCTGGTTACCACACCAAAGATGGTGTATGTGGAGAGGGCCGGGAAGCTGTACGAGAGTCCGGTGGAGTTCCGGGACGACGCCCACCTGATCCAGGTGATCGAGAGGATCGTCTCCCGGGTGGGCAGGCGCATCGACACGACCTCCCCCCTGGTAGACGCACGGCTGCCGGACGGCTCGCGGGTGAACGCCGTGATCCCGCCCGTGGCGGTTGACGGACCGCTGCTGTCCATCCGGCGGTTTGGCAACGACCGGCTGCCCGCCGACGCGCTGGTGCAGAACCTGACCCTGACCCAGGGGATGCTGGATTTCCTGCAAGCCTGCGTGAGGGCGCGGCTCAACATCATCATCTCCGGAGGGACCGGCGCAGGCAAGACCACACTGCTGAACGTTCTGTCGGCCTTCATCGACGGAACCGAGCGTATCGTCACCATCGAGGACGCGGCCGAACTGCAGTTACGTCAGCGGCACGTGGCGCGCCTGGAATCCCGTCCCGCCAACACGGACGGCGAAGGCGCGATTCGAATCCGGCAATTGGTGGTCAACGCCCTGCGCATGCGGCCGGACCGCATCATCGTGGGCGAGGTGCGTGGGGAGGAGGCGCTGGACATGCTTCAGGCCATGAACACCGGCCACGACGGCTCGCTGACCACCGTCCACGCCAACAGCCCGCGTGACGCCGCCGCCCGCCTGGAGGTGATGGTAGGGATGGCGAACGCCAACATGCCTGTGCGCGCCGTCCGGCAGCAGATGAGCTCCGCCATCGACCTGTTCGTGCAGATCTCCCGAATGAGCGACGGAAGCCGCCGGGTCACCTACCTGACAGAATGCTGCGGCATGGAAGGCGACCTGGTGACGACGCAGGACATCTTCGTATTCGAGCGCACCGGCTTGGGCGAGAACGGAAGGGTGAAGGGCCGTTTCAAGCCGACCGGCATTCGTCCGAAGTTCAGCGACCGCCTCAAGACGGTCGGGATCGAACTGCCGCCATCCCTGTTTCAGACCGTTGTCGAAATCCGCTAGAGACGCCGCCGCGGGAGGCGGTGCTATCATAGGAATTCCCATCAGACCGGCACGATAGGGAAGGAACCGCCCTCTTGGATTCACGGCGAAAATTCATTGGACGAGTGGCCTCGGGCTTGGCCGGGACGCTGGCGGCTCCCTCCGGTGTCCTAGGGGCCGCCGAGCGGGTTCGCATCGGGGTCATCGGCGCGGGCGAGCGGGGGATTCAACTGGCGCGAGAGGCGCTTGCCACGGGAAGCGCGCTTGTCACAGGCTTCGCCGACATCTATCCGCGACGGTTGGAGGCGGCCCGGCCGGTCAGCTCCTCAGCCAAGGTCTACTCAGACTACCGCGCGCTGTTGAACGACCGTGAGACGGACGCCGTCCTGATTGCCACTCCTCAACATCTGCACGCCCGACAGCTCCTGGACGCCCTGGATAGTGGCAAGCACGTGTACGTGGAAAGAACGATGGCCTTCACTGTGGAGGAGGCCAAACGCGTCCGGGAGGCGTGCGCGCGGGCCAAGGGGCTGACGGTCCAGGTCGGCCACCAGTGGTGCAGTTCCGGTCTTTTTTCCGACGCCGTCCAGATGCTGGCCGGGGGCGGCGTGGGGAAGATCACCGCGATCCACGCTCACATGTATCGCAACACGCCGCACGGCAAGCCGCAGTGGTCACGTCCGGTGTACCCCGACATGCGGCCCGGAGAGATCGACTGGGAAGCGTTCCTCGGTGACGCTCCCCCGTGCGAGTTCGATCCGCAGCGGCTGGCGAACTGGCGCCTGTACTGGGACTACTCGGGAGGAGCGGTCTTCGAGTTGCTTTCCCATCAACTGGCCTTCTGGTACAAGGCGCTGGATCTCCCTATTCCCGACGTTGTCACCATGCTCGGCGGGGTCCACTTGTGGCGGGACGGACGGGAGGTTCCCGACACGATGAGCGTGGCCATGCACCACCGGGGCGAGATTCTCTTCAGTTGGGACTCGGGTTTCGGCAACGGCCAACTCGGCACCTCGGAGGAGGTTTTGGGCACGGACGGCACCATCTCGCGAAGTCAACAGATACGTTACCTGCCTCAGAAAGTGAACCGGCCGGACGCCGCCGAAGTGCTGGGTCAGACCAGGACCACGCCGGGAGCGCACGTAAGGGACTTCCTGGAGTCGATCCGCACGGGCAGAGAGCCCAACTGCTCCGCGGAGCTGGGATACCGGGTGTCGATCGCCTGCCGGATGGCGGTGGAGAGTTGCCGGCAGGGCCGCACGGTGCGGTGGGACCCGGTCAAGGAAGAGATCCTCTAAGAACCAGTTCCAGGAGAACAGCTTGAGAGCACGAATCGGAATCATCGGCGGGAGCGGGTTGTATTCGATGCCCGGATTCGAAGCACAGGAAGAGGTGGCGGTTGAGACCCCTTGGGGGGCTCCGTCGGACAAGTACCTGGTAGGGCGGCTATCGGGCAAGGAGGTCGCCTTTCTGGCCCGTCACGGGCGCGGCCACCGGATCTCGCCGTCGGAACTGAATTTCCGCGCCAACATATACGGGATGAAGTTGCTGGGAGTGGAGCGAATCGTTTCGCTGAGCGCGGTAGGAAGCCTGAAGGAGGAGCACAGGCCGCAGGACTTCGTCATCCCAGACCAGTTCTTCGACCGGACACGGGGGCGGGTTTCCACCTTCTTCGGAGACGGGCTGGTGGTACACGTAAGCTTCGCTCACCCGGTTTGCCCTGAGCTCTCCGCGACGGTGTACGAGGCCTGTCAGGCATGTGGAGTGAACGCCAAGAAGGGCGGAACCTACCTGTGCATGGAGGGGCCGGCGTTCTCCACGGTGGCCGAGTCGAACGTCTATCGAAGCTGGGGGGTGGACGTCATCGGGATGACGAATCTCCAGGAAGCCAAACTGGCTCGGGAAGCGGAGATCTGCTATGTGACGGTGGCCATGGTCACCGATTATGACTGCTGGCACCCCGGCCACGACGCCGTAACCGTGGACGAGATTGTCGCGAACCTGGTGAAAAACGCCGAGCACGCCGCCAGCGTGGTCGCGGAGGCCGTGGCGCGCACGCCCGACGAGCGCCGATGCCGGTGCGGTTCGGCCCTCCAGAGCGCCATCATCACCGATCGCAGCCTGATCCCGGCGGCGACGCGAGAGAGACTGGACCTGCTGGTAGGCAAGTACTTGTAGAAGCAGCCAGTTTCGGGCGGCGCCAGGGGGTGTGCCCTCAGCGGAGGGGCGCTCCGCCCCTATGTTACACTCGAAGTCTTACGCCATGAAACAGACAAAGAATGTGGCCGAGTTGCAGGCGGTGTCGAAGTCCATCCGCCGCCATATCATCGAGATGACAGGCGCGGCGAAGTCCGGCCATCCGGGCGGCTCGCTGAGCGCCGTCGAGATTGTCGTCACGCTCTTCTATGATGTCATGCGGCACGATCCGGCCAATCCCGCTTGGCCAGATCGGGACCGCTTCATCCTTTCCAAGGGCCACGGAGCCCCGGTGCTTTACGCCGCGATGGCCGAGTGCGGCTATGCTCCGGTGGACCAGCTCCTGACCCTGCGCAAGCTAGGGTCGCCCTATCAAGGACACCCCGACAGGCGCTTCCTGCCGGCCCTGGAAGCCTCGACAGGATCGCTGGGGCAGGGGCTCTCGCTCGCGTTGGGGATGGGCGCCGCCGCCCGGCTGGACGGGGCCTCCTGGCGCACCTACGTCGTGCTGGGCGACGGGGAGTGCCAGGAAGGGCAGATCTGGGAGGCGGCGATGTTCGGCGCCTACCACAAGATCGACAACGTCTGTGCCATAGTCGACTACAACAAGATCCAACTGGACGGGTTTGTGAAGGATGTCATGGAGCTGGAGCCCTTCGCCGACAAGTGGCGGAGCTTCGGGTGGAACGCCATCGAGGTAGACGGGCACGACATCGCCGGGCTCCAGAAGGCGTTCGCCGAGGCGGCCGCGACCAAGGGCGTGCCGTCGGTACTGATCGCCCACACGATCAAAGGGAAGGGCGTGTCGTTCATGGAGAACAATCCCAAGTTTCACGGGGTTGCCCCCACACCGCAGGAAGTGGAACTGGCGCTAAAGGAGCTGCAATAGAGATGGCGACGACGAAGAAATACGAGCTGAAGCCGGGCATGGCCACCCGCGAGGCCTTCGGCCGGGCACTGGTCGACCTGGGCCGGCAGAATAAGAACGTGGTTGCGGTGGACGCGGACCTGTCAAAGTCGACGCAGACGCACCTTTTCGCCAAGGAATTCCCCGACCGGTTCTTTTCTTGCGGCATTGCCGAAGCCAACATGGTGGGCGTGGCCGCCGGGCTGGCGTCGGCGGGCAAGATTCCCTTCGCCGCAAGTTTCGCCGCCTTCGCCGTAAACAAGGCTTTCGAGCAGATGCGCGTGCTGGCCGCCTACCCGAACGTGAACGTGAAGGTGGTGGGCACGCATTGCGGCATCTCCATCGGCGAGGATGGTCCCTCCCAGATGGCCGTGGAGGATCTGGGGCTGGCGTGCTCGCTGCCCGGGTTCACGGTCCTCTCGCCCGCTGACGAGGTTTCAATGGCCGCACTGATATGGGCCGCCGCTGCGCACGTAGGTCCGGTTTACATTCGGGCGGGCCGTCTCAAGGTGCCGGTGGTCTACGATTCCGGCGCCAAGTTCGAGATCGGCAAGGCGGTGGAACTCACCGAGGGAAAGGACGTGACCATCATCGCGACCGGCCTGATGGTGGCCGAGGCGATCCGGGCCCAGGAGCGCCTGGCGAGCGAAGGGATAACGGCCCGGGTCCTGGACATCCACACGGTGAAGCCGCTGGACAGGGCAGCGATCCAGCGAGCCGCCGCCGAGACGGGGGCGATTGTTGTGGCTGAGGAGCATCTGGCCGATGCCGGCCTGGGTGTGCGCGTGGCGCAAGTAGTCGCCCAGACCCGTCCCTGCCCGATGGAGTTCGTCGGCGTCCAGAACACCTACGCGGAGTCCGCCTCTCCGGAACAACTGCTGGAGAAGTACGGCCTGATGTCCGGAGACGTGGTTAGCGCCGTCAAACGCGTCCTCCCGAGAAAATAGAACCGGCCGGCCCAAAACCGGTTGACTGCCCGCCAGCGAAGTAGTATGTTTGAGTGCAACTCCAATGGCGGAGCCACCGCGGGCCAGAGCACGGAAGCGGAGGGAAGCGGACGGCTGCGTCAAATTCGACAAGGCTTGGATCGCCAGGACTCTGCACAACGACGTCGGACAGCCCATGACGGCGGCCGGCCTGCAACTCGAACTGCTCAGATTGGATTTCGAGGAGCGGGCGCCGGAGATCGCCGCCAGGGCGGCGGCGATCCAGGAGATGCTTGACCGCGCGCTCGACGGTATTCGCGGGATAGTGTCGCGCGTCGCCCCGGCGCCGCTCCGCGAGCCGGGCCGAGTGAGGCAGAAGTCAGAATAGGATGCGGGTGCACCGAAATGCCATTCAGTGTTGTGTTGGTGGACGATCATAAGATCATGCGGGACGGCATCAGGGCAATTCTGGAACACGCCGCCGAGTTTGTCGTTGTCGGGGAGGCCGAGAGCGGCGTCGAGGCCGTTCACGTATGCAAACAACTGAAGCCGGACATTGTCATGATGGACGTCAACCTGCCCGGCCTGAATGGAATCGAGGCGACCTCGGAGCTGCTGCGCCACTGCCCGGCCACCAGGGTCCTCATCCTCTCCATGTACGAAGATGAGCATTCGGTGGTGAGCGCCATCCGGTCCGGAGCGCGTGCGTTCGTACTCAAGAAAGCCTCCGACCACGACCTTCTGGATGCCCTGCGGATCGTCGCCAAGGGGGGCACGTACCTGAGCCCGCAGGTCTCCGACCAGTTGCTGCGGCGCATCCAGCGGGGGGACCTGGAGTCCAGGGCAGTTCCGCCCGCCCTGCAATCGCTGAGCCCGCGTGAGCTTCAGGTCATGCGGATGGTCGCGGAGGGAAGGACCAGCAAGGAGATCGCCGAGCTGTTGGATCTGGGACTCCAAACCGTGCGCAGCTACCGCAAGACCCTGATGAAGAAGCTCGGAGTGAACAACGTTGCGGGATTGACGCAGGTGGCCCTCGCCGCCGGGTTGACACGCTTGCCCGCGCCGCCCCAGACCGAGTAGGGGCGGGCTGCGCCTTAGTCGAGATGTGCCATGAGAGGAATGTGCGTAGGGAGGCACCTCCTCTTGTAGGTGCTCTCTTGCGCGTATCCATTGTGTGGAAGCCGGTCCGGGGGCGCGGTTGCCGCGACAGCCGGCAGGCGAGGTTTCAGACGGTCTTGCGGGCGGCGCTGAACACGCGCCTCTACGGTCCTGTTCTGAGAGCCGCAGGCCTTGGAACGCCCGAGCGGATCGCGGGCCTGGCGTCGATCGAGGAGGCGCTGGCGTTGATACCGCCAACCGAGGTAGGGGGCGTTAGCCTGAACTCCAGCGTGGCGGCGGTCCGGCCCATACCCGGCCTCCCGCCGCGCGGTCTCTTCTGGCCGCTTCCGCGCGCAGGGCGTACGGCCGTGCTGCTGCCGGGCTTCCCCCGTGCCTGGAAGGTGAAGCCGTTCAACCCAAGAGAGACGCTGCGTCTCGCCGAATGGCGTCCGGAGGCCGTGGCAGGTCCTGTGTCCGAGTTGCAGCGGCTGGCGGACCAAATCGAAGACCAGTGGGGCCGGATGCCGGCCCTGAGTCACTCTGTCCTGGCCTTCGTAACCCTGAGGCAGGCGTTCCTGAGTGACCAGACGCGGGACCGGTTCTGGCGCGTTTTCAAGGTCCCGGTGTTTGGCCAGATCTTCGGGCTGAGCGGCGAGCTGCTCGCCTGGGAATGCGAGGCGCACGAAGGGTACCACATCGCGGAGCAGCGGGCGGTCATCGAGGTTGACCAGCGCCGTGGCCAGCCCGAGCTGCTGGTTACATCGCTCGCCGGCCTGCTGCGACCCGCGATCCGGCTTGCGACCGGTCTGGAAGGCCGAATCGAGCACTCCGCGTGTGGCTGCGGGCGAAGGGGGCCGCGCCTGGTGGATGTGCGCCTCAAGACTCCTGCACGGATCGCCGTCGCCGCCGCGTCGGCTGCCTGACAAGCGCGCGGACGGCGAGGTGCTAAGATGATTTCGAAGCACCCGGCGTCGCGGACGTGGCGGAACTGGCAGACGCGCTGGATTTAGGTTCCAGTGCCCGCGAGGGCGT
>JBHGAV010000090.1:0-11693 GCA_041946685.1 Bryobacteraceae bacterium | reverse complement strand
TTTAGGTTCCAGTGCCCGCGAGGGCGTGGAGGTTCAAGTCCTCTCGTCCGCACCAGACCGAGGCGCGCCCGCAGCCCCCCGCAGACCCACACCCTCGACAATCGCCCGTCGCTTGAGAGACGATCTCTTCTATGCGGGTATTCTGGCTACTCATGTTGATTGCGGCGGTGCTCGAAGCCGAGCCGGTACGCCTGCGCTGCGAGCACCAGGTGAACCCCATCGGCATCGACATGGCGGCGCCGCGCTTCTCCTGGCAGAACGACAGCACAGAGCGCGACTGGCGCCAAACGGCTTATGAAATCCTGGTGGCCACGACTCCCGACCGCCTGCAACGCGGCAAGGCCGACGTCTGGTCCAGCGGCATCCAGCCGTCCGGCGAGTCGGTGGGCATCGCCTACGGCGGGCCGCGTCTGGAGAGCCGCCGCCGCTACTACTGGACCGTGCGCGTCTGGGACGGCGCGCGGCGTGTTTCGCGTTATGCCCCGGCGGCGTGGTTCGAGATGGGCCTTCTCGCCCCGTCCGATTGGACCGCCCGGTGGATCAGCCGGCCCGACCCGGAAGCCGCCCGAGACCGCGCCGACATCCGCTGGATCTGGGCAGCGGGCGAGGACGCCTTCAGCGTTCCGCTCACCACCAGGGTGTACTTCCGCCTCAGTGTGATCCTCGACGAAAAGCCGCTCAACGCCAGCTTGTTTCTCACCGCGCGCGGCGACTTCACGGCGTCGGTCAATGGCCATGAACTCCGCGGCAAGACGCGCAGTTGGGAAGCCTTCGACCGCCAGGACGTAGCCGAATACCTGGCGGCGGGCGCAAACACGATTGAGGTGTCGGTGACTGCAGCCATGCCGCCCGACACCCCGGAACCGCCCAGCCGCCGTGTCCCCGCCGGGCTGGCGGGCCTGCTGAAGGTCGTGCGCGGCGACGGTGTCATGCAACGCTTTCCCACCGACGCGCACTGGGAAGCGCGCATGGAAGGCGACCGTAACTGGCGTCCCGCTGCGTTGGCCGCCGAGCTCGGCGATCCGCGCATGACCGCGGGCGACCCCGGTCCGCTGCCTGGACCGGCGGCCCTGTTCCGCTGCCCATTTGTCGTGTCACAGGGCGTTCGCTCGGCCAGGCTGTATGTAACCGCGCTCGGCAGCTATCGTATGTACCTGAACGGGCGCCAGGTTGGCGCCGACGTCCTTACGCCGGATTTCACCGAATACAACAAGCGCGTCGCCTACCAGACCTACGACGTGACGGCGATGATCGCGCAGGGATCCAACGTCATCGGTGCGATCCTCGGCGATGGGTGGTATGCCAGCGCGATGAGCTGGTACGGGCGGCGCTTCTTTTTCGGGAAAGGCCCCACACGCCTGTTGGCGCAACTGGAAATCAACTATCGCGATGGCAGCCGCCGCGTGGTGGGCACCGACAACACCTGGCGCACGTCGGCTTCGCAGGTGCTCTACTCGGAGATCTACGGCGGCGAGGTGCAGGACGCGCGCCTGGAACAGCCGGGCTGGAACCAGTCCGGCTTCCAGGACGAGCGGTGGACGCCTGCCGCCGAATCCGAAGCGCCCGCCGTCGTCCTCTCCGCCCAAATCGGCACGCCGGTGCGCGTCAACGGCACCATTGAGCCGAAGAGCGTCACGCAGCGCCCCGGCGGGGCCTACATCTTCGACATGGGCCAGAACATGGTCGGATGGGTTAGGCTCCGGGCGTCGGGGCCGGCGGGAACCCGCATCCGCCTTCAGTTCGCCGAGGTGCTCAAGCCGGACGGCGGCATCTACGTCGACAACCTGCGCGGGGCCAACGCCACCGACGTGTTTGTGTTGTCGGGCAAGGGCGAAGAGACCTTCACACCCTACTTCACCTTCCACGGCTTCCGCTACGTCGAGGTCTCCGGCTACCCCGGAGAGCCCGCGCTGTCCGCGATCACGGGAGAGGTGCTCAACAGTCTTCCCGCGGAGCCTACGGCCAAGTTGACCACATCCAGCCCTCTGGTCAACCGGTTCTATGAAGTAGGACTGTGGGGCCAGCGAGGCAACTTCCTCAGCGTTCCCACCGATTGCCCCCAGCGCGACGAACGGCTGGGGTGGACGGGCGACGCCGCGGTCTTCTGGCGCACCGGCGCCTACAATTTCGACATCGCCGCCTTCACGGCAAAGTGGATGCGGGACGTGCTCGACGCCCGCTCCGCCGAGGGAGCCTTCACCAATACCGCGCCGCACGTACCGCGGATGCCCGAAGGGGCGCCCGGCTGGGGCGACGCCGGGGTGATCGTGCCCTGGACTGCCTGGATGCAGTACGGCGACACGTCCTACATCGAGCGCAACTGGCAGGCGATCGAGCGCTGGCTCGCCTACATCCAGGAGGGCAACCCGGATTTCATCCGGCGGAACCGCGTTGGCCCCAATTTCGCCGACTGGCTGGCGCCCGACGGCCGCACCAATAAAGACCTGATCGCCACGGCGTACTGGGCGTTGATCGCCGATATGGCCTCGCAGATGGCCCGCGCCACCGGCCGCGATGCTGAAGCCGTCAAGTATCAGAGCGTGGTCGCCTCCGTCCGCGAGGCGTTCCGGAAGGCCTTCATCCGGCCCGACGGCGTCGTCGACGCCGGCACGCAGACTTCCTACGTGTTGGCCCTGTACATGAAACTGGCGCCCGCCGAGCTGGAGCCGGCTCTGCTCAACAACCTGGTGAAGGAAATCGACTCCCGCGGCGGCCACTTGTCGACCGGTTTCCTGGGCACGCCGTTCCTCCTCTTTGTCTTGGCCGACCATGGACGGCTGGATGTGGCCTACAAGCTATTGCTCAACGAAACCTATCCCAGTTGGGGCTACATGATCGCCAAAGGCGCCACTACCTGGTGGGAACGCTGGAACAGCGACACCGGCGACCCGGCGATGAACTCCTTCAACCACTACGCCTTCGGCTCGGTGGTGGCATGGGTCTACCGTTACGTTGCGGGAATCGATGCCGCCGCTCCCGGTTTCCGGCAGATTCTCATCCGGCCGCGGCCGGATCCGCGGATCACCGCGGCGCGCGCCGAATACGACTCGGTTTACGGCAGAATCATCTCGGACTGGAGCGGCTCGGCCGGCGGGCCGTTCACGCTGAAGGTTCGGATTCCGGCCAACACGACGGCGCGTGTTTACCTTCCTGCGCCCTCGGGGGCAAAGCTCACCGAAGGTGGCAAGCCGGTGGCGTCGAAGCTGGAATCCGGCCACCATCTGGTCGAGATCGGTTCCGGCTCTTACGAGTTTCAGGTGCGCTAGATCTCCGCCCGCCGGGCGCGCGCGTCCCTAACCGTCCCGTCTGGCACGACGGCGGTCCAACGTGATCGAAAGCGGGGCAGTGAGGCGCACATGCGCCGCCTCCTTCCTGCTGTGGACGAACTCTCCATCGCCGGAAACGGAACTAACCCCGGCATCGCGGTGTCTCAAGGATTGCCGGCTGCGTGGCGCGTCATTGATTCCGCGGCTCACGCCGTCGCGCGGCCGGCTTGAGGTTGGGAGGCCGCGCTCTATGGATCTGAAACAGACCGGCAGTGCCGCCGGATACGGGATGTTGACCCGGCGCTCCCTGTTTTCCGTCCTCCCCGCGCGAACGGCAGGCTGCCTTGCCTGCGCGCACGCGGCTCTCTGTGGGCAGGACGCGCCGCCTTTACGGATGGGGTTGGATTGGAGTGACAACTCCGGCATGAGCTGGGAGCAGGTTTTCCGCTTCGCCTACCAGAAAGACCTGATCCCGCTGTTGAAGGAACTTGCGGCGCAGATGGGCCGCGAGAAGTTCGTCGCCGCCGTTCAGAAAGCTTCTGATGGCGTCGTCGCTCGAAAGACCGCCGGGCTGCCTCCGCAAATCACTGATCTGACCGCTCTGGCGGCCGCCTTGAGTAACCCTCCGCCGCTCATGCAGCACGCCCTGGATGCCGAAATCGTGGAGCGCTCCCCGCAGGCGTTCGCCTACCGCGTCAAGCGTTGTCTCTGGGCCAAGGTCTTCCGCGACGAAAACGCCGGCGACATCGGCTACGCGATGGTCTGCTACCCGGACTATGCGGTGGCGCGAGGACTAAACCCGAAGCTGCGCCTCATCCGAACGCGGACGCTGATGCAGGGAGACAGCGACTGCGTGCTTCGCTACCAGATGGAAAGCTGACCAGAAGCCGGCCGTCAACGCGCGGCGCGGCGCCGCCAGACAAGCAGCCCCATCAAGCCCGCGCCCAACAACGCCGTTGTAGCCGGCTCGGGAACGGCGTTGGCCAAGCCAAAAGCGACGTTGTCGACACCCTCGGCCCCGCCTGAGCCATCGAGCGTCACTCGCCCGATCGGACCAGAGTCAGAAATGACGCCGAAAAACGTCGCGCCCGGGAAACCCGCCGGAATGCTGGTGCTGCCCAGCAGTCCACCCTCGGTGTCATACACCTGGACGCTCAACCCGGTTCCGTTGTAGTTATAGGCATCGAACCCGATCGCGCTCGCCGGGGATGTCAAGCTGATGACGAGTGTGTCGACGAAATAGTTGGCGAAGATCGCTTTGCTCACGATGCCGCCAAACCCGTCGCCGGTGATCGCCAAGCCGTCCGTCGGGTTGTCCGAACTGGCGAATTGGATCCCCGCCAGAATGGAGCCAGACGCAAAACAGAAGTTGTCGGTTGTGATGTCCAGCGGCGATGGACACGCAGAGACCGAACCCGGACCGATCACGCCTTCCTCAAAGTCTTCAACTGGCAGGCCGGGCGCGGCAGCGGAAAAAGACGCCCAGTCGGTAAAAAAGATGACTCCTGCCTGCGCCGGCAGGCAAAGCGCCGCCAGCAATGCGCCGAAGAGCCCGAACCGCGCGAACCTGGCCACGAGATCTCTCCTTTCAGAGGTGAAACTCGATAATAACGGGGAATGCCTTGCCGTTCAAGCGCCAGTGGTCCAACACAGAGTCCCGGCGGTCTCAGTACCATCACCCGCTTTCGGCGGCCGTCAGGGCGTCTCCGAAACCACCGCTCTGGCAGAGGTAGCCGTGGCCTCCGAACAGCCCCCAGGACGATGCGGCCAATTTCCCGCGCTTGTGACATACTGTCGCGAGAGGATCTCCTATGACCCATCTTACGAATGAAGACCCCGGCCGCCGGACCTTTCTCAAGGCCGCCGGCCTGACCGCATTGACAGCGAACCTGTTCACGGGCCGCGTGCGTGGCGCCAACGACCGCGTGGCCATTGCCTTCATCGGCATGGGCCGCATGGGAATGGATAACCTCGGCCATGCCATGAAAGTCGCCGGTTTCCAGCCCGTGGCCGTGTGCGACGTCTACCGGCCGCATCTGGACCAGGCCGTCGAAGCGGCCAAGAAGGGTGGCTACCAGGCCAGGCCCGTCAAGGACTTTCGCGAAATCATGGCCGACAAGTCCGTCGATGCCGTCTGCATCTCGACCCCCGACCATTGGCACGCCTACATGACCATTGCCGCGGCCAAGGCCGGCAAAGATGTGTTCGTGGAGAAGCCGGCCTGTGTTTATGTGGAGGAAGGCCGGGCGATGGTGGCGGCTGCGCGGAAGTACAACCGGGTTGTGCAGGCGGGCACGATGCAGCGCTCCGGCGGGTACTTCAAGAAAGCGGCCGAGATTGTGAAGAGCGGCGTGCTCGGAGAGGTCACCATGTGCCACGCCTGGCAGACTGGCTCCACCCGCCGCGAAGGGGCCGGAAACCCTCCGGACAGCGCCCCGCCTGCGGACCTCGATTGGGACCTGTGGCTCGGCCCGGCGCCCATGGTGCCGTTCAACGCCAATCGATGGGGCGTCGCCCCGAACCGCTGGTCGACGTTTCGGAACTTCTGGGACTACGCGGGCGGCGCCATGACCGACTGGGGCGTGCACCTGATCGACCCAATACACCAGTGCTTCGATGAGGTGATGCCCACGGCGGTCTCGGCCATGGGCGACAGGTTCTACGTCAAGGATAATCTCCAGACGCCCGACACCATGCTCGCCACCTTCCATTACCCGCGATTCCTGGCCAACTACGAGAATCGCACCTGCAATCCCATGCCTCTTTTCCGGAACGCAAGCAACTGCACTTCGATCCACGGAACCGAAGCCACGCTGATCGTTTCGCGCAGCGGTTGCTGGGTGATTCCGAACGGCCAGGACTCGAAGGCGGCGGCGGTGACGTATGAGCAGAACCAGGAGATGGCGCTGATGAACGTGCCGCACTGGCAGAACTTCATGGACTGCATCAAGAGCCGGCAAAAGCCGATCAGCGACATCGAAACCTGCGTCCGGTCCACCACGCCGTGCCTGCTGGCCAACCTTTCGATGCGTTTCAAGACGCGCCTGGATTGGGACGAAAAGAACTGGACCGTGCTCCAGAAGGACGCGCGGCCGTACCTGCGGGCGCGCTACCGTAGGCCTTGGAAGCTGGAAGTGTAGATCCGCCGGGGGGGCCGCCGACCGGCTGCGCGGCGGCCCCTGAGTGTCCGCTTATCTCCCGCCAGGCTCAACTGATGTCCGCGACCAACCCGTCCGGCTGGTCCGGCGTGCTGAAGGTCAAGACGCTAGCCGGAACCACGCTCGGGTACACCCTTTTGTACTCGAGCCCATGAGGGACCAACGGACGAACCTCACCCACCCGATTCCGATGCGACTCACCGTTCAACCACTACAGACTGGCCCGATTGTAAGAGCAGAGTACACCGTTGCATTGATCAGGTAACCAAGTGAACAGGTAAGTCAGCAGGGTCGAGGCAGCGCGGATGCTCGGCGTGTCGCACCAGTTCCTCATCACACTCCTGGAGCGAGGCGACATTCCGGACTATATGGCCGAGACGCACCGGCGCGTCTATGTCCGCGACCTCCTGGCGTACAAGGCAAAGCGGGATTCCAACCGGCGCAAGATCCTCGATGACCTGACTCGAGCCGAAGCCGAGGAGGGGTTGTACGATCTGGAGCCGCCGGATAATCGCCTCAAGGCAGGTTAGGAACGCCGCTGAGAACCATCAACAGGTCCGCCAAATCGGCCAACGTTTCGCGCACAACCTTCGTCAGCTCGTCAGTCTTCAACCTCGCCAGATCCTCTGGTTGCCACGCTGTTACCAGGCCGAGCGGGACGAAACAATTCACCTGCTGATCGAGCGCCTTGTTGAGCGCGTCCTGGTCAATCACTGAGACTGGAGGCCGTTGAAGACGCGCGAGGCTCTCGCGATTCAAAGGCTTCGCGTGATAACTTCGGGCGAACTCAATAAGGGTCGGCCAAACATCCGATGGGTCCTCGTTCCGCTTGACGACTCGGCACCACCGCGCAGCACCTGAGTATTGGAATCGGTTGAAGAAAGGCCGGACGGTAGCGTCAATTGTGACGTCAGCACGAGCACACAGCCTCTGGAGCAACATGCTTACTCTCTCGGCGGCGGAACTGGATTCGATTGCCCGGTTTGTTTCCCAGCGGGAACGCCATCCAATCACGAGTTTGGCGTACAAGGACTCTTGCTCCCAGCACGCGAGCCCGATATTCCCTACCAGCCGAGATTGATCGGCCAAGAGAATGTCATAGTCCAAGCCACCACGCTTGCGCTCAACTCTTGCGCCCTGGAGTGCCGAGCCCGTGCTCTGACCAGCCAGGGTTTCGCACAGCTTCTGCAGACGACCGTCCAGAATATACGCTGGTCCATCGAAATCGCCCTGCCTGAAGCCAGTGAACCCAGCCAGTCGTGGATCGCGAGCCAAGAAGGACTTGAAATCGCTCAGGATGGCGTCATGCTCGGCGGCCTCTGGCAGGCTGTCCGCCAAAGTGTAAACCTCCTCCCACGCAACATCAACGAGAAGGGTCCTTATGCTGCGGCTTTCCAACGCCTGCTTGTATTTCATCAACTGTTCATGGCCAGCCCTCCCGTAGAGTTTGCTCTCTATGACCAGAGCGAGCCCATCGCCGTCAGATTGCCGGACCACAATTGTAGCGTCTACTCTGCCGGTCTCACCGATTTCCGTTGGCTGCGAGGGCAGGTCCGCGACGACGCCGGCGGGGGTGAGTTCGACGAGGATTGCACGAGTAACGCCCACCCCGGGGAAGGTCTCGGCCTGGATGTCTCTTTCCATAGAGACTTCGATCTCGTCCGGCCAGGCTTGAGAAAAGCAGCCCAGCAGGGCGGCTTGCTCGGGGAATCTCTCTTTAACCCGAGATGCGACCAAGTCGAAGAACGCGCGCAGAAGCATGGGGCTCCATGGCGAACGCGTGGCAGCGATCAGAAAGGCCCTGGTCGTGTTGTTCTCGTTCTGCGCGCTGTCGCCAAAGTGGTTGAATACGTTGAGATTCTGATGATTTAGTGAAATATCCACACAAGACTCCTGTACGAATCGTAACACGGGATTGTGCGAACGAAAGACACAACTTCACTATCGGATCTCGATTGGCCGATCATCATAGGCTTTGAGCAACTTGCTGACCGCCAAGGCAATCTGATGGCGAAGCCGCAGTGGTGCTTTCACCTCCGCACCATCGCCCCAACTCAAGACCCACCGGGCGATCTCAAAGACGCCCCCAGCCCGGAAGCTCAGGTCGATCCGCCCGTCGGGTAACTCGCGGATTGTCTGGCTTGGGTGCCACACCCGCTCACGCACGTAGGGGGCCTGTTCAGCGCTGAAGCGGACCGTCACGTTCATGGGCTTCTCCCAAATCACGCCGAAGGACTCGCGCCGGTAACGGTCGGCGTCGAACCCCGGATCGACCTCGAACTTCGTGGTGGTGAGGCTGAGTGCGCGGATGCGGTCCACGGCGAGCGTCGTCAGATTCTCGAACGGCGGCACCTTGCCCAGACAGTACAGACCGCCGGCCACGCTGAGCATGCGATACGGATCGTACTTGTACACTTTCGCCCTATCGGACGCGGGAGATTGATACTCCACCTCGCAACGGCGTCGCAGCAGGATGGCTTCCATCAGTCGGAGGATGGTTTCGCGGTGCGGACCATAGTCCTTCTCTCCCCAACCTCCTTGCATCATGACCGCTTCGACTCCAGCCGCCTCCTCTCCCCGCGCCATCGCGCGGAGTTTAGCGGCGGCTGAGTGGAGCGCCTCTCGGAATGGCGATTTGGAGGAATGCTGCGCAACCCACAGCAGCGCAGTGATCTCGTCATCTGAGAGGCGCAACTGCGGTGTGTGGCGGCGCGCCTCTGGCAGCCGGCGGGGGTGGCTCAGGCGACCCAACTCATCGCCGCAGATTGGGTATCCGGCGTCTTCCAGTGCCCGAAGATCCCGGTAGATGGTTTCGCGCCGCGTGCCGAAGCGCGAAGCGAGGCTATGGACGGTCGGCTGCCCACCCTCAAGCAAAGCACCAAGGATGCCAAGGATGCGCACCACCTGCCGTTCGCGTCGTCTTGACGGTCCCGCCGCCATTCTCCCCCAGTATATTTCAGTGAATGATCTCCCTTGTGGCGTTAGATCGCACACCGCCCTGGTATCTTCAGTTCAGGAGCAAACAGACAAACATGAGGCTTGCACGTCTGATCTGGTACCACCTGAAGTTTGACGTTTTCTACCCACTCTTCCGCCCGGCCTACAGCCGTGCGATCTGGGAGTCAAATCAAGAGCTCCTCGCCATGATCGGGTGGATCGATCTTGACTTGTAAGCCCGCCCCTTTCGGGCCAGACAATGAAATTCCCACAGGAGGCGGATGAACCGGACAATTGAACTTGGACTGACGTCACCAGTCAGCGCGATGGAAGCCTTCATCGAGGGGTACCGGGCATGGATCGAAACCGCAATCGGGTGCCCCCGGGGCGAGGCTCTGACGCTCGAATTCAACTTCCCCTTCAGTCACCTCGTCCTGGAACAAATGATGGCCGGAGTCGAACTGGACCGGCAATGTCTCGGGGCCGCCGACGCACTGCGTCCGTTGGTTGATCGATGGGAGACACCACCGGGCATAAGCCCGCGCATTGAACTGATGGCGTCACGGGACCGCCGCGCCCGTGTTACCGAGCGGAAGCTGGCATGGGACCCTCACTGGAAGGAGACCCCAATAGCGGTCTGGCTCCGCGGCGCGAAGCACGCCGTCGTCAGCATTGACATCCCTTACGTATCGTTCATCGAGAAAGGGGCAATCACTTGGCGGCAGTGGGTGATCGTGAACCGGCGGGAAGCGGCGACGTGTCTAAACCAGTTACGCCGGCTTGAACCACCTCGACGGATTACCGTGGTGGGAGGCCGTGACATTCCGCTTCCGGAGAACGGCTACAACTGGGACTCCGTACTCCTTGATCAGGACCTGAACGGAACCCTCCGCGAGGACTACGAGACGTTCTGGGAGAGCGAGGATTGGTTTGTGGAACAGGGCCTCCCATACCGGCGGGGCTTCCTTCTGTATGGCCCACCCGGGAATGGCAAGACAACGGTCGCTCGCATCATGGCTTGCCATCCTCAGGTAACCAGTTTCAGCATCGATTTCTCATGCGAGGGGATGCCAAACACGGCCCTCAGCGAGATGTTTCAGGCCGCTGAGGACAAAGCGCCCTCGCTGATCATCCTGGAGGATCTCGACCGGGTGTTTGGATCCGGTGGTTCAGCCAACCAGAGCGCCGTCACACTTCAACACTTACTGAGTTGCCTGGACGGACTGGCTACCCAAACCGGCATCGTCGTGGTGGCCACCGCAAATGACCCCACGACCCTCGACCCCGCAATCCTGAAGCGGCCTGGCCGCTTCGACCGTTTGGCGGCTTTCCCTTCTCCGACGATCGAATTGAGGCGCCGCTACCTCGACCGCCTCTCGAACCGCAGCTTGGACGAGCAATCCATTGCCGCGGCGGCTCACGAGACAGACCGGATGTCCTTCGCACAGATCCGGGAGGCTTACATACTGGCGGGCCAGCGCTCGTTCAGGAAGGGCGGACGAGTTCAACCCGAGGAACTGGCCGATGCAATCCGAACCGTGCGGTCCGAGGCCAACGGTGTGGGGAGCCGCGCCGACGGGCGGCTCTTGGGATTTGGTTCCGCACCGCATGGTGATCGGCCATCTGCCGTCTGCCGCCGGAGTTGAAGCCACGGGAGCATGGCCACTTTGAGATTCATGCTGATTCTCGCCAGTGCGCGTTTGGCTGAAGCCCCATCAGCCGCCGTCACCTGCCCACCCATGGTGGGAGAGATTTGTGACGCCCAGAACCGGCTGGTCGGGACCTTGCGGACTCGAGGGGACCGCACCGTGGAGGCGAGGGATCACGCAGGCATACTTCTGGGCCGTTACGATCCCCTCCACGCCCTCTTCCAAGCTGCGCGCCGCGCTCGGATGGAGGTCCAGCAGTTTCGGGCGCAACCGCTCCAAGGCACGCTTGGCCTCCTCGTAGTCCATCATGGCGCAGGCCACGTGCAGCCCGCGCATCCCCGCCGGCTTGGGCTCCTCCGGCAGGTGGTCCAGAACCTTTCGCTTATCATGAACCTGACACCTTCGCACGAACGCCGCCTCGCCGGCGTGCCGCCGCACCGCGGCATGTAGCGCTTTGGCGCCGTCCACGAGGTTGAGCCCATCACCGGGGGGTTCCACACCAAAAGGAAGGTCCGGCAGCGGAAAGCCTACGAGTTTCGCAATTTCCAAAACTATCGGCTGACGGTTAAGATTATGTGCTCGTGATTCAGTCGGGGATGGGGCCTCCCCCATTAATGGCCGAGAGCCGAGGTGCGTTAACGAGCGGGTGGGAATCGTTGCGCAGAAAAGGTTTGGCTCCCCAA
>JBHGAV010000009.1:0-88324 GCA_041946685.1 Bryobacteraceae bacterium | reverse complement strand
AGCCATCAAGATCGCCGACCGGTACAAGAAGAGCCACCTGGCGAAGGTGGTCGTCGCGGGGTTGCAGGAGTTCCGCGCGCACCAGATGAGCACGGAGATACCCGGCGAGGACGTCGAGGCGAGCAAGAGGGCGCTCGAGCGCTCCAGCGCCATTGTGCACGCTGAATTGAAGCGCGGCGTTTCGTCGCTCGCAACCATCGGTTCGACGGCGCCCTTCGTCGGCCTGTTCGGAACGGTGGTCGGCATCATCAACGCCTTCAAGGGCATTTCGACCGAGAAGTCGACCGGTCTGGGCGCTGTGGCGGGCGGCATTTCCGAGGCCCTGGTAGCCACGGCCATCGGTCTGTTCGTCGCCATCCCGGCGGTTTGGGTCTACAACTACTTCTCGACCAAACTCGAGGCCTTTGACGTGGAGATGGACAACTCCAGTTCCGAGTTGATCGACTACTTCCTGAAGCGTTCACAGAAGGCCGGCGCCGGCAGGTAGCTGCGACCACCCGGCGAAAGAGGGAATTTGGACCCAGCGAGTTGAATTAGTCCGTCGCCCCCGGCGGGCCTTGAAGAAGGCCCCGCCGGGGGGCGGGATCAGGCTCGGGTCGAGGAGGAAAGGATTATGCCAAAACAGAAGGCGCCAGGGCCAGTCGCGGATATCAACGTGACCCCCATGGTGGACGTGATGCTCGTGCTCCTGATCATCTTTATGGTGATCACGCCGATGCTCACCAAGGGAATCAGCGTGGACATGGTCAGAACCAGGAATCCGATCGCCATGCAGGCGGCGGACAAGGACGATGCCATCCTGATCGCCGTCACCAGAGAAGGCCGCACCTACCTGGGAACGACTCCGATGGTGCCGGAGGATATGCCGGCCAAGGTGAGAGACCTCCTGGTCAACAGGCTGGACCGTACGGTCTATGTGAGGGCGGACGCGCGGGCGCGATACCAGGTGGTCGTCGACGTGGTGGACAATCTTCGCGCGGCCGGAGTCGATCAATTGGGACTGCTGACCGAGTTGCACCCCGACGCGAAGAAGCAAGCAGATGCGGCCGCCCGCTAGGGCGGGGCTGACGGCATTGGTCGGGCCTTTCAAAGCGGGTAGAGAATAGGAGAAGGAGACACACTATGGGAATGGCAGTGGGAGGGTCCAGCGGGGGCCCGAAATCGGATATCAACATGACGCCCCTCATCGACGTCCTGCTGGTGCTGTTGATCATCTTCATGGTCATCACGCCGCTGACCCCGAAGGGCTTGGATGCGCTGGTTCCCCAGCCTCCGCCGCCGGGGATGAAGGCGGACGACACCAACATTCGCACGGTCGTCATTGTTTTGAATCGGGACGGCACGATGGCCATCAACCAGGATCCCATCGACGAAGCGAACCTCGGGCCGCGGCTGGCGGACATCTTCAAGACGCGCGCCGAGCGGGTGGTGTTCGTCAAGGGCGATCCCGATTTGGAATTTCAGCGAATAGCCCGCGCGATTGATATCGCCAAGGGCGCCGGGCTCGATAAGATCGGGCTCATGACGGCCAAGGTGGAGGCCGGCCAGTAGCCGGGGCTGGTCCGCCGCGGTCGTGGTCTTAACTAGGAGCTCGTATGAACTGGAGAACTACATCCATTTTGCTCGTCGCGGTTCTGGCGGTATTGGCACTGGCCGGCGCCGGTTGTCAGAAGCTGAAGGCTCGGGATGAGCTGAACAAGGGAGTACAGGCGTTCAGGGGCGGAGCCTATCCGGCCGCCGTGGAACATTTCAAGAGCGCGGTGACTCTCGATCCTGCATACCCCGTTGCCCGCGAGTACCTGGCCATGGCCTACTTCATGCAGTATGTCCCGGGAGCAGAATCGCCCGAGAACAACATGCTGGCCCAGGCCGCGTATGACGAGTTCATGAAGGTGCTCAGCACCGATCCCAAGAATACGGTTGCCATCGCGACGCTCGCTCAGCTCTTCTTCAGCCAGAAGAAGCTCGAGGAGGCACAACAGTGGTATCAGAAGCTGGCCTCGATTGACCCCACCAACAAGACCGCTTTCTACACCCTCGGGGTGATCGCGTGGACGAAGACCTTCCAGCCCAGAATGGAGAGACGGGCTGAGTTGGGCATGCGGCCCGACGATCCTGGCCCTATCAAGGACAAGAAGGTCCGGGCGGAACTGCGTGCAACGAACCTGCCGATTATCGAGGAAGGTTTGCAGAACCTCCAGAAGGCCCTGGCCATCGACAGTCAGTACGACGACGCCATGGCTTACATGAACCTTCTGTACCGCGAGAGAGCGGACCTGGCGGACAACGCCGAGGACTACAAACGGGACACCCTGGAGGCGGACAACTGGGTGGACAAGACGCTGGCTACCAAGAAGGCCAGGCAAGAGAAAGAGGCGCCCAGGAAGTAGCGGGTTCCTTGAGATCTACTACTTCAGCAGTCGCTGTCGATCCGGTATAATACAGGCTGACGGGCGGCCCAAGCGCCGCCCGTGGTCTCCCGCATGGCACCGGACCAGATCCTGCCAGCTTCTTCCGGTAGAAAAGATACGCCCGCCCCCCTCGCCGTCGAGCAGCTTTTCGCGGAGTTGACTGAATTCCTGCGTAGGCTTCGTCCCAAGGAAGACCTCGCCCCTCTGGAAGCCGCGTACCGGTTCGCCTCGATGCAGCATGGTCAGCAGCGCCGGAGTTCCGGAGAGCCCTACATGGTGCATCCCCTTGCGGTCGCGCGCATCCTCGCCGGCTTGAACCTGGACATGGTGTCGCTCCAAACCGCACTCCTGCACGACGTGGTGGAAGACACCGGAGCCAGCATTCAGGACATCCGGGAAAAGTTCGGCCCCGAAGTGGCGCTCTGCGTGGATGGCGTGACCAAACTGACCAAGCTGAACACTTACACGCCGGAGGAGCGCCAGGCCGAGAGCTACCGGAAGATGTTCCTGGCGATGACCAACGACATCCGGATCATCATGGTCAAGCTCGCCGACCGCCTGCACAATATGCGTACCCTCTCCAGCCTTCCCCGCGAAAAGCAGGAACGCATCGCCCGCGAAACGCTGGAGATCTACGCCCCGATCAGCCACAGGCTGGGAATGGGCAAGATACGCGGAGAGCTGGAGGACCTGGCCTTCAGGTTCCTCGAGCCGGAGGCGTCAGCGGACCTGATGGCGGAGATCGATTCCCGCCGCCACGAAATCGAGGGCTTCCTGGAAGCGATCCGCAAGACCGTGGAGGAGAAGCTGCGTGAGGAGGGTATTCCGGCCAAGGTGTCCGGCCGCGTGAAACGTGTATACTCCATCTTCCAGAAGATGCGGCGGCAGAAGATCGGGCTGGATCAGGTATACGATCTGCTCGCCGTGCGGATCATTACGGATTCGGTCAAGAACTGCTACGCCGCACTCGGCGTCATTCATAACGAGTGGCATCCCGTTCCCGGCCGGATCAAGGACTTCATCGCAATTCCCCGCCCCAATCTTTACCGTTCGCTCCACACCTCCGTCATCGGCCCCGGAGGGCACGCTTTCGAGGTCCAGATCAGGACCGAGGAGATGCACCGCATCGCGGAGGAAGGCATCGCCGCGCACTGGAAGTACAAGGAAGGGCACAAGGGGCCGGACGAGGACGACCAGCGCATCGCCTGGCTGCGGCAGCTGGTGGAGTGGCAGGGCGAGATGAAGGATCCCGGCGAGTTCAGGTCCACCCTGAGCCTGGACCTGTACCCGGAGGAGGTGTGCTGCTTCACGCCGCGCGGCAAGGTAATTGTGCTCCCACGCGACTCGACACCCATCGATTTCGCCTATGCCATCCACTCCGACGTCGGCCACACCTGCGTGGGCGCCAAAGTCAACGGCCGGATCGTGCCTCTGCGCTACACCCTGCGCAACGGCGACGTCGTCGAAATCCTCACCCAGCCGGGCCACATGCCGAGCAAGGACTGGCTGGCACTGGCCAAGACCTCCCGGGCGCGTAACAAGATCAAGCACGTCATCAACATCTCCGAGCGAGCCAAGGCGATTGAGATCGGCGCAAAACTGCTCGAGAAGGAGGCGCGCCGCCTGGGCGTGTCCCTGAGCAAGATCAGCAGGGCGGAACTGGAGCGGGTCACCGCCGATTACGGCTACAGCAAGGTGGAGGATCTGCACGCCGCGCTCGGCTACGGGCGTTTCTCGGCGCGACAAGTGCTTCAGAAGCTGGCACCGCAACCTGGCGGGCTCCAGTCCCAGGAGCAACAGAAGACCGTCCCGCCTCCTGTGCCCCCCCCCGTTCACGCGCCTCAGGCCCCGGCCGGCGACCTGGTTCTCAAGGTCAAAGGGGCTGCGGATCTGCTGGTCTACCGCGCGAAATGCTGCAATCCGATCCCGGGCGAGGCGATTGTCGGCTACATCACCCGCGGCAAGGGTGTCGCCGTGCATTCGGTAAATTGCTCGAACGTTCAGAACCTGCTCTACGAGGTGGAGCGTCAGATCGACGTGGAGTGGGCCCGCAGCGCGACGGAGCTGTTCCCTGTGAAGATGATCATCCATACAGACGACCGGCCCGGGGTGTTGAGCCAGTTGACGGCGGTCCTGGCCGGGGAACAGAGCAACATCCGGACGCTGGAGGCGAAGACCGACGACACGCGCAACCAGGATGGCGCAATCATTGAGATGACCGTGGATGTGAAGGACAAGAAACAACTCGAAAGGATTGTCTCTAGCATGCGCCGGACCAGCGGCGTGCGCGACGTCGAGCGCCTTTTCTGAGGACCAGAACTATGGATACTCTCCAGCCCCCTTCCACGGAACCGGTGCATGTCGCAGTCTCCAAGTCCAAGGGGATCAAGATCTCCTGGGGGGACGGGCATACAAGCGAGTACAGCCTCCGCTACCTGCGCGATCATTGCCCCTGCGCCACGTGCACGGAAGCCCATCGTGCAAGACCGGAGGCTGCTCCATTGCCCGCGTCCCCATTTCCGATGTACCAACCTTCGCTGCGCATCGTCAGCCTGGAGCCGGCGGGCAGCTATGCTCTCGTGATCCACTGGAGTGACAGCCACCGCTCAGGGATCTACTCCTACGATCATCTTCGGGCCATCTGCCCTTGTCAGGAGTGCAGCCGGGCGAACGGCTAGAGGAGGCGGAAGTTGACTTCCACCTGGGCGGCTACCGTGACGGGCTTGCCGTCTTTGCGGCCGGGCTGGAAACGCCATTTCATGACAGCTTCAATGGCCTTTTCATCCAGGCCCATGCCTAGCGCGCGTATGATGCGCGGGTTCTGAGGCAGCCCCCGTTCGTTCACTTCGATATAAAGCAGCACGACCCCTTGGAACTTGGCCTTGCGCGCTTCCTCGGAGTACTCCGGTTCAACCTTGTAGGTGACCACGGGCGAGGTCACGCCTCCGCCCGCACGAAACACGCCACCGCCGAATCCGCCGCCCTCACCCGGACCGAAGCCCGGACCGCGACCGGAACCGACGCCTCCGCCGGAGCCGGAGCCAATTCCGCCACCGGATCCCGGACCGTTGGAGGGCGGGCCGATGCGCCCGAGCGGGTCGCCGAACTGCGCCATGTTCACGTTGGGAAGGTTCGTGTCCGGCGGAACAACAATGGTCGGCTCCATGATCAGCTTCGGGTTTGGATTGTGCACCACCGCCGCGGGGGGAGTAAACTGCCGGGCAGCGAGCCGGGGCAGGCGGCCCTTGCTGGCCGGCAGAGGAGAACGATCCCCCCCACCGCCACCACCGCCCATGGGCTTCTGCTTGGGCGGCTGTGGTATGAACGGCGAAATGTCGGGAGCGATGAGCGTCACAGCATTCTTCACTCCGACCTGAACCGTCTTGCTTGTCCCCAGCGTAAACGCCAGAGCGACCAAGGAGACGTGTACCACGAGAGAGCTCATCCAGGAGCGAGGCTGCGGCCCATACAGGCCCCAGATGCTCTTCACCTGGACAGGCTTGGAGGTGACCTTGAGCGGCGGGAGCTTGGGGGGAAACAGCGTTTCCTTTATGCCCCTGTACAGAGAACGGAACAGACCTTCGGAAGCGGCTTCCACGCCGAGTTGCTTCAGGTGATCTTCCGGGGTCAGGATGGGAACTTCATCCGCACCGGCTCCCGAGATTTCCGGGTTGAGGTTGTTCTCCTGGTCTGCCATGCCGCCTGCCTGAACGAGCCCTGGAATTCAGCGTCTGCCGCACTCCAAGCACCCGGCTCTCCCTATTGGATGCGCTTGACTTTCCAGCCGTTCCAAAGAACTACCAATTCCCATCACCCGCCCTACAAGAAAGTGTACCACACGAGGCAGGATTCCCTTCAGGTCTCACTCCTTGACATCCTCGAACTTGATCTGGCTCTCGCTTGCGAATTTCCGGAAGGGCGCATAACGGGAGATGCTCTCTGTCTCCAGGCGGCCATCGAGATATTCCCGGTGCGAAACCGCTGATGGCAGGAGGGCGCCGTGCTGGCTCATCCGGTAGTCCACCGTGGCTTCGTTTTGCAGGCTATGTCCGTCCTGCCCTCGTAAGGTAAAGATCACGATGCGGAGGAGCAAGCCGTCGGATTCGCGCACCCAAAGCTCGCCCTGGACCGGCTCGCGCCTGGCGTTGCGCCCTTCGAAGACCGTCACCGCTGGGTAGCCGCTCACCTGCCGGAACTCAAGGATCAGGGCGCTCTCCGGGGGCAGCGCGCCCCGGCCGTTCAACTCGAATTCATAGTCGGCCAGTCGTCCCCTGGTGAACAAGAGGATGAGTTGCCCCAGATCCACCGCCGCCGAGGTGAGACCGATGTCCTCGAACTCTTTGAGCAGCCGCCTCTTCACCCTGTCATCCCTCGCTCCCGTTCCCAGGCTCAGCCGCAGCCGGCCGGGATCCCGGGAGCGAATCCGTTTTCCGTCGACCGACAGAACCTGACGGATCTCGTGCAGCACGTTGGGAGAGTCCGCGAAGGTCGAAAACCCGTATTCGCAAACAATCTCTCTCGTCCGGACACCCAGCCCGGGCGACCGGTCCTGAGACGCCGGCACTCGCGGCCGGACAAGGGAGGGGGCCCGAGAGACCCTCTGAACCAGCGTCTCCTCCGAAAGTACGAGCGGAGCGACCCTGACAAACGCCTCGGCTTCCTCGGCGAGCCTCGCCAGAATCCGTTCGAGGTTCTCCTGGGCACCTGACAGCGACGGGCAGAGCAGGAGAACCGCCGCCGCACGTACAGCCATCGCCTGATTCTATCGTTGTTTCCCCCTCAGCGGCACAGGGCATAGCCCCGGACCACGGCGGATTCCCCAAAAACCCGGCGCAGCCTGTCAATCGTCATCTGGAGGGGCACGGACTTCTCCCGTTCCCCTTCGGAAAACAAAGCCATCTGGGACGACGGCCGGTAGATTCGCGCCACGCGCAAAGTGAGCGTGCGCAGCCGCACGCGGCGCGCCCAGGTCGAGCGCAGCAGTTCCGGAAGATGGGGGAAGAAGTCGGTTTCCAGCGCCGTCGGCTCCGGCAGATTCAAGGAACGCTCGCTTTCCTCGCGGTCCGTGTAGCGTAGCGCCATCGTAAGCCGGCGCACCTCGACGCCCTCCGCGCGCACCCGCGCCATCAGGCGCTCCAGCATGGCCTTCAGCGTCCTCAGCACCAGCGGCTCTTCCCAGACATCCTCGGCAAACTCGACCGTCTCCTTCCGGCTTGGATCCTCGACAGGCTTGGGCCGCACGGGCTCTTCATCCACGCCCTGGGCACGGCGCTGCAACGAAAGAGCGCCACGGCCGAGGACCAGTTGGAGATCATAGATCGGCGCGCGCGCCATCTCGCCCACGGTCGCAAGCCCCGCCACCTCGAGCGTGGAGCGCAACTCGCCGCCCACCCCGGGAAGCCAGCCCACTCCCAAGGGCGCCAGAAACTCCGCTTCCCTGCCCGGCGGCACGATAACCTGTGCGCCCGGCTTGCGCAGCCTGGCGGCGATGCGCGCCACGGTTTTGTTGGTCGCAATCCCCGCCGAAAGCGATACCCGCAGCCATTCCCGAGCCGTGTGGCGCAGACGGGCCACGGTGGACGCGGCTTCTCCGTGGAGCAGCCTGCGCGTTCCGGTCAGATCCAGGTAAGCCGCCCCCACCGCCACCGGCTCTACCAGAGGCGTAGTTTCCTCGCATAAACCAATGAGTTGCGAGAAAAATCTCTCGTAAAGCTCGAAATGTCCCGGCAGCACCACCAGCGAGGCGCACATCCGGCGCGCGCGCCGCACGGCAAGCCCCGGACGGATCCCGAACCGCCGCGCTTCGCCGCTGGCGGAAATCACCACCCCCCTCTGGGAGCCGCCCACCACCACCGGCCGGCCGCGCAAGCGCCGGTCCGACGCCTGCTCGATGGAGGCAAAGAAACTGTCGCCGTCCCAATGGACCACGGAACGCATCTCAAGTGTAAATTATTACACTATGCGGCAGAAGAAGCAAGACGCGGCCGATGCCCGTTACACTGAAATCCTGTGATTGCTCTCGCTATCTTCCTCGGCACATACCTGGTGCTGGCAATCGGCACTTTTCCCGGACTGCGCATCGACCGGACCGGGGCGGCCATCATCGGCGCCAGCCTCATGATCGGCACCGACGTCCTTACTTTCGACGAGGCGGTCCGGGCCATCGACTATTCCACGCTGGTTCTCCTGTTCGGCATGATGATCGTGGTGGCCAACCTCCGGTTGTCGGGCTTCTTTCGAGTGGTGAGCGCCTGGGCCGTCCGGCACGCCCACCGCCCCCTGACACTTCTGGCCGCGGTAGTCGCGGTCTCCGGCTTTTTCTCGGCCTTCTTCGTCAACGACACCATGTGCCTGGTCCTGACCCCGCTGGTTCTGGAGGTCACGGCCGCTTTGGGCCTGAATCCCCTTCCCTACCTGCTGGCCGTTGCCATGGCTTCCAACGCCGGCAGCGTGGCGACCATCACCGGCAATCCGCAGAACATGATGATCGGGAGCCTCTCCGGAATCCACTACCGCGAATTTGCCGGCGCCCTGGCGCCGGTGGCCCTGATCGGACTGCTGTTGACCTTCACGATCATCGCCGTTCTCTTTCCAGGCGAATTCCGCAGCCGCCGGCGGGTGGAAGTCTCGCCGTTGAGGGTGCGCGTCAACAAGGTACTGCTTTGGAAGGCCATCTCGGCCTCCCTCGGAATGATCGTGCTCTTTTTCCTGGGCTGGCCGGTTGCCAAGGTCTCCATCGTCGCCGGCGCCCTTCTATTGATCACCCGCAGGGTCAAGCCCGAGAAGGTCTACCATGAGATCGACTGGTCCCTCCTAGTCATGTTCGCGGGCCTGTTCATCGTCGTGGCCGGTGTGGAGAAGACCAGCCTGGAGCGGGATCTGTTCGCGTTTGCGTCACGGTTTCACCTGGACCGGGTGGGAGTTCTGAGCGCGTTCTCCGCATTCCTTTCCAATCTTGTCAGCAACGTGCCCGCGGTCCTGGTGTTCCGCCCCATTATTCCCAGGCTCGCCGATCCGCATCTCGGCTGGCTCACCCTGGCCATGTCCTCCACGCTGGCCGGCAACCTGACCGTGATGGGCTCGGTGGCGAACCTCATCGTGGTTCAGCGTGCCCGCCACGACATTCGCATTTCGTTCTGGGACTATTGCCGCGCCGGCATCCCGCTGACGGTGCTGAGTCTGGCCGCCGGAGCGGCCTGGCTGATCTGGGCCCGCTGACCGCCGCGGCTCAGAACACCAGTTGGGAAGCGCGAAAACCCCGCTCCAGGAAGGCGGCCGCCAGACAGATCTCCAGATCGTTCACCAGGTCCATCCCCGTGCGCTGCCTGGTGGACCAGCGGATGCAGGCGATCGCCGGACGCTTGTCCGCCCGAAGAAGGCCATCGGTAGCCACCTCGCTGGCCGACTTGCAGACATCCCGAATCATGGCTTGGCCGGCTTGCTGAGCCTTCCCGTCGGCCTCCGGCCTTAGGCCGCTAAGAACGACGTCCGTCGAAAGCATGTCGTCCTCAGCCGCAAACGTGGCCACGGCGCAGGAGAAGTCCTCCGATTTCCAACGAAGTTCGATATGACCGAAACCCTTGACCGGGATGCGCGCCTGGAAGGTGGCGCCGTGAGAATCCAGCAATTCGCCGGCGTCCTCCACCGCGGACCGCGGAAGCCGGCTGGTTTCCATTTCGCGCCAGTCCGCCAGGTGCCCCACGGCGGAAACCGTGTACCTGTGGAGGATCATGCACAACCATTGTACTGCCGGAGAGTGCAAACGAAGCTACACTGGAATTTCGCAATGCCTTTCACCTCTATTCCCGAGGCGCTGGAGGAGTTCCGGGCCGGCCGCATGTTGGTCGTCGTTGACGACGAAGACCGAGAGAACGAGGGCGACCTTACGGTGGCCGCCGAGAAGATCACCCCCGACATCGTCAATTTCATGGCCGTTCATGGGCGTGGCCTGATCTGCCTGGCCTTGTCTCCGGACCGCTGTGATGCGCTCCATTTGCCCCCTATGACGACCCGGAACACATCCAGGTTCGGAACCGCCTTCTGCGAGTCCATCGACGCCCGCGAGGGCGTCACAACCGGCATTTCCGCATCGGACCGGGCGCGCACCATTCAAGTAGCCATGGACCCCACGGCGGGACCGGCCGACCTGGCCCGCCCCGGCCACGTCTTCCCCCTGCGGGCGCGGGAGGGCGGAGTCCTGGTGCGAGCCGGCCAAACCGAGGCCGCCGTAGATCTGGCCCGGCTGGCGGGCCTGCGGCCCGGCGGCGTCATCTGCGAGGTGATGAGCGAGGACGGCTCCATGGCCCGCGTGCCCGAACTGGAGGAGTTCTGCCGGCGCCACGGGCTGAAGATGATCTCGGTTGCGGAGCTCATCCGCTACCGCCTGCGCCACGAGCCGTTTGTCGCGCGCGTGGGAGAGAGCAGCCTGGAAACCGGCTTCGGTCTTTTCCGGTCGGTCGTGTACAGCACTGCAATCGATCCGGCGCTCCACCTGGCGCTGATCCGCGGAGACTTGGCCGGGCGCGAAGGGGTGCTGGTCCGGATGCAGAATCGCTGCACCTTCGGGGACGTCTTCGGCGCGACCGGCTGCGACTGCGGGAGACTCCTGCACGCGAGCCTGAAGCGTATCGAGGAAGAGGAGGCGGGGGTCCTGGTGTACCTGCACCATTCCGGCCCGTTCGGCGCGGACCGGCTCGCCTCGCACTCTCGCGATTCCAAGCAGTATGTGACTACGCAGGGGCAACGCCTCCTGCAATACGAGAGCGGCATCGGCGCGCAGATCCTCTCGGACCTGGGCCTGCGCACGATCCGGCTGCTGACGAATCATCCCCGAAAAGTCGTCGGTCTCGAGAGCTTCGGCATAAAGATCGTGGAGCAGATCCCGATCCGCATATGATTGAGGGAACTCAGCTTGTAGGATTACCGTTATCTCAGAGTGGGAGGAGGTCGCCGTGACGTCCTGGAGGAAGAGTATTGTGGTGCTGCTGGCTGCCGCTTGCCTTTCGGCCGCCGCCGATCCCGCGCTGCTGGGCCTGGTGCCGCCGGATACCAGGGTGGTCGTGGGCGCCAATCTCTCGCGGTTCATGGCATCGCCGTTGGGGCAAGTCGTATTGAGCCAGGCGCAATCGGCCCAGCCGCAGTTCGGGCAGTTGCTCCAGGAGACCGGTTTCGACCCTCTGCGAGACCTCCAGGAAGTCCTTATCGCCTCCCCCGGCGGGCAGAAGGAGACACGTGGCCTGGTGCTGCTGAAGGGGGCCTTTGATCCCGCCAGGTTGTCGGCTCTCGCGCAGAAGTCCGGAGCCGCCGTCCAGACGTACAACGGCGTTCAGGTGATGGCGGGGAAGCAGAAGACTGACGGCTGGTTCGCATTTCTGGGCGGTGCGACCGCCGCGCTGGGGGATGCCGCCAGCGTTCAGGCTCTGATCGACAGGCCCCCCTCGGCGCGCGGCCTGGACGCGACTCTTCGCGCCCGGATCGACAGGACCAGCAACACCTATGACTTCTGGGCAGTCTCGACGGTCCCTCCCAGCCAGCTTACGAGCGGCATGCAGCCGGGCCAGTTCGATGGCCTGATGCAAGGCGACGTGCTGAAGGGAGTCCTCGAGACCAGCTTCGGCATCAAGTTCGGGGCGGACATGCTGATCGCCGTGGAGGCTCTGACGCGCTCGGACAAGGACGCGGCAGCGCTGGCGGACGTGGTCCGGTTCTTTGTCAGCCTGGCGCAGATGAGCGCGCAGAAGGACCCCAAGGCCGCCGCTTCCCTGAGCTTCTTGCAGAAGCTTCAACTCACTTCCGAGGGTAGTGTGATGCGGCTGTCACTCTCCATCCCTCAGGCCGACCTTGAGAAGTTCATCCAACAGGCCCAGGCGGCCGCGAAGCAGCAGGTTGTGGCCCCCAAGAAGAGCGCGGCTCCGGCCAAGCGCTCCCCCTCCGAGGCGCCTCCCCCTTCAGGAGGACTGGTCATCGAATCCTCCCCGAGGGACATGGGAACCGTCGTTGTGAAGTGACGTCCCCCCTGTCGCCACGCGGGAGATCGCCCGAACCAGCTTGCGGTAGGGAACGTCATCAAGGGTATTGAAAGAGAGCCACTCGCCGTCACGAAAGCTGGAATAGTACCAGCGGGCCAGCAAAGCCAGGTGATCCTGCCGCTCCCGGGCTGAGAGCACCGGTGGAGAGAGCGCCGCAATGATCTCCCGGAGACGTTGGTCGAGTGAAACGGCACGTCCGCCGGAGGCGGTCACGCTGAATCGGACAGGCGGAAGCCACGTCCCCTGTAGCAGGAACCACAGTTCCACGCACCCCTCGGCCACCGAAGCGGTCACGGCCACGCCGTACAGCTTCTCGACGTCCCGCACCAATTCGTCGCGGAGCCCCAGAACCTGCTGGATCTTCTCCACCTGCTTGTGAAGCCGCGCCGCCTCCTCGAATCGCATGGTTTCGCTCAGATGGTCGCGCGCCCGCAAAACGGCGTCCAACTGGGAGCGCCCGTCCGAGGAAAGGAACTCGCAGACCCGGGCGACCTCGCTCGAGTATTCCTCGGGGCCCACCACCTGCTGGCATGGCCGGAGGCACATGTTCATTTCGCCGTAGATGCAGCCGGGATGGGCGGCCGAGGGAGCGAGATCCTCCTGGCAGCGGCGGATCTGGAAGAGGCCGAGGAATTGGCGCTCATACTCCTCGGCCACGGCGCGGGTGCGAAAGGGTCCGTAATGAAGCCCGCGCGAACCGGCAAGTCGGGTGGTGAGATAGCAGCGAGGGAAAGCGTTGGTGAGCCCAACCTTGAGGTATGGCGGCATTCGCAACCTCAGCACCGAGCGGTAGCGCTCCGGATAGAGGGAGCACGCGACGTCGTAGAGAACCAGGCTCGTCTCCAGTCGCGACGCGGTGAGGTGATACTCGGCGCGGGCGGCCACCTCACGGAGGCTCAGCAGCCGGGAGGCTTTCGCGCGCCTGCCAAGCAGCCGCAGCAACCGGCGGCGAAGCAGCGTCGTCCGGGCCAGGTACGGTACGCCTTCCCGCGCATGGATCAGAAACACCGCCGGGCGGTCGGGGACCACGGACAGGCGATCGTCCGTGAGTCCGTCGACTTCGATGGCTTGGGGCGACCACAAGCGCATTTGAACCGATTGTACCGATGCCCACCCCGTTCGAAGGATGCCGCTTGCAAAAGACAGTGCTATCTGTTAGAAAATCTACGTGTCGGAGTTGGGCCGCGAGCGAGGATTTGGGCCCTGCTGAGTCAAATGAAGAAAGCAGCATCTGCATCGCAGAGATCTGTGCGCGGGGGCAAGACGGACACCGCCCCGCAGGCCGAAGCCGCAGCCGCGGCAGCCGCCGCGGTGGGACCCCAGGAGCAGTACGAGCTATTCGACAAGGCAATCGCTCAGTTCCACTCGGGGAGCTTCGCGCAGGCGAAGCGGTTGTTTGAGAGGGCGGCTGCCGGACCGTCTCGCGAAATCGCGCACGCGGCGAGAACGCACGTCCAAGTCTGCGACCGGCGTTTGAACCGTGTGGCTCCCGCGCCCTCCAGCGCGGAAGACCACTACAACCTCGCTGTCGCCTTGATCAACCGGCGGGAGCTGGAGGCAGCCGAAGCGCACTTGCAGGAAGCAGTCAAGCTGGCGCCCAACGCCGACCACATCCACTATGCGTTGGCCCTGGCGCGAGGCCTCCAGGGGCACGTCCAACTGGCCTTCGATAGCTTGAAGCGGGCGATCGAGATTGAGCCGCGCAACCGCGCTCAGGCGCGCAACGACCCTGACTTCGCTGGGCTCTCTCAACAGCAGCCTCTGTCTGCCCTGCTGTTTCCAGATCGGGAGTACCGCTTCTGAAACGCATCCGCCGGAATCGTGATGCCGTCGCGCCCATGAGAGCAAGAGGACCCTCCAAGAGCCGGACCTCTGCCACGGATGAGCCGCCCTTGCGCGTGGTCACCGTGGGCGGCGGAAACGGACTGTCCACGCTGCTCCGGGGGCTCCGCTCCTACGCCACGGCCTCCGGGCTCTGGGCACCTCCCGCGGTGGATATCACTGCGGTGGTTACCGTCACTGATGACGGGGGCAGTTCCGGGCGCCTGCGCCGTGAATTCGCGGTATTGCCGCCCGGCGACATACGGAACTGCATGGTGGCGTTGTCGGGAGACGAAGCCCTACTCTCGCGTCTCTTTCAGTATCGCTTCCCGACCGGCCGCGGGCTCAAGGGCCACAGCTTCGGCAATCTCTTTCTCACGGCACTGAGCAACGTCACGGGAGACTTCGCCCGCGCCGTCAAGGTGTCCTCGGAGGTCCTGGCGATCGCGGGCCGCATTCACCCCTCGACCGCCTCCAACGTGGCTCTGGAGGCCACGCTGGCGGATGGAGCCGTCGTGCTCGGCGAGAGCAGGATCAGCAGGAGCCGGGCTCGAATCGAGAGGATCGCGTTGCGCCCGCGAAGGTGCCGGCCCCTGCGGGAGACTCTCGAGGCCATCGCGCAAGCGGATCTGATCACGCTGGGACCCGGTTCTTTGTTCACCAGCGTCATTCCCAATCTGCTCGTGGAAGGAATCCCGAAAGCGATCCGGCAGTCAAGAGCCATAAAAGCCTATATCGTGAACCTCATGTGGCAGCCAGGAGAGACGTCGGGATTCTCTGCGTCCGATCACGTCCAGGCGATCCTGAGGCATTCCTGCCCTGGACTGCTGGACTGCGTCATCGTGAGCACGCGTCCCATCGCTCCCGCCCTCCTGCGAAAGTACGCCCGCCAGGGCGCTTGGCCAGTGGAGAACGACGTGGACCGCCTCCGGGACCTGGGTCTGTCCGTGATCGGCAGGGATCTCACCGAACAGACCGACAAGGTAAGGCATGACCCGGCGGCGCTGGCGGGCGTGGTTCTCGACCTTGCCGCCGAAGGCCGCCGGAGGCGCGCCAGCCTGGCAAAGTGAGTCAGAATGGCTACATGAGCACTCCCGTAACCGTATTGGTCCTCGCCGCAGGTCTGGGCACGCGCATGAAGTCCAGAAGGGCGAAGGTCCTGCACCGGGCGGGAGGGTTGACCCTGGTGGAGCACGTGGTGGACACCGCCGCAAGCGTGGCTCCCCCGGAACGAATCATCGTGGTTGTCGGGCATCAAGCCGAGCAGGTGAAGGGGGCGCTTGAAGGGCTTCCCGTGCGCTTCGTCGAGCAGCGCGAGCAGAGAGGGACCGGAGACGCTGTCCTGGCGTGCCGCGAGGCAGTCGGTCCGCCTGAAGGTTTGATCGTGGTGCTGTGCGGGGACTGTCCGCTGCTCACTGCGGGGACGCTGAACGCCCTGGTCGAACGCCAACGCGGATCCTCCGCCGCCGCCACGATGCTCACCGTCATGCTGGAAGACCCTACAGGCTACGGCCGCATCGTCCGCGGCTCGGACGGGGGCGTGGAAGCGATCGTGGAGCAGAAAGCAGCCACGCCCGAACAACTCGCCATACGCGAGGTGAACAGCGCCATCTACTGCTTCCGCGCCGACCTTCTCTGGGAGCACATCGGCAACATCCGGCCCGACAATCCCGCGCGGGAATACTACCTGACTGACATCGTCGCACTATTCCGCCGGGCCGGTCACAGGGTGGATACGATCTGCCACACCGACCCTCAGGAGCTTGGCGGCATCAACACACGGGTCGAGCTGGCGGCGGCCGACCGCGTGTTACGGGAGCGGACCGCCCGGCGCCTGATGCTCGCCGGAGTGACCATCCTGAAACCAGAAACCGTCACGATCGACCCCCGGGTCAAGGTGGGTGTTGACACCGTAATCGAGCCGTTCGCCCAGATTCTGGGACGGACCTCGATAGGGGAGGACTGCCGCATCGGCGCCTGTTCGATCATCCAGGACTCGGAGCTTGGGAACCGGGTGGTGGTGGGGCCGCTCACAATCGTCGCGGATTCGCGGCTCGAAGACGAGGTTCAGGCCGGCCCCTTCGCGCGGCTCCGTCCGGGGAACCACATGGCGAAGGGGTCGCGGGTCGGGAACTTCGTCGAGATGAAGAAAGCGAGCCTCGGAGCCGGCTCCAAGGCGCAGCATCTGGCTTACCTGGGCGACTCGGTCATCGGGGCAGGAACGAACATAGGCGCCGGGACGATTACCTGTAACTACGACGGTGTTAAGAAGCATCCGACCCGGATTGGCGACGGCGCTTTCATCGGAAGCAATTCCACGCTGGTTGCTCCGGTCGAGATCGGCGACGGCAGCTACGTTGGGGCCGGCTCGGTGGTGACAGAGAATGTCCCCGAGGATGCGCTGGCTCTCGGCAGAGGGCAGCAAGTCAACAAGCTCGGGTGGGCGAAGAGGCGACGGGAGAAGCAAGAGCGCTAGGATTCCCCCGAAAGTTATACTCTGAGACGATGCCGAGACTCAAACAGTTCGTTTATTGTGCGCTGATACTGGTCGTGCTTGTGTCAGCCGCCAGTTGCCGGAAAAGCCAGATCACAGGACAGGCGGATGCCACCATCGAGGAGAAGCCCCCTCTGCTGACCATGGTTCGGGTGGCGGATCCGAAGGCTTCCGCTCAACTCGTCAAAGGTTTCCACGCCGTCGAGGGGAACAACTGGCGATGGACGATGGGGAGGTTCTCGGTCCTGCTGAGCCCGCCGCCCGGTTCCGGCGATAGCGGCGCGAGACTGGTTCTGCGGTTCTCCATCCCTGAGCCGGTCCTCAAGGCGCTCACCACCGTCAGGTTGTCTGCCAAGGTGGGCGACGTGCCGCTTCCGGCGCAGGAATATCGCACGGCGGGCGAGCAGGTGTACACCCGCGACGTCCCTCCACAGGCTCTTGCCAAGTCCATCGTGCCGGTGGATTTCGTGCTGGACAAGTTCATGCCCCCCGGGAAGGTGGACCAGAGGGAACTGGGCGTCGTCGTCACCGTGGTCGGCCTTGAACCTAGATGAAGCGTGCGTGGAACGCGGTCTATTGGACCGTTCCCAGCCTCGTCTGCCTGGCGATCTACTGGCTCGGCCTGAAGAGCTGGTTCTACCAGGACGATTTCGCCTGGCTCAGTCTGAACCGGAGCCTCCAGGAGGGCGCGAGGGTCTGGACCCTCCTGTTCGGGCCGCAAGCGCAGGGGACCATACGGCCACTGAGTGAAAGAGCGTTCTTCATGCTCTTCGAGGGCATCTTCGGCCTGAATGCGCTGCCTTTCCGCGTTGCGGTGTTCCTCACGCAGTTCGCCAACCTGGTGCTGGTGTGCGCCATCGGCAGGCATCTCTGCCGGTCACGCGCCGCCGGTCTGCTCGCCGCAGTGCTGTGGACGGTTAACAGTGCGCTGGCCACGGTGATGTCATGGACATCCGCCTACAACCAGGTCCTCTGCGCCTTCTTCATTCTCCTCAGCTTCTGGTGCCTGCTGCGGTACATCGAAACGGAAAAGAGGATCTACAACCTTCTCCAATGGACCTCGTTCCTTGTAGGATTCGGCGCGCTGGAGATGAACGTCGTGTACCCGGCGATCGCCGCCGGTTATACCTTACTGGGCGCGAGGAAACACTTCCGAAGGACTCTCTGGCTGTTTGTGCCGTCCGCCGCGTACACGGCCGTCCACTGGCACTTTGCGCCCAGTCCTACCTCCGGCCCCTATCGCATGCACCCGGATCTCAGCGTGGTCACAACACTGTGGCAGTACTGGCAATGGGCCCTCTCCCCCGTGCGCCTCGAGAAGGCGGGGATCCTGCTTCCATCCTGGCTTCTGCTATCGGCCACGATCCTGCTGACGGTCGCCTTGATCGGGTACCCGGTTGTGCAGTTCCTGAGGGGACGGCGGGTTTACCTGTTCTGTCTGCTCTGGTTTGTGATCCTGATTGCCCCGGTCCTGCCGTTGCGGGATCACTTGTCGGACTACTATCTCACGATGCCGGTGATCGGTCTGGCCCTGCTCGGCGGCTGGGCGCTGGCCGATTCGTGGAAAAGCCGGTGGCAGTGGAAGGTAGCGGCGGTGGTCCTGGCCGCAATCTACTTGGGCTGCTCCGTGCCGGTCGCCAGGGCAGCCAGTCGCTGGCACTACAACCGCAGCAAGGCCGCCAGAGCCCTGATGGAGGGCCTGGCCCGCGCCGCTGAGCTTCACCCGGGCCAGAGGATTCTGCTGACCGGGCTCAGTTCCGAGTCGTTCTGGTCCGCGGTTGTCGACAAGGCCTACCTTCTCGTGGGGATCAGGGAGGTGTATCTCGCACCAGGCGCTGAGGACGTGATTGAGAGGCACGACGACGTCGCCCGGGTCTCGGATTTCGTCCTGCCTCCGGCGGTGACCCTGAGCGCACTGAGGAACGGCTGGGCGGTGGTCTACGCAGTGGAGGAGGGCCGGCTGCGAAATGTGACATCGGCCTACCATGCCGAAGCGCGAGTTCGCTTCTCCGAATCCCAGCAGCCGCTCCGCGTTGATGTTGGCAGCCCTTTGTTTGCTGATCAGCTCGGCCCAACCTGGTACCCCATCGAAGGAGCGTTCCGGTGGATGCCCAAGCACGCCACCGTCGCCCTTCGCGGCCCGGATGCGCCGGGCTCCCAGATTCACTTGAGAGGTTGGTGCCCCGCCCAACAGGTCGTTACGAAGCCGCTGGGAATCGCGGTAAGCGTGGACGGCATCGTGGTTGGGCGAGCGCGCTTGTCCAAGCCGGACGGCGTCTTCGACCTCACCTTCCCCATGCCTGGGAGCGTTGTGGGCAAGGCCAGGATCGAGGTCGCAATTGAGGTGGAACGCACCTTCGCGGTTGGCGTCGACGCCCGATCTCTGGGACTGGCCTTCGGGACAATCGCCGTCCGCTAGGGCAGGCGGATCCGGCTCAGTTCATGCACCGGCCGCCCGTTAGAGTCGCGAATCACCAACAGGATCTCGCGGGTCGCTCCAATCCTTGCCAGGATCGAGCGGAACCGCTCGTTCACCCCGGGGTACTGCTCCTGGGAATCGACAAAAGACAGGAAGATCCGGTGCGGAGGCTCTACCATCGTCCGGATCTCCTCCTCATCCTCAGAACCCGAAGGGCTCTTGCGGAGTCGCTCCCCGCCCCAGACCAGCTTGGTGCGCCCCCGCAGCAAGGTTTGGAGCGACTCCAGCAGCCCCCAGTCCAGGACCACCACTTCCCCGGGCGAAGCGCTCTCAATGTAGTCGGCCGTGGTGTAGATGGCGTTACTCCAAGAGCCCCTGGCTCCATTCCTCACCAGTTGCGACAGGTTCGCATTGGATACGAGCAATGCACGGCCGCAGAACAGGGCTCCGGACAGCACAACCGCCGCCAACCCGGCGCGCCGGAAGCGGGTGGAAAGCTCAGCGGCGGCCACAGCCACCAGGAAGTGCGGCCAAGGCCAAACCAGTGACACATGGTGAACGGAGGCTCCGCCCCCGCGCGTGAACAACATCAGCCCCCACGTCACCGTCAGGAAGACCAAGGCGAACAGCACAGGAGCGCGCGCCCGTGTCCGCCAGCAGAACGGGATCGCCACCACTGCCCCGAGCATGGCGTACGGAAGGAAGCCCTGATGGGGCCGGCCGGCCAGCTCGTCGAGCGCCACCAGGGCGCGCTCCAACCCGGTGCGAGGCCTGCGCGGGCTGTCGGCCGGATCGTCGTAGGTCAGATACCCCATGAGGCCGGAGCCGGCCAGGGTCCTCCCCAGGATCGTGAATTTGTGCCCGATGATCTCGGTGGACCATCCCACGTTTTCACGAACCGTCTCCATGGGGTAGCGATGGTTGTACCAGGCAAGGGGAAACACTCCGGCACAGAAACAGGCCAGCGCCAGTAGGAGGGGCCATGGACGGACGGCCTTTCCGATTGCCCCCGGAAACACCAGAACAGCGCCAGCCAGGAACCCAGCCAGACTCCAGCCGAAAAGCGCTTTGTCCCACAAGGCCAAACCGAACAGAAAGAAGGCGGAAGCCAGGCTCAGCCTCGATCCGTCCTGGTGGTACCGGACCAGAAGCAGGACCCCGGCGACGGCCAGGAGCCTCTGGAGGACGACCGGTCCCCAATCGAAGCAAGTCGTCAACAAGAAAGTGGTGTCCGTGGCCAGCAGCGCGCACCCCAGCAAGGCAGCACGTCTACCGCAGACCCGGTCAAGCAGCCGGTAGAAGAGCCAGATCGTTATGGCGCCCAGCAACAGCACCGGCACACGGATGGACCACGCCGACGGAGGCCACTCAGCCAGGATCGGCGCATAGAGCCAGGTCTTGAGCGCCCCAAGGTAGCTTAACAACATGATTGGCAAGGTCTTACCGAAAACCGTGACCCAGGCCCTCGTTGTCTGTGGGGCATAGACCGCCGATCCGAACAGCACCTCATCGCTCTGGAGCCCCGGCAAGGGTATCAGACACATCCCCGCCGCTACGAACATGGCAAGTGACAGAACCAGGACAGCACCAGTGTAAAGACTTCGCACCCGGAACCTCTCGTTCGCGGCCTCAGGCCAGGGATTATTCTACCTCTGGGAAGAGGGGTGTCACCTCGGGCGCGTCGGCCGGGATTGCCATGCGTCGGTAAACGATTGACTGTGAAACGGATCTGCACAGATGGTTTCTTGAAACTTTCCTGTCGTCGAAGCGTCTTATCATGTGCACTGGCTGGGATTAGGTGCCTGGGAAACTGGTCCCGAGGGGCAGTGGACTTGGAAGCAAAATTGCCGTAGAATAGTGCCCTTTGCGCCTTACATGGCATTTTGGCTAAGGCGCGAGACGTTTGAACGCCCAGACAGGAGGAAGCCATACGGGGTTTCAGTTGCAGAGCTGAATCTTGAGGAACTTCAGGCTACCCGTTGCGTAGGCTGAAGAAATGTCCTGGGGAACCCGGCCAGGCAGCCGATGAATAGAGGAGGAACAAGGCCATGACCAAGAGCGAAATGAGTCGGTTTCGGAAAGTCCTGGAAGCCAGGCAATCCGAGCTCGCCAAGGTCCTGCGGAATCGCGAGGGGATTGCCATAGAGAAGAGCCCGGACGCGCTTGACGAAGTTCAACACGCAGCCGAACGGGAGCTGGCGATCCGCAACCTCGATCGCGAGTCCCACCTCCTCCGCAACGTAAGAAGCGCTCTGCAGAGGATTGAGGACGGCACATACGGCGTCTGCCTGCATTGCGAGGAAGATATCAGCCAGAAGCGCCTGGAGGCGGTTCCCTGGGCCGGATACTGCATCCGCTGTCAGGAGATCGTAGACCGTCACCGCGACGAAGGCGCAGAGATGTTCGACGACCTGTTGGTCCCGGCGGCCTGATCGGCCGATAGGTTTTGAGCCAGAAGAGGGCGCGGGCTAACCCCCGCGCCCTCTCAGTTTTTTCGGATGGAGATCAGGGCGATCATCCGGCCGGCGAGTTTGCCCTCGCGCCTCCAGGAGAAGAACTCGCCGGGACAGCACCCCGTGCATTGCCGGGCCATTGCGATGTTGCCGGGCGGGACACCTGCTGCCAGCAGTTGGCGGCGGTTGGCCTCGGCAAGGTCGATGCGGGCAGCCGTGTCCAGATCGCTCCGCTCCGGGAAGAGGTCCTTGAACTGAACCGCAACCTCCGGGCCGACTTCGTAACAGCACCCACCGATCCCGGGTCCAACCGCGACCAGCAGGTCTTCGGGCCGCGAACCGAAGTGAGCCCCCATGGCGGCGACCGCCTTCGCCGAAATCGCTCGGGCCGTACCTCGCCACCCCGCGTGCACCGCGGCCACGGCGCACAACCGAGTGTCGGCCAGAAGTAGCGGAATGCAGTCCGCGGTGCGGACCGCGAGCCGGACGCCGGGAACGTCCGACATGAGGCCATCGCCTTCGGCCACGCGGCCCTCGCCCCCGCTCACGCGGACGCAGATGTCGGAATGTATCTGCTTGAGGCTGGCGGCATCACGCCGGAGATTCCACTGCTCGGAGTGACGGGTGCCGAAACCATGTTCCAACCAGGGGATTTCGAGCCAGGGAACAACCTGGAGGACGCCGCGGTGATCCTTCTGGAGAAGCTCCCCCACCCGCCCTACGCCGCAGGTTCTTCCGTGCGGGCCATGCGGACCTGCCGCTTGAACTTCTCCAGCATCGACTCCTCAAGCCGCACTTCCGTGGGACGCTTGGCGAGGGTGGTCATCTTGTCGATCTTGTCCTGGAGCTTCAGCAAGCCGTAGAACAGGTTTTCGGGGCGCGGCGGGCAACCCGTGATGTAGACATCCACCGGCACGATCTTGTCCACGCCCTGAAGTACCGCGTAGGTATTGAACGGTCCGCCCACGCTGGAGCAGGCGCCCATGGAAATGACCCACTTGGGTTCGGGCATCTGGTCGTACAGTCGCCGCAGCACGGGAGCCATCTTCAAGGTGACCGTGCCGGCCACCAGCATCAGGTCCGCCTGCCGCGGGCTGGGGCGGAACACCTCAGCACCGAAGCGGGCGATGTCGAACCTGGCAGCACTGGAAGCGATCATCTCGATCGCGCAGCAGGCCAGCCCAAACGTGAGCGGCCAGATGGACCCCTCGCGCGCCCAATTGAAGACGTAGTCCACAGAGGTGACCAGGACGTTCTTCTCAAACCTGTTTTCAAGGATGGACATGGCTCGTTGCCGCCAGACACCATCATTCTAGCTCGACTGTCATGCCTTCGTCGCCTCGCTCGGGATAGTGCGCCTTGTAGCCCCAGTCCCGCTGCAATCTGTCCGAGCTCCAGACGCCGTTCTCCTCCGATGCGTAGTTGAAGTAGAGGCCGGTGCCGTCACCCCTTCTCGCCCACAGGATCCTCGCCACGGCCTCGCGGTCCGGATGTCCGAACTTGTCCCCGTTCGACGAGAACAACCACCGGGGCGAGTCCAGCATCCCGATCAGGGCCGGGCCGTTGTTGAACTTGCTGCCGTGGTGCGGCACCTTGACCGCGTCGACTTTCAGCTTGCTCTTTCGCCGCGCCTTGAGAAGGCGCGCGATGCCCGCTTCCAGCACTTCACTGTGCGCGTCGGCCCCCAGCAGCACAGCCTTGTCCTCGAACTCCGCCAGCAACGCGATGCTCGAACCGTTCGCCTCGGACTGGTCCGCCTCGTACGCCGACCCGGCGAGCGCTTCGACGTCCACGGTGTCGCCCAGTCGCCTTGGCCTCAACTGGCGGTCGTTCTCGAGGGTTTCCCTTGCCTGGTCCACATCCCCCGGAGTAAGGCCCGCTTTCCGGCACTCCTTCTCCCAGACCGGCTTCAGCTTCGCGAGTTCCTGAGGGCGCGGCGAGAGCACAGTGAGCTTGAGCCCTCCGCTCAAGGTCCTGCAAGGCAGCGGACCCCGCGTGCCCGTCACCACCGCCTTCTGCTTAAAGCTGGCGTTCCAGACGGCCGCATCATAGGCGGCGATGGCCGCTCCCAGTTTCTCCCCCTGCACCGCACCCAGGCGGGCTGCCTTGGTGATCTGATCGTAGCCGTTGAACCACACCTCAGACACCTCCACGCCCGGCGGAAGGTTTGCCATCAGCTTCACGACGCCTTCCACGTGATCCTGGTCCACGTGGGTCACGCAGAGCAGTTCCAGCGTGCACTTCGACCCGGCATGGTTCACTATTCTGTCGTACGTCCCCACTAAGCCGCCATCGATCAGCACGCGCCGGGGCTTCGCCGCCGCTCCGTAGTCGATCCAGATCGCGTCCCCATGTCCCGCGGGCAGCATCGTTATCCGAAACATGTCCGGTCTCCTCAAACTTTCCAGTCGGCGTCTCCAAATGCCAGTAGCAGCAACCCCGCCAGTTTCCCTTCGGCCAGAAGCCGCCTCTTCGCCTTCAGCAGGACCTCTCCGAACGGCTTCTCCCCCTTCGGATCTTCGGCCATTTCCTGCACGACGGCTTTGGCCACCTCGGGTGCGTCCTTCGCCAGCAACTCGGCGACCGGGGCAACCACCAGTGCCGCCTGCTGGCGCCTGAATTGCGCCGGGAGGTTCTGGAAGTCCACCAGCGATACGGCCGCTCCGCATCCCATGAGCAGCACCACGGGCTGCTGAGGGGGATCGCCGACGACGTCGCGCCGCTCCACGCCGGGCGGATCCTTCTCTTCCAATCCGATCTCCACCAGCGGCGGTCTTCTGCCGCCGTCCACGTGAGGAAGCAGCACCAGGAGAGTGGGCCTTCGCTCGGCCACACCCGCGGTCCACTCGTCCCAGTTCCTCACCTCCTTCACTTTCACGGCCTTCAGTCTCAACACCTCCCTCAGCCCCTTCAGGTCCTTCGGCTCGACGCGGCCGGAGCGGGCCACCAACACGCTCGCCAGCGGCGCCAGACTGCGCCGGTCCGCCGAGGGCTCGTTGGTAACCTCGATGGAGTCTGCATCCAGAGGGCGCTCGTCGGACACCCGGTTGCGCCACTCGATCACCCGCGTCATTCCCCAAAAACCGAAGGGACACAAGTAGTCGCCGGGATGCTGCTTCTCCATGCACGGTTCCGAGCAGTGGCCGTTCCGGATGCTCGCGGCCGACATGGGGCAGATCTTCGCCGTTCGCTTGGGCTGGCTGCGCGCGTAGCAGAATTCCAGAGGCATCCTCACCTGGCTGTCGGTGGCGTACACCAGCACCGGCTCGGTCGACTCGGCGATCTTCCTGGCCACCGGGTCCTGAATCAGCGCCTGATGGATCTGCCATCCGTTCAAAGCCACCTTGCGCACGCCGGCGACGGCGCTCTCGTCGGCGGTCCAGTCCGCCGGCAGGTCTTCCCACCTGATCCGGTTGAACTCGGTTTCGATGGCGGCCACGGCTTCCTTCACTCCCGGCAGCGTCACCCGCGAGGTCTGAAAACCGCGTACTGCCGTCAAGCCTTCGGCGTCGAATCTGGCCGTGCCCGCATAGATGCGCCGCCCTTCCAGCCCTAGTTCGAGCGGTCTCGGCATCCAGCCGAGTTCGAAGGTCGTCTGCTTCGGAAGCCCCTCGGGCGGCACTTCACCGCCCCCTCCCAAGACGGCGGATCTGAGGCGCGCCTCCTGGATCAGGCGGTTGTTGTGATAGACCGAAATCCATCCCTCGAAGAGTCGCGCCGCGGGGCTCACGGTGAACTCGAACAGGCAGGTGGAACTCACCCCCCTGCGCGGCAACAGGATCGTCTGTTGGAGCGGCGCGGGGATGGAATTCCTTTCCTCGAAAACCACCAGCAACGGAACCGCCGCCTCCGCCGGCGTCACGGCTGGAAGAGGGAAGGCTTCCCGGGCTGACGTCCACGTTTTCTCTTTCGGGCCGATCCGCACTTCCAGCGAATACTCGCGTCCCGCCTCCAGAGCCCTTGCCGGGGCGACGGTCGCTGGCTCCAACGCCTTGAGCCTTTCCTGGAGGAACCGCGGCTCCGGCTTCCCTGCCGGCGCCTTGGCGGCAGCGCGCCTGCCGGCCCTCGCCGGGACGGCCCCTTTCCTCTCCGGCCGGCGGTGAGACGGCGGTCTTTCCCAGGCGAGAGCTACGGCAAAGCCCAATTGCCGGACTTGCGAGACCGCGGCATCCAAGGGCGCTCCACGGGAAAGATGCGCGATGAGTTCCACAAGCCAGCCAAGTTCGCTGGAACTCAACTCCACCAGCAGCACGGCCCTGGCCCGCGCCAGCGCCAGCAACTCTCCGACCCTCCGGGCATCGAACGTCCGCCTCACACCGCAGAGGACCAGTAGACCTGCTGTCAGGGGCGCCTTGCTGGCCAGCAAAGTCTCCCATGCTGAAGCTCCCCGCGGAAAGATCAGGACGTCCGAGGACCCCGCCTCATCCGCGGGAGCCCGCACCTGTTGGAGCAGTTGGGAGGCCCCGGCCGGCCCGTGTGCCAGAAGCTCCGAAAGCGCCGACTGCGTCACCTGGTAGCCTTCGTCCGGCATCACCGCCACGCGCAACGGCCATTTCCAGTCCACCGTGAGCGCAGGGCGCTGCACCGGCACATACGAGCCTTTGGATCTTTGCGCCATCGCTGCGGCCGCACTCCCTTTCAGCGCTGATTCTACACCGGGCCGTGGAGGTCTATTCGGTCGAGCGGTACCAGGCCATCGTGCGACGCAGCCCTTCTTCGAGGCTGAAGCGCGGCGCATGGCCAAGGTCGCGAGCGGCGGCGGCGGTGTCGGCCTGCGAGTGCCGCACATCACCGGCCCTGGGCGGGCCGTAGAGAGCGGGGATCTTGACGCCGTCGATCGCCTGCAACACCTCCCAGACCTGGTTCAGCGTGTACCGGTTCCCGTTGCCCGCGTTGTACATGCGTCCCGCGATGCCGGGAGTGCAGGCGGCCTTTAATGTAAGACTGACAACGTCCTCCACAAACGTGAAGTCCCGCGATTGCTCGCCGTCTCCGTATATGGTGGGCGGCGTCCGCTCGGTGAGCGACTTAATGAAGACCGAAATCACTCCTGAATAGGGGCTGGAGGGATCCTGGCGGGGCCCGTAGACATTGAAGTAGCGCAGAGCGACGGTTTCCAGGCCGAAACACAGGTGAAACGCGCGCGCGTAGTACTCGCCCGCGAGCTTCTGAACGGCGTAGGGAGACTTGGGATCGGGCGCCATGGTTTCCGTCTTCGGCAGCACATCGCTGCCGCCGTAGGCCGACGAGGATGCGGCGTAGACGACGCGCCGGACTCCCCCCTGTGCCGCAGCCCGCAGCACGTTGAACGTGCCGTCCACGTTGACCTCATGGGAGGGCAGCGGATCGCTGATCGAGCGCGGCACGGAAGGAATCGCCGCCAGATGGAACACCGTATCGGCGCCTCGGATCAGGCTCTCAATCTCGCCGTAGCTGCGAATGTCGGCGCGGTGGAACTGGATCGATCCCCGCACCTCCTCCAGGTTCTCCTCGTGGCCGGTGAACAGGTTGTCGATCACCGAGACCCGCCCGGCCCCGGCCGCGAGCAGCCCTCGCACCAGGGCCGAACCAATGAAACCGGCGCCGCCGGTCACCACGCACCTACTCATTAAGCAATTCTCCCGATTACCGCCCGCATTCTCTCCATGGACTCGGCCATGACTTGTTCCGCGCCGAACGAGCAATCGAACGTCTCCACCGAAATCCAACCCGCGTCTCCCCGCCGGTGGAGGACCTCCAGGACGGGCAGGAAGTCATAGTCGCCGCAGCCCGGGTGCTTGCCGTCCAATTCATTCACGTGGACGTGCCGGATCAGATCGAAGTGGCGGTCCACCAGGACGGCGTGCGGCTCCTTCTCCGCCGCGGCGTTATGCGAGTCGAATATCGTCTTCACGGCCGGGCTATCGATTTCCCGGACTATCGCGGCGGCTTCGTCGAGCGTGGTGACGACGTCGGTCTGATCCGGCGAAAGTGCTTCGACCAGAATGGTCACCCCGCGCTCGCAGGCATGACCGGCAACTGCCGCCAGACCGTCCACGAAGTGCCGGGTCGCCTCTTGCCGGCTTAGCCCGCCGATCGAGGAGCGCTGCCGCGGCGACCCGAATACCATCACGCTGTCCGGCCCCAGATCCGCGCTCAGGTCAACCAGCCTCCGGACATAGTCCCAACTCCACCGGCGTTGAGCCGCATCGGGAGTCGTGATGTGGAGCGCCTTGGGCGTCGCCAGCAGCCAGTGCAGGCCGACGTACCCGATTCCTTCGCCCTCCAGGGTCGCGCGCACCTCCCTGCGGCGGGCAGCCTCCAAAGCGGCAGGATCCTCTCCCAGCGTGAAGGCGGCGAATTCCAGACCCATGTATCCCGCCTGCTTCGCGGCCCTCACAGCATCTCCCAGCGCCCGCCCCTGAAAAATGTCGTTGCAGATCGCGTGGCGGAACATCCCCTGCTACCGCCCCTTTCGGCCGACCGCGACCAGCGACAGGCCGCGCCAGGGCATCAGCCCATCCACCCGCCGCCACAGCCAGACCGTCTTGTCGAACAGCTTCAGTGTGGGCTTGCTGATGTAGCGCCGGCGGAAGACCTTTCCGGACATCCACCAGGCGACGGCGCCAATCCGGTTCAACTGGTGAAGCCGTTCCACGTGAAAGCCGGCTTCCGTCAGCAACCCGCACAACTCGTCCCGCGTGAACCGCCGCTTGTGCCCCAGGGTTCGGTCGATCCCTGCAAACAGGCCCGGGCCCTGCGGAACCAGAACGAGCAGTGCCCCCCCGGGAAGGAGAGCGGAGTGCAGGGTGGACAAGAGCGAGGAGGGCTCGGCGAGGTACTCCAGCACATTTACGCACAGGGCCGTATCGAAGGTGTTTTCCAGGCCCTGGAAAGAGGAAGGATCCTCGGGGTCCAGTCTCCGAACGTACACGTTGGGCGTGCGTAGGAACCGGTTTCGCAGGGCGTGGAGGTAGAGCGGGTCCTTTTCGGCCGCGATGTAGTGCAAGGTCTTGCCCATCAGCCTGGCGGTCATGTTGCCGATACCCGCGCCGGCCTCCAGAACCGCATCCCCCACGTAGGGCCGCAGCACACGGGACATCCAACTCAGGTATTGCGGCGTGCCCGTCATGTTGTTGAGCAGGCCCCGGCCGTACGGCTCGGCATACAGGTCGTCGATAAGCCAGAAGTACAGGATGGTCCCGAGGGCTCTGATCCCATCCTTCCACCCGATCTTCTTCCCTTCCTCGTATGTCCGGCCGTGGTAGCTGATCGGAACTTCGTAGATCCTGAGGTTCCTCTTGGCCGACTTCATCACGATCTCAGGCTCGAAGCCGAAGCGATTCGACCGGATCGGGATGCTCTTCAACAGGTCCGTGCGGAAGACCTTGTAGCAGGTCTCCATGTCCGTCAGGTCGAGGTCGCAGAACAGGTTGGAGATCGCCGTCAGGAACTTGTTGATCATCGTGTGCCGGTAAGGCAGCACGCGTCTCTGTTCTCCGGCCAGATAGCGGGAGCCGAAGACGGCGTCGGCGTGGCCGTCGAGCAGCGGCTTCAACAGCCGCGGGTATTCTACGGGGTCGTACTCGAGGTCGGCGTCCTGGACAAGGCAGAAGTCGCCGCCGGCCTGCGCGATGGCAGTGCGCAGCGCGGCGCCCTTGCCCTGATTGACCTGGTGCCGGAACAAGCGTATGGCACGGTCGGACGCGGCCAGCCGCGACAGGATTTCCGAGCTCCCGTCGGTAGAGCAGTCGTCGACGACGATCAGCTCGCGGTCCATGTTCTCGGGGAGCGGCGCCGCCAGGACCTGCGTGAGGCTGCGCTCGACAACGGTGCGCTCGTTGTAGACGGGGATCAGGATCGAAAGCTTCACGCGAATCCCCAGTATACCCGGCCCGCTTGAGGGCCGCCCCGGCAGCACCAATTCCGCCCGGAGATGTGGTACCAGTAGAGACATGCTCCGGGACCGCGCGCTCGTGCCGCTCTCGCAACAGCACCACAACGGACTGGCCCTGTGTGTCCTGACGGACCGCTCCCTGGAAGGGGAAGTCTCCGCGGAGACCGTGGCGCGGCTCACCACACGGGCCTTAGACCGGTACGATCTCGAGATCTCCAACCACTTCGCCGTCGAGGAGGAGGTCGTCTTTCCCGCGATTGAGAAGGAGCTTGGTCCCCAGCCGATCCTGGCGGAACTGGCGGCCGACCACCGCCAATTGGAGCGGCTCGTCGACCAGCTTCGCTTTGCCCCGGACACGGATCTCCTGAAGCAGTTCAGCGCGCTCCTCCGCACTCATATCCGGCGCGAGGAAAACGAACTGTTCGAGGAGATACAGCAGCGCCTGCCTCGAAAGGTGCTCGACGCCCTGGGTGCGGAGATCGACACTAGGGCGGTGCGAATTCCCATCTGACCCAATGGTGGCAACAATGAACTCCGATATCCTTCTTGAGTCCGATCTCGGCGGCGTCCCTCTCCTGGGGCGTGGAAAAGTCCGTGATGTCTACGCTTTGGACGACAAGCTGCTCATCGTCGCCAGCGATCGCATTTCCGCTTTCGACTACATCCTCGCCACCGGAATCCCGAACAAGGGCCGCATCCTCACGCAGCTTTCGGTGTTCTGGTTCGACTTCCTCAAGGACGTGGTTTTGACGCACTTCCTGACCGCCGATGTGGGCGAATACCCGGAGCCGTTGCGCCGTTACGCCGATCAGCTTCAGGGCCGTTCCATGCTCGTGAGGCGCGCCAAAATGATGGACGTCGAGTGCGTGGCCCGCGGCTATCTGGCCGGCTCCGGCTGGAAGGAATACCGCGAGGCAGGCACCGTGTGCGGCATCCCCCTGCCGGCAGGCCTGAAGGAGAGCGACAAGCTCCCCGAGCCGATCTTCACTCCCGCCACCAAGGCTCAAACCGGACACGACGAGAACATCCCATTTGAGCGGGTCGTCTCGATGGTTGGGGCGGAGCTTGCGGAGCGGTTGCGGGCGTTGACGCTCCTGATCTACTCGAAGGCCGCCCGCTATGCGGAGACCCGGGGAGTGATCATCGCCGACACGAAGTTCGAGTTTGGCCTAGTCGGCGAAACACTGGTGCTGGCCGACGAAGTGTTAACGCCGGATTCCTCCCGCTTCTGGCCGCGCGAAACCTACCGTCCGGGAGGACCCCAGCCGTCCTACGACAAGCAGTACGTGCGCGACTACCTGGAATCGATCCATTGGAACAAGCAGCCGCCGGCGCCGGCCCTGCCGCCGGAAGTCGCGACCAGGACGAGCGAGAAGTACCTCGAAGCCTACAAGGCGCTGACCGGAAAACAACTTTGAACTGGCTCGACATTCTCCTGATCGTGATCTTCGCCGCCTCCCTGGCAAGTGGAATCGCCAAGGGTTTTGCCAAGCTGGCGGTCGGCCTGTTCTCGGCGGTCGTGGGGTTCCTCTGCGCGCTCTGGTTCTATGGCTCAGCGGGCTCGTTTCTGCTCCCCTATGTAAGCCACAAGGGCATCGCCAACTTTCTCGGCTTCCTGGCCATCTTCGTGGTGGTTTTGACTGCGGGAGCGATCGTCGGGAAGCTCCTAGGCATGCTGTTCAAGTGGGCCGGACTGAGTTGGCTCGACCGGCTGCTGGGGGGAGTCTTCGGCTTGCTGCGCGGCCTGGTGCTGGCCATCGCCCTGGTGCTGGCGCTTCTGGCGTTCACGCCCAAGCCACCGCCCCAGTCGGTGGTGCGTTCGCGCATCGCGCCGTACATGATCGACACGGCGCACCTGTGCGCACACCTGGCTCCCCGGGAGGTCCGGGAAGCCGTTTTCGACAGCTACCAGAAGGTGAAGGAGGCCTGGCGGGAGCTGGTCGAGAAAGTCCGCGGCAAGAAGGACGGCCAGAGCATCTAGGGTGGATGTTACGATGAAATTTGGCCGTCGATTTGATCATCTTTGACCTGGACGGAACCCTGGTCGACTCCAAGCTGGATCTGGCGCACTCGGTGAATGCCACGCGGAAGCATTTCGGCTTCGAGGCGCTGGACAACGAACTCGTGTACTCCTACGTAGGGAACGGCGTTGTCACCCTCATACGAAAGTCCATGGGGCCGGACTTCAGCGACGACGAGATCCAGAAGGCCCTGGAGTATTTCCTGGGATACTACCGGGAGCACATGCTCGACTTCACCGCGCTCTACCCCGGTGTGCGCGATTCGCTCGATCGCCTGAGGGAGGCGGGCGTCCGCCTCAGCGTGCTCACCAACAAACCTGTCCGCTTCAGCCAGGACATCCTGGCCGGCCTCGGCGTCGGCGGTCATTTCTTCCGCGTCTACGGCGGCAACAGCTTCGAACAGAAGAAACCCGACCCGGCGGGCGTGTATGCTCTGCTCTCCGAGGCGCGCGTACCTGCCGGGGAGGCGCTGATCGTCGGCGACAGCGCAGTGGACGTACTGACCGCGCGTAACGCCGGAGTCCCGGTCTGCGGAGTGACCTACGGCTTCCAGCCGGAAGGGTTCCGCGAGCAGCCCCCCGACTTCACGGTGGACCGCATGGAACAACTGGCGGATATGGTCATTTCCGGACGCCGCCCGAAAGGAGAGAAGCATGAATCATAAGCCTGGAACCGAGGTCCCCTCTGACGGCGTTTACTGGTGCACCGTCTGCAAGCGGCCCGAGCGTTTCGAGAAGGGCAAACAGTTTCCCCAATGCCGGAATCTGTGCGGCCGCGGCTACTGGGAGCTTGTGAAAGTCCCGGACACGCCCACACAGACCCAAGCCTAGGATCAAGAAGTCAAGCCGCTCGCTCTCTTCCACCACCCCAGGCCGTCAAGCGTCTTGCCGGCGGGCTTGTATTCGCAGCCGATCCAGCCTTCGTAGCCGATCTCGTCGATGACCTGGAACAGATGTGTGTAGTTGACTTCGCCGGCATCCGGCTCCTGCCGCTTGGGCACGCCGGCGACCTGGATGTGTCCGCACTGCGGCGCGTACTTCCGCAGCTTCATCTCCAGATCCCCTTCCACGATCTGCATGTGGTAAAGATCCATCTGCATCTTGATGTTGGGCCGGCCGACCGCCAGGCACGTGGCGAAGGACTGAGCCTGGGTGTTGAGATAGAAGCGCGGGATGTCACGCGTGTTGATGGGTTCGATAAGCAGGGTGATCCCGTGCGGAGCTAGCTGGTCGGCGGCGTAGCGGAGGTTGGAGATGTAAGTCGCCTCCAGGGCCGCCGGGTCGGCATCCGCCGGCGCAAGGCCCGCCATCGCGTGGATGCGGCGCACTCCAAGGCGAGTCGCATAAGCAATCGCCTTGGCGACTCCGGCCCGGAACTCCTCCTCCCGGCCGGGCACGCAGGTGGTCCCCCGATCGCCCGCGGCCCAGTCTCCCGGCGGCAGGTTGAACAGCACGTTCTCGAGTCCGTATTCGTTGAGCCGCGCCGCAATCTCCTCGACAGGGTGCTCGTAAGGGAACAGGTACTCCACACCCTTGAAGCCGGCCGCCGCCGCCGCCGCAAAGCGATCCAGGAACGCAACTTCATTGAACATCATCGACAGATTCGCTGCGAACTTGGGCATCGGATCATCCTTTCAGAAGGCGGTTCGGCTACTGCGTGTCCACCCATCCGCGGCGGGCGACGCTTTCGAGCACCTTCTCCAGCAACTGCATACCCCAGAGCCCGTCCTCGAACGTGGGATAATCGACCGGCGCCGCCGGATCGGCCACCCTGCGGTAGAAGCGTCGGAACACCTGCTTGTGCGCGTCGTCGTAGCCCTCGCTGTGCCCGCCGGGCAGGTCGGCGTAGGTGGCCGCCTTGGAGTCCAGGAGCGATGGGTCCTTCACGATCATCTGATTGGGCGAGTTGCGCTGGCCGATCCAAAGCTGGTCGGGGCTCTCCTGGTTCCAGATGACGCCGGCCTTGGAGCCGAAAATCTCGAATTGGAACCGGTTCTTGCAGCCGGCCGACATCTGGCTCACCGTGAATGCGCCGCGGGCGCGGTCGCCCAGCCGGAACAAGACGGCGCCGAAGTCGTCGGTGTCGATGGGGATCTCGTCGTAGTCCTCCGCCCGGAGGCGCTTGCCGGTGAACGTCTCCACCGCGAACTTGGGCTTCTTGCGCGTCTTGTGGAAGATAGCCAGGTCCGCGCACAGGGACGTGATCTTCAGTCCCGTCAAGTGCTGGACCATGTCCATCCAGTGGGAGCCGATATCGCCCATGGCGCGGAGGGCGCCGTTGTCTTTGGACTCAATGCGCCAGTTGTAGTCGGTGTCGTACAGCAGCCAGTCCTGAGAATAGGTGCCCTGCGCGATCAGGATCTCCCCCAGTTCTCCGCTCTCGATCATCCGGCGCACGTGCTGCACGACGGGATAGTAGCGGAGGTTGTGATTGACGCAGTTGGCCAGCCCCGTCTTCTTCGCCAGTTCCACCATCTCCCGGGCTTGGGCGACGGACAGGGCAAGCGGCTTCTCGCACAGGACATGCTTGCCGGCCTGCATGGCCGCCATCGCAACTGCGTGGTGCAGCGCGTTGGGCGTGCACACGTGGACGGCATCAATGTCCGGATCTTCAACCGCGCGGCGGTAGTCCCCCGTCGTGCGCTCGATACCCACGCTCCCTCCGAAGGTGCGCGCCTCCTCCTCCGAGACTCCAGCCACCATTGCCACCTCGACGTTGCCCAGCCGCCGGACCGCTTCGGTGTGCACGCGTCCCATGAATCCGGCTCCAATCATGGCTGCCCTAATCTTTCGCATATTCCGCTCCGATTTATTGGTGTTGGCGACCTGCGCCACTCCACAATTTACCGCGCTTTCTGTAGAATTGGGAATATGAAGGTTAGAATCCGGATCAGCCTGGGGGGTATCCGGACTGGGTCCGAGCCGCAAGGGGCGGCTTTTCTGCGGTTGCGCCGTTGGCTGAATCCGGCGTCGGCGCTGGCGCTGACGATGGCGTTTTGGCGGCTCGGTTGCGACCTGGATTGGACGGGCCGGTTCGCCATTTCGGGCGGGCTCTTCTCCCACTGGCAGGTCTGGATGGCGCTGGCGCTGCTGCTGCGCGTGGTCCAAGCCAGAACCGGTTTGGCTCAGTAATGCCGGGCACGCTTCGCAATCCGTGGTCTACCTCCTTTTCGCGCCCTGGCGGATTGCCCCCGGGCGTGAAGTGGCTGCTCATCACCAACTGCGGCATCTTCGTTCTGACCTACTTCGCGACGGCCACCGGCTACGGCTTTGCGTTCAACGACTTCGGCTTGTGGCCCAGGGCGGTGATCACGCTGCCCGCCGTGTGGCAGCTCGTGACCTACATGTTCCTGCACGATCCGCGCGGCTTCAGCCATATCCTCTGGAACATGCTGACCCTGTGGCTGATCGGATCGGACCTGGAGCGGGATTGGGGAACGAAGTACTTCCTGAAGTTCTACTTCACCTGCGGCATCGGCGCGGGTCTGTGCGTTGTGCTCGCCAACGTGTTTTTCGGCTCGCTGGACACCCGCACCATAGGGTCGTCGGGGGCCTTGTTCGGCCTGCTGCTGGCGTATGGGATTTTGTACTCGGAGCGCATCCTGCTGTTCGGCTTCCTTTTTCCCATCAAGGCCAAGTACTTCGTGATGATCCTCGGCGCCATATCCCTGCTGGGTTCCTTCGGGCCAAGCGGAGGCGGAGTCAGCTATGTGGCGCACCTGGGCGGCATGCTCATCGGCTTCCTGTACCTGAAGAAGTTGCGCTTCGGACGCGGCCTGGTCGAGCCGCTCCGCCGCCAGTACCACACCTGGAAGCGCCAGCGCGCCAAGAAGCGCTTCGAGGTCTACATGCGGCGGCGGGAATCGGACCGCCCCGACCGCTGGGTCAACTAGAATCGCCGCTGCCGGCCCCTCCTGTTATAGTCGAAGGTAGGAGCGGGTACGCCATGAGACGAATTGCGCTGCTGGCAGGGTTCGTTGTGTTGCTCTGCGTGGTCTGGGCTCAGCAGGGACCAACCCGAGAGGGCGCGGAGACCGTAGCCAGGCCGAAAGCCAAGACGGCCGAGAAAGAAGCGGAGGCTCCCAAGATCCCCTCGGAATTCGGCAGGAAGCCGGATCTGCCGGCGGGGGCTCCGGTGTTCCGCTCTGACGTCACCACCGTGGCCCTGGATGTCGCCGTGCTTGACAACCGGGGACGCTTCATACCGAACATCCCCCGCGGCAACTTCCGTGTTCTCGAGGACAACGTTCCTCAGCAGATCGCCACGTTCGAGGTCGGCGAGGCGCCCATGACGGTGTGCCTGGTGATCGAGTTCAGCAACCTGTTCCAGAGCTACTGGAGCGCGACCTGGTATGAGACCTTGCAGGCCGCCTACACCTTCATTGAGGGACTGAAGCCGGACGACTACCTGGCGGTCGTGGCCTACGACATGCGGCCCGAGATCCTCTCGGACTTCTCCACCGACCGGCGGCAGGCGTACGAGGCGATGCGGAGGCTCAACATTGCCTCCTATTCGGAGGCCAATCTATATGATGCCATCACGGATACCGCCGACCGCATGAGCGGCATCGAGGGCCGCAAGGCGATTGTGCTGCTGTCCTCCGGAATCGATACCTTCAGCCGGAAAACCTTCGGGGAGACGCGCAAGGCTCTTCAAAATGCCGGCGTCCCGATCTACGCCGTAGGCCTGATGCAGGCGATCCGCATCTACATGGAGGCGTATGGATACCTGGGCCCCATCGCGTCGCTGGATTTCCTTCAGGCCGACAACCAGATGCGCACGTTTGCGTCGGAAACGGGCGGCCAGGCGTTCTTCCCGCGATTTGAGACCGAGTTTCCCGGCATCTTTCGGGCGATCGCCGACTCGTTGAGGAACCAGTACAGCATCACCTACCACCCCACCAACACGGCCCGCGATGGCAAGTTCCGTAGGATCAAGGTGGAACTCGTCGATCCTGCGACCAACAAACCCTTACGGGTGGTGGATGAGAAGAACAAGACCGTGAAGTACACCATCATCGCCAAGTCGGGGTATACGGCGCCGCGGCCCGTCGAATAGCAAAGGACGCCAAGAAGTCAAGCCCTCGATCTCCAAACGCTGCACATCGTTACGAAACGATTGACAGGGTGTTTCGGGTTCTGCTAATTTCGCGTAGTCCCGATGAGTAATTCAGGTTCTCGTTCCAGCGCCTGTTCAGCGCGCGTCCTTCTCATCAACCACAACCACAGCGGCTTGGCGGCCCGCAAAGCGATTCTGGAGGAGCTTGGCTGCCGGGTGACGACTGCTTCCAGCGGCGAGCAAGCGTGGGAGCAGCTTTCGGGTTCCGGATTCGAACTCGTTATCACCGAATACAAGATGGGCAAGATGACCGGGTCGGAGTTGATCCAGAAGATTCGTGGTTTGGAGCCCGGTGTTCCCGTGATCTTGCTTTCCGCGTACGTCGAAGCCATGGGTCTCACGGAGGCCTCGACCGGCGCCGACGTGGTTCTTGCCAAGGGGCCGAACGAGGTCGCGCACCTGATACGCGCCGTCTCCCGCCTCCTGAGGCAGAGCATCAGGAAACCGGTCCGCTCCCAGCGGAAGGCGACCGCGGCAGCCGCGCGCAGATCGTCCTAGGCTGCCTGCACGTTGTATCCCCCGGCATTCGAGCGTACTCTGGAGGACGGGTCTGGACGTCCCACCTGTATGCGAAGACTTGCCGTCGCCATCGTGTTTCTGTGTGCCGGGTCCTATCCCGCGCTTCCTCAGGCTGGGTCCGACTCTCCTGCGGCCCGCCTGGCTGCCGCCCGGCGGTATCTGAAGACGGTGCCGCCGATGGAAATGGTCGGCGGCAGCCTGGACCAGTTGGCAGGGCAGTTGCCCGAGGAACGCCGCGAGGAGTTCAGGAAGACCCTGGCCGAGGTGATCACCTCGGAGAAGATCGAAAAGATCACCCTGGAAGCGATCGTCAAGCACTTCACCGTCAAGGAGATCAACGCCCTGGCGGCCTTCTACGGCTCCCCCGAGGGCCGGTCCGTCTCAAGGAAGTTCACCGCGTATATGGCCGACGTGATGCCCGCCATCCAGCAGGAACTGGCCGAAGCTGTCGACAGGGTTCACAAAGGGGGGCATTAGGGCACCACGGCGGGGGGGCTACGAAATGTGGGACCCGCCAGCCATTAGACCCCGCATATGGTATACGGCTTTACTTTTTGCCCTTCTGGCCTTAGGATGTAGGTATCCCCCGAGCCGCCGCCGAGGCGCGCGGAAACTCTGAGCGACGAAAGAGAGTAGACGCTTTGCTCAAACTGAAGCGGTTGGAGCTGCAAGGGTTTAAGTCGTTCTGTGATCGCACGGAGGTGCGCTTCAACGGCAGCGGAATCATCGCCGTGGTCGGCCCCAACGGCTGCGGCAAGTCCAACCTGAGCGACGCCATCAGTTGGGTGCTTGGGGAGCAGTCCGCCAAGTCCTTGCGCGGAAGCCGGATGGAGGATGTGATCTTCGCCGGCACCCGCGAACGCAAACCCGTCGGGATGGCTTCGGTGACGATGTCGCTGGTAGACCCGGAAGTGCACGCCGAACTGCCGGGGCAGGCGCCGGTGGAGGGAAAGGCGCGGGCGTCGGAGATCGTGATCACGCGGCGCCTGTTCCGCTCAGGCGAGAGCGAGTACCTGGTCGACGGCCAGCCGGCCCGCCTGCGCGACATCCAGGACATCTTCCTGGGCACGGGGCTGGGTCCGGAGTGCTACGCCATCATCGAACAGGGCCGCATCGGGCAGATCCTCAGTTCCCGCCCGCAAGACCGGCGCGCGGTGATCGAGGAGGCGGCCGGGATCACCAAATTCAAGACGAAGCGGCGGTTGGCGGAGGCCAGGCTCGAGGGCGCCAAGCAGAATCTTGCCCGGGTCTTCGACATTCTCGAAGAGGTTAGCCGGCAGGTCAACTCGTTGAAACGGCAAGCGTCCAAGGCGCGCCGCTTCGGAGAGCTTCGCGCGGAGATGGACGCGCAGCTTCGCCGTCTGCTCTCCGGACGCTACCGGGTCCTGGAGCGCGAGGCGGCCAAGACCGCACTGGACCTCAACCTGGCGGCGACTGAAGCTCAGAACGCCGCCTCCAGGGTGGCCGAGGAAGACGCCGCTCACGGCCGTCTTCAAGCGGAAAGCTACGAGAAGGAGAAACGACTGACGGAGGCGCGCCGCCGTCTGGCGGATCTGAAGCTGGAGGCGGAGCGTACGCGGGGGAAGCTCGAGAGCCAGGCCCAGCAGATCGCATCCATAGAGACCCGATTGACGCAGGGTGAAGGCGAATCGCTGGATCTGGAAGCGCGCGCGAAGGGATTCGAGTCCGAACTGGGCGCCCAGACACAGCGGATGGCCGAACTGGAGTGCGAGATGGATTCGGCCAGGAAGCGGCTCGCCCTGAAGACCGCCGGACGGGAGCAGCTCCAGGAGTGGGTGCGCGAAGCGGAGCGCAAGATCGAGTCCTCCCGGCAGAACGTGCTGCGCCTCCTCGGCGAGGCCTCGGCCCTGAAGAACCAGCTCGCGCAGGTCAGCGAGTATCTGGCTGGAATCGAGCGGGAAAAGGCGAAGATACGCAAGGAGGAGCATACCGCCCTGGCGGACCTGGAGTGGCTGGCCGCGTCCAGGGACGATCTGTCGCGCCGGAGGGCCGAGCGGCAGTCGGAGCTGGAATCCATCGCAGGCCGCCGCCGCCAGGCGGAAGCCGACCTGGCCGACCGCCGCGGCAAGGCGGCGGAAGCGCGGCAACGGCTGGATGCTTTGCGCTCCGAGTACTCGACGGTGAAGGCGCGGAAGGACTCCCTGGACGAAATCCTGTCCCATCGTGCCTACACCACTGAAGCGGTGAAACGTCTGTTCTCGACAGTCGGAGAAGGCCAGGCCGGCGGATTGCGCCTCACCGGGGTGCTGGCCGACTTCGTCGAGGTCGACCCCGCCCACGAGAAGGCCGCCGAGGAGTTTCTGCACGACGAACTGGAGTACGTGATCGTCGACGGTTGGACCCAGGCCGAGCAGGGAATCAACCTGCTGCGCAGCGACCTGGAGGGACGCGCCACCTTCCTGGTGCATCCCGAATCCGGCGCCAACCTTGGAGAAGAGCGCTCTAGCGAGCCGCCGCTGGGGCCGGAAACGGGGATCGTGGCGCGCCTGAGTGACGTCTTGCGTCTCACAAATGGCCTCACGCACGCGCCGGCCGAACTGCTGCCGCGGCTGGCACGCTGTTTCCTGGCCGAGGACCGCTCCAGCGCGCGGAGACTGGCGCTTCAGTACCCCGCCTACCATTTCCTGGCCCCCGACGGAGTCTGCTATTCCGGCTACGCAGTCAGCGGAGGCAAGAAGACCGGCAGCGGGCCCCTGGCTCTGAAGCGTGAGTTGCGGGAACTGGCGGGCGCGGTCGCCGCCAGACAGAGGGAGATCGAGTCTCTCACCAGGCTGCTGGAAGGCCTGGAGCAGGAGGCGAGCGCTCTGGAGCAGGACGTGGAACAGCTCCGCTCCCTCCAGCAGGGACAGGAGAAGGAGGCCCTCGCCATCGAGCACGAGATGCGCAAGCTGGCCGACGAGACGGCCAAAGCGAACTCGAAGCTCTCCCTGGCGCGTCTGGAACTGGGGCGACTCGATCAGGAATTCGAGCGCGCCGTGGTCCAGCAGTCCACCACCCAGCTCGGCATCACGGAAAAGGAGCAGTCGCGGCAGCAGGAAGAGACGGCGCTGGAGACGGCGCGAGAGAGTCTGGAGCGTTTGCAGGGGGAGGTCGCGAGGGTCGGAGAGGAGTACGCCGCGCTTCGCGCTGAGCTCGCCGGGCTGGAGGAAAGAGGCCGCGCCGAACAGGCTTCCCGGGCGCGGCTCGAGGGGCAGCACCGGGAGGTGGAACGGCGGCGGCAGGAACTGGCCCAGGAACTCGAGAGGCTGGGTATCGAGCGAGCCCGCCTCCTCTCGGACAACATCGAGTTGGACCAGCGGGCGGCCGCTCTGGTCGGTGAGATGGGAGCGGCCGAACAGGAGGTGGAGCGCCTGGCCGCAGGCGAGACTTCCCTGCGCGAGACCTTGGCGGCGCTGGAGGAATCACTGCGGATGTCGCGTCTTCAGGCGCAGGAGGCCCGGGACAGGCGCAGTGAAATCGAGGTGGCGCTTGTGAAACTCCAGTCCGAGCTCAAGTTCCTCGACGAGACCAGCCACAAGGAGTTGAACCTCCCGGTCGCCGAAGTCGCCGGCGAGGACGAGACCGTCCCCGACGAAATCGGCATGGCGGAGATACAGGACCGGTACGACGACATCAAGGCCCGCATTGAGGCCCTTGGCCCCGTCAATCCGCAGGCCCTGGAGGAGTACCAGGAGGCGCAGCAGCGCTACGATTTCCTCAACACTCAGCGGCAGGACCTGCTCGACTCGATCCGGGACACCGAGAAGGCCATCCAGGAAATCGACGTGGAGACGCGCCGGCGATTCTCGGATGCCTTCGAGAAGATCAACGCCAATTTCCGGGAGATGTTCCAGATCCTGTTCGGGGGTGGCACGGGTGAAATGCGTCTGACCGACGAGGCCAATGCCGCCGAGAGCGGCATCGAGATTGTGGCGTCCCCCCCCGGCAAACGGCTCCAGAACGTTCTGCTTCTGTCCGGCGGCGAGAAGGCCCTTACCGCGCTGGCCCTGCTCATGGCGGTTTTCCGGTTCCAACCCAGCCCATTCTGCATTTTTGACGAGGTGGACGCTCCGCTGGACGAGCCGAACATACAGCGTTTGACCAAGCTGCTTAAGGAGATGTCCGCGCACACGCAGTTCATCATCATTACCCACGCCAAGCGCACGATGGAGGCTGCCGAGGCTCTCTATGGCGTCACCATGCAGGAGCCGGGCGTCTCCAAGCTGGTGTCTGTCCACCTCGACCGCAAGACGCAGCCTCCTCCGCCGCCTCCGGCCGAATCGGTGGGCGCGGCGTTGCCCGCGTGAAGAAGCACCTTTGGTTCTTACTCCCCGCGGCGCTCATCTGCGCTGGGGTGGGCTATGTCGGCGCGGTCCGGACCCACACGGCCGGCCACGATGTCTTGCAGTTCCTTGATGTTGCCTGGCGTCTCCTGAACGGCCAACGCCCGCACGTGGACTTCTACAGCCCGATGGGCCCGCTCGCGTATCTGTTCACCGCGGCAGGGCTGGCGCTATCCGGACTGCGCGTGGAAGGCATGGGCCTCGGCAACGCGATGTTCGGGGCGGCGGTGGGCATCTGGGGCTACCGGCTAGCGCTGAGCCGCATGTCTCACGCCGCGGCGTCGCTCACCGGAGTTTTCGTGGTTCTGCTCGCGGCCGCTCCCCAGCCCCTGGGCGCGGGACCCGCCAGCCTGAGCCACGCCATGTACTACAACCGCTTCGGCTCGGCGCTGCTCGCCTTGATTCTGCTGGAAGTGATCGGAGAACCGAACCAGCCTGGGCGGCGCGGCCGCGCAAGTTGGCTGTCCGGCTTCTCCACCGGCGTGGCCGCCGGGCTCCTGTTTCAGTTGAAGGCAAGCTACTTCCTGGTTGGCGTGTCATTCGTCCTGGTCTTCTACGCGCTCGGCCGGCGCAGGCTGCCCAACTGGCTCGGATTCGTCGGGGGCGCCGTCATCGCCCTGCTGCCGGCCGTGGTCTGGCTGGGCTCCGGCATCACCGGCATGGTCGCCGACCAGCTCTTTGCGGGAGCGGCGCGGGGCCAGCGGGTGGACCTCAACAAACTGTTTGGTGTCGCTTACCGGTCGGCCGGCGAGGCAATCCTGCTGCTGCTGGTGGCCATCCTCTCCACCGATTGGAAGAGGGGCGCAGGCATCGTCAGGTGGAAATGGCCGCTGGCGGCGGTGGCCGTATTCGGAGCGGGCGTAATGCTGATCACCACAAACGCGCAGGATGCCGGCCTTCCCCTCGGAGCGGTGCTGATCATGTTGATGACCGGCGGGGCAGCCCGTTCCGGGGAATCGCCGACGCTGACTCGCCGCGCCTGCGCGCTGGCGGCGGTCCTGCTGCTGGCCGCCAGCGCCTCGGTGGACGCGGCCTCGCTGCTGGTCGCGGTCCGCGAGAAGCACAGCCCCCCCGGCGGGGCACACGCTTTTCTGCCGGCACACATGCGCGGCCTGCTGCTCTATGACCTTCCCGACCCCAGCCACCCTCTGGCCAACAGCAACGGCAACCGTTACGTGGACGTGGTTAACAGCGGGATCAGGCTGCTTCAGGCTCAGTCGTCCCCCGGCGAGAGCGTGATCACCCTGGAGCAGTACAACCCCTTCTCCTACGCCCTGCTCCGAAAGCCGGGACGAGGCGGCTTCACATTCCTTGCCTGGGGCTACTCGGTGAGTACCGGATACAAGCCGCCGGCCGACCGGCTTTTCGGCGGCACGGACATCGTCATGGTCCCCAAGCGGAACATCACGGATCCGGCCCTGTTCTGGCCCATTATCGATACCTATCTCCCCGACGTGCAACGGATGTTCACTCTGGCCGCGGAGAACGCGGACTGGTGGATGTACCGCCGAAAACACTGGAAGAACAGCGACGGGCTACACTGATCTAGGTGTCGAAGAAGCTGACTGCCCACGGGAAGGCCGCGGGTTGAGCGTCCAAGCTGAGTCCAGAGGTTTTGGACGGGGTGCCGGCCCACCCCCCTCGCGTGGCGAACGGGAACGTTATGGTTGGGTTTAACAAGGCCGAGGGCGCCGGGGTGTACAAGCTGAGGCCGGAGTGTGCCCTCGTGCAGACGGTCGACTTCTTCACGCCCATCGTTGACGCCCCATACACCCTCGGCACAGTCGCCGCCACCACACCCCGCAGCGACCTCGATACCGTGGGCAGGAGACCGCTCTCCGCACCGTCCATCGTGGCCTGTCCCGCCAAGAGCGGTCTGGAGGCGATTCTCCGCGGCGTCACCCTGGAGATCGAGGCCCCGCTCTACGATCCTCAGACCTCCGGCGGACTGCTTGTTTCGATGCCGGAGCAGGACGCCGCGCGTTTCGGGCAAGACTGCCGCGGCGCTTACCTTATCGGCCGCTTTGCGGCCCGCCGGGAGAAACCCATTAAGCTCGTATGAATCCGATCATCATCGCTCTCGATGTCGAAACCGCCGATGAGGCCAGGAAGCTGGTGGATCGCCTCGGCGACAGCGTCTCTTTTTACAAGGTCGGCATGGAGCTCTACGCCGCCGCCGGCATGGACTTCGTCCGCTGGCTCATCGCGCAGGACAAGCAGGTCTTCTTGGACATGAAGTACTACGACATCGGCGAGACGGTGAAGCGCGCCGTGGCGCAGGTGGCGAAGACCGGGGTCCGCTTCCTGACCGTGCACAGCAGCAGCGCCGTCATGCGGGCCGCAGTCGAGGGCCGCGGCGGCTCGCCGCTCAAGATCCTCGCCGTGACCGTTCTCACCAGTTTCGACGAGAAGGATCTGGCCGACCTGGGACACACCTGCACGGTAAAGGAACTGGTCGCCTTACGTGCCCGCAAGGCCATAGAAGCCGGCGTGGACGGCCTGATTTGCTCGCCTTTGGACGTGGCCGAGGTCCGACGCATCGCGGGCCCCGATGCGATCCTGGTGACTCCCGGCGTGCGCTCGGCCGGGTCCGCCAAAGGCGACCAGAAACGCGTTGCCACCCCCGCCGAGGCAATCCGGGATGGCGCCAACTACCTGGTGATCGGACGCCAGGTCACGCGCGCCGCCGACCCCCGCGCCGAAGTCGCGCGCATCCTGGCTGAGATCGAATAGTCCCCTACTCGGCCGTGGCTCCGGCGGAAGGCGCCGCGTCGAACGACTGAAGCGCGAGATAGCTCAATCCGAAACGCTTCACGTTGTCGAGTTGCTTCTCGTACTGATCGAAGTGGCCTTCTTCGTCGCGGACCAAGCCCTCGAAGACCTGCTTGGAGACCGAATCGGCATTTGCCGCGCATTCGAGCGCGGCCTGATTGTAGGACTGGACGCCGTCTTCCTCCATCGCCATGCCCTTGATGAGGATGGCCTCCGGCTCGACGATCTTTTCGACCGGACCGGCCGGAACCATCTCCACGTCGCCCTTGAGGAACAATATGCGCTCCGCCAGCAGCTCGACGTGCCCCATCTCCTGGATCGCGATCCGCTTGAACAGCAAGCTCAGCGGCTTGAATCCCTGGTCGTCCAGGTGAAAGTGAAAGTACATGTACTGGTGCACAGCCTGAAGTTCATCGGCAACGGCCTTGTTCAAGAGAGCGATGCTTTTCGCCTTATCCATACTCAAGCCTCCGATTCATTATCGCGTGGACACCGGGCGAACAGGAAGCCCTCCGCATGTCACAATATAAATCTGTGACCGGCCACGAGATCAGACGCAAGTTCCTTGACTTTTTCGCCGCACGGGGCCATCGGATTGTCCGCAGTTCCTCGCTGGTGCCCGCCAACGACCCGACCCTGCTTTTCGCCAACGCGGGGATGAACCAGTTCAAGGACGTGTTCCTCGGCGTCGAGAAGCGCGACTACACGCGCGCCGCCTCCTCCCAGAAGTGCGTCCGCGCCGGCGGCAAGCACAACGACCTCGAGAACGTGGGCTACACCCGCCGCCACCACACGTTCTTCGAGATGCTCGGCAACTTCTCTTTCGGCGACTACTTCAAGGCCGACGCCATCGCCTTCGCCTGGGACCTGATCACCAAGGACTACGGCCTCCCCAAAGAGCGGCTCTACTTCACCGTGTTCCGCGAGGACGACGAGGCCGAGCTGCTCTGGCAGAAGGTGACCGGCATGCCGAAGAGCCGCATCTTCCGGCTGGACGAGAAGGACAACTTCTGGCAGATGGGCGAGACCGGCCCGTGCGGCCCCTGCTCGGAGATTCACTATGATCTGGGTCCGGATGCCTCCGACCCGGGTCACGAAAACGAGGAGTTCCCGAGCGACTGCGGCGGGCGCTTCGTCGAGATCTGGAACCTGGTCTTCATGCAGTACAACCGCGCGACCAGCGGCGAGATGACCCCGCTGCCGCGGCCCTCGATCGATACGGGCATGGGCCTGGAGCGGGTCGCGGCCGTCCTGCAAGGGAAGATCTCCAACTTCGAGTGCGATTTGATCGCTCCCATCATCGACCGCGCGGCCGAGCTGCTGGGCGTCGCCAGCGGAGAGAACGCCCGCGTGGACACGGCCCTGCGCATCGCGGCCGACCACGCCCGCGCGACGGCCTTCCTCATCCACGACGACGTCTTGCCCTCCAACGAGGGCCGCGGTTACGTGCTTCGCAAGATCATGCGGCGAGCTATGCGCAACGCACGTCTGATCGGGTTCCACGATCCGTTCCTATACCAGTTGACCGGTTTTGTGGCCGAGCTGATGAAGCCCGCTTACCCCGAATTGACGGAGAGCGTGCAGCGGGTCGCCCGGGTAGTCAAGGACGAGGAGCACCGGTACCAGACGACATTTCAGGTGGCCGAGAAAGTCTTCCACGATGAGGTGAAGTCGGCCGCCGGGGGCGTGCTCGCAGGCCCCGTGGCCTTCAAGCTTTACGACACTTACGGCCTGGCCCTCGAAGAGCAGGAGGAAATGGCCCGCGAGTATGGGCTCACCATCGACCGGGAGGGCTTCGAGCGCGAGATGGAAGGCCAGCGGGAGCGGGCGCGAGCAAGCTGGAAGGGCGCGCAGCAGGCGCAGATCGCGCCCGTCTACCAGGATCTGGCCGAAAAGCGCCGTACCCGTTTCGTGGGATACGACACGCTGGAATCCTCGGGCTGCCGGGTGGTGGCGCTGTTCGTGGATCAGAAGATCGTGGATGAGATCGGCCCCGGCGCCAAGGCCGAGCTGATTCTGGATGAGACGCCGTTCTACGCCGAGGCCGGCGGGCAGGTCGGCGACACCGGTGGCCTGTTCTCGCTGGAGACCGCTGAGCAGGTGGCTCGCGTAGAATCCACCTACCCTGCCGTCGCCGGGCTCACCGCCCACCGTATTGTCGCTTTGGCTCCCGTGCGCTGCGGTGACCGCGTGCGGGCCGTGGTCGACGCCGCTTCCCGGCGCGCCACCATGCGCAACCACACCGCCACGCACCTTATTCACGCCGCCCTGCGACAGGTACTGGGAACACACGTCAAGCAGGCGGGAAGCGTCGTGGATCCGGGACGGCTCCGGTTCGACTTCACGCACTACGCCGCCGTGGACCAGGCGGAACTGGACGAGGTGGAACGCCTGGTGAACGCGGAGATCACCCGCAACGCCGAGGTTCAGACCGACCTGATGGATCTGGACCAGGCGCTCACCACGGGCGCCATGGCTCTGTTCGGCGAGAAGTACGGCGAGACGGTGCGCGTGGTAAGCGTGCCCGGCTTCAGCCGGGAGCTGTGCGGGGGAACGCACGTCCGCCGCTCCGGGGACATCGGCCTGTGCAAGATCGTTTACGAGGGCAGCATCTCGGCCGGCGTGAGGCGCATCGAGGCCATCACCGGGGATGGCGCCCTGCGCCGCTTCCAGCAGGCGTCACAATCGATCGAGAAGCTCTCGCTGATGCTGCGTGTTTCCGAAGCCGAGCTGGCCGATCACGTCGACCGCCTCCTCCTCCGCGAAAAGACGCTGGAGCGGCAGCTCGACCAGCTCAAGAAGAAGATGGCGCAGTCCCAATTGGGAGAGCTGGAAAGGGAGGCGCGGACGCTTAAAGGCGCGAAGGTGCTGGCCGGGCGGGTGGACGGTCTTGACCGCGACCAGATGCGCGCCCTGGCCGACGCTCTTCGCAACAAGTGGAAGACGGCCGTGATCGTGCTCGCCTCGGCCGGCGACTCTTCGGTGGCTATCGTTTCGGCGGTCACCAAGGACCTGACGGCGAAGGTTCATGCCGGCAAGCTGGCCGGATCGCTGGCTCAGGCGCTCGGGGGCAAGGGCGGAGGCCGGCCAGACATGGCCGAAGCCGGCGCGAAGGACGTCGCGGCGCTTCCGGCCGCCCTGGATCGCATCTACGCCCAGGTAGAGGCGATGTTGTGAGCCTGCTGGACGTGGTGGTGGTGGGCGCGGGCCCGACGGGACTCGCCTGCGGAATCGAATTGAAGCTCCGCGGGCTCAAGGCGGTCCTTGTCGAGAAGGGCTGCGTGGTGAACTCGCTGTACAACTACCCCACCAACATGGTGTTCTTCACCACGCCGGAGCTGATGGAGATCGGGAACATCCCCATGACCTCGTTCGGGGAGAAGCCCACGCGCACGGAGGCCCTGAAATACTATCGCCGCGTGGCCGGCGCCTATGAACTGGACATACGCCAGTACGAGCGGGTAGAGAAGATCTCCGGCGAGGACGGCGCCTTCGTCACCCATGCCCGCGATCGCAGCGGAAACCTGCGCGAGTACGCTTCCCGCAAGGTCGTTCTGGCCACCGGATACTACGACCGGCCGAACCGGCTGGGCGTTCCGGGGGAAGAACTGGACAAGGTTCTCCACTACTTCCGGGAGCCGCACCCCTATTACGGCCAGGATGTGGCCGTGGTCGGAGGGAAGAATTCGGCCGCCTTGGCGGCCCTGGATCTGCTTTGGGCGGGGGCGCGGGTCACGTTGATTCACCGCGGCGCGGGCCTCTCGGACCACGTGAAGTATTGGGTCAAACCGAACGTGGAGAACCGGATCAAGAGCGGGGAGATCAAGGCCTACTTTCATTCCAGTGTCCGCCGGATCGATCCGGATGCGATCCTGATCGAGACTCCCGAGGGCGACGTCCGCCTGAAGAACGACTTTGTGTTCGCCATGGTTGGTTACCAGCCGGACGTCGAGTTCCTCGCTGCGCACGGCATTCCGATCGATCCCGGCACCGGCCGCCCGCGCACCAGCCCCGAAACGCTCGAAAGCGAGCGCAAAGGGATCTATTTGGCCGGCGTGCTGGTGGCCGGCATGCACACCAACGAGATCTTCATCGAGAACGGACGCTTCCACGGCAAGGTGATCGCCGCTGCGATCGCAGCTTCGTAAATTCCGTGGGGCTGGGCTAAGGTGCCACCGGCAACATCAACCGCGAGGCACGCAGGCGATCGTGGTAGACGGTCTGTGTCGCCGTCCTCAGCCTGGTCTCGCCAGCGACCGGCTTCCCGGTGTTCGGGTTGCGGTCGAAGCGCGGGAAGTTGCTGCTCGATATCTCCAGGCGGATGCGATGGCCGGCGCGGAAGACGTGGCCGGTCACGCCGGCGTCAATCACAATCCGGTAGATTTCTCCCCGCCGCGCCAGGCGCGGGCGTTCCAGTGACTCCCGGTACCGCAGCCTCAGAATCCCGTCCGTGAGGTTGACCGCGCGGCCGTCGGGCCAGACATCCACCAGCTTGGCGGTGAAATCCGTGTCCGGCGCTGTGGTGGCGACGTACAACTCTACATTGACGATCCCCAGAACGGGCACGTTCCGGCCCAGCGCACTGCTTGTGTACACCAGCACATCTGCGCGTCCTTCCACCGGCCGCTGGTCCATGGGGCCCCACGGGAAGATTTTCGGGTCGCAGCACACGGCGCCTCCCAAAGTCGGGACCGGCTTGCGGGGATCATAATCAAAACGGTCCGGCTTGTCCCTGTCAGGCGGCGTCTCCCTGAGGCGTCCACCGGTCGCCAAGTACCAAGACACCGGCCGGGAACGTTCCGGAGGCCATTCCTGTTCCTCCCTCCAGCGGTTGACTCCCATCAGGAAGACCCGCGCGGGCGGCAACTGCCGTTCCGGTTCCCGCGACTTTAGCCAGTGGTCGAACCACTCCAGTTGAAGCTGTCGGATGGGGAGGTCCGCGACAGGCCCGAAATCGAAGCCAGGGAAACGCGAGGAAGTGTTGTGCGCCCAGGGCCCGATTACGACGTGCGCTTCCCGTCCCATGGCTTGCAGGCGGGAGATAGCCTCCAGATCGCTCTCCACGAACGGGTCGTACCAGCCTCCGAAGGCGAGCACCGGCACTTGCACCTTGTCCAGTTGCTCGCACGTGCTGATCGATTTCCAGAACGCATCGTAGGAGGGGTGCTGGACTGCCTCCTGGTACATCTCGATCGATCGTCCCGTCGCGGCCAGATCGGCCGTCCTCAGAGGCAGGTGCAACACGTACTTGGAGAAATCGGGGGAGCGGTAGCCTGGCGCTCTCATCGTGGAGGCCAGCCAGTTCAGGCGGTGCCCCAGCCTTAGAGCCCCGCCCCTGGAGTAAAAACGGTCCATGTAATCGTCACAGCCCGAGACCGCAGGGGAGATCGCCTTCAAGTGCGGACTGCCGGACAGAGCCGCCTTCCATTGCACGATCCCCAAGTAGGACCCGCCGACCATTCCCACCTTGCCGTCCGACCACCGCTGCGAAGCGATCCAGTCGATGGTGTCGTGCCCGTCGTTCACCTCCTGCGTCAGCGGGCGGAACATGCCTTCCGAGGCGCCCCGGCCTCGCACGTCCTGCACGACAACGGCATAGCCGCTTTCGTAGAACAACCGATAAGTCGCGGCCAGGCTCGTTCCCTTCCCGTAGGGTGTGCGCACAAGGATGGTGGAAAGCCGTTCCCCTCCCTTCGGGCGGAAAACGTTGGTGGAGAGCGCCACCCCATCGCGCATCGGAACCCGGACGCCGATGCGCGGTTCGGGCGCTTGGCCCCAGGCCGCCAGAGACAGGACCAGTGCGAGGGCCGGTCTCAGTTGCGGCAGCCGCATAGCACATCCCAATAGCGGGCCGCGGCAGCCTCCACTGAATGGCGTTCGCGGATATGCTCGGCCGCCAGGCGGCCAATGTTGCCTGCCAGTCCCCGGCACTTTGCGAGCAGCGTCACATGGTGAGCGAGTTCGTCCTGCTCGGCGAGGCCCCGACTCACCCTCAGGCAGGCGCCCTCGGGAAATCCCGAAACCTCCTCGCCGTCGGTGACGATGACCGGTTTCCCGATACCCATCAGCCGGATCGTGATGCCCGACGTCTCTCCCGCTGCGGGGTGGCGAAGGTTGATGCAGGCGTCGGCCGCCGAGGCCCTGAGCCAGAACTCGCGTTCGCTCGCCATGCCCGCCCGCCGCACCCCGGCGTTTCTCATCAGCGGCGCGACCTGCTTCTCAAGGTCCGGCGCGACGAAGTCCCCGGCGACCAGAAGCACGGCGTCGACGCCGTCCCGCCGTACCCGATCCAAAACTTTCAATATCGCCGGCAAACGCTTGGATTCCCTGATGTATCCAAAAACGACGAAGAGGCATGCTCCACTCGACCCGAGATCGCGGCGCAGCCTCTCCATCGCCGCCGCCGCTACCGGAGCGGGCGGCTGGAACAGGTGGGGGATCTCGTGAACCCGCGCGACGGGCGCGTGCCGGAGGACCATCCGCCTGGCGGCCGGGTTGTGCACGATCACCGCCCGGGAGACCTCGGCTATCCGGCGCAGCATCGGGTATCGGAAGTATCGCTCGTCCACTGCGGAACGCGCCCGCGAAGCCCAAAGGTCCTCCGCCAGTCCCCGGTCCCACTCCCCGTAGTTGTACACGAACTCGTCCAGATAGGAGGACCGGTCGAGCGCCCCCAAGAAGAAGTGCTGGAGCACCGCGTCGTGCAACACGGCGACGCCCGGCCTGCGGATCGCCATCTCATAGATTCGCCGATGCAACTGGTTGTTGCCCAAGTGGTAGAGATTGACGTCGGCCTCCCGCGAGCCGGTCTCGACCCGGCCGAAGCGCCGCAAGGCGGCAAGCAGAACCGAGGCGTAGTCCGCCACGCCGGTCCGTGCCGGAGGCAAGGGGGCGTGGAAACCCACGGTCACGGCCGCCGCCTCTCGCCGAACAGCGCGGTGCCGATCCGCAGGTGGGTCGCGCCTTCTTCCACCGCCACTTCGAGGTCGTGCGACATCCCCATGGACAAATGCTTGAGACCAAGATCCTCCGCCAGCCGCCGCAGGCGCTCGAAGTAGGGGCGGGACTCTTCCGGGTCGTCGGACCAGGGGGGCATGGTCATCAGCCCCGTCAGCCGCAGGTTTGGGCAGGCCCTCACCGCTTCTGCAAGCGCTGGCAACTCGCCCGGCCCAACGCCGCTCTTGGCCTGTTCGGGGCTGAGTTTGACTTCAAGCATTACCTCTCTCGCGCTTCCGATGTCGTTGATTCTTCGCGCGATCTTCTCGGAATCGACAGTCTGGATGATCTGAAACAACTCAGCCGCTCGCCGTGCCTTGTTCGATTGCAGGTGTCCCACGAAGTGAAAGCGGGCCTCCGTCAAGTCCGACAGTTCCGGAGCCTTGGTTTCGAACTCCTGCACGTAGTTCTCTCCGAAGTCGCGCAGCCCGGCCTGGTAGGCTTCGCGGATCGTGGCTGCCGGGAACACCTTGGTGATGGCCACCAGTCTGATGTCCTCGCGCTTTCGGCCGGCCCTCGCCGCCGCCCTCGCGATGCGCTCTTCCACCTGTTGGAGCCTTGCCCTCAGCACTCCGACAATATATCAAGCTGGGGAATCCTGGTGTAGAATCGGGCGAAGGGTACACCGTGTCCGCCGAAGACCTCTACCGCAAGCTCCAGCAACATCTCGACCGCATGCCCGTCGGCTTCCCTGCTACCGAGTCCGGAGTGGAGATTCGAATTCTGAAGCACCTGTTCACGCCCAGGCAGGCTGTGGTGGCGCTGGAGTTGAGCGCCATCCCCGAGCCGGCTCCTGTGATTCACCGCCGCCTGAAACCGGCGTTGTCGCTGGATGAATGCGTGGAAGCGCTGGACGAAATGGCGGCGCTTGGACTCCTTCAGCGCATTCCCCTGGAGGGCACGCCGCATTACGGGAAGCTGCCCTTCGCGATCGGGATGTACGAGCGGCAGGTCAACCGCCTCACTCCCGAGTTCGAGCGCGACGCCAGGGAGTACCTCCTCGGCGCTTTCCGTGAGGCGAACTTCACAACGAAGACCACCCAGATGCGGACGGTGCCGGTCAACAAGGCCATCGAAGTCGAACGCGGCGTAGCCACCTACGACGATATTCGCGAGCACGTCCGGCGCTCGAGTGGTCCTTTCGCCGCGATGAACTGCATCTGCCGTCAGGGCCAGGACCTGCTCGGCGAGCCCTGCAAACAGACCAAGCTCCGCGAGAACTGTCTCATGCTGAGCGTGGCAGCGGAAGTGATGGTGGAGCAAGGAGCGGCCCGCTTCATCAGCCGGGAAGAGATGCTGCAGTTGCTTGACGAGGCGGACAAGGAAGGTCTCGTCTTGCAGCCGGAGAACACCAAGAGCCCGCTCTTCGTCTGCTGCTGCTGTGGATGCTGCTGCGGCGTGCTCGGCGCCGCCAAGCTCTTCCCTCGTCCTGCTGACTACTTCAGCGCAACTTATTGCGCCACCGTGGACGCGGGAGTCTGTGACTCCTGCGGAACCTGCGAGACGCGCTGCCAGATGGATGCGATCTCGGCCACGGATGGCCCGGCCAGGGTGGACGACGCCCGCTGCATCGGGTGCGCGCTGTGCGTGACCATCTGCCCCTCCGGAGCCATGCGGCTCAGGAAGAAGGACGTGCAGAAGGTTCCTCCCGACGACTCGAAGGCGCTCTATGTGAAGCTCCTCAAGGAGCGCTACGGCCCCCTCGGCGCGGCCAAGATCGTCGGCCGCAAGCTGGCGGGGTTGAAGTTCTGACTCCCGCGGCTTGATAGTCCTATAATAATTCCGGATGTCTTGCTGCGCCCCGCGACCCGGGCGGTGTAGTCCGGCCGAGGCTCTCGCGGCGATTGAGCGCTTTCTCAACGCCAGCCGTCAACCCATCCTGCTCGAACCTGGAGAGGACCATTTCGCCTTGGAGCCCGGTTCCTACTTGGTCGACTCCGATCACGGCCGCCTGACCCTCCAGGTCTGGGACCGCCGCCGCAACCTCGTACGGCGCGTGATCGGTGTGGAAGCGGAGAGACCCGGCAAGTTGGAGCTCCTGATCGAGAAGTTCCCCAGGCGCGAGGGCCGGCTGCTGCTTATCGACATGGCCCGGCCGGCGCTGGCCGGGGCGCCCTTGAAGGGACGGCGTCTCTCCTTCCGGGAGAGGGTTCGCCGTATGCTCCACAGGCAGTTTCCGGACTGGAAGATCGCCGAGCTCACCACCGAACAGGATCTCGAGCACAGCCTCTCTCCGCTCTATCCCAGAGCTCTCTTGCGTCAGGGGCGGACAGGACTGGCGGTCATTGCCGCGCCGCCCGATGGCACGGACGTACCAGGCGCTTTAAGCTTCGGCCTCATCTGGCTGGACTATCTGCGCAGCCGGGAACGGCGATTGTCGATCGGAGGGCTCGCTCTCTTCCTCCCTCAAGGATCGGAGCGGAACACCTGCCTGCGGTTGCGTTTCCTCGATCCACGCGCGGCGCGCATGCTCCCCTTCGTCTACTCGGCGGAGGACTTCGCCGCACCGGTGGATATCGCCGACTACGGCAACACGGGCACCCGCCTGGAACCGTTTCGCGACGCCGCCCGCAGCTTGGCGGAGCCCGTCCTCCAGTGGGTTGAGCGTCTGGCGCGTGTTCCGCACGTCGAACAGCTCGCCCGGCCCGGCGGTGCAGTCAGCCTTCGCGTTCGTGGCCTGGAGTTCGCGCGTGCCGAGAGGAACCAGCTTCATTTCGGGGTGACGGAGAGCACCCGGGCCGGTGAGAGCGACCTGGCCCGAATCGAGCGGCTGGCACTTGAATTGGCACGGATGCGTTCGCCGGAAGCATCCGACCGGGAGAATCCACTCTATCGAATGCACGTGGAGTGCTGGCTGGAGTCTCAGATCCGCAGGCATCTGGAGGATATCGAGCCTTCCCTGCTCCCGTCTCCGGTCTACGGGCAGGTGCCCGCCCTCGCCGCCGGCGAGCGTGGCGTGCTCGATCTGCTCGCCGTCGAGCGGTCGGGCAGGTTGGCCGTCCTCGAGGTGAAGGCTTCTCAGGACCTGCATCTTCCCTTGCAGGCGCTGGACTACTGGCTCCGCGTGAAGTGGCACCTGGAGCGGAACGAATTCAAGACACGCGGCTATTTCCCCGGCATCGAGCTCGCCGCGGAGCCTCCCCGGCTGCTGCTCATCGCTCCCTCGCTGGAGTTCCATCCAACCACCGGGACGATCTTGCGCTACTTCTCCCCCGCAGTCCCGGTCGAGCGCATCGGCCTGGGGGTAGAATGGCGTAGAGGCTTGAAAGTGGCCTTTCGACAGTCCGGCGCCGCGCGGCCGGTGTGAGTACTCCGACCCAATGCACGCTCTCCAGCAGATCCGCCGAGCCGTCCGCCACCTGAATCCGGACCAAGTCCTGGAAGAGGCATCCCGCCCCTTGAACCTGGATCCGGAGGACCTCGGAAGCGGCCCTGAGGAAAGCGTCCGCGAGATTCTCCGGGAGTGCCCCGAGCTCTCGCTCGCCCTGGCGCGCCGCCTTCCGCCGTTTCGCCGGCCGGTCATCGCGCGGATCATACGGGATGTATCGCGTGACAACGCATTGTTCGCCATGTTCACCGCGTTGCCGTCGGTGGTCCCCAACCTCTTGTCCTTGGGATGGACGGCAGGCGAGTTCGCATCCGACACGGTGGTGCTCACCGTGAACCAGGTGCGGATGGCGTTTCTCATCGCGGCCGCCAGCGGCCGGCCCGTCGGGTATTTCGAGCAGAAAGCCCAGATCGCCTCGATCGTCGCCGGAGCGTTCGGCTGGCGCGCTCTCGCGCGCCAACTGGCCGGCAAGATGCCCTTCGGCGAAGGACTGATACCCAAGGCCGCCATCGCATACGCCGGAACCTATGTCGTCGGCGCGGGCCTCGAGAAGTACAACCGCATGGGCAAGGCTCTTACCGGCTCGGAGCGGCAGGCGGCCTATCGCCAGGCGTTCGAGAGTGGAAAGCGGCTGGCTCAGTGGGCGCTCGGGGCCGAACGATGAGTGTGGCGATCGTCACCGGCGCGAGCCGGGGCATCGGCCGGGCCATCACCCGGGAACTGGCGAGAACGCACTCGGTAGTGGCCACGTATCGCGCGCGTCTCGACGCCGCCGAATCGCTTCGCGCCGAAACCGGGGCCGAGATCTTCCGCTGCGACGTCAGTTCATCGCTGGATCGCGCCGCACTCCTGGCATTCACCCGCGAGCGTTTCGGCCGGTTGGACCTGCTGGTGAACAACGCGGGCACGGCGCCGCGCGAGCGCCGCGACATCCTGGAAGCCACCGAAGAGAGCTTCGACGAATTGATCGCCGTCAACCTTAAGGGACCGTATTTCCTAACCCAGCAGGCCGCGAGGTGGATGGCGGAGCAGAACGCCGGGCGGATCGTCTTCGTGACCTCGATCTCGGCTTACGCCGCCTCGGTCAATCGTGGGGAATACTGCGTCTCCAAGGCCGGGCTCAGCATGGCCGTGGCGCTGTTCGCGGCACGGATGGCCGCTCACAACGTCAAGGTGTTCGAGGTACGGCCCGGCATCGTCCGCACGGACATGATCCAGGCAGTGGAAAAGACGTACGAGGAGAGAATCGCGGGCGGCCTCCTGCCGCAGCGGCGCATGGGGGAGCCCGAGGACGTCGCCCGTGCCGTGCGGGTTATCGCCGACGGCCTTCTGGACTACTCAACCGGCCAGGTCTTGAACCTGGACGGCGGCTTCCAACTTCGAACCCTATAGGGCGGCTCTTCGGAACATAATAGGTAACTCGGACGGCGCATGAAGAAGACCTTCTACGGCTGGTGGATCACGCTGGCGGCCTTCTGCACCTTTGGCATCTCGGTAGGGATCCCCTACTACAACATGCCTTTCTTCTACGACTACTTCGAGAAGACCTTCGGTTGGTCGCGCGCCGACGTGACTCTGGGCTTCCCGCTGGCCGCCCTGCTGACCCTCTGGGTCGGACCGGTATTAGTGCACCGCTTCAGCCCGCGCAAGCTGATCATCACCGGCACGGGGCTGTTGTTCCTGGCCTTCGTCGGCTTCGGGCGCATGAGCGGAAGCCTTTGGGTGTACTTCGCCGTCTGGTTCATCTGGGTAGTCGGCTACATCTTTGCCGGGCCGATTCCGCACCAGGTCATCGTGTCGCAGTGGTTTCGCCGGTTGCGCGGGCGCGCCATGGCCGTTACCTATGTGGGCGTGGCGGTGGGAGGATCCCTCGGCTCCTACCTGGTCAAGCCCCTCACCGAAGGATTCGGCTTTCAGACTGCGCTTCAGATCATGGGCCTGGTGTTGTTCCTGGCTTGGCCGATCGCCATCTGGGCGATGAAGGATCGTCCCTCCGACATGGGATTGCACCCGGACGGCGCCGCCGCGAGCGCACCAGAAACCGCGCAGAGGCCGCGTGACTTCGGGGATCTGTTGCGCCGTCCGGCTTTCTGGCTGCTGGCCGCCGGGAGTTGCTGCTCCATCGCGGCCATTGGCGCCGTCAACCAACACATGAAGCTGGTCTTCCTCGACCAGGGCTTCACGGATCAGGCCGCGCTGAATTCGGTGTGGCGTGTAGCCAGCATGCTCACGCTGTGGTCGAGCATCGCGGGACGCCTCGTGATGGGTTGGCTCGCCGATCGTTTCTCCAAGAAGTACGTGATGGCCAGTACCTACCTGCTGGTTTCCCTCACAATCCCATTGCTGCTGCTGGTGCGGCCGGGCCACACCGGATACCTGTATGTGTTCGCCGTGCTGTTCGGCTTTGGGATGGGAGCCGACTACATGCTGATTCCCCTAATGGCCGCGGAACAGTTCGGCGTGAACACCCTGGCCCGCGCCATGGCCATCATTCTGCCTACCGACACCATCGGGCAGACCTGGTTTCCTTACCTGGTGTCCCGCCTGAGGCTGCACTTTGGCGACTATGGCCACGCGCTGACTGCGGTGTTTCTGGTCGCCTTCCTAGGCTTCCTGGCGATCGCCTGGTTGCCCAAGCAGGGGACGCGAGATGCGGCACTTTAACTTCAGAACCCTGGCTGAGATCGAGCAGGCGGCCGAAGACACAGGAGCCGTCCATGTCCGGTTCGAACCGGATCCGGAAAGGGTCAAGGCGATTCTGGCCCGTAAGGTCCAGGTCGGGCGCCACACCCTGGGCAATTCCATCGCCATCCACCCCATGGAGGGGTGCGACGGGACAACGGATGGATCGCCCGGCGATTTGACATGGCGCCGCTACCGGCGCTTCGCCTCCGGCGGGGCCAAGCTCATATGGTTCGAAGCCACCGCCGTCCGGGCGGATGGCCGAGCCAACACCCGCCAGTTGTGGCTTCACCCCAGAACCATGCCCGCGTTCGCCCGTCTCCTGGAAATGATACGCCGCGAGCACGAGCATTGCTTCGGCAACTCGGATGACCTGCTGGAAGTCCTGCAGTTGACCCACTCGGGCCGCTTCAGTGTGCCGTCACGCGTCGTGGTTTCCCATAGCCCCGCCGTTGACAGGAAGACGGGGGTCCCTCCCGGCCATCCCCTCGTCTCCGACGGCGAGCTTGAGCGAATCGAGGACGACTACGTCGAGGCCGCGCGTCTGGCCGTGGACGCCGGTTTTCGGGCTATCGACATCAAGGCCACGCACGGCTACCTGGCAAGCGAGTTGCTTTCCGCGCGGCTGCGCGAGGGCCGATATGGCGGGCCCCTGGAGAACCGTGTTCGGTTCCTCCGTAATGTCATTGAAAAGGTACGCTCCGTCCTCGGCGGGCGGCTGACGCTGTGCGTGCGCCTCGGCTGCTATGACGGCCTTCCCTTCGTCGCAGGGCCCGACGAAGGCAAAGGCGTGCCGCTGGAACACCCGCTTCCCTACCTCCACGGGTTCGGCGTCGACATCAATGATCCTCTGCGCGAGGACCTGACCGAAGTGAAACAGCTCATCGCCTGGCTTTCCGAGTGGGGCGTAGAGTTGCTGAACATCTCCCTGGGGTGCCCGTATACCAACCCCCACATCGGCCGCCCTTTTGAAAGACCAGACGACGGCAACTACGAGCCGCCCGAGCATCCCCTCCTCGGCGTAGACCGTCACTTCCGCATTGCCGGAGAACTGCAGAAGTCGTTCCCCAGTCTGCCCATGATCGGGACCGGCTATAGCTGGCTCCAGCGCTTCATGATCCACGCCGCCGCCTACAACATCGAGTGCGGGAACATCCGCATCTTCGGCGCCGGCCGCAACGCGCTTCCCTACCCCGATTTTGCCCTTGACGCGCTGGGCAAGGGTGAACTGGATGAAGCGCGCGTCTGCAAGACGCTCACCTACTGCACCTGGCTGATGCGCCACAAGAACCATCCCCTCGGGCAGTTCCCCACCGGATGCGTTCCCTTTGACAAGCGCGTCTACGGCCCCATCATGAAACAGGCACGGGAGTCGGAACGGCGCTGAACTGGTTTATCATCGGCACAGGAGCGACCCTATGATCGAAATCACCTGGCTCGGACATGGTACGTTTCAGTTAAGCCTGGATTCCGGCGAAGTGCTTCTCTTTGACCCGTGGACGGAAGGGAACCCCTCGTTTCCTGCCGGCCACGTCTTCGACCGGCTGGACACGATACTTGTCAGTCACGGCCACTTCGACCATATCCACGGCGTCATACCACTGGCTAAGAAGTTCTCCCCGAGCGTCGTGGCAGTCTTTGAGACTTGCACCTGGCTGGAGTCCAAGGGAGTGAAGAACACGCTGCCTATGAACAAGGGAGGATCACAGCAGGTCGGCCCGGTCAAGGTGACAATGACCCACGCCGTCCATAGTTGCGGCATTCAGGACGAGGGCGGGATCGTTTACGGCGGAGAGGCCGCCGGATATGTACTCCAGTTGGCGGACTCGCGCCGCCTCTATTTCGCGGGCGACACGAACGTGTTCAGCGACATGCAACTGATCCAACAGCTCTACGCGCCGGAGTTGGTGTTTCTGCCCGTCGGCGACCTGTTCACCATGAGCCCTTGGGAAGCCGCCGCAGCCTGCCGTTTGCTCAAGCCTAAGAAGGTGATCCCGATGCACTTCGGCACCTTCCCTCCGCTCACGGGCACGCCGGAGCGCTTGGCGGAGTTGTTGTGCGATGCGCCCGGCATTGAAGTTTGGCCGCTCCAGATCGGAAGGCCAGTCGCCTGGTGAGCTGCCGTGATGAGATCCCTGCGGACGCGCTCGGCCGCCTGGGTCGCGCTGGTTCTGGTCAGCGCAATCATCCTGGCCTTCCTGGCTGCGCTTCAATATCGCTGGATCAGTGAGTTAAGCGCAGCTTACCTGGAGCGTGGCCAGGCCAGCCTGGAGACCGCTGTGGGCCAGTTCTTGCAGGATTTCCACACTGAGTTGCAGCAGGTGTGCCTGGAGTTCCGTCCGGAGCCGGCGCAGGCGGGGCGCGGTGACTGGCTGTATCTCGCCTACCGGTACGGGGAATGGCAGCGCACCGCGCGGCGCCACAAACTTGTTGCCGGATTGTTCATCTGGGGTCCTGTCTCCGGGGGCAGCCCCCGCCTCCTTTCGTTGAGCCATTCCGAAATGCGGCTCAAGAGTGCGCCGTGGCCGGTTGCGTTGGAGCCCTTGAGGCCCCGCTTCGACCGGATGAAGAACTCGCGGCTGCTAGCCTGGACGATCAGTGAGCGTATCCCCGCACTTATACGGCCGCTGGTGCGGTACTCCGCCCCGCCAGGGGCCCGTGAGGGCGCTCCTCCGGAAGTGGTGGGCTACCTGATCCTGGAGCTGAGCCGGGAGTACATCCGGTCCGAGCTTCTGCGCGAATTGGTCGCCCGGCACTTCGGGGGACGCGGCGGGCTAGCCTATCGCGTCGACATCGCCGACCCTGCAAGTGCCGATGGTTTCCTGTATAGGTCCGACGCCACGCGGCCGGCCCTTACCCCCGCCACGGCCGCGGCCGCGGTCCGGCTGATTGGCCCGCCCCTCAGCGAAGCTGCATCTCAGCTCGATATTGGGCCGCAGCCTCCTCGCGGAGCCTCCCTGGTGCTGCCGGAGGATGACGCAACCGGCTGGCTGCTCTTGGTAGAGCCTCGGCAGGGATCACTCGCCGGCATTGCGGCCGCACTTCGACGCAGGGACCTGGCGTTGAGCCTAGGTGTATTGCTTCTGTTGGCCGTGAGCATGGGGCTCATCATCCTGTTCACCTACCGATACCAACGGTTGGCCAGGCTGCAACTGGATTTTGTCGCCGGTGTCTCACACGAGCTGAGAACCCCTCTTGCGGTAATCTGCTCCGCCGCGGACAATCTCGCCGATGGCGTCGTCGGATCGAGCGCGGCCGTGATGGACTACGGACAGCTCATTCGCAACGAGGGCCGCCGCCTGGAAGCGATGGTGGAGCAGATCCTGCGCTTCTCCGCTGCGCCGGGATCGCGTTATGAAGTGCGTCCGGTCTGGGTGGGCGAGATCATCGATGCTGTGGTGGAGGAATTTCGCTCCAGCATCGGGGCTGCCGGTTTCCTGGTTGAAACGAAGGTGGACCCCGAGTTGCCGCAGGCCAGGACCGATCCGGCGGTGCTCAGGCAATGCCTGCAGAACCTGATCAGCAATGCGCTCAAGTACGGCACGGATGGAAAATGGATGTCGATTCGAGCTATGGTGGCGACGGAGGCACAGGGACCGGAGATCCAGGTCACTGTGGAAGACCGCGGCCGAGGGATACCGCCGGGCGAGCAGGAGCAGATATTCGAACCCTTCTACCGCGGTGAGTATGCGAGAACCGCACAGACCCACGGGACGGGGCTGGGGTTGAGCCTCACCAAGCGGATCGTTGAGGCTGTCGGCGGCAGGGTGTCGGTCATCAGCACGCCGGGGCGGGGGAGCGCGTTTACTTTGCACCTCCCCATTGCCTGGCCGTGATGCCATGAACGAGCGGATACTTCTGGTGGAAGATGAGGTGGGGCTGCGAATGACGCTGGGCGACCGCCTGAGGAGCGAAGGCTACGCGGTCGAAACCGCGGCCGACGGCAACAGCGGATTCGAGCGCGCAGCCTCGGAACCATTCGACCTGATCATTCTCGACATTATGTTGCCTGGACGCAGCGGCCTGGATGTCTGCCGGGAATTGCGCCGGCAGGCCATTCTCACCCCTATCCTGATGCTGACGGCGCGAGGCGAGACCAGCGACAAGGTGACCGGCCTCAAGCTGGGCGCCGATGACTACCTGGCCAAGCCGTTTGAGATGCAGGAACTGCTCGCTCGCGTCCAGGCGCTCCTGAGACGCGCCGCCCAGCCTGCGTACACGGGCGCCTCGTCCCGTCAGTTCGGGCCAATCCACATCGACTTCCTGAAGACGGAAGTCACGCGGGATGGTAGGACGGTCCCCCTTTCCGCCAAGGAATTCCAACTGCTGCGATACTTCGTGGAGCACCGCGGCGAGACGATCACGCGCGAGCAGCTTCTGTCGGAGGTCTGGGGCTACAACGTCACTCCCTCCACGCGCACGGTGGACGTGCATGTGGCCTGGCTTCGTCAGAAGCTGGAGCGCGACCCCAAGGAGCCGCAGTTAATCCTCACCGTGCACGGGCTCGGCTACAAGTTCGCCGCGTAGGCCGCGACATCGCCTTAACAGAATCTTAACAAGTTCTTTAGTAACAATAGTTTGTCCTCGCGAATCTCATTAGCCAGGAGGCCTGAAAAGAGGCCGCCGCAGATTCGAGAGACTAAGGAGGGCAGTATGAACAAGAGACTCAACATTGCGTTGTCGATTGCGGCGCTGGTCGTGGCACTCTCGGTGCCGCTCTCGGCACAGTCGTTTCAGTTGACGGCCAAGATCCCGTTTGACTTCGCGGTCGGGGCCAAGTCGATGCCTGCCGGGGAATACCAGGTGACGCGTGACTCCAGTCCTTCCCTGCTGCTGCTTCGGGGGAGTGAGCACGGCGGAGGCGCGATCATCCTGGCGAATCCAGGGTTTGTGCGGGCCGGCGGCGACCCTGCCGCAGACACCGTCCTGGTGTTCCGGCACTACGGGGACCGCTACTTCCTGTCGGAGGTGCGTAACGGCTTCGCGGGAATCGCATACATGGTGCCCATGTCGAAGGCTGAGCGCGAGATGAGCAAGACTGCGTCTGCTCAGCGCTACGAGGTCCTTGCAACGCTGGCAAGACGCTAGCTGTCTGGGACGTGCCCTCCGCGGCAGCAGACGGCAATCCGGCGCACTGGGCGCGCCGGGTTGCCGCAGGCATTTGACTGAAGGGTCGTTGCTAGGAGAACTTCTCGAGTACGGAAATCGCCTTGGAGAAGATGGCCCCCACGGATGGGGCGATGGGCGGAATAATGGAACCGGCCGCAATAGCCACCACGCCAGCCATCAAAGCGTACTCAACCATGTCCTGCCCGCTCTCTTCGGACAGGAATTCATCCCATGGCAACGTGAGGCGCATCATCGTTTCGTCTTACCCCGCAGTTTTCATACTGAGCCTGTGACATCCTCCGGGGAATCCGATTCCCCACCTATCAGGACTCCCAAATCACCTCAGAAGCCCGGCGGGTCTAGTTCCCGGCGACGGCCGGGTAGCGGATCACCGTGTAGTTGCGCAGCGTGACGGTCTCGGTGGTTGTGGTGGAGAATTTCCCCAGAAGATCGACCACGATCGGGGCATTCAGAGCATCGGTGGCGTTTCCGGCGGTGGACACCAGGGACAGCGACTCTCCCCAGTTTTGAGCATCGTACTGAGCCCCAGCGGTGTGGACGCCCAAAGAGGCTCTGCCCGCGACGCGGGACTCCGACGCCGCGGTGGTGGACCTGGACACGACTGTAGTGGTCCCCCAGTTGAGAGCGAAGGTGAAGGTTCGGTCGGCGCCCTCGTGCGAGTAGCTGAACAGCACGTCCACCCGATCGCCCGGAGCCAGCGTATTCGCGGGAATCGTGCAACTGCCCAGGCTCGTCAGGGTTGTGGAGCTTGTGCTGGTCCCCGTACTGCTGCAAAGCACTTGCGCGGAGTACGACATCGCGCCTCCGCCGCCTTGCGGATTGCTCGCATCCGCCAGCCGGTACGAGCAGATCAACAGATCCCCTGCCTGTGGAACCGAGCCGGCGGTGAAATCGATCGCGTTCCCACTCAGAACGTAGTCCAAGCCGGCCTTCTGCAATATGCCGTTTCGAAACAACGCAAGGCTGGACGGAGGATTGGGCGCGTTGGCGAGGGTGAAGTGCGTGTTCGATCCGTCGACTGCACCCACGGGAACCTCGGCGTCCACGAAACTGGGGCCGGTGCTGACCAGCAGATCGCAGGGTCCTGCGGTGCCGTCGACACGTACACAATCGGTCAGGCTTCCCAGTACTGCTTCCAGTTCTCCCATCTCGTTGATGTAGGCCGCGCGGGATGGCGCAAATCCCGGTCCTTTCACCGGTCTGGCTTCCAGATCGTCCACCAGCCCGACGACGTCGGACTCCAGAATCTCGTTCTCTTCGGTCGCGGGAGGAAGCACTTGTCCTCCGGAGGAAGAGCTGGACACTCTCACGTCGCGCAAGTGGAGTGTCTTCTCGCTCGGCGGCACGGCCCAGACCTCATCGAACTGAATCCGGCCGTCGCTGTGGTAGCGCACCGAGTAGTAGGCCCCGGTCGTGGCATTCGTCGTGGGCACAAGTCTGACCCTGAGCAGACCGTCCACAATCTGCACGGCGACGCTGTGCGTGGCGATCGTCGAAAAATCGGCGGTCTGAAAGCTCTTCCATTCGATAAACGCCACCCCATTGAACTTGGTCCCGTCCGCCTTGTACAGCACATCTTCAACGGTGGTCAGGGTGGGGGCGGCGAAGGCTGACACCACGAGCAATACCAACATCGCCGCAGCTCCACAATGAATCCGCATGATTGGCCTCCAAGAAAATACGCCCGGCCGGTTCAGACTTGGCCGGGCAGGCTCCCTAAGCAGCCTTCCGAACTCAGTGTAGTTGCCGACTTGTTCCGAATCGCCGCTTCGCTGGAGGCCGGTGGGCTACAAACTGAACAAAAATCAGGCGTTATACGGCCCTTCTTCCTATGTCAGCGGTTGTGACCGCCCGGCGCCGCGCAACCAGGCTCGGATGCCGTGTCACCCTGCGGGATCACTTCCGCTTCTTTGTGGGTCTGGCCGGTCCCGCCAGTCTGGCCTCGAGTTCGCTGGCCCGCTTGTTTGCTCTGTCCAGTTCAGCGCGTAGAGCCTCGATCTCCCTCATCATTCGCTCCTTGTCGGGATCGGCTGGCGCAGCGGCCGGAATCACCGGCGGCGGCTCCTGAGCCGGAGGCTTGGGGAGCCAGTAATCCCTGAGCGCGTAGGCAAGAGAGATCGCCGCGACGCACCACGCAAGTGCGAAGAAAAACCAGGAGAGGCGTCCCGGCGGCCGGCGAGCCGCGATGGCGGGCGGCGGCTCCGCAGTCGGTTCACGAGGCGCAGCCACCGGCGCAGGGCGAGGGGCCTTTCTCGGCTTGGGTATCGCCTCGACGTCGAACTCTAGGGGGCTGGGCCCCGGGCGCGCCACGCCGTCCTCCCCCCGGCAGAAGAAACCCGCCCGGGTGGGCTTCAGCTTCTCCGGATGAAGGACTAACGCGATCTGCCAAGCCTCGGGAAAATGACGGTCCCAGATTCCCACATCTTCAGCGCTGAGTATGAGACCGCTGCGGGTGTGGGAGTGGTACCAGCCCACGGCCTCCAGACCGGCCAGTTCCGGGTCCGCCGCCGCGGAATCCACGAGGCGCCGGAGCGCCTCATCGTCCTTCTCTGACAGGACAAAACCCGGCCCGGCGGCGTGCTCCGACGCCAGTGGGCGCCAAGCCAGAATCCGCACCGTGCCCCCGCTTCGTTTCCCGAAAAGAACGCCGCCGACTTCCAGCCCTCCCCTCTGGAGCTTGTGAAAGCCGTCGACGACCTCCGCCCGCAAGGTGTCAAGCAGGGTGCGCGAATACTCGACGGCAACGGGCTGGCCAGCAACCTTCCAGCAGCAGGTCTCGCTTCCACTGTCTCTTGTCACCATTGGAGGTGGACATTGTAACCCGGATCGGGTCTCGGTGGCCATGTGGGAGGCTCATCCCGCCCCATGCAGTGATATAGTGAGGGTGACCCGATGGCTCGAGCCGCTGCGGTTCTTCTCTTGCTCGCCTGTTCTACGTTGTGCGCCGCTCCACGGATCATTGCCGTCGATATCGGCGGCGTGGTTCATCCCGTCACGGTCGAGATCGTGGGGCACGCTTTGGAACAGGCGCGGCGCGAAGGCGCCGCTCTCGTGCTGATCCGCCTGAACACGCCCGGCGGCTTGATGGACGCGATGCGGCAGACTGTGGAGCGCATCGTAGCCTCACCCGTCCCTGTCGCTACCTTCGTCACGCCGAGCGGCGGCCGGGCCGCCTCGGCAGGCTTTTTCATCCTCCTGTCCGGCGACGTTGCCGCCATGGCCCCGGGGACGCACGCGGGAGCCGCCTCGCCGGTGCTGCTCGCCGGCGAAATGGACGCGGTGATGCGGAAGAAAGTGGAGAACGACGCCGCGGCCATGCTGCGAGGTGTGGCGGGGAAGCGCGGGCGAAACACCGCCCTTGCCGAGCAGGCGGTCCTGGAGAGCAAGTCCTTCACAGACAAGGAGGCTCTCGACAACCGCCTCGTCGAGATTGTCGCGGGCGACGAACCCGATCTTCTACGCCAACTCGAGGGACGCGAAGTGGCCCGCTTCGACGGGAGCAAAATGGTCCTGCGCGTTGCCGGCGCCACCGTTGCCGACTACGAGCTCACCTGGCGCGAGAGGCTTGTCAGCGCGGTCAGCGATCCCAACATCGCCCTGATTCTGCTCGTGCTCGGGGCGCTCGGAATCTACATCGAGTTCTCCTCGCCGGGCCTGATTGCGCCGGGCGTGGCAGGAGGCATCATGGTCCTGCTGGGCTTGTCGGCGCTCTCCGTTCTTCCCATTAATTGGCTGGGCGCGGCGTTGCTGCTGCTCGCCGTGGCGCTGTTCGTCCTCGAGGCCAAGTTCGCTTCTCACGGAATCCTGGGCACGGGCGGGGCCGTCGCCATGGTGCTTGGCGCCGTGCTGCTGATCAATAGTCCCATCCCCGAGATGCGCATCCGGATGGTGACGGCGGTGGCGATTACGCTGCCGTTCGCCATCATCACCGTCTTTCTGCTGTCCCTGATCGTGCGAGCGCGCGCGCACAAGGTGATGACCGGCTCGGCGGGCTTGGTCAACCAGGCCGCAGTCGCCCATTCGGCGCTGAATCCTACGGGCAAGGTCTTCGTGCACGGAGAGTACTGGGATGCCGTCAGTTCCCGTCCGGTGGAGCCCGGCGCCCGGGTGAAGATCACGGCTGTTGACGGGCTCGTCCTCAAGGTGGAACCTGAATAGGCCGGCCCTAAGGAGATGCTCATGCTTTCCATACCCACCATCGCGGTGATCGTAGTGGTCCTGTATTTCATCGCCTCGATCAAGATCCTCGCCGAATACGAGCGTGGAGTCATCTTTCGCCTCGGCCGCGTGCTCCCGCAGCCCAAGGGCCCGGGCATCATTCTCGTGTTCGCGCCGATCGACCGTATGGTCCGAGTGTCGCTGCGGGTGGAAACGCTGGAAGTACCGCCCCAGGACGTCGTTACGCGCGACAACGTGACGGTCAAGGTCAACGCGGTGATCTACTTCCGTGTGATCGATCCCACCAGGGCCGTCATCGAGGTTGCCAATTTCCTTTACGCCACTTCGCAACTCGCCCAGACGACGCTGCGCAGCGTCCTCGGAGAGGTGGAGTTGGATGAGCTCCTCAGCCAGCGAGAGAAGCTCAACCTCCGGCTGCAAACGGTGCTGGATCAGCACACCGGCCCGTGGGGCGTGAAGGTCGCCATGGTGGAAGTGAAGCAGGTCGATCTTCCCGAGCAGATGATCCGGGCTATCGCGCGCCAGGCCGAGGCCGAGCGGGAGCGGCGCGCCAAGATCATCCACGCCGAAGGCGAGTTCTCGGCTGCCGAGCGCCTCGCCATGGCGGCGGAGCTGATTCAGAAGCAACCCGCGGCCATCCAATTGCGGTACCTGCAAACGCTGGTGGAGATCGGCCAGGAGAAAAACACCACGGTCGTGTTCCCGATCCCCATCGACATCTTCTCCGGGATGCGGGAGTTGCTCGAGAGGGTCGCCAAGTAGCCGCCTGGCATGCCCGGCTGTGACTTGCTCGCCACGCCGCGCCCGCCTCACTTACGGTAATCTCAAGACAATACCTCTATGCCGAGAAACGTCGACGGCGAGTTCGAAGTGTTGTTGGGCAACAGGCAGTTGCTCAGCATTCTTTTCATCGTAGTGGTCCTTCTGGCCGTGTTCTTCAGCATGGGCTATGTGATCGGTCGTCGCGCCGGTCCACGCAGCACCTCTGCCCAATTGCCCCCCGCAGCCGGCGCACCTGTTGCCGGGGACCAGGCCAGCGGTTTCCCGGAAACGTCTGCGCCAGCCGCCGATACTCAGCCCCGCCAGGCCGTCGCCGAGGAGACGTCCACCGATGCCGCCGCAGTAAGGACCGGGACCCAGCCCCAGCAGCGGATGCCGGTGACGGAGTCGCCCAAGCCGCCGGTCGTTCCGCCTCCTGCGGCCGAAGCCCCGCCGTCCGCACCCGTCGCGGGGCAGACTTTTCTTCAGGCCACGGCGGCCAAGCGTCCCGACGCTGAGTTGGTGGCAAGCGTCCTCAGAAAGAAGGGTTTTCCCGTCGTCCTCGCCCCCGGGCCTAGCGAAACCGTTTTCAGGGTATTGGTGGGCCCGTTTACCGATGCCGACGGGTTGGCCAAGGCCCGTGCGGGCTTGGAGACGGCCGGTTTCAAGCCGTTCACGCGGAAATACTGACAGGTGGATCGCACGCCTTGAATCTGCTATTGGCCCTTCTGACGGCTGCATTGCTGATCCTCGCGTTTCCTGGCGCCAACCTGGCCCCTCTCGCGGCCGTGGCGCTGGCGCCTCTGCTTACGGCACTCGCTCGAGTCCCGCGCCCCCGGACGAGGTTCCTGCTGGGATTCCTGACCGGCGTTGTCTACTGGTTCGGCGCGTGTTACTGGATTCAGTTCGTGCTCCATGTCCACGGAGGTATGGGGTGGGCCGCAAGTTGGGGAGCTTTTCTCCTGTTCTGCCTCGCGAAGGCCCTGCACATGGGGCTTTTCGCGCTGGCGGCCGGCGCGGTCATGGGCCGCGTCTTTGCGATTCCGGCGGTGGCGGCCCTGTGGGTGGCCATTGAGTGTACGCATGGCCCGCTCGGCTTTGCCTGGCAGGCGCTGGGGAATGCGGGCGTAAACATGAGCGTGCCCCTGCGTCTGGCGCCTTACACTGGCGTTTACGGCCTTTCTTTCGTCTTCGCCGCAACCGGGACGGCACTGGCGCTCGCCGTGCTGCGCCGCCCGCGCGCCGAGCTGTCGTGGCTGCTCGGTCTGCCCCTCCTGTACCTCCTGCCTCCGCTGTCTGAGACGACGGCCGGGGACCAGCGCGCTATCCTCGTCCAACCCAATCTCTCCCAGAGCGAGGAGTGGACCTGGAGCAGCCTGGTGAAGGCGCGCGTGCAATTGGGGGCGATGTCCCTCGAAGCCGCGCTACGCGGCGACGGCACTCCCCCGCGGTTGCTGGTATGGCCCGAGGTCCCCGCGCCGTTCGATTACGAGGAGGACCGCGAATTTCGCAGTGAGGCCACCCGGCTGGCAAGGGCGGCACGCACCAGTTTCGTGTTTGGGGCCGTCGCACGCACCCCGGAAGGCGCTCCCCTGAATTCCGCCGTGATGATCGGGCCCGGCGGGGATTTCCTCGGAAGGTACGACAAGATGAACCTGGTGCCTTTCGGCGAATTCGTGCCGCCTCTGTTCGGTTTTGTCAACCGGATCACCAAGAGCGCGGGCGACTTCCACCCCGGCTCCAACCTCACCATCTTCCGCTCCGACGGCCGCCGGATCGGCGCCTTCATCTGCTACGAAGCCGCGCTGCCCCAGTTCGTCCGGCGCTTTACGGCCGGGGGGGCGGAAGTCCTCGTCAACATCTCCAACGACGGCTGGTTCGGTCGAAGCGCCGCCCGCGCGCAGCACCTCAGCATGGTGCGCATGCGGGCTGCGGAGAACCGCCGCTGGATCCTGCGCTCCACCAACGACGGGATCACGGTTACCATCGACCCGGCTGGTCGCGTCCGGCACCGCTTGCCGCCGTTCGAGAGGACTACTCTTGATACACGCTTCTCGTTTGAGAATGAGAGAACCTTGTATGCACGGTTCGGGGACTGGTTTTGCCTGGTGTGCGCCTTGGGCGGACTGGTAGCCCTCCTGGCGGCACGGCGGAAATCGGCGGCCTAGCTTCGGCTACTTCTTGACCTTGGCGTATTTGCGCTGGAAGCGATCGACACGGCCCGCCGTGTCGACCAGCTTCTGCTTGCCGGTGAAGAAGGGGTGGCAATTCGAGCAGATTTCCACCCGCATATCGCCCTTGTGCGTGGATCGGCTCCGGAAGCTGTGCCCGCAGGCGCAGATGATGTTGATTTCGCTATAAGCGGGGTGAATCCCTGCCTTCATTACTGAGAGGATCCTTTCGTTGCCCTGATGAAGTTCCAGTATATCACGCTGGAAAGGAAAACCCCCGTCGCGCCTCTCGGCGGGACGGGGGTCTGGTAGCCAAAGGAGAGATCCTGAGGCACGCGATACGCGCCGAAGCGGCCGGTCCACAGGAACATCGGCCCCGCCACTGCAACGGAGCCGGCTACATAGGAACGGTCGCTCTAACAGTCGGCCACCTCGCGCTTGGGACTACTGCCAGATAACATTTTCCTGGACCACCTCCTTTCTCAGTGATGCCTCCATACTAGAGTCGGCCGGGCGCTTTGTCAATACGAAAGTCGGCCCGTCAGAGCGCACGCTGAAGGAAGCGGCAGATCAGGAAGGCGTCCATCAGGTTAAACGGGAATTCCCCCGTGGTGTAGTGCCCGCAAGGAAGCGAGGCCACCTGGACGGGGCAACCTGTTTCAAACATTGAGGATACGAATTGTTTCGAATACTCGGGAAGGAATGTCGTGTCGTAGCGAGCCCAGATCAACAGGCTGGCCATCCCCCTGCCGGCCATGCGCCCGAGGTAGGTGGCGGGGCTGATCGGGCTCCAGTACGCCCGCAGATCCGCCTGCGCGATGTGGCCCCCGAACCCCTCCCTCACGTGCCGCGTGGCAAGCCCCGTCCAGACCACGTCCCCAAAATACATCGATACATGGTTAAACACCCCTGCCCGGAGCCTGGCGTCGTGGGCCGCCACTATGAAGGCAATACAGGAACCGAGGCTGGTTCCCAAGATCCCCAACCGCGTGTAGCCCCGCCCCGCCAGCCAATCCAGGCAGCAACGCGCATCGATCACGGATTGCCGGCAGGCCTGAATCGTGCGTCCGACATTGCTGGAGACGTGGTAGTCGGCGCGGCTCAGCCCGGCGGGCATGCGGCGATCATGGTAGGCCAGGCTCATCCTGAGGGCGCTGATCCCGAACCGGTTCAGGAGTCTGCACAGCGCGACGTGGCCCTGGACATCCGCGTTCCATTGCGGGAGCACCAGGACCCCCCGCCCGCGGTCCCGCCTGGCCGGGAAGAAATCGGCATGAACCATATTGTTTTCGCGGTAGGGCGTCACCACGGGGCTGGAGAAAGTGAGGCGGCCCTCTCGAAAGCCATAGTCACCCGGGGCCTGGTAGGAGAAGAACGCTTCCGACTGGCTGGCCGCCCTCCTTGCGTATTCTGTCACGAATTGCGGCGGATCGTCAGCCGCCTGGCCGCCCTCCAACCACTCCAGCCCCCATTCGAAGTCGCGGACCTTGCGGTTGGTGTCGCGCCGGGACAGTCTCCTCTCCCAGCCGTCAATCCATCGTGGGTAGAAACGGGGCATTGGGGGACAAACGCCCCAGTCTAACACGGAGCCGTGCTCTGCCAGAGGGACCAAAAAAAAGACCCGCCGTTCGCGGGCCTGGGTCGCTCCCTGGAGAGGCAACCCACCAAAAGCCGAAACCCCTTCTGTCCCCGGCCTGCTTGGTGCAATCTCCGTTCCAGAACGCAAGCGACTGATCCGCCACGGCTCCCTCCCCGGGACTCTTCCGGTTTCCATAGAAGGGAAGGCCCGCTTCCAGGAATCGGAAACCCTCCGGGAGGGCTACATGGTACCCATGCCGGCAAGGTAAAATACCCAATGGACCGCCGGGGGCCGCCCCAGGCGGCTGGATCCCGCGTCCGTGCAGACGAGTACGCACATATTACCGGCATCGTCGGCAAGAAGGAGTCTTTCCGGCTTCTTCCTGACGGGCGTGATGGTGGCGTTCCTGGGGGCGATCCTGCCTGCCTGGGGATACCATCTGAGCTTCCGGTTCCTGGTTGTCGGGAGCCTGTTCCTGAGCCTGAACCTGGGGATGCTGGCGTCGATCAAGCCGGCGCACTACCTGCTGGCCCGCCGGGGGATCCGCTTCCTGCTGGTCCTGGCATCCGGTCTGGCGGCGGCGGCGTTCGTTTACCTTGCCCTGATCCCGCCTACTGCTCCGCCCTGGTGGCGCATGGGCGGCCTTGCGCTCTTGGGGCTGAGCGCGGGCTTGATGAGCAACGCGGTTTTTCACGCCATTTCGCCCCTTTACGCGCGTGACCGGGCCGCTACCCTGAATCTCGCCGGTGCGTTCTTCGGCCTCGGCTGCCTGTTGTGCGTGGTATTGGTGGCAGGGACGTTCTACGCCTACAATGTCCCCAGCATTCTCATTTTCCTGGCGTTGATCCCGGGCTTCTTCGCCGGCATTTTCGCCAAGACCGGCTTCGCCCCGATTCCCCTCCCTCACCAGCTTTCCCTGCGCGAAGCCGTCCAGGATTTCAAAAGTCCCGGCGCCCTGCTGTTTGCCTTGTTGTTGTTCATTCAATGCGGAAACGAGTGGTCCATCGCGGGGTGGCTTCCCCTGTTTCTGGCTCAGCGGCTCGGGGCAAGCCCCGCCGCCGCGCTAAAGGTGCTGGCTGTCTACTGGCTTGCTCTGCTCCTGGGCAGAATCGCCATGCAGGCTGTTCTCCCCCGCGTCCGGCACGGCCACCTGCTCATCGCCAGTGGTCTGGCGGCGTTGTTTGGGTGCGTGATCCTCTTCTACACCAAGAACCTGTTTGGCGCGGTCAGTGGCGTGTTGTTCGTCGGCCTGGGTTTTGCCGCCATCTACCCCCTGGTGGTTGAGATGATCGGCGACCGTTTCCCCTACTACCATCCCGGCTTCTTTAACGGGGTTTTCTCCCTGGCCTCGACTGGGGGTTTGCTGGCACCTTTTACCCTCGGCATCTACGCCGACCTCTGGGGTATCGGTGTGGTGCTGCTCCTGCCGATGCTCGGGTCCTGCGCCGTAGTCCTTCTCGCCGCGCTGATATGGATCTACGCTAGGCTGACGCGCGCCGCGGAATTCAGGGCGAGATCCGCCTAGTCGGGCTTTCATGCGATCCCTGCTCCTTCTGCTGGCCGCGCACTGTCTGATCAGTGCCCAGACGGTCTCCGAGAAGATCTCCTCGCTGCTGGAAGAGACCGCAGCCGCCCGGTACGGTTTCTGGGGAATCAACGTCGTCGATCCCAAGTCCGGCGAAACAAGGTTCGCCCGCCTGCCGGGTCGGGTCTTCGTACCCGCCTCCGTGGCCAAGCTGTTCTCGACAGCCTTGGGATTGCAGCGCCTGGGGCCGGACCATCGCTTCACGACCATTGTGGCTGCGGCCGCCTTTCCGGACGCCTCCGGCCGGCTGGCGGGAAACCTGTATCTCGTTGGCGGTGGAGATCCAACCCTCTCTTCCAGGCAGTATCCCTACAGAAACGGTTCATCCTCGGCCAACCCTCTGAGGGCGATAGAAGATCTGGCGGACCAGGTGGTTGCCCAAGGCGTCAAACGCGTTGACGGAGACGTGGTGGGGGACGACACAGCCTATCCGTGGGAGCCTTACCCCGACGGCCGGGTGCAGGAGGATGCGCTTTGGGACTTCGGCGCTCCAGTGAGCGCGCTCAGCGTCAACGAGAACCGGCTCACGCTCACCCTCGCGCCGGGCCGCCGCGTGGGCGATACGGCGCGCCTTCGGATAGCCCCTCCGCTGGAGTACTTCGTAATCGACAACCGCGTCAGGACGACCGCCGGCGGCCCGGCCCGGATCGACATCGAGCGCCTGCCCGGGTCCCGGCAGTTGCGCGTCTGGGGATCCTTGCCGCTTGGAGCCTCGCCGTCGAGCCGGCAGTTGGCCCTGGACGATCCCGCCCGGTTCGCCGCGGCGGCCTTCCTGGATGCCTTGACCCGCAGGGGCGTGATCGTGAAAGGGAGGGCATCCGTCCGCCATCGGTTCGCAAACGAGAGCGCGGCGCCGGAGGACAGAGTAGAACTCGCACGCCGGCTCTCACCCCCTCTCTCCGAGATCCTGGAGGTCACCTCAAAGGAGAGCTTGAACCTGAATGCGGAGCTGGTGTTGCGGGAGGTGGCCAGAGTCAGGCGGAACGCGGGGAGCCGGCAGGCCGGTATTGCGGAGATGGCCGCGCTGGCCAAGGAGGCAGGCATTCCAGAAGAGGAGTGCGCGCTGGTGGATGCCGCGGGCCTGTCCACGCTCGACGTCGTCTCGCCGCGCGCGGTCACCTCCTTGCTGACCCACATGTATGTATCCCCCAACCAGCGCTCCTGGCTGGAGATGCTGCCCGTTGGCGGCAAGGAGGGCACCTTGCGCAACCGGTTCACCGAGCTTCCGCCGGCTAGCGTCCGCGCTAAGACCGGCACCATGAGCCGGGTAAGCGCATTGGCGGGATACCTGGAAACCAGGAGCGGGGAGACGCTGGCCTTCGCCATCCTGGTCAACAACTACACGGCGCCCGCCTCCGAGATCCGCGCTCTGATTGATAGAATCATAGTGTTGCTGGTTCAGCAGGGGAGTTGACATGCCGATTTACGAATACCGCTGCGACGACTGCGGCGCAGAGTTTGAGAAGCGCGTGGCCAGGGCCGCCGATTCCGGGAGTGTGGGCTGCCCCTCCTGCGGAAAGAGCCACGTGACCATGCGACTGTCCACCTTCGCCGCCGTCACCGGTGGATCCAAGCAGCCGTCCGGCATGCCGGCCTGCCCTTCCGGCGCGTGCTGCCCCAACCGCGGCATGTGCGGCATGAATTAGCCGCGCCTTAGTGGCTGAGCCCCAGCGCAACAAGCAGGCCGTAGATCACCGGCAGGGCGAAAAGCGTGCTGTCGAGGCGGTCCAGCCAGCCCCCATGGCCTGGTAACAGGTTGCTGCTATCCTTGAGGCCTGCGCCGCGCTTCATCAGGGATTCGGCGAGATCGCCCACCTGGCCCGCAATGTTCCCCGCCGCCGCGATCCCCAGCCTCACCTCGGGCGATACCTCCGGGATCAGCCCGCCGAGGTAGAAGAAGCCGAAGGCCAGCGACGCGACCAGGGAGGCGGCGCTCCCCTCCCACGTCTTGGCCGGGCTGAGGCGGGGCGCCAACTTGTGCCGGCCGGCCACCCTCCCGACGATATATGCAGCCGTGTCGCCCACCCAGTTCAGGGACAGGGCAAACAGCAGCCAGTACGGATTGACGGCTCGCAGCGGCACGGCGCAGCGCCACGTCCCGAAGATGTAGACGATGCCGAGCACGAATGCGGCGGCCCCGGGAAGGCCCCGGCTCATCTCGGCGGAGCGCAGCATCAAGGTCAGCGCCAAGAGGGCCAGCAGGGTGACCAGCAAACCGTCGGGCATCGGAGTCAGCAGCACCAGCAGCCCCGCCGCGTAGGCCGCCGGTCCCGGCTTGTCGATCTGGTGGGACGCTACGATCCCGCAGTATTCGCGGAAACATAGAAGCGCGACTGCGGAGGTCACCAGCAGGAACAGCCAATGGGATCCCCACAGCGCGACATAGACCACCACCGGGATCAGGACCAGGGCCGTAACAACCCGTTTCATCTGCGGGATACGCCTGCCGTTGCAAGACTTCGTGGCCCGGATGCCGCGGAGGAGGCGCTCAATCCGCCGAAGCGCCGGTCCCTCTTCTGATAGTCAAGAATCGCCTCGAGCAGATCGGCGCGCTTGAAATCCGGCCAGAGCACGTCGGTCACATACAGTTCCGCGTAGGCGATCTGCCAGAGCAGAAAGTTGCTCACGCGCATCTCGCCGGAAGTCCGGATCAGCAGATCCGGGTCGGGCAGATTGCGGGTGTAGAGGTGGCTGGCGATCGTCGTCTCATCCACCCGCAAATTGGAAAGGCGCCCGCCGTTTCTTGCCTCCTCAAGGATCGCGTTGAAGGCATCGACCAGTTCGTTCCGCCCCCCATAGTTGAGCGCGAGGTTCACCCGCAGTCCGGTGTTCTGCGATGTGGCTTCCATCGCGGCTTCGAGTTCGCCCCTGGCCGCCTCGGGGAGGGCCTCCAGCCTTCCGATCGCGGTCAGGCGGACGTTGTTCTCCTGCAGGCCCGGAAGCTCGCGCTTCACATAGACGTGCAGCAGGCGCCACAGCGTGTCCACCTCGCTGCGCGGCCGTTTCCAGTTTTCCGCGGAGAAGGCGTACAGGGTCAGGGCCGGAATCCCCATCCGCGCGCAGGTCTCCACCGTCACGCGCACTGCCTCCGCCCCTGCCTTGTGCCCCGCGACCCTCGGCAGGTTTCTTCGTTTGGCCCACCGGCCGTTGCCGTCCATGATCACGGCAATATGGACCGGAAGTCTGCGCGGATCAATGGCTTTGGCCAGCGACCAGTCCTTGCTCCCGGCCTTCAGTGAGTCGAGCAGAGCCTGCATGGAGTCAATTCCATATGTTACACCACCGTCCCGAGCCGGTTGGTCTATTCGCGCCGCCGGCCGCGGTCTGCGGCCAGATAGTAAAGACAAGGCAGGGTCGGCAAGGTGAGAAAAAGTGTCGAAACCAAGCCTCCCAGAACGACGGTCGCCAGCGGCCGCTGCACATCGCTTCCGATCCCTTGCGCCAGCGCGGCGGGGACCATCCCCAGCATGGCCAGCAAGATAACAGTCAGCATGGGACGGAACTGAACGCACGCCCCCACCAGGACGGTCTCCTTCAGCGGGCGGTCGTGGACATTGCGCTGGCGCTGGACCTCAGCCACGAACAGGACGCCGCTCATGACCGCCACGCCGAACAGGGAGACGAAGCCGACCGCCGCCGAAACGCTGAAAGGAATCCCGCGCAACAGCAGCGCGGCAATCCCTCCCACCATCGACAGAGGCACCGTCAACAGAACCAGCGCCGCCTTCAGAACGGAGTCGAAGGCCCAGTAGAGGATCGTGAAGATCAGCGCCACCGTGATCGGCAGAATCCAGGCCAGACGTCTTTGCGCGCGATGCAGGTTCTCGAACTGCCCGCCCCACTCGACGCTGTAGCCCGGCTCGAGCCGGATTTCTTCCCGGAACCGGCGCTGGGCCTCGGCCACGAAGCTTCCCTGATCGCGTCCCCGGATGTTGGTGCGCACGCAGACGATCCTCTGGTTCTCGCGGCGCGAAATCAGGGAAGCGCCGTCGGCGATGCGTGTTTCCGCCACCCGCGAAAGAGGGATTCTCGCCCCGTCGGCGGTCGGAATCAGCAGGCCGCCGATTCCGGCCAGCGTGCTCCTGGCCTCGGGAACATAGCGGACCGCGATATCGAACCTGCGGTCCCCTTCGAACATCTGGCTCACGGGACGTCCCCCGATCGCCATCTCGACCACCTGCTGGACGTCGGCGATGTTGATCCCGTAGCGGGCCGCTTCCTGGCGGTTGACCTGGATCCGCACCTGGGGCTGGTCCGCCTCCTGTTCGATGGAGGTGTCGGTTGCGCCCGGCACGCGCTCGATCAATCGCAGCACCTGGCCGGCCGTCTCGCGCAGAACCGCCAGGTCCGGCCCCCGCAAGATGACCGCAAGGTCCGCCGACGAGCCGGTGACGTTCTCCATGACCATGTCAATGATGGGCTGCGTGAAGTTGAACGCCACCCCGGGCATCCCGGCGCGCAGCTTCCCGGACAGCTCCCGCACCAGGTCCGCTTTTCGCAATCCCTTGGGCCAAGTCGAGTAGGGCGTCAGCCCCACCAGCAACTCGGTGCGGTTCGGTCCGAAAGGTTCCGTGTTCGATTCCTGGCGGCCCGTTTGAGAGGTCACGAAGGCCACCTGAGGCGATTCCCGAAGGATCGCCCGCATTCTTGAAGCCAGCAGCGCCGAAGCCTCCAGCGAGATCCCCGGAGGAGCGTTGGCCCTGATCCAGATGACCCCCTCGTCAAGCTGAGGCAAAAATTCCGTCCCCAACCTTCCCCCGGCCCAGAACCCGATCCCGATAATGGCCACTGTGGCTGCCGCGGTGGTGATGCGGTGCGCCAGCAGCGCCCGCAACAGGTGCTCGTATCCGCGCGTCAGTTGGTGCAGGAACGGGTTCCGCCAGTGCTTCACCCCCCTGGGGAACATGTAAGTCGCCAGGACCGGCACCAGGGTGAGACTCAACATCAGAGATCCCAACAGTGCGGAGGCGATGGTGAAGGCCATGGGCATGAAAAGCCGCCGCTCCACCCGCTCCAGGAGAAACAGCGGCAGGTAGGCCGAGATCAAGATCAGCATGGAGAAAAAGATCGGCCGGCGCATCTCCGACGAGGCGCGCTTGACGGTCTCCAGGCCGCCGGAGCGGTCTTCCAACCGGGAAAGCCGGCGCAGAATGTACTCCACCATCACCAGCGTTCCGTCCACGATAATTCCGAAATCGATCGCCCCCAGGCTGAGCAAGCTGGCGTTCACCCCCGCCAGGTGCATGCAGAAGAAGGCGAACAGAAGGCTCAACGGGATTGTAATCGCCGTCAGGACGGCGGCCCGGAAACTGCCCAGCAGAAACACCAGAACGGCAAACACCAGCACCAGCGCCTCCAGCAGCGTCCGGGAAACCGTCCGCAGGGTGCTGGCCACCAGTTCGGTTCTGTCGTAAATCGGCTCGATCCGCGCGCCCTCCAGCAGCGGGGAGGCGTTCAATTCTTCCACGGCCTGCCGGATGCCTTTGAGGACCTCGCTGGGGTTCTCGTCGCGCCGCATCACCACAATACCTTCCACTCCACCGCTCTCGTCGTTCAGGCCGAAGATGCCGGCCTGGGGGGCATGGCTCACTTCCACGCGCCCGATCTGGCTCACGAAAACCGGAACGCCTCCCCGGGAGGCAACCACAATGTTCTCGATGTCGGCCACCGAGCGCACCAGTCCCAGCCCGCGCACCACCAGGCCCTGCTGGCCGCTGACCAGAATCGACCCGCCCGCGTTCCGGTTGTTGGCGCTGACCGCCCCGGCAACGTCCTGAATGGAAAGACCATAGCCGTACAACGCCATGGGATCGACCGCGATCTGGTACTGCTTGACCAAGCCACCGAACGGAAAGGCGTCGCCCACTCCGGGCGCCTGAAGCAGCCTCGGGGCGACGACCCAGTCCTGGAGTTCCCGGAGTTTCAACCCGTCCATCCCAGGCCCCGTCAGCCGGTAGCGGTACAACTCCCCAGCCGGCGTGGTCGGCGGCGCCAGGGACGGTTCGGCGCCCTCCGGCAACTCGACCTCTCGCAGCCTCTCCAGCACCATCTGGCGGGCTTCCTGCTGGTTCGTGCCGTAGGCGAAGCTCAGATCCACAACCGAAAGCCCGAAGATGCTCCGGCTCCGCCGGGAGATGACGTTCGGTACGCTGTTCAGCGCCCTCTCAATGGGCACCGAAACCTGCTGTTCGACCTCCTCGGCGGCATAGCCGGGGTGGAGGGTGACCACGGTGACCTGGAGGTCCGAGATGTCCGGATAGGCTTCAACCTTAAGTTCTGTGAAACTCCACACGCCCAGGCCGGCCAGGCACATGGCGAAGAAGATCACCAGGAACCGCCGCTGGAAACCGTAATCTATCAGTGAATCGAACATGGTTCCGCCGCCTTAGTGGCTTCCCAGCAGCACGGCCCCTTCCGCCACCACCCGCTCGCCTGGGCGGAGGCCCGATAGCACCGGGACAACACCGTTGAGCGGAGATTCCGTTGTCACCCTGATGCGCTCGAACGTGCCCCGCTCGACCTCCCGGTATACGATGGCGCCCTGTCCGGTTTGAACCACGGCGCCGGCTGGCACCACCACCACGCGGCGACTGCCGTGCGAATGGAAGATATTCCCAAACATCCCGGGCAGGAACCGGCCGTTGGGATTGGCCAGTTCCGCGTGCACCTTGACGGTGCGGGTCGCCGCATCCACCGCGTCGGCGATGCGGGTGACACGGCCCCGGAAGGTCTCGTGGGGATACGCCACCAGGACGATCTCGACCGGCTCACCCACCTGCACCAGGCGGATGCTCCCTTCGGGAACGTTGGAGGTGACCCAGACGGTGCTCAGGTCAGCGATGGTCATCAGGCTGGCCGTGGTGTCGGTCCGGAATTCGCCGGGCGCCACGCCGATCTCCACCACCTTGCCCGCAATAGGGGCCCGGACGATGATGTCCTGCGCGGTTCCATCGGGATCCAGCCCCAGCACCTCCAGCCGCTTCTGCGCTTCCTCCATCTCCGCCTGGCTGCCCTGCACTTCGCCCTCGGCCTGGTTCAACTCGTTCTCGGCGTTGGCGAGGTCCTTGAGGGCGGCGGCGCGGCGCTCATAGAGGGCCTTCAGCCTGGCAAGATCCCGCTCCGCCTTCGAGTGCGCGGATCGCCGCTGCCGGTACCGCGCCCTCACCTGCCGGTAGGATGAAAGCGCGACCGCCGCTTCCTGGCTCTCCACGGTCACCAGCGCCTGCCCCTCCTCCACCGAATCGCCCAGCCTGACCAGCACGGCGCGTATGCGGCCGGAGACCGGCATCAGAACCCGCGACACGCGGTTCGGATTGACCTCCACCTTTCCCGGTGCGGTAACCACGTCTTCGGGCATCTCCCGCGCCTCCACCTCGACGACTCGTATCTGCTTGAGTCGCGGAGAGTCCGAAGGCAAAGTCACCCGACCGGTCCGGCTCACTTCCTTCGCCGGCGCGGGAGCCGGCGGACTGGCTGGCGTACCACCTCCGCAGCCCCATGTCGAAAGGGCGACGAGAGTCACCGCAAAAACTCCCAATTCTCCCCGTCTCATTTCGTCACCGTCCTTCCACAGGCCGCCTCGAGTTGATAGAGGCTCCGGGCATACTCCGCACGCGTCTCGTTGTAAGCCTGCATCGTCTCGTTGAAGGCCCGCTGTGCGTCCAGCAACTCCAGCAGGCTGGCTTCCCCGCTCCGGTAGGCGAACTCCGTAATGTCGCGGACGTCCCGGGCTTCCGCCAGCAGTTTGCCTTCGATGGACTCGACCAGGCGGCGCGCGGTCTCCACCTGGATGCTCGCCCGCTCCACCTCGCCTTCGATCTCCGCTTCCAGCGCCCGCACCCGCAGGTTGACCTGGGCATGCTCCTGCCGGCTCCTGGCGATCTCGCCTTGATTCCGGTTGAAGAAAGGCAGCGGCACGCTGATCCCGACCGTCAGGGAATTGCTCTTCGCGTTTACCTGCTGCCGCCTGTACTCCGTTCCGATGGTGTAATCCTGCTTCGACTGCGCCAGTTGAAGCCGCACTTCGGCGGCGGCCCGCTCCAGGTCCAGGCGGCTGGCCCGCAGATCCGGCCTCTCCCGCAACGCCATCTCCCGCAATTCCGCCAGGCCGGGAACCGGCGCCACGTTCGGCAGTTCCCCGGCCGCTTCCACCGGTGCGGACGAGGCCGTTCTGCCGAGCAGGGTCCTCAGCCTGGCCGCCGCCACTTGCAGCGCCGTGTCGGCGCGGCGCATTACGTTGGAGTATTGCAGCGCGGCCACCCGCGACCGTATCAGCTCTACTTCGGCGATGTCGCCTGCCTTGACCCGCGCCTCGTTGACTTCCACCAGTTGGGTGAAGGCGGCGAGGTTTTCCCGCGCCAGGGCGACGTTGTCTTTAGCCAGCAGCAGGTCCACGAATGCCGCCTGGACGTCCAGCCGCAGCAACCGCACCGCGTCCAGGAACCGCATCTCTGTCACCGCCCTCTCCCTTTCCGCCACGTCCATCCGGCGTTGCCTCTTCTGCCCGCGCTCCATCAGAAACTCCGCGCCTACCACGATCTCGGTCGGGCCGCCGGTGTTGTCCGCGTCAAATCTCGTCCCCAGCACGTCCATGTTGTTGCCTGCCGCGCTCAGAACCGGGTTCGGGCGCAGCCGCGCCGTGAGAATGCGCGCCTCCGCGATCGGGATGTTCATGCGCTCGGCCATCAGCGTTGCGTTGTTCCGGATCGCCTCCTCCACCGCCTGATCGACGGTAAGCGCAACGGCAGGCTGCACCTGCGCGGGGGCGGCCGCCGCGGCAAAAGCGGCCAGAATTACCTGAACACAAACGGGAAGACGCGCTCCCGAGCCTTTGTTCTTCATGGCCTCATAGCTGCTACACACCTCGCAAGAAGGCGAGTCCTGACTCTCTAACAAGCTCAGCGAAGGGATCTACGCAGGGGGCGCCCGGGAGCCTTGTTGCAGCAGGGGCAGCGCAGCCGCACCTTGGATGTACTTCTCCTCCACCACGTGGTGCCGGGAGATGGGTGGAACGAAGACGATGGGCCCGCTCACTTCCAGTACGTTGCCCTGCTCCAGTGGGAAGAAGCTACAGTACTGACGGCCTTGGGCCGGCCGATGGTGCCAGGGACTGTACAGGTAGAGTTGCACCGCCAACAGCGCGCACACCAGTGCCAGCCCGGTAACGAGACGTTGAACCTCGCTCCTTCGCGCCACCATGCCGCTGAGGTGACTTCTCCACATCTCGGAGTCCTTTGTCTCAAGGACTATACAACATCAGGAGCCGCCCAGGTCATGGGACTCCCTTCGCTATGATGGTTCAAACACTTCCATGACCACGCTGACTCACCTGGAATGCAGCCTGTGCGGCCGCACGGTCGCGCCCGAGACGCTTCAAAACCTCTGCGAGTGCGGCGGCCCTTTGCTCGCTCGCTACGACCTGGAGAGCACGCGTCTGAGCTGGAGCCGCGAATGGCTCGGAAACGCCCCAGCCACCATGTGGCGTTACGCTCCTTTGCTCCCGGTGACTGACCCCGCTTCCATCGTCTCCCTCGGCGAGGGCATGACCCCGATGGTGCACTCCCGACGACTGGGAGAGAAACTGGGCGCCCGCGACCTTTGGATCAAGGACGAAGGCATCAACCCGGCCGGCTCGGTGAAGTCGCGCAGCTTCTCCTGCGCCGTTTCCATGGCCGTGGAACGGCGCATTCCGCGCGTGAGCGTCGCCGCCAATGGAAACGCCGCCAGCGCGCTGGCCGCGTATGCCGCGGCTGCCGGAATAGAGGCGGAGGTCGTCCTGCCCGCGGATGTCCCCCAGTCCGGCTTTGTCGGCTCCAGCGTCTGCGGCGCCAGGGTGAGCTTCGGTGCGGCCGCGCCCAACGGGCACTCGCTGGGCGCCTTTGAAGAGCCTTACCGCGTGGAGGGCACCAAGACCCTGGGTTTCGAGATCGCGGAGCAGTTCCACTGGAGCCTTCCCGACGCCGTCCTCTACCCGACGGGACACGGCGCCGGCCTGATCGGCGTGTGGAAGGCCTTCGAGGAGTTGGAGGCGGTCGGCTGGATCTCTTCCAAGCGCCCCAAGATGATCGCAGTGCAGCCCGAGGGCTGCCGCCCCGTGGTTGAGGCCTTCCTTCAGGGGCGGGATCGGTGCTCGGAGTGGGAGGACGTCTTTACTCTGGCGGCCGGCTTGCGAGTGCCAAAACCTCTGCTCGGTCATCTCATCTTGAAGATCCTGAAGACGAGCGGCGGCGCGGCGGTCGCCGTGAGCGACCAGCAGATGCTGGACGCCGGATTGGCGCTGGCAAGCGCGGAGGGCATCTTCGCGGCGCCGGAAGGCGCGGCCTGCATCGCGGCCTTGCCGGTCTTGCTACGCGACGGCGTCGTCGCGCCCGAGGACCGCATCGTGGTCTGCAACACCGCCCAAGGGCAGAGGTACCTCGAGGCTTACTCGACGCGCTTCCCGCGCAACCTCGCCACCGAGCAGGACAAGCTCGGCGGCCTGGTCACGCCCCGCTGAACCGTCGCTACTGGAGCAGCCGGGCGATCTGGTCCGGGTCGTTTGGCACTACCACCGGCTGATTTCCGAAGGTGGATTTGAGCTTGTCCCCGTTCGGAGCCATCAATTGGGCCGTGTGGTACTTGTAGATGTAGTCCGGGTCCTTCAGCAGGTTCCCCGTCAGCACCGCCACCACGTCGGCATCCGCCTCGATCACTCCCGCCGCCCGCAGTTTCTTTATCCCGGCCAACGTCGCCGCCGAGGCCGGCTCGCAGCCGATGCCGCAGAGCCCGATCTGGGCTTTGGCGTCCGCGATCTCCTGCTCGGTGACCTTCTCGACCGCGCCGCCGGACGCGACCACTTCGTGCAACGCTTTGGGCCAGGAGACCGGGTCGCCGATCCGTATGGCCGTGGCGAGGGTCTCCGGGTGCTCGACCTTGTTGAGCCGGGCACGATCCGCCGCCCGGACAAGGTTGTAGAACGGCGCCGATCCGGCCGCCTGAATCACCGCTAGCCTCGGGCTCTTCGGAATGAGCTTCATCTCGACCATCTCCCGGAGCGCCTTTCCAAAGGCCGAAGTATTGCCCAGGTTGCCGCCGGGCAGGACGACCCAATCGGGCGGGTTCCAGTCGCGCTGGTCCATCATCTCGACCATGATCGTCTTCTGCCCTTCGATGCGGAACGGGTTGATCGAATTGAGCAGGTAGATGCCGAGCTTCTCAGCCAGCGTGCGGACCAGAGCCAGGATCTGGTCGAAGTTGGCCTCGACCTGGAACGTTCTGGCCCCGTACTCCAACGCCTGGGCCAGCTTCCCGTAAGAGATGTTCCCGTGCGGGATGAAGATGACGGGTTGCAGCCCCGCCGCGCTGGCGTACGCCGCCATGGATGCCGACGTGTTGCCCGTCGAAACGCAGGCCACACGCCGCATTCCCAACCGCAGCGCCTGGGCCGTGCCGCAGGTCATGCCGTTGTCTTTGAACGAGCCGGTTGGATTAAATCCCTGGTGCTTGAAAACCAGCCGGTCCAGGCCCGCGTAAGCGGCCGCCCGCGGCGCCTCGAGCAGCGGAGTGTTGCCCTCCTTGAGCGACACAACCCTGTCGAAAGTGTCGAGAAATGTCAAAACCTCGCGGTATCGCCATACTCCGCTCTGATCGAGCGTGAGGTTGCTCATGCGGCGCTCGCGCCAGAGCCGTTTCAGCACCTCCGGGTCTGCCTTCCTGTCCGGGTAGACGGCCTCCAGCAGCCCCCCACACCGAGGGCAATTGTAGATGACTTCCGTGATCGGATAGCGCGCGCGGCAGCGCTCCTCGAAACAAACCAGTTCAGCGGCCATGAACCCACGATTATACTGGACTGAGCTATGCTGACCGTTCATCTTGACAAGGGCCGTGTTGAGGTCCGGCGCGTTCCCTGGCCCCGCCGGAGGCCCGGAGAAGCCCTGATCCGCCTGATCACGGCCGGCATCTGCAACACCGACCTGGAGCTACAGCGCGGCTATTACGGCTTCCGCGGCACGCCCGGCCACGAGTTCGTGGGCGAGGTTGTCGAGGCCGATGAGCAGGCCCTGGTCGGCCGCCGCGTCGTGGGCGAGATCAACCTGCCCTGCGGCCGCTGCGAGTGGTGCAAGCGCGGCCTCGGCCGCCATTGCCCGCGCCGCACCGTGCTCGGCATCGCTGGCCGCCCCGGCGTCTTCAGCGAGTACTTCACCCTCCCCGAGGCCAACCTACACTTGGTGCCCGACATCGTCCCCGACGATCACGCCGTCTTTGCCGAACCCATCGCCGCCGCCTGTGAGATCCTGGAGCAGGTCCGAATTCCCAGGAACCAGCCGGTGGCCGTCCTCGGCGATGGGAAGCTGGGGTTGCTGGTGGCCCAGGTGCTCCATGCCAACAAGTTGACCGTGCACCTTTACGGAAAGCACCGGGAGAAACTGGCCATAGCAGCAGCCACCGGGATTCGCACCAGGCTTGCATCACCCTCCGCTTCCTACGATTGGGTCGTCGAAGCAACCGGCAACGCCGGCGGGCTGAAGCAGGCCGTCGCAATGACACGCCCTCGGGGGACCGTGGTTCTCAAGTCCACTGTCCACGGCGATGTCTCGATGGACACGGCCCCCGTCGTGGTGAACGAGATCACACTTGTCGGTTCTCGCTGCGGCCGTTTTGAACCGGCCCTAGCGCTGCTCCGCAAGGGCAAGCTCCGGCTCGATGAAATGATCGCCGCGCGCCTGCCCTTGTCCCAGGCTCCCGGCGCCTTCCGCCTCGCCGCCCGCAAGGGCACGCTGAAGGTGCTGCTTCATGCTGGCCGGGCCTGAGGTTACACCGCTGGCGCGTTGACCGTCGGGGCTAAAGGCGCAGCCCCTCAGTCCCGCCAGCGCTCCAGGATGGGGCCGTAGGCGTCGATGCGGCGGTCGCGTAGGAAGGGCCATTGGCGGCGGACTTGCTCAACCTGCCTGGGATCGCACTCGACCACCAGGGTTTCCTCTTGGTCCGTCGGCGCCTTGGCGATCATTTTGCCCATTGGGTCGGCCACGAAGGAGTGCCCCCAGAACTCCAGCGCCGCTTCCGGCGGTCCTTCCACTCCCACCCGGTTCACCGCCGCCACGTAAATCCCGTTGGCGATGGCGTGCCCCCGCTGCACCGTGCGCCAGGCGTCAAGCTGCGTCGCCCCGTGCTCTTCTTTCTCCGACGGATGCCAGCCGATGGCCGTCGGATAAAACACGATCGACGCGCCGCCGAGCGCCGCCAGACGCGCGCCCTCGGGAAACCACTGGTCCCAGCAGACCTGCACCGCGATCCGCGCAAAGCGCGTGTCGAAGCGCGGCACGCCAAGGTCCCCGGGCGCAAAGTAGAACTTCTCGTAGTACAGCGGATCGTCCGGGATGTGCATCTTACGGTACAGGCCCAGCAGCGCGCCGCCAGCGTCGATGACCACCGCCGTGTTGTGGTACACGCCCGGCCCACGCCGTTCGAACACGGAACCGACGATCGCCACGTTCAGTTCCCGCGTCAGGCGCGCCAGCGCCTCGGTCGTCGGCCCGGGAACCGGCTCGGCCAGCGCGAACAACTCCGCTTTCTCCTCGCGGCAGAAATACTGGGAGCGGAACAGCTCCTGAAGACACACAATCTGGGCGCCCCGGCCGGCGGCCTCGCGGATACGCCACTCGGCCTTGGCCAGGTTCTGGTTCGGGTCGGCCGAGCACGCCATCTGCACCAGCCCCACCCGGAACTTCGATTCGGTCGACGTCGGCATAGTCACGATTCTTCCACAGCCGGCGCGCTAGCGGCCAGTGTTCAGCACCCGGCGGAATCGGTCTCCCAGGATGCGCGGCTGTTAGCGATACGCAGATTAATGTGAAGAACTGTGAAAAGTGGTGTTACGTGAGCAGTGGCTGGTCGATACACAAGTTGAAGGAGAACCACGCCACATGACAATCAGTTCACTGCAAAGGTCGCTACCGACCGAACTCCTCAACATCCTCTCAACCGGCCAGACTACGGCGACGGCCAAAACCAACTCGACAGAGTCCGAGTCGACGGACATCTCGCAACTGGGCCTCTACATGCGACAACTCGGGGACCTGCTCCAGACTGATCCTGAGGCGTACAAGACGTTGACGGGCCAGATTGCGGACAGACTGGAAGAGGCCGCAGCCAGCGCCTCCGAAAGCGGTGACACACAGCAGGCGGGGGTGCTGAATGACCTCGCCGCCAAGTTCAGGACGGCCTCCGAGAACGGAACCATGGTGGACCTTCGTCCGCCCGGCGGCCGGCCACCCGGACCGCCTCCCATGGGTCCTCCACCCGACAGCGCGTCGACGGATGATTCCGGCAGCAGTTGCGATGCCAGCAACACTTCCTCAACGGCCCTCAGCACACTATTCCAGCAGGGCTCGTTTTCGGATCCGCTCTCTGTATTGACCGGCATCCTTGAAAGTCTGATGTCATCTGATGGGGTGTAGGCGCCGCCACCTTGGCCGGCCGCGGTACTCTATACTGCTCAAGTATGAGGATCGCGGTCCTCGGCCTGGGCTTCATGGGCTCGACTCATCTCAAGGCGCTGGCGCGCATCCCGCAGGCCGAGCTTGTGGCGGTGGCAAGCGACGACGCGCGCCAGCTCTCGGGCGATCTCTCCGGCATTCAGGGCAACATCGGCGGGCCGGGCGAGAAGCTGGATTTCTCCGGCATAGCCACCTACCGCGACTGGCGCGGGGTGGTCAACGAGCCACGGATTGAGGCCGTCGACATCTGCCTCCCGACCAGCCTGCATGCGGCGGCCGCCGTCGCAGCTCTTGAGGCTTGCAAGCACGTGCTGGTCGAAAAGCCCATGGCGCTGGATACAACCTCGGCGGAGGCCATGCTCGACGCTGCGCGGCGGAGTGGCCGCGTCCTCATGGTCGCCCAGGTGCTCCGCTTCTTTCCCGCATACCGCGTGATGACTGAGCTGGTGAGATCGGGACGCCTCGGCCCCGTCCGTGCGGCTTCGTTCCGGCGACGATGCGCGGCACCCTCCTGGAGCAACTGGCTGCTCGATCCCAAGATCAGCGGGGGCGCGGCCTTCGACCTGCTGGTACACGACCTGGACATGTGCATCGGGCTGTTCGGCCCGCCGGAAGCCGTCACGGCCATGGGCTGCCAGCACCTTGCACAAGGCCTGGATTGGATCACGGCCCAGCTACACTACCCGGATTTCGCCGTGCAGGTTTCGGGAGGGTGGCATCCCCCCAGCTCCTTTCCCTTCTCGATGGAGTACAGCGTCGTCTGTGATGACGGCGCCATCGAGTATCACTCCTCCAGCACGGCGCCTGTGCTCCATGGGCCGTCCGGCCGGGCTGTGCTTGAGATCGATGGCAAGGACGGCTACCAGGCCGAAATCGAGTACTTCGTGGACTGCTGCACCAGCGGCCGCCGACCGGATCTCTGCCCGCCGGGCGAGTCGGCGGCGGCGATCAAGCTGGCGAGCCTGATCGTGGAGTCCCGACGCAGGAGAGGAGAACGAATCCCATGGAAATCGGCGTGATGTTTTGGGCGGGTCCTGACCCGGTCGCCACGATTCGACAGGTGAAGGCAGCCGGCGTGCGCTGCGGCCAGCTCGGCATCCCCCCCGATTTGCCCCTGGCGGGGACCGCACCGTTGCTCAAGGCGGCCCTCGCGAGCGAGGAATTCT
>JBHGAV010000089.1:0-11896 GCA_041946685.1 Bryobacteraceae bacterium | reverse complement strand
TGGGCGCCGCGGTGTACCATTTCTCTCTCGCGCGGCGGAAGGCCTGCTGAGCGTTTAAGCCGGGCGGTCCCGGGGGGCCACGCGCGGAGAAATTTCCGACCACTCCCTTTGTGGTTGCGGCCCGGTACGCGGCGGATTCCCTCTCCGGGCCGCCGCTAGCTCCACGCCCGCCGGCGCGACTTCGCATCGTGTGGTTCCTTCTCGCTCAGCTCCCGCCTTACCCATCACGTGGCGCCCTGTGTTCAGTACAGAGTAGTACTAGCGCGCCAGCATCTCCGCAAGCAAGGCCGACATCGCAAAGTCGGTTGGCGGGGTCAGTCTTCAGTGCGAGTCCGCGGGCGCGGAGCCGCAGGCCTTTTTGCCGCTTTGAGGGTGATCGCTGAGGGGCATGTTCAAGATCCACACTCATGATGCCTGGCCTTTGCTCGCTTGAGGGTCATCGCCCCACAAGGGCAACGTGGTGCATCCGACCGCGGCCGCCCCCCATTACGCCCGCCAGGTTTTCTGCTTCGCCTAGACGCGCTCACTATGGCATTCAGCGTTCTCACGTGGGCGCAACACTCCGGTGACTGCCGGAAGTGATCCGCAGTCGCTTCTGCGCCGCAACGTGGGCAAAGGAGCAAGTCCGCCGCTCAGGCGCTGCAAATGAGCAGGTTGAGTGCGGTCCAGCGATCAACGCTGTTCCAACCCTCTAGCCATTCTTCCGCATGAGCGCGCGACATTGGATGTGCTGATGTCTCAATGGTGCGCCAGCAGTTCAGGTCGAAACTGAATTCCTGTAGGGAACAGTGGTTGCCATCCACAGCGATCTTCATCCCCTCCAACGATGCAATCACTTCGTTCTTTGCAGGTTCCATGTCCTGACAATATCGGACTAGGTAGATATTGTCAAACACGCTTCTCTGAAAACTGCGGCAAGGGTCTTGCACTTTGTTCACCCATGTGGTGAAATTCGGTGAACGAAATGCGCGCGCCGGATGAGGGCGGAAAAAGGAGGCGGAAGGCAAATGAAGGCTAAAGGGATGGCGCGGGTGCGCGCGACGATCAGCTTCCCACCGGAAATGTACGAAACTTTGGAGGGCATCGCCAAGGAGAAAAAAGTCTCGCTGGCGTGGGTCGTGCGCGAAGCGGCCGAAAAGTACATAGCGGACAAATGGCCGCTGTTTGGTCCCAGGAGAGAGTAGGCAGCGTGGACACACTGTCTCCGCAGGAGCGCTCGGAAAGGATGTCGCGGGTCCGCGGCAAGAACACGGAGCCGGAGTTGCTGGTGCGCAGGCTGGTCTACTCCCTGGGGTATAGGTATCGGCTGCACGTACGGAACCTGCCGGGCTGTCCCGACTTGGTTTTCCAGAAGAGAAAAAAGGTCATTTTCGTCCACGGCTGTTTCTGGCATCGTCACCCGGACACGGGTTGTGCCTTGGCGCGGCTGCCTAAGTCCAGGCTCGATTTCTGGCTGCCAAAGCTGGAGAGCAACAGGGAGCGCGACCAGCGCAACAAGCGCATGCTCCGAAAGGAAGGGTGGCGCTCGCTGACAATTTGGGAGTGCCAGATCAAGAACACTGAGCGGCTTAGCGCCGCGATAAGGAGGTTTCTGGATGCGGAGCGTTGAACTGTTTGCCGGCGCGGGCGGCTTGGCGATCGGTATGTCGAACGCGGGTTTCCATCACTCGGCGGTGATTGAGTGGGACCACGATGCCTGCGAGACGTTCCGCGAGAACCAGCGGCACCACATGCGCTCGGTTGAGCGCTGGCCGCTGTACGAAGGCGACGTGCGGGAGTTCGACTACGGCAAGCTGAGCGACGTGATGGTGGTATCGGGCGGCCCTCCGTGCCAGCCGTTCTCCCTCGGCGGCAAGCACCGCGGGTATAACGACAAGCGCGATATGTTCCCCGAGGCCGTGCGCGCCGTGCGCGAGCTGCGACCCAAGGCCTTTATCTTCGAGAACGTGAAGGGCCTCCTGCGCGAGACTTTCGCGGGGTATTTCGAGTACGTGCTCTTGCAGCTCATGCATCCCAGCTTCGCGCGGCGCAAGGCGGAGCCGTGGAAGGAACATCGCGCGCGGCTGGAGGAGTATCACACGTCGCTGCGGGATCAAACCGAGTACAAAGTCGTCTTCCGCCTTCTGAACGCGGCGGATTACGGTGTACCGCAACGCCGCGAACGGGTCTTCATCGTCGGATTCCGCACGGATCTCGGCGTGGAGTGGAGCTTTCCTGAGGGCTGCTGCTCGGAGAACGCGTTGCTGCGTTCGCAGTGGGTCACAGGCGAGTATTGGGAACGACACGAGGTACCCAGGCGCCAGCGGCCGCAATTGACGGAGCGGCAAGCCGCGCGCGTGGAACGACTGCGTTGCGATACCCTATTCGATTTCGGCAAAGTGTCGTGGAAAACCGTCCGGGACGCGATCAGCGACCTGCCTGACCCCGAGACGAATCCGCAGAATGGGATTCCGAACCATGTCTTCAATCCAGGGGCGCGCAGTTATCCGGGCCACACGGGGAGCCCGCTCGACGAGCCCGCGAAGACGCTGAAGGCGGGAGATCATGGCGTGCCAGGCGGCGAGAACATGCTCGCGCGGCCGGACGGGTCGGTCCGGTACTTCACCGTCCGCGAGGCCGCGCGGCTGCAGACATTCCCGGACGACTTTACGTTCCGGGGATCCTGGACGGAGACCATGCGGCAATTGGGGAACGCCGTGCCGGTGCGCCTGGCCGAGGCCGTGGCCAGCTCCGTCGCGCGAGCGCTCCTGTCCGCGAAGGGGCGAGATTAAGAGATGGCGACACCGCCGGGAAAACTCGAACAGCTTGCGGAGCAACTCAAGAAGCTATCGGAGACGCTGGCCGGAGAGGAGGCGTCGAACCTTCCACCTCTGCGCGCCAAGCGCGTGCGCAGAACGATCACCGAGGCCTACGATAAGCTGCGGCAGGTTATCGAGGACCTCGACCCCGTCAAGCATCCGGGCTTCGTGTTCGAGCCGTCGAACCCGAACGTAGCCGGCCGCATCATCGGCATTGCGATGATCGCGCAGCCGCGCAAGCCGCTCGCAGCCGTCGAGAGGTTCTACGGCTCCGGCGTATACGCGCTTTACTACAACGGGGATTTCAAGGCCTACAAGGGAATCTCGAAAAAAGAACATCCAATCTACGTGGGCAAGGCGGACCCTGCCGATCCGGCGAGCAAGACCGCGACGGAACAGGGAGACCGCCTCTCGAACCGCCTGAACGACCACCGGAAGAACATCGCCAAGGCCACGTCCACGCTGCGGCTGGAGGATTTCGAATACCGCGCGCTCGTGGTGCAGACCGGGTATCAGACGGCGGCCGAGGACTATCTGATTCACCTGTTTAGGCCGATCTGGAATCTGGAAACGGGGATCTGTTACGGCCTCGGCAAGCATGGCGATGCTCCCACGACGCGCGCAAACCTCCGGTCGCCGTGGGACACGCTGCATTCCGGCCGGGACTGGGCGCACCGTGATCCGAAGATGAAGGACGCGCGGCCGGCCGAGCAGATCGTTGAGGACATCGCCGAACACCTCGCCAAGTATCCGCCGCTTGCCTCCGTTGACGAGATCCTTCGGCGCTTCCTGGAGGAGATGCGGGCGGTATCATGAGCGCTCGTCGTGCAAAACCCACCCTGCGTCATAAGGACCGCGTGATTGAATCCGTCGCGGACATGCTGAGCGCACTGAGGCAGCAGGTCAAGCCAAAGCACCTTATCTGGTATCGAGGGCACGCTCGCAGGAACTGGCGGCTCGTTCCGGGCCTAGCGCGCGTGCCAAAACACCTGTCGGCCGAGAACGCCCTGATCAAGCGCTTCATGCAGAACGCGATGCCCCACATCGAGACGCCGCCGCGCGATGAATGGGAATGGATGTTCCTGATGCAGCATCACCGGGCGGCGACGCGCCTACTGGACTGGACAGAAAGCCCGCTGGCGGCGCTTTACTTCGCCGTCTACGAGAAACCACACCTGAACGCGGCCGGGGCGGTGTGGTGCCTGGATCCGGTGGCGCTGAATAAGACGGCGAATCTTAGGTTTGCGTTTGAGGCCGAGATTCCGGCCTTCGGACGCGACAAGGTTCTTGACAGCTACCTTCCAAGCCATGTCCAGGAAAACCCGTCGGAATTGTTTCCGGTGGCGATTGTCGGGCCACGGAACACGCCGCGCATGGCGGCCCAGCTTGGAACGTTCACGATCAACCATCGTTTGCACACGCCGATTGACGAAATGGGGGACGGCAGGCATGTGTGGCGGTGGATCATTCCGGGCAAGGCGAAAAGGACGATCTTGCGGGAGCTCGGTTATCTGGGATATTCCGCCTTGACCTTGTTCCCCGAACTGGACCGAGTGGCAGATTTGAGTAGGGAGCTGTTGGATGAAATTTGAACTCACGGAGCTGCGTGGCAGCACGGTGTGGAACATCTATCGGATGCGGGATCGGATTCAGCTCGATCCCGACTATCAGAGGATGAGCGACATCTGGACACTTGACAAGCGGCAGCTCCTGATAGACACCGTCCTGAACGACTTTGATATTCCGAAGCTCTACCTGCACAAGTTCAACGAGCCGCTCAAGAGGGATGGGAAGTCGTACGACTACGCGATCATCGACGGGAAGCAGAGGCTGGAGACGCTGTGGGCCTTCATCGACGGCAAGATCGCGCTGCCTCCAGACTTCGAGTATTTCAAGGATCCCAAGACAAAGGCCGGGGACATGACCTACTCGGAACTAGGCCAAAAGTACCCCGACCTCAAAGCCCAGTTCGACGGTTTCCAACTCAACGCCGTGTGCATCGAAACCGACGACCTGGAGATGATCGAGGAGATGTTCTCGCGGCTGAACGAGTCCGCGCCGCTGACCGCGCCGGAGAAGCGGAACGCCTACGGCGGCCCGTTGCCTGCGGCGATCCGCAAGCTGGCGGCAGAGCCGTTCTTCAGGGCGAAGCTGCCGTTCCCGAACAAGCGCTATCGGCATTTCGACGTGGCCACCAAGTTCCTGCTCGCGGAAAAGGAAAAGAAGGTGGTGGACACCAAGAAGGTGTATCTTGACAAGTTCGTCGAGGATCACGCCGGCAAGTCGCGGACGATGATGCCTTCCTTCCTCAAGCAGGCAACGGAAAACGTCGCCCGCATGGCGAAGGTCTTCACGCAACGGGACTCCTTGCTTCGTCAGGTGGGCATGGTGACCGTGTACTATCACCTGTTCCGTATCGCGGAACAGCAGGGATGGACAGGCAAGATCACGAGGAAGAGCCTGGCAGATTTCGAGCACGTGCGCGCGGCCAACCGGGAGAAGGCCGAGAAGAACATCACCAAGGCTAATTATGACCTGATTGAGTTCGATCGCTACGCGCAGTCGCCCAACGATGGCTACGCGATCAAATTCCGGCTCAGCGTCCTCTTGCGGGAGGTGTTCGGGAAGAAGCTCTCCACTGATGACCTGTAGCCGGCCGGTGGTTTCCCTGGTGCGTCTCGGTCAAGTGATCGGCCCGCAGGTGAACGCGCAATCACATGAGCGCATCGTCGGCTTGGCGCGAAGGGCATCACGCGAAGCCGCAAGCTGCGGGTAGACACCACCGTGGTGGAAACGAATGTTCACTATCCGGCCGACAGTGGTCTGCTGGGCGATGGCGCCTGCGTGCTGACGCAGACGATGAAGAGGGTCGCGGTGAGCAAGCGCGGCGGCCTGAAAATCGGCCCGGGACCGGATGCGAAGTGTGAACCGGAGCGTATTGGTGATCGCGCTGGCGGCGCGTCAGAAAGGGCCGCAAGGGTAGGAAAGGAAAGAAGACGGCATAGCGGTGACTTGTCTCGTTGACGCACAAAGCGGTGAACAGGCGGAACGTGTGCGGGTAGAAATTGGGGGGAGCCGGGGAAAACTGAAGCGTCTGGGCAAGCAGATGAGAGTGACCATCGAGCGAGTGCGTCACGTGATCCGTTTCAGTTCCAGCGCGGTCTGTCCGGCGTTTGTTCATGCCCCATGCCCTAGATCGTCTTTCAATGCAGCTACCAAATACTAGACGGCCGGTTCGCCGTGTACCTCGATTTCCTTCGGCTCCACTCCTTCCGGGGGCGGCTCCGGAAGCCGGCCGCTGAAGTGCGCCCATCCCCAGAACAGGGCCGTGCTGGAGCTCAGCAGCCCCGACCAGGCACCGATGATCCGAGGGTTGTACTGGACGGAGGCGATCCCCGCGCCCATCATCGACAACATCATCACCGACCAGGTAATCGACTCCAGGGTGGCGAAGACCCGTCCGCGGAGTTCGTCGGGAACGCGCCGCAACAACTGCGACATATTCAATACGGAACTCACCGCCACGGCGGCCCGCGAGAGCGCGATGTAGAACAAGGCGGTGTGAAAGTCCCGCGCCTGGCTGAACAGAATGTACGCGCCGCCGTGAATCACGTAGGCGACGCCGATGGTGCGCTTGTAGCCGTTGAAACTGAGCCGGGGGCCCGCCTTGTTGCCGATCAGGCCGCCGATGAGCAGGCCGATGCCGGCGAAACCCCAGATGATGCCGATGCCTGCCGGTCCGCGGTCGAAGACCAGTTCGCCGAACAGGCTGAACAGGATCTGGGCGGCGCCGCCGCCGCTGGCCCAGCCCGCGTTGACCAGGGCGATGCCGAGGATGAGAGGCGTGGCCCGCATGTAGCGCAGGCCCTCGGTGTACTCGTGCCAGGGGCGCACCACGCCGGCTTCGGTCAGCGCCCGGCTGGGCGCCCGGAAGCCGTCCCTAGGCGGGCGCAGCCGCGAGATGCAGCAGGCCGACACGAGGAAGGAAGCCGTGTTGATGAAGAAGGCCCACTCGTAGCCGAACTGGGTGACGCTGGCGCCGCCCAGAAAGGTCCCGATGGTCAGGGTGGTCCAGCCGGTGGTCTGGGTGAGCGAGTTGGCGGTGTGCAGTTCCTCTTTGCTGGCAACGGCGGGCAGGATGGAGGACCGTCCGCTGGTGAAGAAGGGCGAGGCGAACATCAGCAGGCCGCTGAGCACGTACAGCAGCCAGGGCTCCGGGTAGCGAACGGCCAGGATGAAACCGGCCGCCACCACCGCGCGCACCAGGTCGCTGGCGATCATGACCCGCTTGCGGTCCAGCCGGTCGAGCAAAATGCCGGCCAGGGGCCCGGCCAGCACCGCCGGAATGGCGCGCGAAAGCATGATCCCGCTGACCACCAGGCCCGACTTGGTGTGGGCCAGGGCCAGGCTGAACACGGCGATGTTATTGAAGTGATCGCCTACCTCGCTCACTACCTGTCCGCTCCAGGTGTAGCGGTAGTTGCGATTCTGCCTGAGAAGCCGGCTGAAAGTCATGCGGGCCGCGGGCCGAGCGTCTCCTCCCGGACTGTGACCTGTTGCAGGAACTCGCGGTCCAATTCGTAGCCGAATCCGGCCTGGTCACGGATTTGAATGGCGCCCTGCGGCGTGACTTCCACCGGCGGGCAGATGACGTCGCGAGCCCAGTAGCGCCGGCTGGCCGAGACGTCGCCGGGCAGCACGAAGTTGGGCAGGGTAGAGAGTGCGATGTTGTGGGCCCGCCCGATACCGGCTTCGAGCATGCCGCCGCACCAGACCGGAATCCCGGCCGCCTGGGCGGCGTCGTGCACCTTCCGGGCTTCGGAAAAGCCGCCCACCCGGCCGAGCTTGATGTTGATGATGCGGCAGGCGCCCATGCGTATGGCCTGTTCGGCATGGTGGGCCGAGCGAATGCACTCGTCCAGGCAGATGGGGGTGTCGAGTTTGGCCTGCAGGGCGGCGTGATCGACGATCTCGTCGTGCGCCAGCGGCTGCTCGATCATCATCAGGTAGAACTCGTCCAGGGCCTTCAGCCGGTCGCTATCGGCCAGGGTGTAGGCCGAGTTGGCGTCCGCCATCAGCTTGATGCGGGGGAACCGCTCGCGGACCCGGCGGACGACATCCACGTCCCAACCCGGCTTGATCTTCATCTTGATGCGCTGGTAGCCGGCGTCCAGCTCGGTCTGGATCTTGTCGAGGAGCTGCTCAACCGAGTTCTGGATTCCGATGGAGACGCCGCAGGGGATCTCACGCCGCGCGCCGCCGCCGATTTCCTTCCACAGCGGGTTGCCGTGCAGGCGGGCCTGCAGATCCCAGATCGCGGCTTCGAGGCCGCCGCGAGCCATCTGATGGCCGCGGATGTGGGCGGTGAGGGGGGCGACGTCTTCGGCGGAGGCCAGGTCCCGGCCGAGCACGCGCGGGGCCGCGAAGTCCCGCAGGATCAGCCAGGCCGATTCGGTCCACTCCTCGTTGTAGAAGGGACGCTCGCCGGCGGTCACCTCGCCCCAGCCCGACATTCCTTCGCCCTGGACCTCCACCAGCACCATGTCGCGTTGGGTGGTGCGGCCGAAGCTGGTCTCGAAGAAATGGACCAGCGGCATGCGGATCTGCCGGAGGGTGATCCGATCGATCCTCATAGACGCGGTTCTCCCAGCAGGTAGGCGCCCGCTGTGGGGCCCTTCTCGAACCCGACGATAGCCAGGCCACGGTCGAAGTGCTGTTCGAACTGCTCACCGATGGCGTTCTGGATAATGCGGGCTTGCTTGGGCTCCCGGGCACGGATCCGGGCGATGTCGTTGGGAACCTCGACGCGCACTTCCACGGCGGGCCGGTCCGGCCGGCCGGCCAGGACCGCGCGCACCCGGTCCGATCCGAGCCACCACTCGGCCACGCAGCGGTCGGTGGGCAGCCCGCCGTGCAGCGGGCTGGTGGTGGTGCCGTACTGGTTGCGCACATAGCGCCTCACGATGGCGCCCAGGCGCTCCAGGTTGAAGTAGGCGTTCTTGAGCTCCAGCGGGTCGAAGGTCCACTCGACCAGCCGGATGCCGCGCTCCAGGGCGTCCTCGCGCTGGGCCAGTTTCAGCATGCGGCCGACGCCCAGGTTGCGATAGTCCTCCAACACTCCCAGCATGTGGCTGTGCAGGTAGCCCTCGCCGTTCGACTTCAACCCCGGAATGGCGAGGCAATATCCGACCATGCGCTCGCCGTCGTAGGCGCCCAGCGCCTGGCCGCCGACCCTGGTGGCGACCACGAACAAGCGCACGGGCAGCAGGTCCACGTCATCGAATTTCCAAATGATTCTCTGCAAGTCGACCGCCTGGTGGAACTCCTCGGTCCGGGTCAGGGCCCGGACCTCAATGGTTACCTGGCGTTCGGTCACTGTTTGGCTTTCCATTTTCCTTCTTGGCCTCATTCCACAACATGTCCATCTCATCGAGGTTCGATTCGGCCGGCGTGCGGCCTTGTTCGGCCAGCCTGCGCTCGATGAACGCGAAGCGGTCGCGGAACTTGCGGTTGGTGCGGCGCAGCGCCTGCTCGGCATCGACTTTGACGAAGCGCGCCAGGTTGACCAGGACGAAGAGCATGTCGCCCAACTCGTCCTCCAGTTCCTGGATGGAAGCGCCGCGGCGCGCCCGCTCGAACTCGGCGGTCTCCTCGCGCAGTTTCTCGAGGACCTGGGCGGCATCGGCCCAATCGAAACCCACCTGGGCGGCCCGGGAGGTCAGTTGCTGGGCCTCGACCAGGGCGGGCAGGGAGCGCGGCACGGAGTCGAGCAGGCCCTGCTCCGCCTGGCCCTTGCCTTCCTTCTCCTGGCGTTTGATCTCGTTCCAGCGCTTGCGAACCTCGCCTTCCGTCCGGGCGGTTTCCTCGCCGAACACGTGCGGGTGGCGGCGCACCAACTTCCGGTTGATGGCGTCCAGGGCGTCCTCGATGCGAAAGGAGCCCTGTTCGGCGGCCATCTGCGAAAAGAAGACGGCTTGCAGCAGCAGGTCGCCGAGTTCGTCCGCCAGACCGCTCCAATCGCGGGCGTCGATGGCGTCCAGAACCTCGTAGGTTTCCTCGAGCAGGTACGGCTTGATGGTGTCGAAAGTCTGTTCGCGGTCCCAGGGACAGCCGTCCGGGGCGCGCAGCCGGGCCATCAGGTCAACCAGGAGCTGAAACTTCTCGCCAGCCACGAACCAATGTAGCATCCCGGAAAAGGGGACAGAGGAAATTAGGGGAGGCCCGGGGCGGCGGGGCCGGCCTTACCCCCCGGTACCCAATGCCTTCCTCTTCATGGGTCTGGACAGCGGTTGATCCGAGTCCCGCCCGATGCTGCCGGCGGCACGGGTGGCATAATGGGTCGGGAGGTTTCAGCATGGCGACCACTCTGGAACTCGAGCAGGAAACCAACCCGTGGCGGGCGGCGGAAGCGCGCTTCGACGAAGCGGCTACCCGTTTGAATCTGGACGACGGCATGCGCAAGATCCTGCGGGCTCCGTCCAAGGAGATCACGGTCAACATCCCGGTGGAACTGGACGACCGGCGGGTGGAGGTCTTCACCGGCTACCGGGTGCAGCACTCCATCGCGCGCGGACCGGCCAAGGGCGGCATCCGCTTCTCGCCGGACGTCACCCTGGACGAGGTACGGGCACTGGCGTCGTGGATGACCTGGAAGTGCGCCGTGGTGAATATTCCCTTCGGCGGGGCCAAGGGCGGCGTGATCTGCGACCCTTCCGTAATGTCGGACGACGAACTGGAGCGTCTCACCCGCCGCTACACGGCCGAGATCATCGCCTTCCTGGGACCCGAGCGGGATGTCCCGGCGCCGGACATGAACACCAACGAGCGGGTGATGGCCTGGATCATGGACACCTACTCGATGCACATGCGCCATACCGTGACGGCGGTGGTGACCGGGAAACCGGTGGACCTGGGCGGGTCGCGCGGCCGCCGCGAGGCGACCGGGCGGGGCTGCCTGACGGTGACCCTGGAAGCGCTGAAGCGGTTCGGGTGGGAGCCCTCCGGGACCCGGGTGGTCATCCAGGGCCTGGGCAACGTGGGAGGCACGGCGGCGCGGCTGATGCAGGCCGCGGGTTTCAAGATCATCGCCCTGGTGGAAGTGGAAGGCGCGGTGCACAACCCGAACGGCCTGGACGTGGACGCGGTCATACGGCACCGCCGGGAGACGGGCTCGATCCTGGATTTCCCGGAGGCCGGCAACCTGAAACGGGACGAAGCCCTGTGCCTGCCCTGCGAGGTGCTGCTGCCCGCGGCGACGGAGAACGTGATCACTTCGCGCAACGCCGCCGGCCTGCGCTGCCGCATTCTCTGCGAAGGCGCCAACGGCCCCACCACGCCGGTGGCCGACGAGATCCTGGCGGACCAGGGCGTTTTCGTGATCCCCGACATCCTGGCCAACGCCGGCGGAGTCACCGTCTCCTACTTCGAATGGGTGCAGGACCGGCAAGGCTTTTTCTGGAACGAGGACCTGATCAACGAGCGCCTGAGTGAGATCATGGTGAACAGCTTCACCGCGGTCACCGACTACGCCGCCAGGCATTCAGTGAACAACCGCACCGCCGCCTACATGCTGGCCCTGGACCGGGTGGCCTTCGCCATCAAGCTCCGGGGGCTGTACGCGTAGAAAGAGAGGGATGAGAGAGTAACCGCAGAGACACGGTGGCCCAGAGGAATTCACGGTTCGACTTTCTCTGTGCCTCCGTGCCGCGGTGGTGACCATCAAGCCGCATGCCGGAGGAAGCTTCCACGCCGCTGATGCGGCAGTACAACGCCATCAAGCAACAGGCGCCGAACGCGCTGCTGCTGTTCCGCCTGGGCGATTTCTATGAGCTGTTCTACGAGGACGCGGTGACGGCGGCCCGCGAACTCGAGATCACCCTTACCTCCAGGAACAAGGAGAAGGGCGCGGCCATCCCCATGTGCGGGGTGCCGTACCACGCGGCCGAAGGCTACATCGCACGGCTGATCCAGAAGGGCTACCGGGTGGCCATCTGCGACCAGATGGAGGATCCCCGGGTTTCCCGGAAGCTGGTCAAGCGGGAACTGACCCGCATCGTGACGCCGGGCACCGCCATGGACCCTCACGCCCTGCGCTCGCG
>JBHGAV010000088.1:0-12891 GCA_041946685.1 Bryobacteraceae bacterium | reverse complement strand
CGCGGGGTCGGAGGCGCGGTGCTCGCACAACGTCATTTCGCGGCGGCTGGCCCGGAGCAACAGGAGGACGTGGGGCGAAGCCCGGTTGGCGCTGGCTCCGACGAATACGGAGGCGTCGCCATCGGGGCTGAAGCTGGCGAACTGGCTGGTCTCGGCGACCAGCCGGTCTTCGCCCGACTCGGGCACGTGCTCACGAATCGCGTTCAGCTTCTTCTCCTTCGGGAAGCTCAGGTAGAGGACGGACTCTCCCCCGGCCGACCAATAGACCGGGCCGACGCCTCCCGGCGCTAGCTTGAGCCTGCGGTAGTCGCGTCCGTCGTGGCCAATCAGCCATATCTCGCTCTCGCCTCTGCGGTGGAGGACCTGCGCGGCTCGCGGCCTGAACAGGGGATCGCTGTGCGGTGCTTCCGATTCCACCAGCGTTCTCGCTTCTCCGCTGCGGATGTCGAGCAGCCGCAGCCGGAAGCTGCGTTCCTTGCTCTCGGTGATGGCCGCCGTCCGGCCGTCGCTGGAGAGGCAGAAACCCCGGCCGAATTCCCACTCTTCCGGGATGCGATAGAGCGCGCGGAGACGCCGGTTCGACAGGTTCATCGACCAGAGCGCCGGCCCATCGAGGTAGCACAGGGCGCGCTCGTCCGGCGTCAGAGTGAGGGACGATGCGTGCAGCCGCTCCGCTGCGGTCAACCGGTCCGATTCGCCGGTCCTGAGGCTCATGCGGTAGGCCTGCGGCGCGCCGGTGCGCTCCGAGAGATAGAAAAGAAAGCCGCGGTTACGGGAAACGAAGCGGGCGGCGGCCGGAGGCAGGTAACTCTTCGTGGAAGGATCGGTGAGGCGAAGGACCGTGGACTCCGTTGCGGGGTCCGCGTACGCGTAAGCCTCCGAGGGGAGCCGTTCCGGCGCATCCGCGGCGCCCGCCAGGCCCGCGCCGGCGAGCCCGGAGAGCAGTGCCCGCCTCGTCCATGCTTTGGCCGCCATGACCGAATCGTAGCATGTGCGGGCGGCGAGACCGCGGTAGACTGCTTACATGAAATCCCGTTGCCGGGCAGTCCTCCTCCTGTTCACAGCCGTCCTGTTTGCAGCCGACACTCTGAAGGTCGCCGAGTCCGCGTTCGACGAACTGACGCGGCAGGATTTCGCGGCGCTGGCCCGCCGGTTCTCCGCGCAGATGAAGGCCGCAGCGCCCCCGGAAAAGTTCGCGGCGCAGGTGGGCCCCGCCATCGCGAAGTTGGGCGCACTGCGCACCGCGAAGCCTCAACCGCGCCGTTCGCAGTCGCAAGGGAATGACGTTTTCACCTTCCCGGCCGAGTTTGAAAACGGCAAGCTCAATGTGGCCATCGTGGTGAACGCGGCGGGCGAGCTCGCCGGCCTGTGGTTCCAGCCTCCCGATCCCGAGCCGCCCAAGCCAAGCGGCCTGGCGGTGGTCACAGGGGACATCCAGCTCCCGGCCACGCTGACACTCCCGGAGGGCGCCGGGCCGTTTCCGGTGGTGGTGCTGGTGCATGGCAGCGGACCTCACGACGCGGACGAGACGGTCGCCGCCAACGCTCCGTTCCGGCTGCTGGCGGAGGGACTGCTCAAACGCGGTGTGGCCACGCTGCGTTATGTCAAGCGAACCAAGCAGTATCCGCAAAGCCCGATCGCCACGGTTGAGCAGGAAGTGATCGAGGACGCTCTGGCCGCTCTGTCACTGGCGCGGCGCCAGGGCCGGATTAACCCGACCAGGAGCTTCCTGCTGGGACACTCTCTCGGCGGCTACCTCGCGCCGCGAATCGCGTTGCGAGACCCCGCCCTGGCCGGCGTGATCCTCCTGGCAGGCAATGCCCGGCCAATGGAGGAACTGGCGCGCGAGCAGTTGCAGTACCTGGGAGCGCCACTGGAAACGCTGGAAAAGTTGAAGGCGGCGGCTCCTGCGTCCTATTGGGAGGACCTCAGGAAATACGATCCTGTGGCAGCGGCAGTGAAAGTCCCGACGCCGATCCTCGTGCTTCAGGGCGAGCGCGATTACCAGGTCACGATGAAGGACTTTGAGCTTTGGAAAGCCGGGCTGAAAGGCCGCGCGAAGGTGACGTTCAAGAGCTATCCGAAACTCAACCACTTGTTCCTGGAGGGGGAAGGGAAGTCTCTGCCCGCCGAGTATTCCAAGCCCGGCCGCATCCCGGACTACGTGCTGGACGATATCGCCGACTTTGTGAAATCCGCCGGCAGCCGCTAGCCGGAGTCACTTCTTGGCTGCCTTCCCAAGGGCCACGTCGAGGTTCAGGTCGACGAGCTCGCTCAGCCGCTTCAGGTCGATCGGGCCATCCACATAGACCACAGTCAACTCCCGTCTTTCGGCCGCGACGAGCGCAACGCCCACGATCCTGTCTGCATCGGTCTTGGTATAGACCTCGGTGCGTTCGTGCTTCTCGGCGACGTCCACGATCCTGGACCAGCCGCGGGAGGTGGCGAGTTGAGCGCGGAGGGGAGCGAGGTCGTCGTCGGTGTACTGGCCCTCCTCGGCGAACTCGAAAACGCGGACATGCAGGCCTTTCAGTCCCGCGGTCAGTTGCTTGACCTTGGCCTCGTCCGCCTTGCGGCCGGAGAGGAAGTTGCCGGCCAGTTGCATCAACGCGCCGTCAAGGCTGATGTTGACCGTCTCCTTGGCTTTGGCGGCCAGTTTGTCCAAGCTCTCCGGGATCTTGATTTCCTGCGCGCTGAGCGGCAGGAGGCTGAAGGCGATCAGTGCAATCATTCTCTTCATGGATCTTCCCCCTAGATTGAACTCGCGGGTCTCTCAGCGCCCTGGCCGCGGCTGGTGACTCGGATGACCTTCGCACGCGTGTGCTCGAACTTCTCGGCGGCGATGCGCAGGGCCGTCAGTACCTGCGCTTTGGCCCGTTCTCCCTCGGCGTGCCTGCGCCGCTCGGTGTCGAACTGAACCGTGACGAGCAGCAGCGCGCAGAGGGTGGCCGCCAGCGCCCAACGCAGCCAGATCCATGGTGCCGGGCGCGCCGGCTTCTCCGGCAGGCGCGCCAGAACCCTTTCCGCGAAGCCGGGGGGCGCCTCCTCCCGACGAAGGGCCTGTCGCAGGACTTCTTCAAGCCGATTCATTGTTCCACCTCACCCAGAAACCGCCTGGCCTTCTCCCTCAGCAATGCGAGCCCCTTGTGGAGGTGAGCCTTCACCTTCCGGACGGGCTGGTTGAGCAACTCCGCTATCTCCGCCGGCTCCAGTTCCTCCTGATACCTGAGGACAACCACCGCCCGCAGTTCCGGAGGCAGAGACGCCACCAGCCTTCTGACCCGCTCCGATAGCAGGAGATCGTTCTGATGACACGGCGCGGCAGGCTCGAGCGCGCTGTCGAGTTGAGTCTCGGGATGGGATTTCGCTCGCCGGAGGCGGTCAATGGCGCGGTGGCAGGTGACCTTCCGAAGCCAGTTGACCACATGCGCGTCCGTGTCCAGCCTGGAAATGCTGCGATGAAGCTGGAAGAAGACCTCCTGGGCCAGTTCCTCGGCCGCGGGAGGGTCGCGCAGGATGTGCAGGGAGAGGCTATACACCATGGATTGGTGCTCGCGGACCAGGTCGGCGAACTCGCGGCGGGCGACCGGCACGGTCAACGTTTCCACCCCGGCAGTTCCGGCAGCCGCCAGATTGTATCCACCCAATTGTGTGCCCTCATCCAGTAATACGCGGCAGGGCGGCGAGCGGACAGGAAATTCTCGGGACCGGGGGAGGTGGGGATCAGGTCCCTTTGACGACCAGGCAGGTTACTTCTTCTTGGGGGCAGGCTTCTTTGCCGCCTTCTTCGGCGTCTTGCAGGCCATTTGATTCCTCCTTAGCCGAAAATGTAGCACAGGGGCCGCCGGAGCCGTCAACCGTTTTTCGGCGCTATCCTACAAGCTGGCGTCGTGACGCTGTGAGCACCTTCCTGTCGATTGGGTCACCCGAAACCGCGCTGGCCTCAGGCGAACTGAGAGAGCTGCTGTTCTCGGCGCTCAACGCCCTGGGGGCGCGTCGAAAGGTGCTGTGTCTGCCGCCCGATATCACCCGCTATCACTCCCGCGCGGGAGAACTGACCAGGCTGGCCTGGGAGTATTACGGGAGCCGGCTCACGGACGTGCTGCCCGCCATCGGGACGCATACTCCCATGACCGGCGGCGAGATTCGGACCATGTTCGGCGAGGTCCCGCTGGACCTGTTCCGGGTGCATGACTGGCGGGGAGGGCTGGCCACGCTGGGAGAAGTGCCGGCCGATTTTGTTCGTGAGCAGAGCGAGGGCAGATTGGACTTCCCTTGGCCGGCGCAGGTGGACAAGCTGCTGGTCGACGGCGGCCATGACCTGATTCTCTCCATCGGCCAGGTGGTTCCCCACGAAGTGATCGGCATGGCCAATCACAACAAGAACGTCTTCGTCGGCACGGGCGGCGCGGACGGCATCTCGAAGAGCCACTACCTGGGGGCCGTATATGGCATGGAGAGGATGATGGGCCGGGCGGATACGCCGGTGCGCAGGGTTCTCGACTACGCTTCGGACCGTTTCGCCCGAAAACTGCCGGTCGTGTACGTGCTCACTGTGATCGGCAAGGATGCGGACGGCGCCCTGGCGGTGCGGGGCCTGTTCATCGGCGACGACAGAGAGTGCTTCGAGCAGGCCGCCGCGCTCAGCCTGAAGGTCAACTTTGTCATGCTGGACCGCGAGATACGCAAGGCGGTCGTTTACCTGGACCCCGCCGAGTTCCGGAGTACCTGGCTCGGCAACAAAGCCATATACCGCACGCGCATGGCGCTGGCGGACGATGCCGAGCTGATCGTGCTCGCACCCGGCGTAAGGGAATTCGGGGAAGACCGGGCCATCGACGGCCTGATCCGGAAGTACGGCTACGCGGGTACGCCGGCGGTGCTGGATGCAGTCGCCGGCAACGCCGACCTGGCGGGCAATCTGAGCGCTGCGGCGCACCTGATCCACGGCTCCTCCGAGGGCCGCTTCTCGATCACCTATTGCCCAGGACATCTCACCAGGGAGGAGATAGAAGGGGTCCACTTCCGCTACGGCTCACTGGAAGATATGGCCGCGAGATACGATCCAGCGAAGCTGAGGGAAGGCTACAATTGGATCGGAGGAGAGGAAGTCTTCTACGTCTCGAACCCTGCCTTGGGCTTGTGGGCCTACAAGGGAAGGTTTCTCTCCGGCGCATGAGCGAAGGACAACTCCCAAAGAAGGTGGTCGCGTTCCCCAAGCCCGCTCCGGCGGCCAATGAGCGGCTGGACTCCTGGAAGGAGATCGCCGCCTACCTGCGGCGGGGCACGCGGACCGTACAGCGCTGGGAGCGCGAGGAGGGGCTGCCGATTCACAGGCTGCACCACGACAAGCTGGGGTCGGTCTACGCGTTCCGTGCGGAGCTGGACGCCTGGTGGTTCAGCCGTGGCGCAGCGCTGACCGACGACCCCGCCGCCCCCGGCGAGCAGGCGGCGTCGGTCGCGGTGCTGCCCTTCGCGGATCTGAGCCGTGAGAAGGACCAGGAGTACTTCTGCGAAGGCGTGGCCGAGGAGATCATCAATGCCTTGAGCCGCATCGAGAACATCCGCGTGGCCTCCAGGACCTCGTCGTTCCACTTCAAGGGGAAAGGCGCGGACGTTCGCGAGATCGGCCGGAAGCTGAGAGTTGGCACGCTGTTGGAGGGCAGTGTGCGCAAGGACCAGGGGCGGTTCCGCATTTCGGTACAACTCACCGGCGCCGAGGACGGCTACCAGCTCTGGTCGGCCGCCTACGATCGTGAGATGACCGACATCTTCTCGATCCAAGAGGAGATCGCGCGGCAGGTGGCGCAGGCGCTGCGGATCACCTTGAGTCCCTCCGAATCCGCAAGTCTCGGCAAGTCTTCCACGCGGGATATCGAGGCGTACGATTACTACCTGCGCGGGCGCAGTTTCTACTACCGTTACGGGCCGAGGGACGTGGAGTTCGCCAAGCAGCTCTTCGAGCACGCGATCGAGCGGGACCCGCGCTACGCGCCTGCCTGGGCCGGTCTGGCGGATTGCTGGTCCTACCTGTACCTGTATGGGGGCCGTAGGGAAGCCGCCCGTGAGCGTGCCGACGAGGCCAGTATCAAGGCGGTCGAGCTCGATCCGCAGGCTGCCCAGTCGCACGCGTCGCGGGCGCTGGCGCTGTCGCTGAACGAGAGGGACGAAGAGGCGGAAGTGGCCTTCGAAACGGCCATCCGGCTGGATCCGAACCTATTTGAGGCCCGCTACTTCTATGCGCGGCACTCGTTCGTTCACGGCAAGCAAGCCAAGGCCATCAGCCTCTACGAGGAAGCCATTCGCATCCGGCCGGAGGACTACCAGTCGCCCCTTCTGGTGGCTCAAAGCTACGATGACCTGGGGCGTCCCGAGGATGCCCGGGCCGCACGGCTGCGAGGCATCGACCTTGCTGAGCAGCACCTGAGGCTCAATCCGGACGACGCCCGCGCGCTATACATGGCCGCGAATGGGATGGCCGCGCTGGGCGAGAAGGAGCGGTCGCGCAAGTGGGCCGAGCGCGCGCTGGCCGTGCGGCCGGACGATCCCATGCTGCTCTACAACGTGGGCTGCATCTTCGCCCTGCTGGGGTGCGTCGAGGAGGCCATCTCCTGCCTGGAGAAGGGCGCCGAACTGGGCGTGGCGGAGAAGGGCTGGTACGAGCACGACAGCAACCTGGACCCGCTCAGGGGGCATCCCCGGTTTCAGGCGCTGGTGGCCGGTCTGGCTTAGGTTCCCGGCGGAATCGCTTCAGCGAGCCACGCCCGGCTCGTTTTCGCGAAGGCCGGTGCTCCAGCCGGGGTACCAGCGGAACACGTTGCCAGTCAGGCTGCCGATGTAGATGTCGCCTTTTGGGCCGAGCGCCAGCCAGTGGCCGGGGCTCTCCATCGAGCCGAGGATCTTGCCCGAAGCGATGTCAATGCGCATGATTCGGCCTGCCAGGGTGTCATAGGCGATGTTCTCGCCCTTGTCCCGGTGGGTGACGATCCAGAGCTCATCCTTCTCGTTGAGGTCGATCCCCTGCGTCGCGCCGAGATGGGTCCACTGGCGCAGGAACTTCCCGTTCGCATCGAAGATCTGGATGCGGTTGTTCTCCCGGTCGCTCACGTACAGGTTCTGACGGGAATCGACGACGATGGCGTGGGGCAGGTCGAACTCGCCGGGCCCGGCGCCACGTTTCCCCCATTCCATCATGTACTTGCCGTCGCGCGAGAACTTGACCACGCGGGAGTTGCCGTAGCCGTCGGTCACGAAGAAGTCACCGTTCGGCAGGAAAGCGACGTCGGTGGGCCGGTAGAAGGTATCCGGGGTCGCCCCCGACTTGCCCTTGGTGCCCCAGGAGCGGAGGAGCTTGCCGTCCGCGGTGAACTCCATAACCATGTGGTAGCCGGTATCGGTGACCCACACGTGCCCCTGAGAGTCGATGCGCAGACCGTGAGGATTGCCGAACAACCCCTTCCCCCAGGATCGAAGGTACCTGCCGTCGGGGCCGAAAACGACGATGGGATCGGCTTTGGGACCGCGCTGGAAGACGTAGACATTGCCTGCGGGGTCGACGTCCACAGCCGAGACGCGGCCGAACTTCCAGCCGTCCGGCATGGTGTCCGGCTCCTCGCCGAAGCGGATCTGGACACGGTACTTAAGGAGCCCACCCTCGTGGGGATACCAGCCCTGCTGCGCGAAAGCCATGGCGGCAAACATGAGGATACAACACAGGCGGCCCTTGCTCATAGCCAGACAGTATACTCCCCGGCCGGAGGGGTGCGTGCCGGCAAGATCTCTTCAGGGCACCTACTCGAAGTACACGTTGTCCTTCACCAGGGCTTTGCGGAGATCGGCATAGGCCAGCTCGCGCGTGCCAAGGTTCCTGGCCGCGCATAGCGCCGCTGCGGTGCCCGCCGCCTGGCCTTGTCCCATGCAGCTTACCGTGTTGCGCGTGGACATGTGGGCCTGGAAATCGGAGGTGATCATCATGCCCGCCACCAGCAGGTTTTCGATTCCCGCGGGCCGCAGCGCACGGTAAGGGATGCCATACGTCCCGCCACCGCCGACTTGCAGCCGGGGGGCCGAGTCGTGGAAGCCATAGACGAACACGTCGTCGTCGAAGTGCCGGGCCTTGAGAATGTCATCCAGAGCAATGTCGTAGTCGCACGTGATCAGCCTGCCCCTGCGGATGCACAGGGAGGGACTGGTTCTGGCGATAAACGCCCTCTCGCAGCCGGGCACGTGCTTCCTCAACAGTTCCACGGCTTTGGCCTGCCTTTGGCGCAGCTCCAGTTCGGCCTTGGCGACCTCGTCCCGATTAGTGGGGCTTACGGGCAGCCGGAAGTTCAGCTTGATGAACATGAAGTAGTTGTCGTGGACCGTCGTAGTGATCATCGACAGGCCCAGCTTCCGTGCCTCGGCGTTGAACTCCTCGGAGAAAGACACCGACTCGCCTCCGAACCGTACGATCTGGTCGTCCTTTCCGCTCCGCCGCCCGCGCGCAAGCTGCACCAGCGTGTTCTTTGACTTGAGGAAGTCGCACATCCGCTCGATATCCACGTTGCCGATGCCCATGCTGTTGGCGACCGGATGATCGTTCGGCTCGGTGTATTTCGCCCCGGCGTGCGCGGCCAGATCGCCGTACCCGGTCGTGTCCACGAACGCCTTGGCGTAAATGGCCTCCCGCCCCGAGCGACTCTCGGCGATCGCGCCCGTCAGCCGGGACCCGGACTTGATCGCGCCGGCAAGCAACGTGTTGACCCACACCGTGACCCCGGCCTCATGCAGCATCTCCATGGTCACCAGCTTGTACATCTCGGTGTCGATGGCCGTGCAAACCGAGTCGTAGTCGTAGTAACTCAGCATTTCGGCGTGGCCCGTGCAGCCGCCCACCTTCATGAGCCGGTCGATGATCTCCTGCGGGATGCCCTTCACCACCTGGCGCTTGGCGACCCCCGGGAACGCCTTCCACAGGTTGAAGAAACTGTGCAGCGCGGTTCCGCCCTCGACCGCCACTCCGCCCGTGTATCCCTTGTTTTCGAGGAGGACGGTCCTCGCGCCCTGTCGGGCCGACGCAATAGCCGCCACCACGCCCGCCGTCCCGCCTCCGGCGACCACCACGTCGAAGTTCCTCACCGGAAGCTTCTTCGCCGCCTCCTGGTAGTAGTCGGGGCTCTGCGCGCCCACTTGCCCGGCAAGCGCGCCCAACCCGAAAGACACACCTCGCCTGTAGAAGTCACGTCTCGTCATCGGCTGCTCCTGTTTCCGCGGGGATGAGCTACTTAGCCCGCTTACAGGTGAACTCCATGGGAGGCATCTCGCCGCCGCCGAACGATACCTTCATCTTCAAGTCGTCTCCGTTCACGGCGCCGGTATAGCTCAGCTTCCCGAACTCCATGTTGATTACGAATGAGATGTTGCTCCCGTCCACCTTGCCTTCTTCGATCTTCATCTCACCGCCAGGGCCGCCCTGGAGTGTTCCGGTGAGTTTGTCTCCCTCAGCCTTGAGGATGAAGGTGTTTTCGAACGTGCCGCCGGGTGTTTCGATGCTGCCCTTCCACGTGCCGGTGACTACGTCCGCCGCGACAGCGGTCAGTGTTAGAGCAATGAACAAGCAGAGGAGTTTGCGCATACGTCCCATAGCTTACCACCGCGAGCGCACGGCCGGAGGCCGGGATGGGCAAGGGTGGGACTCGCCTGGGAAAACGGCGTCTCGTCTCGTTCAGGCAACTACTGCTTCGCTTTCTCCTCAGCCAGGCGCTTCTTGAGGTACTCCTTGTACTCCTTCATCAGCTCGGGATCCCTCGGGCTCCCGTAAATGTCGGTGGATTTGTACTTGCCGGTGTCGAACTTCATCCGGGTCCACTCGTCGTGGATGCGCGTCTCCAGGGAGCTGGCGAGCAGCCGTTCCACCGCCTCCGGCGGAATGAAGTTGACGCCTTCCGCGTCTCCCCAGACCACGTCGCCCGGCATTACGGTGGCATCTCCAATCCGAACCGGCACGTTGATGCCCGTCACCATCAAGCCCGCGATGGCTGGAGGGACCGCGCCTCTGAAGTAGCCGGCCATGTCGAAATTGGCGATGCCTTGCAGGTCACGAATGGCGCCGTCCACTACGAAGCCCGTGCCGGTCTTCTTCCAGATGTAATACGCCAGGTTGTCGCCGATAATGCCGCCGGCTTCAAGACCGCCCCCCGCCGAGATGATGATCACGTCCCCTGGTTCGAGGATGTCGAGCGCCGACTGATGGTTGAGAGGCACTGTATTGCCCTTCGCCTTCCATTCCGCCGCATCCACGTCCGCTACTTCCGGCCTTCTCGGCATCAGTTGCAGCGTAACCGCCCGCCCGATCAGCTTCTTGCCCGGATGGAGAACCTGCCAGCCGCCGGTGAAGGTCACGAAGCCCTGACCGGGGCCTCCTCTTGCCGGTGCCTGAGCGCCCGCCGCCGGTGGAGCGCCACGGCCGGCATTCATCAGCTCCTCCGAAGAGGAAACAGACTTGAGCCGTTCCAGGAGAGCATCGGGCACTTTGGGCCGGCCGTCCGGGAACCGGTCGTAGGGGTTCTGGGCCGTGTACTTGATCAATTCGTCGCGGGTCAGACTATTGATCTGAGCCCGGGCGTCTGCCGCCATCAGCAACACCGCAAGGCAAATCGCCAGAGTTGTCAACAGCGCTCTTCTCATCACAGGTCTCCTTCCCGCCGGCTTACGCGACGGCGTACAAGGCATTATAAGCTCTGCCGAGGGCTTCGTGGTCTCAGAATCCGCTTGGCCGGACCCAGAAGCTCTCCCGCCAGGACCCGCCCGGCGGCACCGACTGGAGCTCGCGGTACACCCCGCTCTGGCTCAGGTTCAGCGCGTTGGTGATGGCCGCCATAGGCTCGATGCAGATCAGGCCCCTCGAGCCCGGCGCGAAAATCACCGCGCTGGTGTACTTGGGGCCGAAGATCACCGTGATCCGCTGCTTGTCTCCCTCGACCCAGAACTCCGCGCGCCCGTCCGCTCCCCGCACCAGGTTGGCGAATGCATCGTCGAGCGAAACGCCCGCCAGAGGCAGGGGATCGGGAGAAGGGACGGGCTTCCGCTCGCCCGTCGGCAGCAATTGCGGGTTCAGCACCAACTGCTCTCTCGCCGCCAGGTGTAGCTTCCACTTGTCCCGCGGAGCGTCCAGGACCCGGAAGTAGGGATGGTACCCGAAAGAGAGGGGCATGGGCTCCTCAGAGAGATTCTGGAAAGCCGTCTCCACCTCCAGTTCTCCGTCCCGGAGCCGGTAGGTGATCTCGATGACGTGCGCAAACGGGAATTGCGCCATCAAGTCCGGATATTTCCAGAACTCCAGCCTGCTGGTGACGGAGGCGCTTCCCGAGTCCGCCGCGACCGCAACGACCTTCCAGGCGGAGGATCCCGTGAGGACGCCGTGCATCGGATTCTTGTTCTGGTCCCGGCCGACGTTGTTCAGCCCCGGATTCAGAATGTACTTCTTCCCATTGGCGTAGAAGGCATCCTGGTCCAGCCGGTTTACCCACGGCCCCACAAATGGAATCCCCGTCATGCTCGGCCGCTGCTTGAGCCTGGCCGGAAGGCCGTCCGGCACAAAGAGGATGTTGTTGCCCCTGACCTTCATCTCGTAGACGATGTTGCCGGCCGAAGGCGCGATGGCGACCTCGGTGGCCCTGGCGGCATCGGCCAGAAGCACCACGTCCACCGAGTCAACCGTTGTCTGTCGCGCCGAGTAGTTGGCGGCGGCAGCGGCCAGGGGAATCAAAAGGACGAACAGAAACGCGCACCGGATCATGGCGTGCCTCCCAATCGCGAAGCCTTGATTCTATCGCAGAGGCACGATGCGCCTGATTCCGGCCTGCCGGATCGGGTATTATGTGGTTCGATCACGTCAGGGGTGATTTCCTCAGAGATGTCATACGAAACTCCGGCTCAACCGGCTTCCGCCGCCAACGAACGATTCCTTCCGCTGCTGCTCCCGCTGCTGGCAGGCAGTGGCTGCGCAGCCTTGATCTATGAGGTTGCCTGGTACCAGTTACTGCAACTGGCCATAGGCTCCACCGCCGTGTCCCTCGGGGTCTTGCTGGCCACGTTCATGGGCGGCCTGTGTCTGGGCAGCATCCTGTTTCCGCGCCTGCGCCTCGAGTCGCGACATCCGCTTCGTGTGTTTGCGGCAATTGAAACCGGAATCGCAGTCTGCGGGGTCCTCGTCGTGTTCGGAATCCCGCTGGTCGACCGAATCTACATCGCGGCCGTGGGCTACGGCCTGCCGGGCATGTTGCTCCGCTCTCTGGTCGCCGCGGTTTGCCTCTTGCCGCCGACCGTGCTCATGGGCGCTTCTCTCCCGGCCATCTCGCGCTGGATCGAGTCGACGCCTCGCGGGGCCTCGTGGTGGGGCTTTCTGTATGGCGCCAACACCGCCGGGGCCGTCTTCGGATGCCTTCTGGCGGGCTTCTATCTGTTGCGCGTCCACGACACGGTTGTAGCCACCTGCGTCGCGGCGGCACTCAACCTGCTGGTTGCGGCTGGGAGCTTTTTGCTTTCCACTCGAGCGGCGGGGCGTATTGAAATCGCCGTGAGGTCCGAGAACGGCACTCCCGGCCTCCCCGGCCGCTGGCCCGTATACGTCACCATCGCCCTGTCGGGCGCGGGAGCGTTGGGCGCGGAGGTGATCTGGACCCGCCTCACCGCGATGCTGCTGGGCTCCACGGTGTATGTCTTCTCGATCATTCTTGCCGTGTTTCTGGTCGGCCTGGCCTTGGGGACCGGCGCCGGCTCCAGGCTCTCCCGCGACATCTCGCCCCGGCTGGCGCTCGGGTGGTGTCAACTGTTGCTGTGCCTCGGGATTGCCTGGACGTCGCTTATCATTGCCCGTTCTCTGCCGTACTGGCCGGTGAATCCCATGCT
>JBHGAV010000087.1:0-12899 GCA_041946685.1 Bryobacteraceae bacterium | reverse complement strand
CGAGAGGATTTGAACCTCCGACCCCCTGCGCCCAAGGCAGGTGCGCTACCAGGCTGCGCTACGCCCCGACCGTCTACTCCTTTGATTTTAGGCCCCTTTCTGCATGCAGGCAATCGCCTGCCGGACTTGACCGATGCAAGACCGTGAATACCCTCCGACGGTTCGATGCTCCCGGCCTTCCCCATGGACCCCCTCGCCGAGATCACCAGCAGCAGTCCTGTTATAGTAGGTGCAAGGTGCATCTATGCGGACACCGTGTACCTGCTATTCACCTCGGGCCCGGCCCATACGCAGCAGGAACAGCCTCACCGGGCATGAGGAAGCCGCGATTTCACAAGATCCGACGAAAGGAAGATGAGAACCGGCCATGAGCGAAGTGCAGGACCTTGTCGCGAGCACACTGACAGAGCAAAGGCCACCCCGATGGAAGTCTGTTAGCGGTGCAGTGGCCGCAGTCCTTTTGAGTGTACTCCTTCTCGCTTCGGGGATCTGGAAACTCTTGGATCTCGACGCAACGGCAGAACGCATGATTCAGAGCCTTGTGCCGGTTTCGTTGAGCATGGCCGCGGCGATAGCCGTGCCTGTCGCCGAGACTTTCGCCGGCGTGCTGCTGCTGATGCCTCGCTACCGGCGGTGGGGGGCCTGGCTCGCGGGACTGATGCTCATTGCGTTCATGCTCTACATCGGTGTCCTCTATAACCGGTTGCTCGGTGAGGACTGCAACTGTTTTCCCTGGATTCGGCGGGTTGTGGGACCTGCCTTCTTCGTTGGCGATGCCGCCATGCTCGCGCTCGCCCTGCTTGCCGCCTGGGGGTCGCGCCGGCCTCAGGCATGGCGTCCGGCCGCCGCCATTTTGTGCGGACTGCTGGTAATCGCTGCTGGCTCCTACGGGGTCACGGCAATGCGCCGCAGCCGCGCCGACGTGCCAGAGACGGCCATGGTGGACGGCAAGCGGGTGAACCTTCGCCAGGGGCGGTTGCTGCTTTACTTTTTCGACCCCGAGTGCACGCATTGCCTCGGAGTGGCGCGGGAGATGGCGAAGCGCTGCTGGGGGGCCACCAGGATCGTGGTGATTCCCACAAGGGAGCCGCAGTTCGCGCCGCTTTTCCTGAAGGACGCCGGCCTTAGCGCCGGAATATCGCCTGACGCCGCGCCGCTCCGTAAGGCGGTACCGTTCACGGACCCGCCGTATGCGATTGCAGTGGACCGCGGAAAAGTGGTGGCCAAATTCAACTCCGGACAAATGGAGAGCGAGAACTACTACGCGACGCTCCAGCGTCTGGGCCACATGAACTGAATGTCTGGCGTTGTCCTGTCATGATCAGGCGACTGCAAGTCACGGTGCTGGCCGACAACAGCGCCGGCGCTCCCGGCCTGCTCGCCGAACACGGCCTTTCGGTGCTGATCGAGGCCGACGGCAGGCGGATCCTGTTCGACACGGGCCAAGGGACGGCGCTCCCCGCCAACCTGACAGCCCTCAACCTCGATCTTGCTCCGCTCGACGCCGTTGTACTCAGCCACGGCCACTACGACCATACCGGCAGCCTGTCTTATGTGTTGCGGGAGGCCGATCCCCCCGCCGTCTTTTTGCATCCCGCCGCCCTGGACAACAAGTACGCGAAGCGGGAGACTCTACCACATCGTTCTATCGGTATTCCAGGGCCGTCACGGATTGCGCTGGACGCGGCCCGCTCCAGGATCGTCTGGACCCGCGCCGCCACCGAGATCGCGCCGGGGATCTGGTGCACCGGAGAGATCCCGCGGAGACACACAGCCGAGCAGACAGCAGGATACTTCTTCCTCGACGCGGACTGCCGCGAACCGGACCCGCTCGTCGACGACCAGGCGCTGGCCGTGGAGACGGAGCGCGGGCTGGTGGTCATCGCCGGGTGCGCTCACTCCGGGGTCATGAATACGCTGGATCACGTCACCGCATTGGGGGGCCGGCAGGATGTTCTTGCGCTGATTGGGGGGCTGCACCTCGGGCAAGCGCCGCACGCGCAACTGGAAGCGACGGGGAACGCCATCGAAAGGCGAAACATCCGGATCCTGGCGCCTTGTCACTGCACCGGCGCTGCGGCCCAGGCGTACCTCCGAGGACGGTTCCATACGCGCGTGCGGGAAGCCGGCGCCGGCATTAGACTGACAATCGACTGACCATGTCCGACCAACTGACGGTGAAACCGATCGGAGTGATCGAGACGCCTTTTCGCGATCCCTCTGGCGCTCCCATCCAACCTTCCCGTGCCAGGAATGCGCGGGGAAGGGTCCTCCTCGACCCGCAATTCCAGCCCGGGCTGCAAGATCTGGAGGGCTTTGAGCGCGTCTGGCTTGTCTACTGGCTGCACAGGGCGCCAGCGCCGCGGCTCCATGTGACGCCGTTTCTGGACAAACGGGAACGCGGCATCTTCGCCACGCGCGCTCCGGCCCGCCCAGCCCCCATCGGAATGTCGGCCGTCCGGCTGCTTGCAGTTCAAGGCTGCATTCTGGATGTGGAGGGGGTGGATGTCATCGACGGCACGCCGCTGCTGGACATCAAGCCTTATGTCCCGGAATTCGACTGCTACCCGGAAAGCAGAGCGGGATGGTTCGATGACTCCGATTGCGATTGTCGCGTGGCAGACGACCGTTTTGAACAGGGCCGGCCTTCGGATTCATAGGCGTCGCCGTCGTTTCGGTGCATGTTGCATCTATTTGGAATCCAGTCGAGCGATTCAGGCCAGGTGACCGCTCTCGGGATGGAACGCCCGATACATGTGATAACCGCCCGAGAGATTACGGGCCGCAAATCCGTGCTGCTGCAGCAGCCGGCAGGCGACATAGGACTGCAGGCCCGCCGTGCAGTTCACCCATATCTCTCTGTCGCGGGGCAGTTCGTGAAGCCTGGATCGTAGTTCGCCCAACGGGATGTTCACCGCCCCGTCCAGACAGCCCCCGCGAAACTCGGCCGGCCCGCGAACATCGAGCAGAAACGCCTTGGAGGCGGATACGCCCTCCCACGGGGCCAATCGCACGTCGCCTCGCACTACGTTTGCCGCCACCATGCCGGCTACGTTGACGGGGTCCTTGGCGCTTCCATACTGCGGGGCGTAGCACAGTTCGGCTTCCTCCAGGTCGTAGACCGTGCCCTCCTTCTGGATTGCCATGGCGATGACGTCGATCCTGCGCTCCACTCCCTCGTCGCCGACCGCCTGCGCGCCCAGAATGCGGCCGTCCGACCCGCGGAAGATCAGCTTCAGGTGGACCGGCTTGGCTCCGGGATAGTAACCCGCGTGATGAGCCGGATGCAGGTAGACACATTCATACCCGGTGATTCCCGCGCGGCGTAATGACTTCTCGGCGGCGCCGGTGATCGCCACAGTAAGCCCGAAGAAACCGCACACCGCTGTCGCCTGAACTCCCCGGAAGCGGGCCCTGCGGCCGCAGATGGCATCCGCGGCGATTCGCCCCTGCCGGTTGGCCGGGCCCGCCAGAGGCATGAGGCAGGGCTGGCCGGTGACAAAGTCGCGCACCTCGACGGCGTCCCCCACGGCCCAGATGTTTGGGTCGCTGGTCCGCATGGAATCGTCCACACGAATGCCGCCCGTACACCCGATCTCAAGGCCGGCCTGCCGGGCCAACTCGGTATCAGGCCGCACTCCGATCGAGAGAATCACCACGTCGGCAGGGAACGTGCTCCCGCCGTCGGTACGGACCACCAGGCAACCGTCGGCGCCCCGTTCGAACCCCGCTACGCCGTCGCCGAGGTGAGCGCGGGCCGCATGAGTGACAATTCTCCGGCGGACGAACTCGGCCATTTCCGGGTCCAGGGGAGGCATGAGCTGTTGCGCCATGTCGACAACGGTCACTTCCAGGCCCCGCGCGACGAGGTTCTCGGCCATCTCCAGGCCGATGAAGCCGCCCCCAACCACGACGGCACGCCGGGCCTGCCGGGTCTCAATCCAGTCGCGAATCTGCCGGCTGTCGGGAATCGTGCGCAGCGTGAAGATGCCTGGCAGGTCGATGCCCGGCAACGCTGGCCTGATGGGGAGGGCCCCGGGCGAAAGGACGAGAGCATCGTAGGTTTCGTCGCGAAGGCTTCCCGAATTCAGGTCCTTGACCTGGATGCGGCGGGCTTCCCGGTCGATGCCGACGACTTCGGTTTCCACCCGTATGTCAATGTTGAATCTGGTCCGGAAAAGCTCCGGGGTGGCGACCAGTAGCTTCTGTTCCTCGCGGATGACATTTCCCACGTAGTAGGGCAGCCCGCAGTTGGCGAAGGAAATGTATGGACCTCGGTCGAACACGATGATCTCGGCGTGCTCGTCCAGTCGCCGGGCACGGGCCGCGCAAGAAGCTCCTCCCGCCACACCGCCGACCACCAGAATTCGTTTTCGTTGTTGCATGGTCATTCAAACCCAGAATATCGCGGCCACTCCGCGATCGAGGCCGGCTGTTGCTGCGGCCGGCCCGGGCCGCCACCGAACCAATCCGAAGCCTGTGATCATCACGGCACTGGAAAGCAATTCTGTCATCTGTCGCAGAGCGGAGCCGCTGCGGCGTGGTTCTGCAGCATACGCTGCACGTCTTCCCAGACTTTCCGGATGTCGGCGGCGCAACCGTCCCGCTGGCATTCGACGACCGCTTTTCCTTGGATCTGCGCCTCGGTTACTTCGCGGCCGTAGCGAATCCTGCCGGCCAGCGCGAGGCCCGCGTCGCGCGCCCGGGTCTCGATCCGCTCGCAGACCTCAAGGTTCAGGTCGTACTTGTTGACGCAAACAGCAGTAGGAATACGGAAGTGCCGGGTTAACCGGGCGACGCGCTCCAGGTCGTGAAAGCCGCTCTCGGTGGGTTCGGTGACCACGAGTACCAGGCTCGCGCCGGTTACGGAAGCGATGACGGGACATCCAATGCCCGGTGAGCCGTCGATCAACACCAGTTTCAATTCCCGTTCTTCGGCGATGCGTCGCGCGCTGCTCCGAACCGTGCTGACCAGCTTTCCGGAATTCTCTCCACCCACCCCCAAACGGGCGTGCACCATCGGCCCGCAACGCGTCTCCGACACGAACCACTCGCCGCTCGCGACGGGCCCGAATTCGATAGCCCGCTCCGCACAGAACCAGGCGCAGACGCCGCAGCCCTCGCAGGCGGTGGGATCCACCCGGAAGGTTCTCTCGACCGCCCCGTTTCCCGGCCCGTCGAACAAGATCGCATCGAAGCGGCATATCTCTTCGCACTTGCCGCAAGCCGTGCAATGGCCGGACCGTATCCTGGCGCGTTTTCCCCCGGAAAACGAGTGTCGCTGGATCACCCGTGGCTCCATCACCAGGTGAAGGTCGGCGGCATCCACGTCACAGTCGGCGAGCACCACGCCTGGCGAGAGCGCGGCGAAGCAGGCGACCAGCGACGTCTTTCCGGTTCCCCCTTTGCCGCTTACGACGGCCAGTTCCTTCACCGGAGGCGCCTCCGCCCGTCGGACGGACACAAGACCGCTCATTGGCACACCCCGGCCTGAATGCCCGCCAGCAGGTCCTGCACCGCGTCGCGGAACCACGGCACGGCTTCGCACGCCAGAAAGCCCCTCGAATACGCTTCAGCGACCCGGCGGTCGTCCGAGATCTCGGCCAGGATTTGGATGCCCTGGCGGCGGCAGTACTTATGGGTCTCGTCGTCACCGCTACGCGCGCGGTTGACGACCACCGCCATGGGCAACCCGAGAGCGCGCACCATCTCCACGGCGAGCTTCAAGTCGTTCAGTCCGAAAGGCGTGGGCTCGGTCGCCAGAAGCACCAGGTCCGCCCCACGGACGCTCTCGATCACCGGACACGAAGTTCCGGGAGGGGAATCGATGATCACCAGATCCGCCGCCGGCGCCGCTGCCTTCACCTCGCGGACCAGCGGCGTGCTCATCGCCTCGCCCACGTGCAGCACGCCCTGTGCGAACCGGATCGAGCCGGCGACCCCAATCTCCAGGGTCCCAATCTCACGCTTGACCTCGGTGATGGCGCCGGCTGCGCACACCAGGGCGCATCCCCCACAGGCATGGCAAAGCTCCGGATACACCAGCACTCTCTCGCCGATACAGACAATGGCGCTGTACTGGCAGATCTCGCCGCAGAGGCCGCAGTGCGTGCACTTAAGCTCATCCACTGAAGGCACGAGCCTGGCTGCGGGGCGGCTGGAGGTGATCTGCGGCCTCAGAAAGAGGTGCCCGTTCGGCTCCTCGACGTCGCAGTCCAGATATGACACGCTCCAGCCGCTCTGTGCCGCCACCCAAGCCAGGTTCGTGGCGACAGTGGTCTTGCCGGTCCCGCCCTTGCCGCTGGCGATGGCGATTCTCACGGCTTCAGCCGGCCTCGGCCTTGCTCTCGAGTGCTTCGATTCGTTTCCGGATGTGCTCCAGAGCGCTCTCAAAGTACCCGGCCTGATTCTTCAGGACCGCCAACTCTTCCTCCCCCGTGGCAGCCGAGTATGGCGGCGCGGGGGCGATCTGCTGTCCCCACGGGCCGCCAAAGGCACGCTGCCAGCCGGTCAAGCCGGTTGCGTAGAACCGGTTCCGCCAGCCTCGTCCGCCTCCTCCACGACCGCCTCCAAAGAACCCGAAACCCCCGCAGAAACCGGCGCCCCGGCCCGTTCTGGGGCCGAGGCCGGCCGGACCTGTTCTGTCTCCAAATGGCATGGTATTGTCTCCTCTCTTTCTTCTAAGCTCTGGTCATGGAAGCGCCGCATTTCGGGCACTTCATCTGGTTGCAGGGCTGCCCTGCGGTGTGAGGCGCCTTCTCTCCGCAACTCGGACACACACACTCGCCGCCCGGCCCTCCCGCCATCGGCCCTCCCATCCTTCCTCCACGCCCGCGGCCGCCGCCCGCGCCGCGCCCGCGGCCAAAACCCATCCCAAACCGTCCAGGCATTGTAGTTCTCCCTTCTCCCGCCCGCCGTTTCCACAGCCCGCAACCGGGCATCCGATGCGCCGGCCCGGACAAGCCGCCGCGAAGAAAGGCCGATATGACCTCCTCGACCGGCCCGCATACGAACCCGTGAACACGAACCCCGGCCGACAGCAGCGCTGTTTCGAGAGGTGCCGAGATGGCGCCGCAGATCAGCACATCCACGCCGAGCCGCAGCACCTCTCCCGCCCGCGCGAGGGCATCCGTTCGAGTGAGGGGCTTCTCCTCTCGCCCGGCCTCTCGCCCTTTATCGATTTCCAGGAGCAGAAGGCTGCTCGCCGAATCGAATACCGGCGAAACCCGGCCCTGCCAGCTCGGGATCGCTATCTTCATCCGGCCCTTACAGGTGCAAGTCGCGTTCCAGGCATCCACGGCAGCGGAATCATGCGAGTCTGCGGCACGAACCACGCTCGTAGTGGCAAAATGCCAGGATTGACCGCGCTCTAGTGTTGCATCTTGCAAGGATGTAAGATACACTTAAAAGCAGGATGCATTCACTTGGCGATCCCATCCTGGATTCCATCAACGAAGGCGTGTTTACGGTCGACCCCGAGTGGCGGATCACCAGCTTCAACCGGGCGGCCGAGAGGATCACGGGGGTGCGCCGGACGCAGGCGGTCGGTCGCCGGTGCAGCGACGTCTTTCGCGCCAGCGTCTGCGAGGGCGCCTGCGCGCTGAGGCAGACCCTGGAGTCCGGCAAGCCCGTCACCCGGGCTGTCGCCCACATCGTAAGCGCGGCGGGGGAAAAGATTCCGATTCGGATCTCCACCGCGCTGCTCAGGGACAACAGCGGTGCGGTGATCGGCGGCGTCGAGACGTTTCAGGACCTTAGTCGAGTCGAGCAGCTTCGCAAGGAACTGGAGTCCCGCTATACGTTCGCAGACATCGTCGGGCGGAGCCCGGCCATGCAGCGTTTGTTTCAGGTGCTTCCCGACATCGCCGAAAGCAGCAGCACGGTCCTGATTGAGGGGGCCAGCGGTACGGGAAAGGAGCTTTTCGCCCGCGCCATTCACAACCTGTCGCCGAGGCGCAAGAAGCCGTTCGTCGCGGTGAACTGCGGCGCCTTGCCCGACGCGCTGCTGGAGTCCGAGTTGTTCGGCTACAAGGCCGGCGCATTCACCGACGCGCGGCGGGACAAGCCGGGCCGCTTCGCTCTGGCGGACCGCGGGACGATCTTCCTCGACGAGATCGGCGATGTCTCCCCGGCCATGCAGTCGCGATTGCTGCGGGTGCTCCAGGAGCGTTCGTTCGAGCCTCTCGGCGCGGTGGAGCCGGTGAGGGTGGATGTCCGCGTGGTGGCCGCGACCAACAAGAACCTGGCGGAACTTGTGCGCCAGAATAAGTTCCGCGAGGACCTCTTCTATCGCATCCGCGTGATCCACCTCGAGCTCCCCCCGCTGCGGGAGCGGCGGGAAGACATTCCCCTGCTGGTGGAGCGCCTCATCTTGAGGTTCAACCGCCTTCAGGGCAAAGACATTTCCGGCGTCTCGCCGGAAGTCCTGGCCCGCCTGATGGAGCATGATTTTCCCGGCAACGTCCGCGAGCTGGAGAACATCATCGAGCAGGCCTTCGTTTTGTGCCGGGGCGAGTCGATCGAGTTGCACCATCTGCCGCCGGAACTGCGTCCCGCCCCAGGGGGGGACACCTCCGGTGGGGATCTCGAGATCCGGGCCATGGAGAGGCGCATGATCGAGGCGGCATTGGAGCGCCACAAGGGAAACCGTTCCAGGGCGGCGCGGGAACTCGGAATCGATGCCAGCACGCTCTACCGCAAGTGCCGTTCGCTGGGAATCGAACTGCCATCTTTCGATGGACGGAGCACGCGTGGTTAGCGTGTCGCGTTTGGCAAGGCGCTTGCTCTCTTCCTGACGGGAAACTGCACATGAAGGTCGTCATTACCTCGCAGGGAAGAGAACTGCAATCGCCCCTCGACGCACGCTTCGGGCGAGCGAAGTACTTCATTCTGTTGGACACAGAAAAGGGAAGCTTCTTCCCGGTGGACAATGCCGTCAATCTGAATGCCGCCCAAGGCGCCGGCATTCAGGCCGCCAAGAGGGTCATGGATCTTGGAGCGGAGGCTTTGATCACCGGGCACGTCGGCCCGAAGGCCTTTGCGGCTTTGCAGGCGGCGAAGATCACGATCTACACCGGAGCGGCCGAGACGGTCACCGATGCGATTAAGCAATTCAAGGGCGGCAAGCTCGGCGCGGCCGTGTCAGCCGACGTGGAAGGACATTGGTAGGGACCGGTGGAGTCCACGAATGAACAAGGTCGGGATCACCACTTGTGGGCGGTGCAGGGGTTCCGGCAGCGGCAGGCGCATTGCCGGGAACAACGACATCCCGTTTTCAGCTTTCACCCCGTTGCGGTCGGGATGAGACCAAGGCCACAGAGGATATCGAAGAACCCATGACAGGAAAGGACACTTACATGAAGATCGCGATTCCCCTTGCGAACGGACAGCTTTCGATGCACTTCGGACACTGCGAGCGTTTCGCGCTGGTCGATGTGGACCTGGCCGGGAAGAAGATCGTCAAGCGCGAAGAAGTGGACGCCCCTCCGCATGAGCCCGGCCTTTTGCCGCGCTGGCTGGCCGAGCGCGGCGCCAGCGTGATCATCGCCGGAGGCATGGGGCAACGGGCCCAGGGGCTGTTCGCCGAGAGGGGCATCCAGGTGATTGTCGGCGCGCCCGCCGAGACGCCCGAGCGGCTGGTCGCCGGCTACCTGGCCGGCACGCTGCAAACGGGCAAGAACGTTTGCGACCACTGAGACCTGTTGCCAACAGCTCCGGGCGGGGCCCGCTCAGCATGCCCTCAGAGCCGGCTCCAATAGAATACGCTTGTGACCGGGGTGGCCGCTGCGCGCCTGCCCCGCATTGGCAAGACTGATTGCAGGGTTGCGGCTGTCTTCGGTTTTGAGCCGGATTTCTGCGACACGGCCGTCGTTCATCTAGAGAAGGGCGCGCCGGAAGTCCCCATTTGGCTCTTTTCCTCAGTCCGGTCCCTGCCCGAGACCGCCCAGCTTTGCGAGCGCGTCTCGGTCCATCCCGGCTCGCTCCGGCTTCTCTTGCGGGCGCAGGTTCAACTCTGGCCGCTCTGGGTCGCGCTCAGCGTAGCCACTTGGACGGGAGGCCGCGGCCATTGGCCGCTGAAGCTCGCTCCCTTTTTGATCCCGCCGTTTCGGGCCCTCATCCTCGACCGTCACGGCGGCTTATTCGCCGGCACGGCTGCGCTCATCCTGGTGCACGTGCGCCGCGGGGTCTGGGGCGCGATCCACTCCGGATGGAACCGCGTCGCTGGCCGGACTTCGCGGCCGCCTTGTGCCGGCTCCTGAGCGACACTCCTCTGCGGCGCCGGATCGGCGCCCAGGCCCGCCTCACGGCCGAGACGCGGTTCAGTTGGGCGACGATCGCCGAGTCGGCCTTCCGGAGTTACCAACTTTTGGCGCCTGCGGCCTGCCCCGCTCAAATGATTGCTTACAAAAGACTTGTCTGGCCCTGTCTCCTCGCCTGTTCGGCGGGTTTCCGCCCCATCGCCTGCTAGCATGTAGGCGGTATGAAGAAGCAGGACATCACTGAGCGGCTGGCTCGTAAGGCCCGCCTCCCGCGCGCCGTCGCCGCCGACCGCCTGGACCGCCTGATCCACGATATCCTGGCCGAACTCAAACGTGGCAATCCGGTCTGTCTTCCGGGCCTCGGCACATTCACGCCGGGAAAGAAGGTCAACTTTCAATTCGACATGACGAGGACCAAGGAAGCCAGTCGCCGTGCCGGGAAACACTGACCAGATCGTCCGTATCCTGCGGCACTGCCTGGAGGAGGCCTCATCGGTCGAGATCGACGGGCTGGGTGTGTTTCGCCGCCACGCCGGCGGCTACGAGTTCCTCCCCGCGCGCGGCCCCAGGATCTTCATCGCTTATGTGGAGGAGGACGCGGCCCAGGCCGAACGTCTGTATGGAGCTCTCCGGGATCGCGGCTTCGACCCCTGGCTGGATCGCAAGAAACTCCTTCCGGGGCAGAACTGGCCGCGGGCGATCCAGCAAGCCATCGAGGTCAGCGATTTCTTCGTCGCGTGCCTCTCAACCCGCGCCGTCCGCAAGAAGGGGCAGTTTCAGGCCGAGCTGCGGTACGCCCTGGATTGCGCCCGCCGCGCCCCGCTCGACCAGATCTACCTGATCCCCGTTCGTCTGGAGGATTGCCCGGTTCCGGCCAGCATCACCCGCGAGATTCAGTATGTGGACCTGTTCCCGGACTGGGACGCGGGACTGCGGCGAGTGGTTGCCGCCATAAAAGGGCCAAACAAAGCCAATCTCGCGTTACAGCTTCCCAGCCAATAATTTACGGACCTGGACGGCGCGTTTGGTGTCCGGCTCCAGCTTCAGGAACTTTTCGTAAGCGGAGCGGGCGCCCGCCGAATCCTTCATCTTCTGGCAGGTCTCGCCCAGCCGGAAGTACGCTTCGGCGTAGTTCTCGTTCCACCGCGTCGCCTCCCGAAATCGGCCCGCAGCGGCCCGGTAGCTGCCCTTTCTGAAGTAGTAGTTGCCGATCTGGACCTCTTTCTGGGCCTGAATCGGGTTGAAGGAATACTCCTTCTGGATGAGGGCTTCGTCCTCTTCGGGAGGTTCCTGTGCGGGGGCAGCAAAGGCCAGCACTGCCAGGAGCGCAATCACACCGAGTGGCACAATTAAAGTATACCGTCCGATGGATCTTCGCGAAAAAGCGTTGGAACTGCCCGCCTCACCGGGGGTCTACCTCTACAGGGATAAGCACGGCACGGTCCTCTACGTGGGCAAGGCCAAAAACCTGCGCGCCCGGGTGCGAAGCTACTTCTCTGAGGAGCGGCTGGCCGACGCCAAGACCGGCAGCCTGATCGCGGAGGCCAGCGCCCTCGACTTCATCCTGGTCGACACCGAGCGGGAGGCCTTTGCGCTTGAGAACAACCTCATCAAGCAGTACCAGCCTCGCTTCAACGTGTTGCTGCGAGACGATAAGTCGTTCCCCTGCATTAAGCTGACTAACGAGAGATACCCCCGGGTGTATGTCACCCGGCGCATCCGCAAGGACGGGGCGTCCTACTTCGGTCCCTACCTGCCCGCCAGCCTCGCCTACCGGCTTGTGCATTTCATCCACCGGTCGTTCCAGGTGCCGTCCTGTACGGTCGATCTCGCCCGCAACCATCCGCAGCCATGTCTTCAGTACCACATCCATCGCTGCCTTGGCCCGTGCGTGCAGGGGTTGACGACCGATGACGCCTACGCGCGCGCGGTCAAGAACGTGAGACTGCTCTTGGACGGGCGGCTGCACGACCTTGCGGACGATCTGCGCACGCGCATGGAGGAGGCCTCCGAGGCGATGCGTTTTGAGGAAGCGGCCGGTCTCCGCGACATGCTCGGGACGGTCGGGCAGTTGGAGGAGAAGCAGAAGATGGCGGACGTTGAGGGCGAGGACGCCGACATCTTCGGCTTCTACGCGGAACCGCCTCTGGTGGCCGTAAACGTATTCCACGTCCGCAAGGGCCACATGGTGGACCGCCGCGAGTTCTTCTGGGAGGATCAGGAGGAATTCGAACCGGGCGAGTTCCTTTCTTCCGTGGTGACGCAGTTCTACCTGGATCAACTTCAGATCCCGTCCCGCATCGACGTTCCAACGGAGTTCGAGGGCAGGGAAGCGCTGGAGCAGCTCCTCTCGGAGAAGCGGGGACGGAAAGTCGAGATTCACACGCCGCAGCGCGGCACCAGGAAGGCCATGCTGGCCCTGGCCGGCACCAACGCCCGGCACAGTTTCGAGCAGCGCTTCCGCGTGTGCAAGCCTTCGGTCAATGCCATCCGCGAGGCGCTTCAGGGCGCGCTGGGGCTTGAGGAGCCGCCCGCCCGCGTCGAGTGCTTCGACATCTCCCACATTCAGGGTGCGGACACCGTGGCCAGCATGGTGGTGTGGGAGGACGGCCGGATGAAGAAGTCCGACTACCGCAAGTT
>JBHGAV010000086.1:0-20990 GCA_041946685.1 Bryobacteraceae bacterium | reverse complement strand
GGAGGCAACTCCCACCAAAGCGAGACTAACCTCTAGTAAAAAAGACCCCTGAAGCAAAAATTCCTCCCCGGCACCCCAAAGAGGAATGGGTCTCGCGAAGAAAACACTTCGGGGTTCCGCTTTTCAGTCAGTGCTCCACAAGCCGGAGGGTGATATGATGCTTGGTAGCGCTTCTGTGAACTCTGCCCGATGAAAACCGTCACAATCCTGGGGTCCACTGGCTCGATCGGAAAGAACACTCTGGATGTCATCCGTAGGAGCAGGCATCTTTACCGGGTCTTCGCGCTGGTCGCCGGTCAGAATGTGGACGAGCTGGTTGCCCAGATCCTCGAGTTCCGCCCCGAAATGGTTGTGGTGGCCACGGATGAGGCCCTGCACCGGCTGGTTAAGCGGCTCCAGCAGGTTGCGCTGCCCAGGCGAGAGTGGCCGCAGTTGAGCTCGGGCGCCGCTGCACGCGTCGAGGCTGCCGTGGCCGCGGGGGTGACCTTCGTGATGGCTGCCATCGTCGGGGTCGCCGGCCTGGAAGCCACCCATGCGGCGGTGGAAGCGGGCAAGGCTATCGGATTGGCTAACAAGGAGTTGCTTGTCGCAAGCGGGGACTTGCTCATGAAGACGGTTGCCCGTAGCGGCTCGGAGTTGATCCCGGTCGACAGCGAGCACAACGGGGCGCACCAGTGCCTGCGGGCGGGCCGCCGCAGCGAAGTGTCGCGGCTCATCCTCACAGCCTCGGGGGGCCCTTTCTGGAACACGCCGATTGAGGAGCTTCGCTCGGTGACGCCCGAGCAGGCCCTCAATCATCCAACCTGGAAGATGGGCAAGAGAATCAGCCTGGATTCGGCGACGCTGATGAACAAGGGCTTCGAGGTGATCGAAGCCTGCTGGCTGTTCGGCCTCGCGCCGTCCGAGGTTGAAGTCGTGGTTCACCCGCAGTCCACGGTCCACGCGATGGTCGAATACGTGGATGGGAGCGTGCTGGCGCAGCTCTCCGCCACGGACATGCGGATGCCGATCCAATATGCCTTGACCTACCCGGACCGCAGCCCCGGACCTGTGCCCCGCTTGCGCTGGGAACAGGCCCGGTTGTGGGAGTTCTTCCCGCCTGACTTGAACAAGTTCCCGCTCTTGAGGCTCGCCTACGAGGCCCAGCGGACGGGAGGGTCGGCTCCTTGCACGTTGAACGCAGCCGACGAAGTTGCCGTGGAATCATTCCTGAAGGGGGAGATCTCCTTCATGGGAATCGCTAGGATAGTAGAAGAGACACTGAGCCGAATGGGAAGCAAGACCGCGGAGAGCGTGGCTGACATTCTGGAAACGGACCGCCTTAGCCGCCTGGCCGCCCAGGGCGTGATTCGAGAGGGGAGTAGAAGCGTTGCCGTCTCCGGCGCGGGCAGTCCGCTGACGGCCGCCTAACGACCATGCTGATCGTAGAGAACATCCTCTGGCTCCTGGTTCTGATCGGAGCCATGATCCTGATCCACGAACTGGGCCATTTCCTCGCAGCGCGCTTCTTCGACGTGCGCGTGGATGCATTCAGTTTCGGCTTCGGGCCGCGGCTTTTTGGTTTCCGCAGAGGAGAGACCGACTTCAGGGTATCGGCCATCCCTTTCGGCGGGTACGTGAAGATGGCTGGGGAGCAGTCCGGCGACGAAGCCGTCGGCGATCCCCGGAGCTTCGTGGCGAAGCCGAGGTGGCAGAGGCTGGTAATCGCCTTTGCCGGGCCGTTCATGAACATCGCGCTCGCCGTCGCGCTGTTGACCGGCTTGTTCTTGTACAAGTACCCACAGCCGATGGTCTCGGACAGGACCGCAATCATTGGCCACGTGATGCCCGACTCGCCGGCCGCCGCCGCCGGTCTGCGAGAAGGCGATCAGATTGTAGGCATCGAAGGCGTCTCCAATCCCAATTGGGAAGATGTCACGGTCAAGGAACTCTCCAACGCCAACCGTCCCCTGCGGGTCGATGTCAACAGGGGCGGAAAGCGCGTCTCGGTCACCGTCACTCCAACTCTGGCTCAGAAGCTTGGCGTGGGCTACGCCGGCTGGAGCCAGCAGGCCGAAATCGAGGTCGCCGGGGTTACCCCTGGCCTGCCCGCCGAGAAGGCGGGTCTGCGGGCGGGCGACCTGCTGGTGAATGTGAACGGGCGGCCGATCCATTCCATTTACAGGGTCCACGACCTGATCCGCGCGAGTGAAGGCAAGCCGGTCGAGATCGATATCATCCGCGAGGGAAGGCGGGAGAAACTCGTCGTTCAACCCGTCTTCAATGAAGCCGAGAAGCGGTGGTGGATCGGTTTTCTGCCCAACCAGCGAATCATCTACACTAAGCTGCCTCTTCCGGAGGCTTTCGCCCAGTCCGTCCGCCAGAACGTGCGGGGCGCGACTCTGATTTACGAGCTTTTGCGCAGCATTGTTGCCCGCCGCATGTCTGCCAAGTCGCTGGACGGCCCGATCCGCATCGCGCAGCTTTCCGGCGAGGCCGCCCGCGAGGGAGCCTACTCCTACATCAACCTGATGGCGGCCGTGAGCCTGAACCTCGCGATTCTGAACCTTCTGCCGATTCCGATTCTCGACGGCGGCGTGATCCTGATGCTGCTTTTCGAAATGCTGATCCGGCGCGATCTCAGCATGCCGGTCAAGGAAGCGGTCTTTAAGTTCGGTTTCGTCTTCCTGCTGATGCTGATGGTCTTTGTGATCTACAACGACATCGCCAAGATGTTGCCGGCCGGTTAGGTCACCGGATCGGCGAGTACGCCGTCGCCCGATACAGCAAGATCGAGTTGATCGCAGTGATCTGCCCGTGCTGTTCGATCGAAGCCGTCCTCACCTTAAGCCATTCCGGATCCGCGCCGAACGCGTTCCAGGCCTTCTCCCTCGCCGCCAAATCGGAAAAAGGAGTCAAGTACGTCAGATTGGGCATGTTGGGCCCGATCACCGTCGACCCGTACAGCACGGGGTGGATGCCGGACTTGTGGAACAGCGCGGTCTCCGGCCCCGCAAAACGGTCGTGAAGCGCCTTCAGTTGGCGATAGGTCGGAGAGTGGTAGACCCGCAGTTCGAAGATCCTCGGCGCGGCAGGGGGCGGGTCTAGTGGAACAATCTCCGGCGAGTAATCCGCGGCTTCCACCAGCACGTTGTCCTGCCGCTCGAAAGGGGGCTCGGATCCGGCCTGCCAGTCCGCGAAAGCCCTCTCCAGAGCCTGGTCCCCGTTCAGCTTCGCGCGCACGGTCCAAAACTCCTGGATCGACTCGAAGCCCAGGATCAACATCGTCTGCGGCGTGTGCGGCACCACCAGCCCCTCCAGCACGATCTTCGGCCCGGAATGAACCCGGCTTAGCGCGGGAAGCGCGGCCTTGCTGAGGTATTCGTTGAGCCGGGCCGGCTGCGTACCCTGCTTGAGGTAGAAGGTCTCGAGCAGGTAGATCCTGGTCTTCGCCGCTTCTTTCGAAGTCTGAACCACGCCGGCCAAAGGCAGGGAGCCGATCCCGCCCATCAGGCCCATGAACGAACGTCTCTCCATGTCCAACGAAGATACCAAACTCAAAGCAGCGCCCGCACCGCCTTTTCCAGCGCCGGGATCTCGGTCTCGCCGATGAAAGACCGCGTCAGGCGGCCCGCCCGGTCGTACAGGAACAGAGCAGGCAGCGCCCCGCTCCACTTCTTGTCCACGGAGTTGATGAACGCTTCGTCCTCGTCCACTTGCTTCAAGTACGCCGGCTGGGGCGCTCCATGCTGTGCCAGAAATGTGGCCGCCTTGGAGCGATCCTCGGGCTCGTCACAGGAAATCGTCGCCAGGCGGAAGCCCTTGCCCCGGTAATCGCGGCTTAGCCGCACCAATTGCGGCATCTCCTCGCGGCAGGGAGCGCACCAGGTGGCCCAGAAATTCACCAGCAGCACGTTGCCTTTGTGCGAGGCGACCAGTTGAGCGTAGCTCTTCTCGTTGAGGGGCTGTAGCACCGGCGCTTGAGCCGGTGCAGCCAGCGCCCACGCTCCCACGAGCAGGGTCAGAAGTCGGATTGTCACGAGGTCCGCTTAGCCCGTTTGATGGTGCAACCGAAAGCTTTGGTCTCGGCCTTCGCCACGGCCTGCCCCCCCAGCACGGCATCCAGGGCAAGCCGAAGGCCTTGGGTCTTGATGTTGGCGGGGTTCTGCGAATCGTCGATGGAGCCGTGGTACACGATGACGCCGGCCTTGTCGATCACGAACGTCTCCGGCGTCACCTGCGCCCCGAACATGTCGGCGACGACGTTCGAGGGGTCCTTGTAGACCTTGAATCCGAATCCGTTGCTGGCGGCGTGGGCGCTGACCTCTGCCGCCGGCTCGGTGCTGTTCGAATTGATCCCGATGAACTTCACGCCCTTGGAAGCGTACCCGCTATGCAAGGCATTCATCCGCTCGTTATAGGCGTTGGAGATCGGGCACTGGGTCGCGATGAACATCACCACCGTAACGTCGCCCTTGAGGTCCGAGAACTTGACCTGGTTGCCTGTGAGGTCATTGAGGCTGAAATCGCTCACCGTCGAGCCGAGCCTGAAATCCTGGCCGTGGACCACGGCCACCGCAAACACTGCCAGCACCAGTGACAGTACACGCTGCATGGTTTCCTCCCAGATTCCGCGAAACGCGGTTATTGTTGTGATTCCAGCTTCAGGTTAACGATTGCCTTCTTGCGCGAATCGAAAACGCTGAGCCTGCGGACCGGACTGGACAGCCCCTTGTACTCCGCCCTTAACTCGTATTCCACGTCCGGGCTCAAGCCGTGAAAGTAGTACGCCCCCGCTTTCTGAGTTATGAATGACCGCACCTGAAGAGTCTTGACGTTCTTCAATTGGACGACCGCCCCGTCAACCGGCGCCCCCTGCGGGTTCTCCACCACGCCCTCGACCGAGCGGACATTGGCATCCTCCCCCTTCTTCCCCTGACAGAAGGCCCCCGTGGCGGAGAGCAATAGCACGGCTCCCACCAAGACTCCAACGACTGCGCCGCCTCTCACCTGCATCCCTCACTTCTCCGGCGGCGTCCGTTCCATCTGGAAGAACACATCCGCGCGCTCTTCCCCGCCGATTGAGACCTGCTTCTCCTGAGTCAGGAAGCCGGACGCCTTCACACTCACAGTATATCGCATGGGTGAGGGCGGAACCCGAAAAGCGAACTCGCCTCTTGCGTCTGAGACGGCGGTGAGCGGCCTGGCCTTCTCCGGCGGGCCTTCTTCCGGGCTGGGCCTCAGGCTGACCTGGGCTCCGCGCAGGACGCGTCCGTCCTCCTGAAACACCGTCCCCGCCACAACCGCGTACGACTGTTGGGATGGCCTGGAACGCTGCGCATTCGCGGCAGCCGAAAAGGTGAGGGCCAGGAAGAGGAACGAGCAGACATGCACGGCCGCCCGGGACGTCCGCCTACGGCCAGCGCTCGTCATCGTCTCCGTCGTCCGAATCGAGACCTTCCTCGTCCTCTTCCGCATCGTCGGCGGACTCCAGTTCGAGAGGATTCGTACCCAGGACCTTCAGTTCCGCCCCGCACTCTTCGCAAGTGATCAGGTCACCTTCGTCCAGTTCTTCTTCGTCAACGTCGATCTGCATGTCGCATTCCGGACAGGTCACCATCGTTTCTCCTCCAAGAGCCTGCAATCCTCCTCTTTATACGAAAAACCGCGCGATTTGCCAACTGGTATTTTCGAGCCTTCGCCGGGTGTCAGATCGTTTCGCCCAGCAGTTCTGGACGCGGGCTGGGGATAACGACCTTGTTCACTAGCAGTCCCTTCTGGGCTATGGCGTGCGCGCCGGCTTCGACTGCGCTGGCGACCGCCGCGACGCTGCCGGTGAGCGTGGCAAACGCCTTGCCTCCCAGCGCCACGGCCAGCCGGATCTCGATCAGGCGGACGTTGGCCGACTTGACCGCGGCGTCGGCCCCTTCGACCAGCGAGGCCACCGAGAAGGACTCCAGAATGCCCAGCGCTTCGAGTTTTTCAACCTTTGCCGCCCCGCCTATGGCCGGAAAGACGGATTCGTGAAGGTTCGGGATCACGAAGGAGTCGATGACGGAGAAGCCCCCCGCCTGACTCCCGGCAGCCACGCTGGCCCCGACCGCGGCCACGTCGCCCCGCACCATCACCATGTACTTCCCCGAGCAGATGGACCGCGACAGCAGCAGCTCGACGTCCGCCGCCTTCAGCATCGCGTCAGCCACCTCGTACCCTGCGGCGATGCTGCCCACTTCGATCAAACCGATGGAGTTCTTGGCCATGGCCTCACGCTTCGATCTCGACCCAGTCTTTCGTCACCTGCCTCACCGTTCCGTCGATGCTCGCGTGCACGTCCGCCCCCAGGTCCGCTTCGGCCACCCTGCCGACGGGCGCTCCGCGCCGGATCTTCTCGCCGGCCTTGACGACCGGAGTGGCTGGCTTGCCCACGTGCTGCGACAGCTTGATCCGGACCATGCGCGGCCTGTAGTCGAGCTCCTGGTACGGGGTCTCGCCCTCGTAGGCTTCAATCCGCAGCCGTCTCCGGAGCTGGCTCAGCGGCACGCGCCGCCCCCCCTTCATCGGGTGGACCGCGACGGGTTTCTGCTGCACGAACTTGATTCCGGCAGCCCGCAGGTCCTGCTTGGCGCGATCGCAGGCCTCCTTTGGATACAGGTCCTCCGGACAGGAAAACAAGGTGCACAACCCGCAGGCGCAGCACAGTTCGGCGGACTGGTTCCACAGGCCGCTCCCCGCCATGGTGAAGCCCAGGCTTCGCATGACCTTGTGCGGCTCGACGTCGTAGCCGAGCAGATAGCGCGGGCAGAACTCGGTGCAGTAGCTGCACTGGTCGCACGCCGATTTGCCGATGCGGTGCATGGCCTCGAGCGGCCGCGCCTTGCGCTCGACCAGGTAGTGGCCCCTGGGCAGCACGATGAGACCCGCGATCGTCTTGGTCACGACGTCGTCCAGGTCGAACGTCAACCGTCCCATCATGATGCCGCTCACGAAAACTCCGGCGTCTCCGACTGTGGTCCCCCCTGCCAACTCGATCAGGTCCCGGAAGCTCGTCCCCACGGGTGCCCAGAAGGTCTTGGGCTCGCGCACGGCTCCCGCGACCGAGACCAGCTTCCGCACAACCGGCTCTCCCCTGCCCGCCTGCTGGACGTTGTAGAGGGTCTCCACGTTGTTGACCACGCAGCCGACCTGCAGCGGGATGCCCGCCGGCGGAATCAAACGGCCCGTGGCAGCATAGACCAGCTCGAACTCGTCTCCGGAGGGATAGAAGTCCCCCAGCAGCACCAAGTCTGTCTTCCCAGGATCGAGGCAAGCCCGGATCGCTTCGACTGCCCGAACATTCTTTCCCTTGACGCCGAACTTGCCGCGCTTGGCCCTCGTTGCCTCCATCATCAGGTCCAACCCGGCCACAACCTCCTCCGGGAAGCGCTGCATCAGCTCGACGTCCTTGTGCAGCAGCGGCTCGCACTCGGCGCCGTTGGCCAGGATGAACTCCACCTGGGCCTTCGCCTTCACCGAGGTGGGAAAGCCCGCGCCCCCCGCGCCAACTACGCCGCACTCCCGTAGCCTTTCGGCCAGGCTCATACCGTCGGTCCTTCCACAGCTCCGTACTCGGCCAGGTCCCGCCGGTCCACGGTCACGAGCGGCTTCTCCAGGTCCTCGCCGGTCTCGACCATGCGGACCAGGTGGCGCGCCGCCAGCCTCGCGCACCAGGGGTCGGTCACCGGGCGCCCCGTCGAGCGGCTGAGTTCCAAAAGGTCGGGGTGCCGCAACGAGACAACCCTCTCCATACGCGTGTTGCCGTCGCTGAGGAGGAACTTGACGTCGATCGAATCGCTATGGCGGATGGCGACGGCGGTCTGGAGCCACATCAGGTCCACCTGCCATCGGCGCCCCGAAGGGTCCGGTCCGGCGCTGAAGTGCCGGAAGTTCTCTATCATCAAGCCCTCATCCTAACACGGGGGTACGAAGCCGTCTCAGAAGGACAGCGACGTGTGCGAGACCAGCGACAGGAACTCGTCCCGGGTCTCCTTGTGGCTGCGGAAGGCCCCCAGCATGGCGCTTGTTACCGCACCGGAGTGCTGCTTCTCCACCCCTCGCATCATTGCTCGCACAGGCTGAAGAACTCGATGTCCTTGACGATGACCATCTCGTCGTACTTCACGCTGAACAGCGCGCCGTTCAGGATCTTCTCGATGCTCATGCCGTAGCCGCTGGTGAGAAACTCCAGCGCCTGCCCCGCCCGCTCCGGGGTCTTCAGCAGGCCCTCCCGGCCGGGGTCCTCTCCCAGGTCCTGAATCACCTTCCTGAGGTGCGTTTCCAGTTCCCGGCCCCGCGGCCGAGGCGTCATCACCTTCACCACCGCTCTTGGTTTCCTCATGTCCTTACCGGCGCTTCAAACACATTCTTGCGCGTCTCGTGCACCCTCACCGAATCCAACGCCGGCCTGCCCTCCGGAAAGGCTTCGACCCAGCCCTCCAGCAGCGCCTCCCGGATTCCCAGCGCCAGGTTCTCCGTCGTGGGCACCGCTCCCGCCAGATCGGCCGCTTCCCGGTTGAGGTCCCTGTACCTCAGCCGGGATAGAACCCGGTCCTCCACCAGTCTGTCCAGCTTTGCCACGGCGACCACCCGGCCCGTACTCTCGTCCAACCGACCGCGTACGCTTACCTCCAGCACGTAATTGTGCCCGTGGCCCCCGGGGTTGTTGCACTTGCCGTACAACTCGGCGTTCTGCCGGTCCGTCAGGGCGGCCGCGTGCAGCCGGTGGGACGCAGGGAAGCCGTAGCGGCGGGTCAGGCAGATCACTCGCCGTCTCTCTCCAGGCGCACCCACAGATCCTCCGTCTCCCGCAGCCGCAGCGAGTGCAACCTGACGCCCGGCTCCTGGAAACAGGGCTCCAGACGCTTCCAGATCTCGACTGCCATGTTCTCCACGGTTGGTATCACACGGTCGAACGGCTCCACCTCGGAGTTGAGGAACCGATGATCGAAGCGCCCGACGATCTCACGCTCCAGAACGTTCTTCAGCCGCTTCAGATCGTAGACCATCCCCGTCACCGGGTTCGGTTCGCCTTCGAGCGTTACCTCCAGAACGAAGTCATGGCCGTGGCCGTGTGGACGGGACTCCGGCCCGTACACGGCTTCGTTCTCCTGATCGGACAGCGCCGGGTTGCGGCACACGTGGGACGCGGAAAAGACGGTCCTTCGTGTGACCAGCATAGGGATACTCTAGAATTATAGCGAGACGGGATGACGGCAAACAAAACGGAACGAGTGCTCCAGGGCTCCATTGTTCTCTTGCTGTTGCTGCTGGCGGGCGCCATCTTCGATGCCATGCGCGACAAAGTCGTTGGCGTCGGCGACCGCGCACCCAATTTCAGCATCACCACGGACAGCGGGCGGCAGGTTTCGCGCTCCGAATTCGGGGGGCGGCTCCTGGTCCTGAACTTCTGGGCCACCTGGTGCCCGCCCTGCGTGGAGGAGATGCCCTCGCTGGATGAGTTTCAGCGCCGGCTCGCCTCTTCGGGCGTGGTGGTGTTGGGAGTGAGCGTGGATACCGACGAGCGCGCCTACCGCGAGTTTCTCCGGAAAGCCAAAGTGTCCTTCCTGACCGCCCGCGACCCGGCCGCCGCGATCAGCGCCGAATACGGCACCTTCAAGTTCCCCGAAACCTACGTCATCGATGCGCGCGGCAGGGTGGTGCAAAAGCACATTGGGCCGGCAATTTGGACCGACGAAAATCTTGTTCGCAGCATCCAATCATTGTTGTAAGGGCCGGGCGCGATCTGTCCGGCCCGGGGGATTGGCATGATTCACTTCCGGCGCGCCGGAGACCGCGGCGTCACCCGCCTTGACTGGCTGGACAGCCGTCACAGCTTCTCTTTTGACCGCTATTACGACCCGCGGTATATGGGCTTCCGCAGCCTGCGCGTGATCAACGACGACCGTGTGGCTCCGGGCGCGGGCTTTCCGACCCACGCGCACCGGGACATGGAGATCCTGACCTACGTGCTGGAGGGGCGGCTCGCCCACAAGGACAACACCGGGACGGGCTCCACTCTCGGGTCGGGCGAAGTTCAGCGCATGCGTGCCGGCGCGGGCATCGCACACAGCGAATTCAACGATTCGCCTGTCGAGCCGGCGCATTTTCTCCAAATCTGGATCAAGCCGGACAGCAAGGGTCTGGAGCCTGGCTACGAGCAGCGCCGGTTCCCGGTCGAGGAGAAGCGCGGGCGGCTGCGCGTGATCGCCTCGGGCGGCGGGGACGACGGAGCGCTTTCCATCCGCCAGGATGTCTGCGTCCTGGCGTCCGTACTGGAGCCCGGCCAGAGCGTGGCGCGTACGATCGCGCCGGGCCGTCACGCCTGGGTCCAGGTGGCGAGGGGATCGATCACGCTGAACGGCTCGCCTCTCGAAGAAGGCGACGGCGCTGCCGTCAGCGACGTACAGCACCTGGAGATCACGGGCCGCACTCCGGCCGAGATTCTGCTGTTCGACCTAGCCTGAGCGCGCCCCGTTCCGCTACCGGAACACCGCCCTCACGGGCGCCCCGTCGGTGAGTGCCGTCTCGGTGGGAAGGGCCACCGCATCTCCCTCGGCGAGGCCCTCCAGGACTTCGGTTCGCGTTACGCTGGAAATCCCCGTCCGGATCTTCCGCCATGCCACCCGGCCCCCCTGAAGCAGAAGCACACCCGCGTCATCGCCCCGGCGGCGAAGCGCCTCCCTGGGGATGGACAGCGCATTGTCCGCCACGCGCGAGCGTATCTCCGCGTTTACGTTCGCCCCCGGCAATAGTTCGCTTCCGGGGTTGTCGATCGCGCAGACCACCTCACCCACCTGCCGCGTTCCCAGCGCCGTGATCTCGGCCGGCATACGCTCCACCGTGCCTTGCCACCGCCGCCCCTGCAACCCGTCCCATGTGATCGTGACGGACATCCCGGGGGCCACCCGCCCCAGTTCCGGCTCGTCCACGTAGACCCGGACCCGGACCCGGTCGATGCGACCGACCTTTGCTATAGCGTCCCCGGGGTTCAGGAAGGAGCCGGGCCGCGCCTGCGTCTCATAGATCACCCCGGAGGCTGGCGCTCGAACTACGGCCTTCTCCAGGCGCCGGCGGGCCAACTCCACGGCGGTCTCCGCCTCGCGCAGCCGGGCCTCCGCCGCAGCCCTGTCTGAGGGATCGGCCAGCGCCGAGGCGCGTTTGGCAAGATCCCGAAGCCTCAGTTCCGCGCTCTCCATGCGGCGGGCGGCCTCGTCCACCTCCTGCCTAGTGGCCGCCTGCCTCGCGGCCAGCCGCTCCAGCGACGCATGGTCCTTGCGCGCAGCCTCAAGCTCCATCCTGGCCCGCTCCCGGTCTCCTTCCAGCCCGGCCAACTCCGCCGCCCGGCCGCCTCGTTCAAAGAGCTGCAGCGCGGCCCGGGCTTCGGCAACTCGCGCCTCCGCGGCGGCAAGTTCGGTCCTGGCCTCCGCGGCATCAAGCTCCAAGAGCACGTCGCCCCGGCTGACCCGCCGCCCCCGCTCGGCCCTGAAGACCTCCACCACCCCTGCCCGCTCGGCCAGCGCAGCCAACCATTCGACGGGCTCGACCTTCCCGTTGGTTACCAGCGCGCTGACCAGCGTTTCCCTGACTGCCCTGGCAAAAGGGACCTCGGGCGGGCGGTTCCGCTCGCGGTAGAGCAACAACCCCGCTGCGACGATCAGCCCTGCCAGCAACACCACCAGCAGTTTCTTCATGGCTTCGCGACTCCTATTGTGCCAGAATTCCGGGCGGGGGGCCGTCCCCGTTGAAAAACGGATTGCATTCGGAATGTTTTGAGGGAAAATAGTGGGTTATGCCCGCCTATCGCATTCATCGGCTCAGGGAGACGCAGCGGCAGCAGTTCCGATGGGCGCCGCACTCCAGCGGCGTGACCTCCGTGAAGACCAGGGACTACACCGAAGGCGGCGCCATCCAAGCGCCGGGCGAGTACGCCGCCTGGACCATTCTGCGCAGCTCCGAGAGCCCCATTCAGGTGGGGGATCTGCTCGAGCGTGAGGACGGTGCCCTCTACATCTGCAAGTACGTGGGCTTTGAAGAGGCCCGCTGGGTCCTGCCGGAGGCTGTGAACGGATAGAATAGGGAGGATGTCCTCCGATCCCTCTTCAGGGGAACGTATCAATCTATTCTCGCTGGTCACCTACCTGCCCGAGCCGCTGGCCGGTTTCATCGACCATCTGCGGCAGGAGCTCGTCCCCGGCTGTAGCCTCCGGGCTCATGTGACGCACCTGGTGCCTCGGAAACTGGATGAGCCGCCCCTCGCTTCCTCGCAGATTGAGGGCACCTTGCGCCGTTTCGAACCTTTCGATCTGCACCTGAACGAGGTCGAGATCTTCACCATTACGTCCGTCATCTACGTAGCCTTGGGCAAGGGATTCGCAGACATGCAGAAGATGCACGAGGCGCTCAACAAGGGGGCTGCCCATTTCGACGAGCCCTTCCCCTACCATCCCCACGTCACCCTGGCGCAGGGGATCAGCCCGGCCCAGGTGCCCGGTGTATTCGAGCATGCGCGCCTCCGCTGGGCTGCGTTTCCGCACCCGCGCGTCTTTCGTGTGGATCGCGCCACCTTCGTGCAAGCCACGCGCTTCAACACCTGGATTGACCTGGACGAGTACCCTCTCGGGAGCTGAAGGCTTTTCCCTACTCGAACATCTCCATCTGCTCCTTGGACGCGGGCTTGCGCCTGCCGGGGCGCAACGGGCTGCCCACCACGGCCAGCACCAGGAACTCGCGCAGCGCGGCCTTCGGCACGAACAGCCGCTGGTTGCTGGCCGACGGGTTGGGAGGGACCACGCTGAAGCCGTAGGGTTCAAGATGGAGGAGGTTGTTCACCAGGAGTCCGTCCATCTGCTCATCGTCCAGGAACCGCATTCGCACCCAGAGGCCCTCGTTCTTGGGGCGCGCCTGGAAGATGCGGGGTCCGGCCTCGGCCCCGGCGACAGAGAAATCTCTAACAAAACAAACGACTTTTACTTCCGCGTAGGGTAGGACACTGACCGAGCCTCCCTGCGTCATCACCTCCACGCCTTCGGGCTGGAGGTACGTTCCGGGGTTGACGAAACCAATGACCGGCTCTCGGTCAAAGCGCCGAATCACAACTTTCTTGCTCGTGGTGCCGGCCAATGGGCTCCTTTTGTTGCAGTTTTGCTTTCAAACAATTTCGGAGGTATTGTATCATTGGCACGATGCGGAGCGCCGCCCCTTTTTCGGGAGAAGTCCAGGCCTTCCTCGACTTCTGCCGGATCGAGAAGGGTCTGGCTCAGAATTCCCTCGATGCCTACCGTAGCGATCTCGCCAAGTTCTTATCCTACTTTCAGGAGCAGGGCTCGGGTGGCCTGCCAGACGCGGAGGGCCTGGCACGCTGGGTCGATTCCTTGTACCGGGCGGGGCTGGCAAGCCGCTCGATTGCAAGGCACTTAGCCACAATTCGCAACTACTACGGTTTTCTGCTTCGACAGGGTGCCATTCCCCGGGACCCAACTGCCCATCTCACCACGCCTAAGCAGTGGAGCAATTTGCCCAAGTACCTGAATCTGGACGAGGTCAATCGCCTGGTGACATCCCCGGAGGGGTCCAAGCCGACCAGTGTGCGAGACCGGGCGATGATCGAGCTCCTGTATGCGGCGGGTCTGCGGGTCTCAGAGTTGTGCCAACTGGAATTATCCGATCTCAACCTTGAACTTGGAGTCCTACGCGTAACGGGCAAGGGCGGTAAGCAGCGGCTCGTCCCGGTTGGCAAGTCCGCCATGGCCGCCGTGCGTGATTACCTTGAAGGCGCCCGCCCCGGTTTGTTGCGGGGCCGCGGGAGCCGATACCTGTTTGTGACCTCCAGGGGCGGAAGACTTACCCGCCAGGCCTTCTGGAAGCTCTTGGGTGTGCATGGAAGGAAGGCCGGCATCTTCCGCGGATTGACTCCGCACGTTCTTCGCCATACCTTCGCGACCCACCTGTTGGAGGGCGGCGCGGACCTGCGAAGTGTGCAGACCATGCTGGGGCACGCCGACATATCGACGACTCAAATCTACACCCACGTGCTGCGATCGAGGTTGAGGAAGACGGTAGAGGAACACCATCCTCGCGCCTAGCCGGCCTGCCGGAAGGTGCTGAGGACATGAAGTCGAGGGCGTTTGCGATGAGCGACTACATGTTCATGCTGGAGAGTCATCTGAGCGCGACCCAGAATCGTGTCGTGGCCGAAGTCCAGGCCGCGGCCGCCCGCGCCGACGTGAATCTCTTTCTTTCCGGCGGAGCCGTTCGGGACATGCTGGGCGGCTTTCCGGTCCGCGATCTCGACTTTACCGTCGAGGGTAACGCAGTGAAGTTGGGCAAGGCCGTGGCCGAAAGGTCGCACGCCAGGCTCACCGTCGTCGACGAACACCGCCGGTCGGTGAACCTTCTATTTCCCGGTGGGGCGACGGCGGAGATCGCCATGGCCCGCCACGAGCGCTTTCCGAAGCCCGGGGCTCGCCCCGTGATCACACCGGCAACCATCCAGGAGGACTTGCGTTGCCGCGATTTCACCATCAATGCCATGGCCCTCTCGCTGAACCGCGCCTCCCTGGGGCTGCTGCTCGATCCGACCAACGGGCAGGCCGACCTGGAGCACCGCGAAGCCCGGGCCGTCAGCACGCACGTGCTCTACGACGATCCCGTGCGCCTGCTGCGGCTGATCCGTCTGAAAGTGCGCTTCGGTCTCACGGTCGAGGAGCGTACCCAGAATCAGTATGAGAACGCCCGCCTAGAAGAGATGGAGAAGTTGATCCCGCCGCGAAGGCTTTTTGAGGAGCTGGCGGGCACGGCCAATGAGGCCAACCCTGGCGCAGTGTTGCAGGCCTTCGCCGATGAGAATCTGCTCGGCCTGTTTCTGTCCCCCGAAGCCTGCCGGAAGCTGAACCTGGCCGGTTTCGCCCGGCTTCAGAAGGCTCGCCAGTTGGTGCCGATCGGAGTCGACTTCCCCGTCAACAACCTGGCGCTGTTCCTCTACCTTCTCGTCGAAAAGCTCTCCCCGAAGGAGCAGGCCGCGTTCGCTAAGTCTACGGCCGCCCACAGGTCCGAATTGGACCAGGTGCGAAAGCTCGAATCCGAATCGAAGAAGCTGGAGCGGGAGCTGAAGTCGGCGAAGATCGGCAAGGCCTCGCAGGTCTACCTGACACTCTCCAAAGCGCCCGGCGAGCAGATGCTGTATCTCTACCTCACTTCCGGCCACAGGATCGTGCAGGACCGCATCCGCAACTACTTCCAGAAGTACATCCCCGCATCCCAGGAGATCACGGACCGGCAGGTAGCCGCCGCCGGGGCCGAGCCCGGGACATCGAAGTTCAAGAAGCTCAAGGAAGAGATGATTCTGGCGCGGCTGGACGGCCGGATCAAGAGACCGGCCCCGCTCCCAGAAGAAGCACCTCCTCCTGCACCGCCTCATCGAGGACACCCGTTGGCTTCGCACGCTCGGGGGGGTTAGAGCGCACTTCCACCTCACCGGTTGCCCAGATTCAGCAGGATGATTCCCGCCAGGACCAGGCCAATGCCCAGGACTTTGTTGCGGGTCATGCTCTCTTTGAAGAAGAGACGGCTCCAGACCAGCGTCCAGACATAGCCCAGGGACACCATCGGGTAGAGGATCGTCAGTTCGCCCTTACGCACGCCCAGGACGAAGAAGAAAGAAGACACCAGATAGAAGGCCACTCCCACAGCCAGACGCCAGTTGACCAGGACTCTCCGGATGGGCCGGTGGAGCCTCCCCGCCCCCGACTTGAGAAAAACGGCGCCGAACGACCCGATGAACGAGGCCATCAGCACCAGCAGCATGGAGGAAATCGGCGTCCTCACTGCCTGCTGTTCCTCCCAATCAGGGCGACGCCGGCCACGACCACGGCAATGCCGCCGAGCTTCCAGACGTTGACGGTCTCTTTGAAGAAGACCAGCGAAAGCAGCGTGACCCAGACGTAGGTGAGAGAGATCACCGGGTAGAGAATCGACAGCTCTCCGTCCCGCAGCGCCAGAACCAGCAGCACGGTGCTCAGGCCATAAAGGCTGTATCCCGACACCAGGGCCGGGCTGGAAAGCATGGCCAGGGGGCTGCCGCTCTCCAGGCTGTTTGCCCCGAGCTTGATCAGGACTTGCGCCGCGGCACCGAAGACCGTGCACAGGAAGACCAGCGCGATGGATTGCCGGTGGCTGAAGCGGAAAGACTTGTGTTCTTGCACTGGATTGGAGGTTGTCAGGGGGCTGTCTCTCTTACGCGATTCCCCATGATACCCGATTGCCAGGGCACGGGCGACGGTTACCGCTTCTTGCGAGGCGGCGCCTTCTTCTCCTCCGGCGGCGGTGGGGGCTCGGGAGGCTCGGTCAGCTCACCCGCCGGGGGCGCGCACATGCCTATCGGGATCGGGAAGGCCGCGACCAACTGCCACTGGTTCTCCCCCCGCCGCTCAAGCCTGTAAGCACGCGTCGCCGTGTCCGGACGGATCCGCCAGCCCACGTCCCGTCCCTTATCCGCCGGTCCCGGGGCAGGCAGCTTTCCTGCCGCCTCGCGCAGCGTCCAGCTCTCCCCTCCCGTGGCCGTTTCGTATCTCTCGTAGGCGGCGCCCTTGTCACCGGACTGGCTGCGGTCGATCCAGAGCGTGCCGTCGTCACGAGTGTTGAACCAAAACCTCTCCACCGCCCCCGTGCGGCTCTCCGAGAACACCGGCCGCCGCCGCCAGGTGGTCCCCCCGTCGGTGGTCAGCAGGAAGAAGGGGTCGCGGGGGAGCGGCTGCACGATCTGCCCGCTGATCCATCCCGTCGCGTAGTCGAAGAACTGCACGCGGTCGAGCGCAGCGCCTGGAATGCGCTCGTACGGCTCGCTCCAAGTCCTTCCCCCGTCCGGGCTGGCCAGCAGGACCGACTGCAAGGTGACCGACTCGGTGTGCAGGTTCCCCACCACGAACAACCTCACGCCGACCTGCTCCACGGCGGCCAGTTCCAGGTACACCGGGCATGGTTCATCCTCCGTGCAGTGCAGCCCAAAGGTTGCCACCTCCTCCTGGGAGCACTGGTAGGGAACGCGCGTGATTTCCTGCCCTGCGGCCGGGACCAGCAGAAGGGGCAACAGGATCCCCGCACGAATCCCGTCGGCGACCGAGGCCATAATGGGGACAGTAACACACTTTTCCGGAACGCCATGTTCGGCTGGTTGAGACGCAAACGACCTCCGCCGCTGACGGGGGCGCGCGCGGTGCGCCGCGAGAAGACCTACTCGGCCGAGAGCGGCCACGCCTACCGGTACTTTTTTTGCGGGCAGAGGCCGGCCGGCCGCGGTGTCGAATACGTCTTCGAAGCAAGCGGGGGCCGGGAGGCGTTCCGTCCGGTCTCCATCTTCCTCGATGAAGCGGCGCTGGCGGTCTGGCAGAGCGCTCACGAGCGCGAACTCACCGCGCCCGAACGCTACGCCATCGCCAAGCTGTCGCTGCTGCGGACCTTCGATTCTTGCCCCGCCCCCGCCGCGATGCCCGCCCGCGTCACGGTCACGCCCGCCGCCGTCGCCTCGATCCTCGAGACTCTGGGCCGAGACTAGCGCGGCTGCGTCTGCTGCGCGTCCACCACGGCGATGGCCGCCATGTTCACGATCTCACTGACTTCGCTGCCGCGTTGCAGGACATGGACCGGCTTGGACAGACCCATCAGGATCGGCCCGATCGCCTCGCACCCGCCGATCCGCATCAGCAGCTTGTAGGCGATGTTCCCCGCCTCCAGGTTGGGGAAGATCAGCACATTGGCCCCGCCCTTCAGCCGGCTGAACGGGTAGGTCTCGTCGATGATCTCCGGCGTCACGGCCGTGTCGGCCTGCATTTCCCCGTCCACCATCAGACCGGGCGCCAGCCCGCGGACGATCTCCGTCGCCCGCCGCACCTTCTCGGCAAGGGGGTGCCGGGTGCTGCCGAAGTTAGAGAAGGAGAGCATGGCCACCCTGGGCTCCACCTCGAAACGGCGCGCCATCTCCGAAGCCGTGATGGCGATCTCCGCCAGATCCTCAGCGCTCGGCTCGATGTTGACGGTCGCGTCGGCCAGGAAGTACATGTCGCCTTTGCCCGTGATCAGCACGTAGAGGCCGGAGACGTTGCGCAGTCCCGGACGCACTGCCACCACCTGGAGCGCCGGGCGGATCGTGTCAGGGTAGTGCGTGGTCAAACCGCCTATCAGCGCGTCGGCGTCGCCCATGTGCACCATCATGGAGCCGAAAATGTTGTGATTCTGGATCAGCTCGCTGGCTTCGCTCCGCGTGACCCCTTTGCGATGGCGCAGCCGGTACAGTTCCTCGGTATAGCTCGCCAGCAATGTGGAGCGTTTCGGATCCACGATGCGCACTCCGTCCAGGCTTGCGTGCAGGGAGGCGGCCGTGGCGTGGATCTTCTCCTCCGAACCCAGCAGGATCGGCTTCGCGATCCCCTCGTCCACCAGGATCTGCGATGCGCGCAGGATCCTGCCGGCTTCGCCTTCCGGAAACACAACGCGCTTGGGGTCCCGCTGGGCCTTGTTGACCATCACCCGCAGGACTTCTTCCGCCTTTCCCAGCCTGCGCCGGAGCTGCTCGCGGTACTCCTCAACGTCGACGGGACGCTGCGCCACTCCCGTCTCCATCGCCGCTTGCGCCACCGCCGGGGCGACCCAGATGAGCACCCGCTGATCGAAGGGCTTGGGGATGATGTAGTGGGGCCCGAACTCCATGACCTCGACCCCGTACGCTCTCCGCACCGCGTCCGGCACGTCTTCCTTGGCCAGGGCGGCCAGCGCCTTGGTTGCGGCCAGCTTCATCGGCTCGTTGATGGCGGTGGCGCGCACGTCGAGAGCGCCCCGGAAGATGAAGGGAAATCCGAGAACGTTGTTGACCTGGTTTGGATAGTCCGACCGGCCGGTGGCCATGATCGCGTCCGGCCGGGCGGCGGTCGCCGCCTCGTACGTGATTTCCGGATCGGGATTGGCCAGAGCGAAGATGATCGGTTTGGGAGCCATGGTCTTGACCATTTCGGGAGTGACGATGTTGCCGACCGAAAGGCCCACGAACACATCCGCGTCCACCATCGCTTCGGCTAGCGTCCTGGCGTCGGTCGAGGAAGCGAAGCGCTGCATGTAGCCGTTCATGCCCTCCACGCGGCCCTTGTATACGACCCCGTGGATGTCGCTCATGACGATGTTCTCCAGGCGCGCGCCCAGGCGGAGATAGTGCGATGCGCACGAAAGGGCCGCGGCCCCCGCGCCGCTGAAACAGATTCTCACGTCCTCCAGGCGCTTTCCGGCGAGTTCCAGCGCGTTCAGCAGCGCTGCGCCGGTGATGATCGCCGTGCCGTGCTGGTCGTCATGAAACACCGGGATCTTCATGGTCCGCCGGAGTTCCGCTTCGATGTCGAAGCACTCCGGCGCTTTGATGTCCTCCAGGTTTATCCCCCCGAAGGTGGGCTCCATCAACTGGCAGGCGCGGATGACTTCTCTCGGGTCCTCGGTCGCCAGCTCGATGTCGAACACGTCGATGTCGGCGAAGCGCTTGAACAGCACCCCCTTCCCTTCCATCACCGGCTTGCCCGCGCCGGCGCCGATGTTGCCCAGGCCCAGCACCGCCGTCCCGTTGGTGACCACCGCGACCAGGTTGCCCCTTGCCGTGTACTTGTAGATCAGCCCCGGATCGTTCTTGATCTCCAGGCATGGCACCGCCACGCCGGGAGTGTATGCCAGGCTCAGGTCTCTTTGGGTGCGGCACGGCTTGGTCGGAACCACGGACACTTTGCCGGGAACCGGCGCGGAGTGGTACTCGAGTGCGTCTTCCTTGCGGATCGCCATGAGATTGCCTCTGGTCCCTTCCCCCACATATTAGTACTCCCGCCGCCGTGATTCGGTCAATATCCAGCGGCGTATACGCCGGCAATCCCCTGTAAGATGAGAGAAGTTCAGGCGAAGGCTGACACGATGCGACTGCTGCTTGCGGGCCTGGCGATTCTCTTGGTCCTGATGGTCTACCTTTACGAAGACACCGGCCACCGCACCTATCCTCCCGGAGTGCTGGCCGCCCGCGAGCCCTACCAGAACACACTCGCGGCGGGCCCCACCTGGCAGCAGGGCAAGTACCGCTACACCGCCCGCGCCGAGTTCTCGATGCGCGCCCGCGTGCTTTCCGCCGAGCGCTATTGGTTCGACGGCGCTTCCGCCGTCTCCCCCATCGATTTCGCCGTCGGCTGGGGCCGGATGTCCGACCAGGCGGTCATCGATCAGTTGGGCTTCGGCCAGTCCCAACGCTGGTATCGGTACTGGCCCAAGGGCCGCCAGTTCCCCATTCCGGCACAGGAGATCGTCGCCAGCAGCGCCAACATGCACATGATTCCCGCCGACAAGGACATCCTCAAACTTTTGCGCGAGGTTCGCGCCGGGGATCTGATCTCGCTGGACGGCTATCTCGTCTCGGTCTCAACGGAAGACGGCTGGAAGTGGGATACGTCGCTCTCCCGTGCCGACACGGGCAACGGCGCCTGCGAGGTCGTCTGGGTGAAGCAGTTGACGATTCACTGAGGCCTGCGCCCCAGCAGGACCTGGTAGACGGTCTTGGAACCCTCTTCGAAGCTCAACGAGGAGGCGGCCAGCCAGATTCGCCACGCGCGAAACGTGCGCTCGTCGACAAGGCTAAGAGCGGCCTCGCGGTGCGCCGCCAAACGCTGTTCCCACAACCGGCACGTGCGGGCATAGTGCGGTCGCAGGTCCTCTACGTGGAGCGCCTCGAAACCCGCCTCCTCTGCCGCTCGAATCATTTCGTCCAGATGGATGATCTGGCCTCCGGGAAAAATGTGGCGGCGCACAAACAGGCCGGCGGCATCGTCGCCGGCGCCTCTCGGGCAGGCGATGGAGTGATGCAGATAAAGCCCCTCCGGGGCCAGCAATTCGGCTATCTTGCGGAAGTACTGCGCCGCGCGCCGCCTCCCCACGTGCTCGAACATGCCCACCGAGGCGATCTTGTCGAA
>JBHGAV010000085.1:0-13528 GCA_041946685.1 Bryobacteraceae bacterium | reverse complement strand
AACCGATTCATGTCGAACAGAAAGCCGGGAAGGGACAGTTGCGTCTCCTTGGACTCCAGGGCCGCGCCGCCGGACTGCGCCAGAATCTCGATCAGCGCCAGCGCGGGCCGGTAGGCCGCGGTCAACCGACTGCTTTCGCGACCGGCCTGCCCCAGCAGCGCGGGGTGAAGCGGCACGGCGTCGACGCCGTCATCGAGGAGCGCGGCGAGGCTCCGCAATCGGCCGCGGAGTGGAACATCGTCGGCGAGCCGCCCGCCGAGACGCAGCCCGGCGAGGAGCGTGCGATTGAGCACGCAGTTCTCGGTCCGAGGATGGTGGATGCATGGCAAGGTCGCCGAGGGGACCGGGCGAAGTGCGAGGCTCCGGAAGTCGATGCGGCCCTGGGGGGTCGCCAGGTGCCCCACGCGACGATCGTATCGACGATGAAGCCCGCGCGCGACCAGTTCCCCGGCCTCGGCCGCAAACTGCAGCAGCAGGAGATCCTGCAAGCCGGAGGTTTCGGCAGGGTGAGCAGTCCGTCCGTACAGCTCGAAGTCCCGTAGGCCGTAGGCGTACCGCAGGAGAGGCAGGAGCTGAAGCTCGTGAATCTTGGGGCGGATGGTGATGGTGATGCGGCCAAGCTGAACCCGCCCTACGTGGGCGCTCGTCCGGATGCCGAGGCCCCGCCTCAACTCGAGGACCTCGATCTTCTGAGAGGCGGTCAGCAGCTCGGCGAGCGCACGTACATCCCGGGCTTCCTCCAGGAAGACCCCCCGAAGCGTCTCATCGGTGTCCGGCGAGCGGCGCTCCCACTCGCATAGGCGAAGGACGATCGGCGGATCGGCCATCACGGCTCGGCCTGCTCAGCCTGCTCTTCAGCCTCGTCGCTCGTCTCGGCCTCTTCCTTTCCCTCGACCGTCGCCGCTTCCGCCTTCACGGCTTCGGGCGACGCCAGGATGTCCTGGCAGGGCGCGAGCAACGCCTGCACCAACGCTTCTCTTTGCCCGGATTCGAACAGCTCCTGTCGGATGCGCTGTGTCGCTTCGTCGACGAAGCCGGTGCCGAGAATGCGCACGAGGGCCTGGAAGTCCTCGTAGCAGTACTCTTCGATCAATGGCAGGATGTCGTCCTGAACGATCCGGCTCAGCCGGGCGAAGTCGGCAACCGGCTTTCCGGCCTCCAGCAAGTAGGCATGGCCGACCTGAAGGCTGCGCCCGTCGTGCCCCAGGTGCTCGCGAATGCGTCGGTTCAGGTCGCTGAGCCAGGGGCCGAGGGGGATGCCGTTGACCACGACACTCCCAAGGACGTTCGGATCGGGTTGCAGCTCGACGAAGCCGAAGCGTCGTCGGAGTGCGGTATCCAGCAGGGCGATCGACCGGTCTGCCGTGTTCATGGTGCCCACCAAGTACACGTTTGGCGGGACGCGGAAGGGAATGCCGGACAGGGGAAGCAGCACCGCGGCGTTCCGCTTGTCCTTCTCCAGCAGCGTCAGGAGCTCGCCGAAGATGCGCGGGATGTCGCCTCGATTGATCTCGTCCACCACGAGGTAGAACCGGGCGTCCGGTCGCTTCTCGGCGTCCTCGCAGAGCCGCTTGAACACGCCGATCTGGCGTTCGAAGACCAGCTGGCCGTTCACAACGTGTGGCTTGTAGCCTTCCAGGAAGTCTTCGTAGCCGTACCCCGGATGGAATGTGCACATCCGGACCAGAGCGTCCGGCTCCGTCTCGCCGACGAGCGCCTTCTGCTCCGAGGTCGTGAGTTGGTCGAACGGTTTGCCGGCACTCGCAAGGGCCGCGAGCTCACACGCCGTCCGCCGCGCCCAGTAGGTCTTCCCGGTTCCCGGTGGGCCGTACAGGATCACTTGGCCCTTGCGTTCAAGCGTTGCCTGAATGCGCCCGGGGATCCCGTCGAGTTTTGGGATGGTCGGGCTGCGTTCGCGCAGACGAGGGACGGGCTCGACCGGGGACGAGAAGAGGATCCGGCGCTCCACTTCGATCCGGTTGGCTGGGTACTTGTACAATTCGTGCGCTACCGTGCGCAGGCCTTCGGTCGTCGGGAGCTGCCACTCGCCGAGCGCCAGCCACTTCACGCGGCGCATATGCGGAAACGGTAATGCCGAGTCGTAAAGGTAGGGACCCGTGACTTGCCCAATCCCCAGCACGCGGGCTCCATCGGAGGCCAGCACGATGTCCCGCTCCTCGATCGTTACCGTGAAATCGAAGACCTCCTGCAGCTTTCGACCCAGGGCTTGTGGAGTGTTCGGATAGTGCTTTTGCATCCTGGCGCGAAGCTTCTCCTTCGACTCCCGATCCTTGGTGAGGTCCGCCAAGCTTCCGAGGGCATCCCAGCCGACGGCGACGTACCCGCCATCCCGCATCCGCTCCCAGTGGCTTTCCCCGGTGCCGCCATCTCGTGTCCCGATGCGCCAGTAGCGATAGGGCTCCTTGTTGCGCTCATTCAGGACGCGGGTGAGATGGTTCAGGTGCCAGCCCAGCTCGGCCGCGATCGTCACGAACCTACCGGCAGCCGCGTAGCGTTCGTCTTCTCCTCCTCCCGGCGGCTCCTGGAGAAGCTTGATCAAATGGAAACGCTGGTATACCGGGCTGTGATAGTCGTCGAGCTTGGTGGGATACAGGAGGCTGAAGTACTTGTGGGCCCACGCGAGGTGGTGAAGATCGGGAACCTCGCGCTCCATGCTCCGCTGGAGCTCCGCGTATTGAGCGTCATCGGCGTTCGCGGGCAACTGTTCAAGCAGGCGGACACCGGCCAGCAATTCGTCGCGATTCCTTCGAGCAGTTGCGATTGCCTCCTCAATTGACATTTCCCGCTGGTTCTTGGCAGCCCCCGTCATCCACGCGCCAGTCTCTTTGCGCTTGTAGATGCCGAACTTCAGAGCGCTTCCGCCTGCGATGCTGCCGAAGATTGCGGGACATTCCTCGTCATCCTTGAACTCCAGCCAGTAGACAAGGCTATCCCGATTGCTGCTGTTGTGCATCGTCTCGAGAAGCGCCTCGCCATCGATATTCGTCAACTGATCCGGGCCGAACCGGGAGCGGAACGTAGCGTAGAAGCCGTCCAGTTGCCTCTGAGAATGCAGCTTGCCCTCTCCGTCCAACTGCGTCCGCACGGCTCGGAGTTTCTCGGCCAGCTTGTCATGTAGCCACACGCTTCACTCCTCCCCGCCTCACGCTCTCTCTTTAGCCCATGCGAGCACACGCCGCATCTCGACCTCGAGCAGGTTCCGCGACTCTCGATAGTCGGTCATTCTTCCGCCGACGAGAGGGTCCGGCACGTCACTACGACAAGGCCAGAGCTTCTGCGGACAATCTGGAAACCAGTCGCGCAGCGTATTCGCGCAAAAGGTGTCCACAGCCACGATCACGTTTGCCCATGCGATAAGATCACTATCAACTCTTTTCGGACGATGAGACTGGGCCGAAAGCCCAATCTCCACTAGGAGTCCGTCCGAGTAACGGGTAAGAACGACTCCAGTGTTAGGTAACACATCGGTGCAATCACGGTCCGAGAGTGCGCGAGGCCCGGAGCCCGGGAGCGACCCGGGCCGCCCCGCCCTACGTCGTGGCCCATCGCCCGCTCCGGAAGAGTGTCAGGAGGTTGTGCCCCATACAGATGAGCGACCACTCGCCCTGCACCTCGGCGAGCCCGCGGAGCAGGAACTGGCGGAAGTTCCGCGCCCGCTTGATGAGGCCGAACACGGGCTCGGCGAGGACCTTCCGCCGGGCGTACAAGGCGTGGCCCCGTTTCGTCGCGAGCGTGCGGCGCATCCGGTCCCGGAGGCTCAGCCCCTTGGGGATCCGGCCCCGGAGTGGCGGTGGCGCGGGGCCGTGCTTGACCTTGCCGGGGGCGATGAGCGGTTCGATCTTCTTGCGGCGCAGGCTGGTGACGTTCGCTTCACTCCAGTAGCCGGCATCGGCGAGGACCCGGGCGGGACGGCGGCGGGTGTTCTGACGGACGGTCTCGACTACGGGCAGGAGGTGTGGCGCATCCGCGGCCTGGTTGGTGACGGTGCAGGCGACGATGACCTGGTGGACCTCCATGGCGGCCTGGGCGTTGTAGGCCTGGACGAAGGCCTTGTCGCCATCGACCATGATCCGGGAGTCGGGGTCGGTGAAGTTGCGTTGGGTCTTCGGCGGGACGGTGCCCGGCGGCGTCTTGGGCGGCTTGCCTCGCCGGGGCCCCTCGGGCGGCGAGGGCGCCGCTGCCTTGGCCTCGGCCTCCAGGGCCGCCATGGCGGTACGGATCGTCTGGAGCCGGGTGGTACGGCGGGCGAGCTCGGCGGGGAGCTCGTCCCCGCGGCGATCGGGGCCGTGCTGGGCGTCCTCCGTGGCGTCCACGCGCTCGGCCCGGGCGAGGAGGTCGCGGACCTCCGTTTCGAGGCGCGTGACCTCGGTCTGCATGCGGCCGTAGCTCATGGCCTTGTGCTTCGAGGCGTTTGCCCGGACCTTGGTGCCGTCCAGGGCGATGGTGCCGACCTTGACCAAGCCGGCCCGCTGGCAGCAGCGGAGCACCTGGACGAAGAGGGCTTCCAGGGCCTCCAGATGGCGCTTCCGGAAGTCGCTGATCGTCCGGAAGTCCGGCGTGTTGTTGGCGGTGAGCACGCGGAAGGCGACGTCCTCCTGGCAGCGCTGGGCGAGCCGGCGGGAGGAGGCCACGCCCACCGCGTAGCCGTAGAGCAGGAGCTTGACCATCATGCGCGGGTGGTAGGGCGGGTACCCGCGGCTCTCCTGCTCGTACACCGTGGTGATGGCCCGGAGGTCCAAGTGCTCGACCACATCCGAGAGGAAGAAGACCACGTGGTCGGCCGGTATCCAGTCCTGCAGCGCCGGGGGCAGCAACAGCAACTGGTCCGGCTCGTAGGGGCGATAGGTCTTCTCCATGGGGCCTCCCTCACACCGGGTTCGCTCGCAATATAACGCAAGCCGGTCGCCGTGTGAGGGCGAATCAATGAGAAAACGCATTACTCGGACAGACTCCTAGCGCCGCCTCCGCGTTTCTAGCGAGCGCTCTCCCCGGATACAAGCCCGCCGTCTCGATGCTTATTGGGACATTCGCCTCGCACGACAAGCCCGCCAAGAGAGCTACGGCCATCGGACTTTGACATGTATTCCCGCTGCAGACGATGAGCACGTTCATAGCTGCTTCTTACGCGCCGCCGTCTTCCGCAGCGACACCAGGCGCGGCAAGAGCGCCTGTGGACCGCCGAGCACGAGAGCAAGGGCCCGTGCTACTTCCCCCTCCCCAGCATGCTTCTCGTCCGGGCCGCCATGCGCCGCACCTGATCTCGCTCGTAGTCCTGCAAGAGCCAGAAGATCGTTTGGGAGCACCCCAAAGACAATGGCGGAGTCTAAGCCGGAATCAACCAGTGAGGCGACCGCAACCTTGTCCGCCGAGAGGCCTTTTAGCCGATGGGCCTTCTCGCCGAGAGTACACTTGGCCAAACACCCAAAGCCTGGAAGATCGCCGAGCGCAAGAGCAACTTCAGACTCGGTAGCCCGACACAGCTCGATCAGTGGTGAGTTCCAGCTTGCGCTCGGCATTTTGGCGATGAACAGCATGAACCGTGCATACTCGTGGAGCGCATTTGCTGTGGACTTGCCGAGATCGGCAGGCGTTAACGATGCCGCGGCCAGCAAGGGCCTCAAGTACCGCTCGCGGTCGACTAGTCTAGCCCGATCATCGTTTCCGGCTTTCACGGTTGTCCAAAGCCTCTTCTATGCGCGCGCAAACAGACTACCCCTCAATCTACGGGGCCCCAACGATAACTAGCGTCGCCCCAAGCACAGACGACAGAATTTCCGATACTCGACGTAACGTTGCCGAACGAGATTGGTCTTCCACATGGAAGTCAAAGAGCGTGCGCGACTCTGCTCTCCCTGCCGTTTCGCCTGCAAGTATCTCCGAAGACATTGACACGGTCTTATGAAACAGCTCCACAGCGAAGCGCTCATCGATCGGGCGCCATCGCCGTGCGGTTTCCCTGTACACCGATTCGATACTCCCTCCACTTACTGAAAAGTTGCCTCGATGTCTTTTGGAGTGTTGATTCCACTCCGGAATCCCTTCCCGGAATGTGATGTAGTGCTGATCGTCATCGTCAATGTCGGTCGTATCGCGAACCGGGATCAGACGACAACTGGCCGTTATCCCACCGGCCAAAAAGGCAGCATTGAACGTGTCTGCGTCGGCAAACTCTGGGGACACATAGTAGGTGTCGGTATTGACTTGCGCATGCGCAAACAGTCGGCGGTGTTGTCGGCTGCCATTCTTCCGATAAAGCGGGAAACGGTAGTATGGGCCGTCGTACGTGCCGTCGGTCATGTACTTGGCATTCCTCCGCTGCAGGTAATCCGTGATTTTGAATTGATAGTAGAAGTCTGTGCCGTTCAAGGGTAACTGCGCATCCCAACCCTGATCGCGCTCCGCCTGCAAGCTCGGAAGAATGGGGGCCGCTCTCAGGTTCTGCCACTGCGCCTGAGTCTGCTCATACAGGAATGCGTAGCCAAAACTGAACTCCGAGATCCCGACGATGCCCATGTCAGGTCCTAACCGCAGTCTTGCTCCGCTGCGACGCATGCTTCACAAGCTCGCACACGATCTCCTGAGAGCGTGAGCAAACCCACAGCAGTTCCTTGCCGTCCGAAGGGCTCTCGATCAGTTTCGTGGACCCGTGCGCCAGGCGATTGCGAGCCTGAACCAGTCGTCCAAGATGCTCGGCGTTCAACGTGATCAGCTTGAGTTGGACTGCGGCGCGTAAAATCTCGGAGAAATGGGCAAAGGCGAGTAGCGGAAGGTGGACGTCAGTGGTTCGGGCTCTGGCTTGGCGCTGTCTGGCGTGCCGCGCGGCATGACCCAGCGCATCTGCCACTGTCTCGTCGGCGAGATCGACGCACGTCTCCAGGATTCGCTGTTCGACGTCAAGCAGTAGCTGAAGCCACGGGAGGCGGGCAAGCGGTTTATTTAGGTCGGACAGGTTGATCAGCCCAACGAGTTCCCGTTGGAAATAGACGAAGTGAGTCATTCCGGTAGTCAGGCGCGGCAAGATAATAGGCAACGGAAGGTCATGTAGGAGCTTCAGCCTGCGGACAATGGGCAGTACCCGGGCGGCTGAGCGGCTCCAGTAGGAGGAGATGGCGCCGTTGGCCACGATTGGAACGGCGGTGAAGCCCTCTCTTTCAGCAATGGCAGCGGCTTGGTCAGACTTCTCCGGTGCAACGCCGATAAACAAGGAGCGCGGCGTCATAACATCTGCAACGGTGACGACCATGGTGAGAGCCGGGATTCCCACAATCTCACCCTCGCTGCAGCCAAGCACCCAATTGGTCAGTCGGTCTGCAATCCCTCAATGTTCGCCTCTTCCAATGGCTCCAACACCGCGTTACGGAGCCAGGTGGGATCGAACCCGGCCGCGGCCTGGCCCTGGACCGCGAGGGTGATCTTGCCGCCGTCGGACTTGTCGGCCAGATTGGCGATGGCCTGGAAGGACTTGAAGACTTCCTGGCGCGACGCGGGGAAACTGATGCGGACGGAGGTGCGCTTCCCCGGCGTCGCGGCTGGCGGTGTCCCCGGCTGCGCGATGGCCGGCGTAGGGCCGACGGCTGTGGGGGCTATAGGGGAAGGCGCCGTGGAGGGTGCAGGCGCGGGCGACGGAACGGCGGCGGGGATAATGAGGAGCCCGTTATCGAGGTCCACCTCGTCTTCGCTCATCTGGCGCCCGATCGCGACCTTGGCCGGGTCGACCTGGTACTTGCCCTCCGGCCCGAGGGCCGGAGTGCCAGTGGTGTACGCGAAGATGTTCTCGCTGACGCCACGAACGATGCTCGCCCGCAGCACGCCCTCTGAGACGATTCGAGGCGGGTCCGGGATCCCGAAGAACGCGTCTCGGACGTCCTTCGTCGCCACGCCGTACTGCACCGGCTCCCCTTCGGCGCGCGGCTCCCCGAGCTTCATCCGCTCGGTCACCTTTTTCGGATGGAGCTTGCGGTGCACCTTCGGTGTGCCCATGGCCTCGAGCAGTTCCATCACCCGCTCGTGGATACCGGTGGCCTGGAGTGGGCGGCCGCCGACATCGACCTTTTCGAGATCCAGTGCCAATCCCCCGCCGGCACCTGGACGAGGCAACCACACAGCCCAGTAGAGCGCCCGGAACGCCGTCTCCGCGGCGGCCTCCTCGGTGCGCTTCCGCTCCTTGATCTGTTCGAGCTGGTCCTTCGTCAGCCGGTGCTGCTTGGCCTTCCGCTCTACCCGCTCGATGGCCATGAGGTACCGCACCGCGCGGCGGAGGGGCTCGATCGGCTTCTTGTCCGGGATGGCGAGGCCGACCCCGTTCCGGTACTTCCGCAGGTCGCTCCCGTATCGGGAGACCATTGTCCTTGCCTCTTCCTCCTGCTGGCTCGCGGTCTTCGCCACGAACTCGAGGGGCAGGTAGCCGACGAGGAATCGGGGCTCTTTGTCCGGGAGATCCTGCGAGGTCGCGGGCCAGACGATCACCTCCGGCCGCCCCGCCAGCCGTGCATCGAGCAGCTCCTTGATCCGTGCCCGCACGCTGTCCGGGTCCTTGGCGATCTCTTGCTCGGCGTCCTCGACGAGCTTCGTGACGTTCGGGTCCTTCTTGAAGCAGTACCGGACCCCGTCGTAATGGAGATAGAGGCACGTCGTGCGGAGCTGAGCCAGGACCGCCGAGGCCGTGATGCTGTCGAGGTCGGGGCCGACGCAGGCCGCCAGGATCTCGGTCTCGGTGACCCCGGCCGGGAGGGGCTCGTCCCCCGCATCCCGCTTCAGGCCGCCGAACGAGTAGGCCAGGATGGCGGTGGCTAGGCGGAGGGCCGGGCGGACGTTCGCGAAGGCCGGCGTCTCCTTGGCGAGCTGCTCATCGATGCGCTTCGCCCGCGCGTTGGGCCCGACGAGGTCGTGGGTCAGGACCGGGGCGTAGTCCTGCCGCGGGTCCAGATCCTTGAGCATGGCTCGGGCCACCTCGGGGTCGGCCAGCGGGATCTCGGCCGGCCCCAGGACCGCCCGGGCGCCGCCCTTCGTCTTCAACGAATGAAGGCACGAGGCCAGGAAGCGAAGCGCCCCGCGGGTCCGCTGGTAGCCGTCCAGACTGATCCAACGGGTGTTCATCACGTCGATCAGCGCCGGGTGGAAGGGGTAGGCGGCCTGCATCCGGTTCCGGAGCTGCACCGTCTGCTCCTCGGCATCCTGCTTGGCCGATGGCGTCTCTGCCCGCGCACGCCAGTAGCCCCCGACAACGTCGCCGTACGGAGCGGCGACCGCGGTGGCAGTCTCCGGGGATGGTTGGGCACCCAGCAGGCGACGCTTCACCACGGCCAGGACCTCGTCCCCGCTCACCGGCTCCCGGACCTGATCCATCCTGCTGGTCAAGTGGTCCAGTTCCTCCAGGAGGGCGATGTTTCCGAGGGCTTCGCGGGCGCTCCACTGGAGGGAGTACACCATCACGGCGTTCTTCGCGGCGGCCACCTCGACGGTAAGGTTCTGGAGGAAGTTCTTGGCCTGGCGCTGCAGGGTGGACTCGAGCACCGGCACCGCCGCCGTGCCCTCCATGTACTTCAACACCTCATCGAGGAGGAGGAGGATCGGTCTGCCGGTACAGGTTAGGAGGGGCTTGATCTCGTCGCCCGTGGGGGCGATTCGATCCCGGTCGTGCCCCTCCCAGAGGGCGAACGCGTCTTCGCCGAGCTGCCACGCCAACCATCCCCACATGGTGTTCACCGTGCGGCCGGGCGCCACCTCTTTCCCTCCGCGCGCGGTGAACTTCTCGCCGTCGAAGACCGCAACGTCGACCTTCCCGGGATCGGCGAAATCCCTACACGCCGGAATCTGGTTCAGGCTCGCCCGAGACCGGGCGGCGTGAAGGAGGGAGGCCAGGGTATGGGATTTGCCGCCGCCGAAAGGGCTCCGGAGCTTGAGTACCCGGTTGAGGCCGGACTTGCCGGCCAGGCTGGCCAGGACCTCCTCGAGGAGTCGGCCAAGGTCAGTCGTGATGTGCGTCGCAGCGAAGAAGGCGTCCGGGTCGCGGTACACCAAGGGGGTCCCCGGATCGTTCGTCGCGACCGCGCCGAGATCGATGGCGAAGACCGATTCGGCGAGGCTGCCGGACTCGACGTCGGGGTGCAGCGCGACCAGTTCGGTCCACGGCTTCAAGGCGAGTACGGACACGGGCTCACCTCACTTCCGGGGTCCAAAAAGGCTGTCGGGGATCAAGCTCTTCCAGTTCGCCAGCAGCTTCGCCAGGGCCGCCTGCTCGGGTGCGGTCGTGCTCAGGAGTCGGTCAGCGTCCTCGCCGGTCTTCCCGGACAGGGCCGCGCCGGCCAACGCCTGGGCGAGCACGCGCAAGCGCTCACGATCCGGCCGGGCCGCATCGAGGAAGTCCCCGAGCCTCTGCGGCCGATGCTCCATTAGCCAGAGGACCCGGTGCAGTACGTCAATGAGGGGCGTCGGCTTCCCCTCCTCGCCGGGCAGGCCGAGCCGCTCGCTGCTTCCGCGCTCCGTAAAATCTCGTACGCGGTACCTGGCCTTCCTCTTCTCCACAAGAGCATCCTTGCCGACGGAGAGCCCTTGCGCGTCCTCCAACTCCACGTGCTGGCCATAGGTAAAAACGATCGCCTCACCGGCGCCAATGTCTGCTGCCTTATACACGAAACGCCAGAGGACGTAGAAGCGGCTCGCCGCATCCACCGAGGCGACGTTGCCACTCGTCACACCAAACAGCTTCGCCATCATCGTATCGAGCACGACCCCCTCGACTTCGGCCAGAAACGTCTCCGCAGGCACCTCCTCGCCGTTGGCGTACTCCACCTTCTCGTACCGAGTGAAGGCTCGAAGTCCAGCACCGACGCAGGCGATTACGAGATCGGCGCCTGTTATGCCCATATTCCAGAGGGTCTCAACCCTCTCTATGACGATTCTCTCCAATTCCGGCCGGATCTGTTGCTCATGGCTTCCTACTCTCGCTTCAGTTTTCCGCTTCCTTCCCACAATAAAGATGCTCGATGCAAGCATTGCCTTGTCGAGCTTTACCTTGCCAGAAGGCATCTCCGTCTCAATTGGCCATGCCTCTGTTACTTCAAATCCCGACCTTCTGAGCGCGTCAACCAGCGTGGCCCACCCAAGAGTAGTCTTGTGAGCATACACGATCGCCAACTGCCCGCTGGTCTTTAGGATCCGATTCGCTTGTCCTAATGCCGCCAGCATTCTGGATTCGTACTCGCCCTTGGCCTTACGCATATCGCCATGGTGTCTTGACGCGAGAGCAGTTACCTCGCTCTTTTTTGGAGACAGAGGCGAAGTAAAATGTTCGGGGAAGAAATCGGCGATGCTACGTTTCAGCCACACATAAAAGAAATCCGAGATGTCCGCATACGGCACATTGTCGTAGTACGGCGGATCGGTAATGATCGCATCCATTGAGCCTTCATCAAGGGCCAGTGCCGTAGCGTCTCCGCGCTGAACATGGACTTCAGCCCCCCGGGCACGGCCGCCTGCAAGCACCCTGATCACCGCAACAATCCAATCCAAAGCATTGGAGATGCTTCCCGTTACCCCCGAGAAGGGGTTTGCCTCCGGGAAGTCCCACACCATGGGGACCTTCTTGTCACTCATTGGTCCCTCGATCTTCTCGCCGCTCACGTGATAAACAGTAAGAGCACAGTTCTGGTTTGCAATCCTGCCAACGAGAAGACCCAAGTATGCGGCTATGACTTCTGGGTGGGCTGGGACTGCTTCGCCCAATTGTCGCACCCTTTCACATATAGAGAGCAAGAGCAGCTGCTGCCGAGCCGTGAAGAGTTTCCCGAATGTGTTGAGCCCATAGCGCGTGAGTCCGGAAAGGCCCCTAGCATTCGGTGAAGGCCGAAGGGCGCTGATTTCCTCGTCAGGCACATCGAGCAGTGAACGCTCACGCGTACGAGATAGCCGATGAGTGACGTCTGTTTCGCTTGGCAGATATTGTCGGTTTAGTTCGGGGTTCGCGGACAGATAGACTTTCCCCTTTTCGCCTTTCCTAAGTGCAACCACTGCCATGAGCTGGTTGCGCATTCGGTCCGCACATCCTTCAGCCATGACATACGCGCTATCAGCCACGGTGCCGCAGAAGGGGCACACCGCGTTCCCGGCGTTCGACAGGATGCCGGGCTCGAAGGCCGCCTGACCTTCCGCATTCAGTTCGGTCACCTCAGCCCGAACCTGCTTTTCGCCCTTCTCCGCAATCACCTTTAGGGCAACAGTCCGTCGAGGCTTCTTACAGAGCCAGGCTTGTTTGAGAAGGGGCACTGTAGCGCCGCATCCCGGATTCTTGCAACGGACCGTTCGGCTCCATAGATACGCAACAGGAGTCAGCGATTTGGCAGTCGTCTTGAGAGCCGGCTGTCGCTCAGCGAAGTCCATCACCCTTTGAGGTTCGGGCGCAAACTCATCAACCGGAGCTTCTGGGTCAGGGATTATTGGATAGAGATCGCCGATGTCAGCACTGAGATGTGTAAGCACCGAGTTTCCCCAGTGCTGTACCTCGTTGGCCAGGCCGCCCCACGTTGTCTCGCCCTTCTCGTTCTTCGGCCCAGTCATTCCTCGAGCAGTCGGGTCCGGCGCGCCGTACTTATGCGGGTACACGAGGGTGCAAAGCTCGATGACGTGCGCGACCGGATTAAGATCAACACCGTAGGCTTCGCAGCCTAACCGCAGCGCCTCAAGCGGGATGGTGCCGCCACCAGCGAACATGTCGAGCACACGGGGCCGGGGAGCTCGCCCGGCAACAATGTCCTCGGAGGTCACACGTTCGCCAGCAAATCTGAACTCCTTGACCCACGCAGGAGGCCATCCTGCCGCTCGTCCCTCCGCCAGCTCGCTCGTGAGCCGCTCAGCGTGCGCCTCTAGAATGTGCTGCTCGGCCTGCTCGATCACGCGCGGATCGCCGGGATAGCGGCACAGCCGCTCCATGAAGTCCTTCGCCGCCTTCCGGTTGAGGCCCTTCGCCGAGCCGTTCTTCCAACTCTCGACATTGGCCGCCCCGTTGCCGCGTGCCTTCTTGGTGCAGATCTTCTCGGCGTCAACCCAACGGTCAGCCGGAACTAGGGCACCGTACACGGCTGCACGGCACGCGACGAGCGGGCGACGGGCCCACCAGAGGTGCAGGGTGGAAATGTGTCCCTTTCGCAGGCTCTTCTCACGCGACGCCTCCGCGCTGATGGCCTCGATCGGCAGGTAATCCTCGATCAGCCGGAATTCCGATTTTCCCATGTACCTTTCATCCTGAGTCACGACGCGTCTCTCTCGTCGCGCGGCCACCGCGCTTTCGGGTGTCTTTACTTGAACGACTGTTCCGGCTTAGCCCTGACCAATCGGCCGACCAGCCTGACGGATTGCTGCGGCCGGGATCGCGAACAACTTGGCCAGCACGATCTCCTTCTTCGCGTGGTCGAGCCGCGCGGCCGGGTTTGCGATCCGGATGAGCTCGGCTCCCTCCGTGAGCGGATCCCACACCACGTAGAGCCAGTACGTGGACCCGAGCTGCTGCGCC
>JBHGAV010000084.1:0-13977 GCA_041946685.1 Bryobacteraceae bacterium | reverse complement strand
GTTCACTTCGGGCACCAGACCAAGCGCTGGAATCCGAAGATGAAGGAATACATCTTCGGGGAACGCAATGGGATTTACATCGTCGATCTCCAGAAGACCCTGAAGCTCTTCAAGGACGCCATGCGATTTCTGGCCGAGATGGCCGCGCAAGGCAAGACCGTCCTGTTTGTGGGGACCAAGCGGCAGGCGCAGGACGCGATCGCGGAGGAGGCAAGGCGCTGCGGCATGTTTTTCGTGAACCAGCGCTGGCTGGGCGGCCTGCTCACCAACATGGTGACCGTGCAGAAGTCCATCAAGCGGCTCAAGGAACTGGACGCGATGGCGGCCACCAACGATTATGAGGGCCGCCCGAAGAAGGAGATCATCCGGCTTGAGCGCGAGCGCAAGCACCTCCAGCAGAACCTGGAAGGGATCAAGGAGATGTCCAGGCTCCCCGATGTGGTGTTCGTGATCGACTCCAGCAAGGAGGAGATTGCGGTCAAAGAAGCGCGCAAGCTGGGCATCCCGGTGGTTGCGGTGGTGGACACCAACTGCGACCCGGACGAGGTCGATTATGTGATCCCGGGCAACGACGACGCGCTGCGGGCCATCCGGCTGTTCACAAACAAGGTGGCCGACGCCATCATCGAAGGGAAGGCGCTGGCTACCGAGCAGGAGTTCACCGCCGAGAGGATCGTCGCCGACGAGACGCCGCTGGAAGAGATCCCCGAATATACGCAGTACGTGGACCCGCGCTACGCTGAGCAACTCATGGCCGAGAGCATCCCCGACGAAGACCTGCCGTCGGTCTCTCTGCCGCGCAAGGGCCCCGTCACTGAATCGATCATGCCGGCGGCCGAAGCGGAGCCGGCGGCCGAAGCGGAGAATTGAGGCCGCCCCGGCCGGTCCATCGTTTTTCATAGACGCAACGGGAGTGTCAGGAAGAGGATATGGCGGAAATTACCGCGCAACTAGTGAAACAGCTTCGCGAGCGCACCGGCGCCGGAATGCTGGAGTGCAAGAAGGCGCTCGAGGAGACCAAGGGCGACGCAGCGGAAGCGGAAGTGGTGCTGCGCAAGCGCGGAATCGCGGCGGCCACCAAGAAGGCGACTCGCGCCACTCGCCAAGGAGTGATCGGCAGCTACATTCACCCGGGCTCCCAGCTCGGAGTGCTTGTAGAAGTCAACTGCGAGTCCGATTTCGTCGCCCGGACAGAGGAGTTTCAGAGCCTCGTGCACGACGTGGCCATGCAGATCGCGGCGCTCGACCCGCGCTACGTGCGGCGTGAGGACGTGACGCCGGAGGTTCTGGAGAAGGAACGCGAGATCCAGCGCGATCGCGCCATTGCGGAAGGCAAACCCCCGCAGGTGGCCGAGAAAATGGTGGAAGGCCGGATGAACAAGTTCTACGAGGAGTTCTGCCTCTACGAACAGCCCTTCATCAAGGACGGCACCGTCACGATCGGGCAGCTCATAGCCGCCACGATTGCCAAGACGGGCGAGAACATCTCCGTGAGCCGGTTTACGCGGTTCAAGGTAGGCGACCAGGCAGCGGAGTAGACGTCACCGGAGGCTCCTCGTGCCTCGACACAAGCGCATCCTCCTGAAACTGAGCGGCGAGGCTCTGGCCGGCACGGCCGGCCTCGGAATTGAAGTTGAGCGTTTGCGGAGTCTTGCCGCCGAGGTTGCCGGCGTAGCCGCGGCGGGCGTCGAAGTGGGCTTGGTGATCGGCGGCGGCAACTTCTTCCGTGGCGTGGCTGCGGCCGGCAGCATGGACCGCGTAAGCGCCGATCACATGGGGATGCTCGCCACGGTGATCAACGCGCTCGCGTTTCGGGAAGCGCTGGAAGCGGCGGGCGCGCCGGCGCGCGTAATGACCGCCATCGAGATGCGGCAGGTGGCCGAGCCGTACGTCCGGCGCCGGGCGATCCGGCATCTGGAAAAGGGCAGGGTAGCCATCTTCGCTGCGGGCACGTCCAATCCCTTTTTCTCCACCGATACGGCGGCTGCACTGCGGGCGCTGGAAGTCCGGGCGGAGTTGCTGGCCAAGGCCACCGGGGTCGACGGTGTCTATGACAAGGATCCGCGCAAAGCACCCGATGCGGTCCTCTACCAGGAAGTCTCCTACACCGAGGTTCTGTCGAAGTCCCTGGCGGTGATGGACGCCACGTCGGTTGCCATGTGCCGCGACAACAGGCTGCCGATCGTCGTCTTCAATCTGAACGTCCCCGGCAATATAATGCGGGTAGCGATGGGCGAATCTGTCGGGACGCGAATTCATGCTTGAGGCCTTATGAAACCAGGAACTCCTTCCACTGCGAGCAGTCAGACTTTCCAGTCCGTCAAAGAGATTGAGAGCCACGCCAAGACGCGCATGGAGAAGGTGCTGAGCGACTTGCAGCACGAAATGGCCTCCATCCGCACCGGCCGGGCTTCGGTCGGGTTGCTGGACGCCGTGCGCGTCGACTACTACGGCACGCCGACGCCGTTGAACCAGGTGGCGACTCTGCACGTGCCGGAACCCTCGCTGATCACCGTTCAGCCGTGGGACGTGTCTCAGATCGGCGCCATCGAGAAGGCGATTCGCGCGTCGGACCTGGGCCTGAATCCGAACAACGACGGCCGGATCATCCGGGTCCCGATTCCTCCACTTACCGAGGAGCGCCGCAAGGAGATCGTCAAGCACCTGCACGTTGTCGCCGAGGATCACAAGGTGGCGGCGCGCAACATCCGGCGCGACGCCAACGAGAACCTGAAGAAGCTGCTGAAGGACAAGCTGATCAGCGAGGATGACGACCGGCGGGCGCACGATGAGGTCCAGAAGCTCACCGACGGCTACATCGCGAAGGTCGACCAAGCCGCCAAGGCCAAAGAGAAGGAAATTCTCGAGCTGAAATAGAGACGCCAGCGGACTTCAGATGCCCTCATTCTTGGGCCATCTCCAGGCGCACCAAGCCATCAGCGCAGTAGCTACGACGGATGAGCCCACCAGCAAGACGTGGTGGGCCGTGGGCTCCGCATAGGGCCCTCCCTTCATCAGAGGCACGGCGCAGATGAAGAAGTGCCAGACGTTGAGAATCGTCAGCACCGCGCCCCCGGCCAGGCTCACCCAGCGATCAGCCGGGCCCTTCAACGCCACTGCGGCGAAAGCCAGCCACAGCGGACCCAGCCAGAACAGCGTCGTGATGACCCAATCCGCCCGCGCCGCCGATGCGGCCCATTCATGTGACAACTTCATGGCGACCGGATCGAGCATGATCAGGATCGTGTGGGCCGACATGCACACGGCACAGATGCAGCCTAGTAAGGCGATGCCTGTCTTCAGCCTGAGCGTTTCCATGTTCTGCCTCCTTCTCCAGTTGTGTGCGGCCGGCCGCACACGTCGATACATGATACTCCGGCACGCAGGCCGGCGCTCTCAACCCAGGCTGCGGCTTGTGATAGTCTGAACTTCCTGAGGAATTATGACTATGACTACGAAGTTGACGGCTATCCTGGTGTGTCTGTTGACGGGCACCATGTCGGTTTCCTCGGCGGATTTCCCGGAGGCCCAAATTACAAACGGTCTGATTACGGCGAAGATGTATCTTCCGGATGCGAAGAACGGGTACTATCGTTCGACGCGGTTCGACTGGTCCGGCGCCATCTACAGCCTCGAGTACAAGGGTCACGAATATTACGGAGTGTGGTACGACAGGATCGATCCGAAGGTCGTTAACTGGGTCCACCAGGGACCGGAGATTGTATCCGGGCCTTGCAGCGCGCTTGCCGGACCGGTGAATGAGTTCGAGACCCCTCTGGGGTGGAATGAATCTCAGCCCGGCGGGACCTTCATCAAGCTCGGCGTGGGCGTGTTGCGCAGGGGCGAAGGGAACTACAACCGTTTTGTGCACTACGAGGTCCTGAACCCCGGCAAGTGGTCGGTCAAGAAGGCAAAGGACTCGGTCGAGTTTACCCAGGAGTTGTCCGACCCCGCGTCGGGCTATGCCTACCTGTACCGCAAAGTGACGCGGCTTGAAAAAGGGAAGCCGGTGTTGGTGATCGAACACAACATGAGGAACAGCGGCAAGCGCGCCATCCACAGCAACGTGTACAACCATCACTTCGTAGTTCTGGACAAGCAGCCGCCGGGGCCGGACTTCACGTTTCGGGTGCCCTTTCAGATCAAGGCCAGCCGGCCTCCGAACAAGGAGATGGCCGAGGTTCGGGGGAACGAGGTCGTTTATCTGAGGGCGCTGGCGGATCAAGACCAGGTAGGGGTGGGAATTCAGGGGTTCGGCGACAGCGCCAAGGACCACGAAGTCATCATTGAGAACAAGAAGGTGGGCGCAGGACTCAAAATCACCGGTGATCGCCCGATGATCCGAAGCATGCTGTGGTCGATTCGGACCGTGCTTGCTGTGGAGCCTTATATCGCCGTGGATATCGAGCCAGGCGGCGAGTTCACCTGGAAGGACACAATCGAGTACTACACCCTGCCGGCGGGGAATTGAGAAGCGGCCCTCCGATCCACGCAGAACTCCGTGTAGAATCTGCCGTTGACCGTGTCAGGATGACACTCAGCGGCCCGCCCGGGGGCTTGAGGAGAGCATCGACAGGAAGAGGCCAAGTATCACTACGCCAGCGATGGTAGCCGCCAAGAGCATCGAGCCTAACCTCCTTCCACCTTATCGGCAGCAATTCAGTTGCCAGGCCCCTTTGCTGCGACGAGGTTGAATGTTCGGGTTGACAACCGCCGAGCGCTTCGATATAGTTCTTAACGTACTTATCTACCAACGTCTTGTCGGTGGAACCTTGCCAATTCTCAATGCAGGCACGGTGTGCAGTGGCGGAAACAGTCCTGCGGGTCAGTCTGTATGTCCAGATTGGTGAAGCACGCCCAGAGGTTGATTCACCGAGCGATTGGTAGTGCTTTCGACCTGGAGATCTGTTCATGGCCAGCGACCGAGATGAGGCGAGGAGGGAGCCTGGGCTTCCAGCCGATCTGACGGAATACGAACGACTCATCGACGACTACAGCCACTTTGCGCCCCCTGCTGAGGGAGAGGTGCTGACGGGCCATGTACTCAAGGTCACCCCGACGGAAGTGATTGTGGATTTCGGCTACAAGTCCGAAGGGCTTGTGCCGATCGCCCAGTTCCTTCAGCCCGACGGCAGTGTTAACGTTCATCCTGGCGACACCATCGACGTCGTAATCGACCGCCGGGGCGAGGAGCCCGAGGGCTACATCCTGCTGTCCCATGAGAAGGCGGGCCGCCTCAGGTCTTGGGAGAACCTCGAAAGGGCGTACCGGGAGCGCTTGCTAGTTTCTGGGCGGGTCCTGGGCAGGATCAAGGGCGGACTTGCCGTGGACGTGGGAGTGAAGGCCTTCATGCCGGGCTCCCATGCCGACGTGCGGACGATGCACAGCCTGGATTCGCTCATCGGCCAGGACATCGCGGTGCGTATCGTGAAGATCAACCGCCGCCGGGGAAACGTGGTCGTCTCCCGGAGGCTGGCGGTGGAAGAGGAGCAGCAGGCCCGCAAGCACGCCGTCCTGGCGGCGCTTCAGGAAGGCGCGTTGGTCACGGGCGTCGTCAAGGGCCTCACCGAATACGGGGCCTTCGTCGACCTTGGAGGGATCGACGGCCTGCTCCACGTCAGCGACATATCGCACGGGCGCGTCGCCCATCCATCGGAGGCGTTGCACATCGGCCAGGAGATCACGGTCAAGGTCCTCAAGTTCGACCGCGAAAAGGAGAGGATCTCCCTCGGCCTCAAGCAGGCCATGCCTGACCCGTGGGCGCACGCCGCCGAGAGGTACCCTGTCAACAGCACCGTCATCGGACGCGTGGTAAGCATCACCGACTACGGCGCCTTCGTCGAACTGGAGCCCGGAGTGGAGGGCCTGATTCATGTCTCCGAGATGACTTGGTCGCGGAGGTTGAAGCACCCCTCCAAGGTTGTCAAGGTGGGGGATCAGGTGGAGGCGGTGGTCCTGGCGGTACAGAGCAGAGAGCGCCGGATCTCGTTGGGAATCAAACAGCTGGAGCCGGATCCCTGGACCACAGTCGAATCCCGATACAGCGTCGGATCCGTGGTCGAGGGCCGGGTCCGGAAACTGGCCGACTTCGGCGCCTTTGTGGAGATCGAAGAAGGGATCGACGGCTTGGTTCACGTCTCCGACCTGTCCTGGACAAAGCGCGTGAAGAACCCGGCGGAAGTGATTAAGAAGGGGCAGGTGGTGCAGGCGGTCATTCTGAGCATTGACGCCGCCAACCGGCGTCTATCGCTCGGGATCAAGCAACTCCAGCCCGACGCCTGGGAGAGCTTCTTCCGCACCCACCAGGTGGGGGATGTGGTCCGCGGGCGGACTTGCCGGGTAGCGGGATTCGGAGTTTTTGTGGAGCTTGCACCCGGCGTCGAGGCGCTCTGCCACAACTCGGAAATCCCGGGCGGCGCTGAGCGAGGGCGGGACGAGCCGCCCTTGCCGGTCGGGGAGGAGTACGAGTTCAAGATCATACGCCTGAACGAAGCCGAGAAGAAAATCGGGCTCAGCATGGTTGCGGTGGCCGAAGACGAAGAACGAAGCCGATTGGAGGACTACCAGAAGCAGGCGGCTGCTGCTACCATGACGATCGAGGAAGTCATGAATTTGAAGGGTCAGGGCGAGACCCGCTCGTGAGGATCGCCTGGCAGGCCCAGGCCTGCAAACTGGGAAGGAGAGTGTGGAATGACGAAAGCCGACCTGATTGAGGAAGTGTCGCGGGTAGTGGAACTGACCCGCAAGGAATCGGAGGAGATCGTGGAGGTCATCTTCGACAGCGTGGTGCGTTCCCTCCGGACCGGGGATAAGATTGAGATCCGCGGCTTCGGCAGTTTCCGGACTCGAGAACGGCAGGCCAGGGTCGGCCGCAATCCCAAGACGGGGGCGAGGGTGGAGGTGCCGGCCAAGCGCATCCCCTACTTCAAGCCCAGCAAGGAACTGAAGGACCTGGTGAACGGCGAGGCGACCGGACCGGCAGCTCCCGGTGGATTGCCGCCAGCCGAGGCCGGCCAGTTGATCTGAGCCGGGCTCTCCCTACAGGCATGGACCACATCTGGAGCCCTTGGCGCTACAGGTACGTCAGCAAGGCCAGCCCGGCCGACGCGTGCATTTTCTGTGAGAAGGCGGCGCAGGACCGGGATGCGGAGAACCTGGTCCTCCACCGGGGTGTCAGGAACTTCGTCCTGCTGAACGCGTACCCCTACACCACCGGGCACATGATGATCGCGCCCTACGAGCATGCGGCAACCCTTGAGCGGGCTGCCGGAGAGACTCTTGGGGAGATGATGCTGCTGACGCAAGCCGCCGAACGGTGCTTGCGAGCGGTGTACCGTCCTTCGGGGCTGAACATCGGCATGAACATCGGGGAGTGCGCCGGCGCAGGCGTCGCCGGCCACATCCACATGCACGTGCTCCCGCGGTGGCCGGCCGACTCCAACTTCATGACCACGGTGGGGGAGACTCGGGTCCTGCCCGAGACGCTGGAGGATACCTATACCAAGCTGCTTCGTGCCTTCCGTGGAGATGGCCCGGCGGGCGGCTAGCCGGTATAATGGAAGTTTGACTCTGCCCCGCGTGGGGAGAATGCTCGTATGTTCCTGAACGTACGCGAGATGGAACTGCGGAAGGTCAAGTTTGACCAGACCTTCCCCCCGGGGGAGATCCAGTTTCTGGACGAGGAACTCCGGCAGTCGGGGCCTCTGCACGCGTTTGGCTCCGCGGAGTTGCTTCCGAACACGGGAGGCGAAATCCGCATTCTGGGACATCTCGACGTGCGGATGGAGTCGGTGTGCGATCGCTGCCTGGAGGCGGCCGAGTATCCGGTCGCGCTCGACTTCGACCTGTTCTACGAGCCGGCCGTTTCTGGACCGGCGGGTCAGGAAGTCGCGCTACGAGCGAAGGACAGCGAAGTTGATTTCTACCAGGGCGAAGGACTGGAACTGGAAGACGTGTTGAGGGAACAGATTCTGCTGTCTTTGCCGATGCAGAGGACATGTAGGGAAGATTGCAGGGGCATTTGCCCCGTCTGCGGGACAAACCGTAACCGCGCCGAGTGCGGCTGCCAGATCAGCACGCCCGACGACCGGTGGGCGGCCCTTCGCGACCTTTGAAGAAGGCCGAGGGCCCCCGAAGCCTATTTTTTTTGGAAAAGGAACCGAATCCATGCCGAATCCCAAGAGAAGACATTCCGCCAAGCGGACGGCCACGCGTCGCGCCCACGACCACCTGCGCGCGGCCGGCCTCTCGGAGTGCCCCAACTGCCACGAGCCCAAGCTGCCGCACCGGGCGTGCCCCCATTGCGGCATGTATAAAGGGCGGGAAGTGATCGAGGTAGTCCAGGAATAGCCTGATTTGGGCTGCAGAGGCACCTTCCTGTCATGGTTACCATCGCAGTCGATGCCATGGGCGGCGACCACGCCCCCAAGACGGAAGTGGAAGGAGCGATCAGAGCCGCCAGAACCCTCGGCGTCAAGGTCATCCTGGTGGGACGCGAGGACCTGGTCCGCGAGGAGCTGAATCGCCACGAGGGTGTCCGTTACCTGCCGATCCAGGTGGTCCACGCCAGTGAGCGTGTCAGCATGGAGGACAGTGCCGCCAAGGCCGTCCGAGGAAAGCGTGACAGCTCGATCCGGGTGGCTTGCCGCCTGGTGCGCGACGGGGCGGCAGCAGGGTTGGTTTCCGCAGGGAACACCGGCGCGGTGATGGTTACCGCCAAGCTAGTTCTTGGAATGCTCTCCGGTGTCGACCGCCCCGCTCTGGCGCAGGCGTTCCCTACGCTTAGCGGGAAACCGGCCGTGATGCTGGACGTAGGCGCAAACGTGGATTGCACAGCCCGCATGCTGGGCCAGTTCGCGGTAATGGGGGAGGTCTACGCACGCGTCATTCTGCACACCGAGAATCCGCGGGTGGGCCTTCTTTCTATCGGGGAGGAGGAGCACAAGGGCAACGACCTCACCCGCAAGGCGTTCAGCCTGCTGAAGTCGCTGCCGCTCAATTTCATCGGCAACGTGGAAGGACGCGACGTTTACAGCGGCGAGACCGACGTGGTGGTTTGCGACGGCTTCATCGGCAACGTGGCCCTGAAGGTCAGCGAGGGCTTGGTGGACATGGTCAAGTTCACTCTTCAGCAGTCCCTGGAGGCCACAATTGCGGGCAAGATCGGCTACGTGCTGGCGCGGGCCGCTTTCGCCGACTTCAAGAAACGACTGGACTACTCCGAGTACGGCGGAGCGCCGCTACTGGGGGTGCGCGGAATCTGCACCATCTGCCACGGCCGCTCCAACGCGAACGCCATCAAGAATGCGGTCCGGGTGGCGGCGCAGTTCGCCAGCGTTCAGGTCAACCAACGGATCGAGAGGGAACTGGAAGGCTGGTCTTCCAGCGCACTGGCAGCCGCTCAGGCGGACTGACATGAGAGCCGGCCGTCTGGTCGCGTGGGTACTCCTGCTGGCCTCCACGGTGCTTGCCCAGAGGATCGATCCGGTCCAATGGTCGGCGTCGGTTGAACCCGACGCCGCGCCGCCGGGAGCGCACGTGGCGTTTCGGCTCACCGCCAGCATCGAGCCCGGCTGGCATCTCTATTCCCTCACCACCCCCAAGGGCCCCATCCCGACAACAATCAGGCTCGTCGATACGCCTGCTGTCGCGGGCTACTCGACCTTCCAGCCGAAGCCCAGCGTCAAGTTCGACCCAAACTTCAACGTAGACACGGAAACATACTCCAATAGGGTCGATTTCCTCATTGAGGTCGAGCTGTCTTCCGCCGCCGCGCCCGGCACCGTCGAACTGACAGCCCAGGTGCGCTACCAGGCGTGCGACGAGAAGCAGTGTCTGATTCCGGTTCGCAAGACGGCCTCGGTTACGCTGCGAATCGAGCCCAGCGCGCCGGCTGCGACGGTCACGATCCCGGCCGGGTATATCCGGTTCGAGCCTGCTTCGGCGCCTCCTCCCGCCGGCACTGCGCCTGCTGAGATGTCGGGGGGAGAAGTCCAAGGGCTCGGTGCCTTTCTGTTGATCGCCTTCGGCTTCGGCCTGGCGGCCGTCTTCACGCCGTGCGTCTTCCCGATGATCCCCATCACGGTCTCGTTCTTCCTCAACCGTCAGAGGGGGAGCCGGGGGCAGGCCATTTTCCAGGCCATCGTCTTCTGCCTCGGCATCATCGTGCTGTTCTCGACCCTGGGGCTTGTGACCACCGCCATCCTGGGCCCGTTCGGGACCGTGCAGTTGGGATCGAATCCGTGGGTGAACGGATTCATCGCCCTGGTATTCCTGGCCTTCGGTTTGAGCCTTCTTGGAGCATTCGAGATCACCCTACCTTCGGGCCTGCTGACCCGCATGGACCGTGCCTCCCAGAAGGGCGGTATCCTCGGAACCCTTCTGATGGGACTCACGTTCTCGCTCACATCGTTTGCCTGCGTGGGACCCTTCGTGGGGACGCTGCTGGCTGGATCACTTTCCGGCGGCGGCGTACGTCCCGTAGCCGGGATGGTCGGCTTCGCCTCCGGTCTGGCGCTGCCGTTCTTCGGGCTGGCACTGTTTCCTTCGTATCTTGGCCGGCTCCCCAAGAGCGGCGGTTGGATGGCTCGTGTCAAGATCGTCCTGGGCTTCATCATCCTGGCGGCCATGCTGAAGTATGTGAGCAACGTGGACGCCGTGCTGCAATGGAACATCCTGACCCGGGAGCGGTTTCTCGCCGCCTGGGTAGTGCTGTTCTCGCTGGCCGGGCTCTATCTGCTAGGCTTCCTGCGCCTGGAGGGCGTGAAGCCGGATGAAAAGCTCGGGGTGGGGCGGTTGCTCGTGGCAGGCGCGCTGCTGGCCTTCGCGCTGGGCCTGCTGCCGGGGATGTTCGGCGGCAGGCTGGGCGAGCTGGATGCATACGTTCCCCCGGCCGCGGGACAGGGTACGTCCTGGATCAAAAACGACTACCGGCAGGCGCTGGCCAGGGCGCGGGCCGAGGGCAAGCGGCTCTTTCTCAACTTCACCGGCTACGCCTGCACCAATTGTCACTGGATGAAGAGCAACATGTTCCCTCGTCCGGAGATCGCCGGGGCGCTCGATAACTTCATCCTGGTGGAGCTATATACGGATGGAACGGACGCGGAGTCAGAGGCGAACCAGAGGCTGCTGAGCGAGAAGTTCGCCACGGTGGCCATCCCTTACTACGCCATCCTGGACCAGGACGAGAAGGTGATCACCAGCTTCGCGGGCCTTACGCGCGACCCCGCCGAATTTCTCAAGTTCCTGAGAGCCAGCCCGTAAGCGCCACTGCCCGGCCAGGCAGGCCCCTTCCCTACTGAATCAGCCCCGGTGCCGCCTCGCCCGGCTGGCAGAGCATGTTGTCGATGAGGCGGGTCGAGCCAAGCCAGACCGCCGTCGCCACGCGTACGGGGCCCGAGATCCCCTGGACCGGCTGCATGTCATCGGGGTCGACCACCTCGAGGTACTCCACTCTCGCCTTGGGCTGCCCGGCGAGCACGGCCAGAGCCGCGGCCTTCGCTTCCATCGGATCGGTCGAGCCGCGGGCGATGAGCTGCTGGGCCGCCAGAAGGGCCTGGAAGACGACGGTGGCCGCTTTGCGCTCCTCCGCGCTCAGGTGCTGGTTGCGGGAGCTCATTGCCAGACCATCTGGCTCGCGGACGGTGGGAACCGGAACCACTTCCAGCGGCAGGTTGAGGTCGCGCGTCATCCGGCGGATCACGGCGAGCTGCTGTGCGTCCTTCTCGCCGAAATAGGCCCGGCTGGGCTGGATGATGTTGAACAGCTTGAGTACCACGGTCGCCACTCCCCGGAAGTGGCCCGGGCGGAACTCGCCGCAGAGCTTCTCGCTCACGCGCGCAACTTCCACGGAGGTTAACGCCGGCTCGGGATACATCTCCCCGGTCTCCGGAGCATAGACGATATCCACGCCGCGGGCCGTGCAGAAGTCGAGGTCCGCATCCAGCGGCCGTGGGTAGCGCTCGAAATCGTCCTTCCGGTCGAACTGAATCGGGTTGACGAAGATGCTGACCACCACGCAATCGGTTTCACGGCGGGCCGTCTCGATGAGCCGGCCGTGCCCTTCGTGCAACGCGCCCATGGTGGGCACAAGCCCGATCGTGGCGCCCAGCCTGCGGACGCGCGCCAGCATCTCGCGAATCTCGGCGATCTCGCGGAAGACCTGCGCGCTCACGGCCGTTCCTTCGGCGGGGCGGGGAAGCGGCCTGCCCGCACATCTTCGCAGTATTCCGAGGCCGCCTGGGAAATGGCCGCCCCGAGGTCCGCGTAGCGCCTGACGAACGGCGGGACCGGGCCCTGGGACAGGCCGAGCATGTCGTAACAGACCAGCACCTGGCCGTCGCAGTGCGGGCCGGCGCCGATCCCTATGGTGGGGATACGCAGCTCGGCGCTCACGGCCCTGGCGACCTCCGGCGGTATGGATTCAAGCACCAGCGAGAAAACCCCGGCTTGCTCAAGCAGGCGTGCCTCCTCGATCAGAACTGAGGCCTCCGCGTCGCCCTTAGCCTGCCGCCCGTAACCTCCTAGTTGATGTACCGATTGCGGCAGCAGTCCCAGGTGACCCATCACCGGGATGCCGATGTCGACAAGCCGGCGCACAACATCCAGCACCGGGCGGCCGCCCTCGATCTTGACCGCAGCCGCGCCCCCTTCGCTGATCAGGCGGCCGGCGTTGCGGACCGCTTCGGGGACGCTGATCTGCGCGGCCAGGAAAGGCATGTCGCCGACCACCAGGGCCCGCCGGGCGCCCCGACTGACCGCGGCGGTGTGGTGGATCATCGCATCCAGCGTAACCGGCAGCGTGGTCTCGTAGCCCAGGATCACATTGCCAAGCGAGTCGCCCACCAGGAGGACTTCCACGCCGGCGCGGTCCAGGATCTGCGCCATGGCGAAATCGTAGGCGGTGAGAACGGCGATCATCTCGCCGCGCTTCTTTTTCTCGATGAGATCGGGGACCCGTACGCGTTTTAACGTATCAGCCATTCTCGCCTCCACCTCCACGCAAGAGCTTCTCGACCAAACGCGCGGTCTCCTCCGACAGCCCTCGTCGCACGGCCATGTCGAGGGCGTGCAACCCCGCCCAGCGGTATAGCTCACGCACGGTTTCCGGCTGGCAGGCCAAAGCCCGCGCGTGGCCGCCAAGACTCAGGAGATCCCCCCGCTGGATTGGTCCCGTGAGTGCCGCCACCGGGCCGAGTTCGATGGCGTTCCTGGCGCTGGTCTCGATCAGAGGGGCGAGCGCCCGGAGAGCCTTGTCCCGGCTGACTCCTGCCGCACCCATTAGCATAGCAGCCGCGTCCACGACCGCGACAAGGTAATTGCTAGCCATCACCGCCGCCGCGTGGTAGAGGGGCCGGCTCGCCGGCGGGATGGCCAGCGTCTCGCCGCCCAACAACTGCGCGATCTGGACAGCCCACTCGATCGCCGCGGCATCTCCTTCGACGGCGAACAGGCATCCCGGCAGGGCCGAGAGACCCTGCTCGGGTGTGGCGTAGGTCTGAAGGGGGTGAAGAGAGCCGCAGGAAACGCCGGCGGCGGCCAGCGGAGCCAGCACTTCCGCCCCAAAGGCCCCGCAAGTGTGCAGCGCGACGCCGTGGTTGAACCCGTCAGCGGCAAGGCGCGCGGCGACTTCAGTGATGGCGTCGTCGGATACGGCGATCAGGACTCGCGTGGCGCGCTTGGGGAGCGTTCCGAAGACGACGGGCCTGGCGCGCCGCCCGATGAATGCGGCCGCGCTGCGCGCGCGCTCCAGTGTGCGCCCCAGGACAGCCGCCACGGGCTCGCCATGTTCAGCCAGGAGCCGGCCGAGCGCCTGCGCCACTCTCCCGGTGCCGGCGATGAGGATGGGTTCCTTCGAGTGTGGCGGCATAGCACGGTTCTACCACACTCGGCCGGTGTGCTAGAATCGTGAGCAGTTCACGCCGCGGGCCCGTAGCTCAGTTGGTTAGAGCGCTACCTTGACACGGTAGAGGTCACAGA
>JBHGAV010000083.1:0-14031 GCA_041946685.1 Bryobacteraceae bacterium | reverse complement strand
ATGGTGGTCGGGATCAAGCACACCAGCAGGGCCACCAGCACGGTGATCGACTGCGGCCGGCCGGAGTACGTGGCGAACGGCTGCAGCGTGACCACCGCCAGCAGGAAGATCAGCGTCAGCGACGCCAGCAGCAGCGTGAGGGCGATCTCGTTGGGCGTCCGTTGCCGGGCCGAGCCCTCGACCAGGGCGATCATCCGGTCCAGGAAGGTCTCGCCGGGATTCGACGTGATCCGGATTTTGATCTGGTCCGACAGCACTCTGGTGCCGCCGGTTACCGCGCTTCTGTCCCCGCCGGACTCGCGGATCACAGGCGCGCTCTCCCCGGTGATGACCGACTCGTCCACCGTCGCGATCCCCTCGATGACCTCGCCGTCTCCGGGGATCATGTCTCCGGCGTCACATACGACCACGTCGCCGGAACGCAAGGAGAATGCGGAAACCCGCTCCAGCGAGCCTGAGGGGCTGATTCGCTTCGCGATGGTGTCGGTCTTGCTCCTCCGCAGCGTGTCGGCCTGCGCCTTTCCGCGGGCTTCCGCCATGGCCTCGGCGAAATTGGCGAACAACACCGTGAACCAAAGCCATATCACGATCTGTAGCGAGAAGCGGATACCACCCGCGCCGGTGAAGACATCGCGCACCAGAAATATCGTAGTCAGCGCGGCGCCGGCCTCCACCACAAACATCACGGGATTCTTCGCCAACGTGGTCGGATTCAGCTTCCGGAACGATGCCGCGACAGCTCGCCGAACGATTCCAAGGTCGAACAGGGGACGAGCCCTCGCCACCTTCTTGGGAACGAGCGAGGCGGAGTCCTGCCCCGGACCTTTCCGGGTTTGAGGTGCTGTGGTCAGGGAGGCCATGAGCTAGCTCCAGAGCGGCAGGATCATCGAGAAGAGCTTGCCGCCGCGCATCAAATAGTGCTCGACGATCGGCCCGAGCGACACCGCCGGGAAGTAGGTAAGGGCGGCGATGAGGATCACGGTGCCGGCCAGGAGGCCGACGAACAGCGGACCATGCGTGGGCAGAGTTCCGCTCGTGATGGGAACCTTCTTCTTCGCCGCGAGACTGCCGGCGACGGCCAGCATCGGGATCAGGAAGACGAACCGGCCTATGAGCATGGCGAGCCCGATGGTCAGGTTGTACCAGGGCGTGTTGGCGCTGATGCCGGCGAAAGCGCTACCGTTGTTGCCGGCGCCGCTCGAATAGGCGTACAGGATCTCGCTGAATCCGTGCGGACCCGTGTTGTTCGTGTTGGCATTGCCCGGGCCGGGAGGATTCCAGTAGCCTTTGGCCGGAAAATCAGCCCGAACGCTCAACGCCGTAAACGACAGAATGCTGAAGGAGGTTGCGATGATGGCCAGCATCGCCATCTTGACCTCCTTGCTTTCCAGCTTCTTGCCGATGTACTCCGGCGTGCGTCCCACCATCAGGCCGGCAATGAACACGGCCAGGATGCAGTAGATCAGGATGCCGCATAAGCCTGCGCCTACCCCGCCGAAGATGACTTCGTCCGTCATCATGTTGAGCATCGGGACCAGGCCGGCTATCGGGAGGAAGCTGTCGTGCATGGAGTTGACGGCGCCACAGCTTGCATCGGTAGTGATGGTCGCCCACAGGGCGGAGTTGACGACTCCGAAGCGGACTTCCTTCCCTTCCATGTTGCCCCCCGATTGGCCGGTGGTGGCCGCGGTCTGGAGCCCCAGCCGGGCGAGGATGGGGTTCCCTGCGGCTTCGAATCCGTAGCAGGCGAACGTGCCAGCCATGGCCATGATCAGGAAGGCGGCCAGTATCGCCCATCCCTGACGCGTGTCTCCGACCATCCGTCCGAAGGTGTAGGCCAGCGACCCCGAAATGACCAGAAGCAACCACATCTCGAACAGGTTGGTCAGTGGCGTGGGGTTCTCGAACGGGTGAGCGGAGTTGGCGCCGAAGAAGCCGCCTCCGTTGGTCCCCAACTCTTTGATAACTTCCTGCGAAGCCACCGGGCCCTGCGCGATGGTCTGCTTGGCGCCCTCGACCGTCGTCGCCGTGGTGTACGGCTTCAGATTCTGGACAACGCCCTGCGAGCAGAGGAATAGGGCGCCGGCGATGGAGATGGGCAGGAGCACATAGACGGTCGCTCGCGTGACATCAACCCAGAAGTTGCCGATCGTCCTGGCTTCGTGGCGCGCAAAGCCTCGAGCCACGGCGATGGCGACTGCCATGCCCGCGGCTGCCGAGGCGAAGTTCTGAACCGTCAGGGCCGCCATCTGGACGAAGTAGCTGAGGGTCACCTCGGGGACGTAGCTCTGCCAGTTGGTGTTCGTCATGAAGCTGACAGCGGTGTTGAACGCCGAGTCGGCGCTCACGTTTGCCGCGCTCAAGCCTTGCGGGTTGAACGGCAGCATGCTCTGGAGCCGCTGGATCAGATAGACCAGGACGAATCCGAAGATGCTGAAGCTCAGCAGCGAAGCCGTGTATTGCGTCCAGCGCTGCTCCAGGTTTTCTCTAACGCCCGCCGCCCTGTAGGTCAAGACTTCAAGCCACCGCAGGACCGGGTGAAGAAAGGTTCGCCGGCCCTCAAAGACACGCGCCATGTAAGCGCCGAGCGGCTTAGCGCACAACACGATTAGGGTATAGAACAAGAGAATCTGCAATACGCCTGTGCTCGTCACGGCTTGGCCTCAGAACCGCTCCGGACGGAGCAGTGCGTACATCAGGTAGACAAAGAGGCCCGCAGATGCAATGCCGGCAGTCAGGTAGTCCATGCCCAGTCTCCTAAAGCCTGTCGCACATCCTGGTGAATCCCCAGCATGCGATCAGGAACAGACAACCTAGTGAGAGGTAGAACAGGTCAAGCATTGGGTTTGCATTCTGGCTCTCACCAACGAGCGTACGCGGAGCGATCTTAGGAAGTCATAGAGTATGCGTGAAGATTTCGTGAAGACGGAGGCCGCCGGCCGGGGTTAGTCTGCCTGCGGCGGAATGCTGAAACGGTAGCCTACCCACGGCTCCGTCGTAATGTACTGGGGATCCTCGGGGTTGAGTTCCACCTTCTTCCGGAGGTTCTTCACGAAAACGCGCAGGTAGTCGACCTGGTCCCCGTAGTCGGGGCCCCACACCGCCTGCAAGAGCTCCCGGTGCGGCACAGCTTTGGTCGCGTGCTGCGTCAGATACCGGAGCAGGTCGAGCTCTTTTGGAGTGAGGTGGGACTTGGCAACTCCGTTCGAGACGGTCCTCGCATTGAAGTCGATGAAGAGCGAGCCGGCCCGGAGTCTCTCCGGCGATGACGGCGGGGCCGGGATTCGCCGGAGTGCGGCGCGGATTCGGGCCAGCAGCTCCGGGGTGCTGAACGGCTTGGACACGAAGTCGTCGGCGCCGGCGTCCAGGGCTTGCACTTTGTCGGACTCCGAGTTCCGGACGGTGAGCATGATGATGGCGACGTTCGGGTCGGCTCGAAGCGCTTTGCAGGCCTCAAGCCCTCCCATCCCGGGCATGTTGATATCCAGAAGCACGAGGTCCGGGCGGAATTCGCGCACTTTCTGGAGGCCCTCCTCGCCGGTCCTGGCGTCGTCGACCTCATAGCCGGCGCCGGAGAGCGTCGTGCGCATGATGCGACGGATCTGGGGCTCGTCGTCCACGACCAGAATGCGTCCTGCACTCAACTTCTCTCCCCTCCTCTGTCCAACGGTAGAATCAGCCGGAACGTCGTCTCTCCGGGACGGCTCGTGACGGCCACATCTCCATTGTGAGCGTTGGCGATGCTGCGGGCGATACTCAGCCCGAGACCTGAGCCCGGAATCTGCCGCTTCACATCCGGGCTTCTATAGAACCGCTCGAAGATATGCGGCAACTCCCTGGCGGGAATCCCCGCCCCGCGGTCGGTGACTGCGACATGAACGAAGCCGTTCTCCCGACAGACCCGAACGAGGATCGGAGCCGCCGGAGGGGAATACTTGACCGCATTGTGGAGCAGTTGCCGGCAGGCGAGCTTCAGGAGTCTCCGATCGACGCTGATCGGGGGCAAGCCGTCCTCGCTCAGGAGCTGGAACGGCCGGTCGGCGATCTCGCCCCTCATCGAGGCCGCCACCTCCCCGACCAGCTCCGTCACGTCAGAGGTTTCCAGGTGAAGGTCGATGTGCGCCGCATCGAGGCGCGCCATTTCGATGGCGTCTTCGATCAGACCGTTCAGGTGCGCCGCTTCCTCGTCCGCGACCCTTAGAAGCTCCGTCCTCGTCTCGGGCGGCAGCGCGGGGCTCGCCAGAAGGGACGAGGTTGCGGCCTTGATCGAAGTGAGCGGCGTCTTGAATTCGTGCGCCATGGCGTCGATCAGCGTGGTTCGAAGCTGCTCGCTTTGCCGCGCGGCCTCAATCTGCTGGGCAAGGTCCTGTGCCCGGGCCCGCTCCAGACCGATGGCAACCAGATTGGCGATCCCTTGGAGCACCGAGTCCTGCATCGGAGGCCCTTCGATCGCCAGGCTGGCGATCGGCTCAGATCCCAGCCGGACGGCCGTGATGGTCCGCCTGCGCATCGGGTCTGCAAAGGACGTTCCCTGCAGGCTGGCGCCGCGGAGTTGATCGTCCAGACCCCCGAGTTCCACGGGGCCGGCCCGATGGAACTCGTCGGTGCGGCGGACGTACAGCACCGCGCCATCCAGCGAGAAGATTTCCGCCAGCTTCGCTACAAGCGATTTCGGGAAAGGCTCGGCTCCATCGATCAGGAGGATCGCGCGGCTGAAGGTATAGAGCCGCTCCACGTCCTGTTGCCTCGCCAGGGCGTCGGAAGCCCTCCGCCTGGCCACGTGCGAGAGGCGACTTGCGATCAATGCGGTGGCCAGAAAGGAGAACAGCGCCACCCAGTTGTGCGGCTCCGCGATCGTCAGCGTACCGAAAGGGGGGAAGAAGAACAGGTTGTAGCAGAAGGTGGCGGCGAGTGAGGCCACCGTCGCCTCGACCAAGCCCCAGGTGCTGGCAACGATCAGCACCAGCAGCAGGTACGCAAAGCCAGCTGTTGTGGCGTTGACCGGAACCAGGCCGCGCGCGCCCAGGGTCACGACGGCTACGCCGGCGAGCGAGGCCGCGATTCTGAGCGCGAGGCGCACCTTGTTGCCGAATCTCCTCCGGCTGACATTGTAGGCCACTGGGAAGGTGGCCGCAGCCAGGAGAGGCGTTTCCTCTGTCTCCAGCCTGAAATGGGCCCGATAAGAAGTTTTGATTGGACGGGCCTCGCTGCAAGCCGATAGGCTGGGGTGTTATGGTGATGGACCCTCCGGACACCGCCGCGTTGCATGTGTCCTTGCTGCACAAGGTGAGCAGTCTGGTCAGCAGCACCCGCACGTTGGATGAGATCCTGCACGAGCTGGTGAATCTGGCGGCGCAGGTGACCGGTTCGGACGCCTGCCTCATCTATCTGGTCGACCGCGAGAACGACGAAATCGTGCTTAGCGCCTCGCAACTGCCTCATTCGTCAGAGGTCGGCTCCCTGCGCCTGCATGTCGGCGAGGGCGTGACCGGCTGGGTGGCCGAGCACAACTCCGTGGTTTCCCTGCCCTCCAGGGCGTCCCAGGACAGCCGCTTCAAGGGCTTCCCCTCCCTGGTGGAGGACACCTTCGAGGCGTTTCTCTCGGTCCCGCTGGTTTCCGCCGGGGAGGTGATCGGCGTCATCAACGTCCATCACAGGGAGGCCCGCCAGCATACGGCCGAGGAGATTGCGCTAATGACATTCGTCGCCGAGCAGCTCGCCGGCGTGATCGCCCGGCGGCGGCTGGAGGAGGAGAACCAACGGCTTCAGCAGGAAACGCAGGAGATGAAGCGGCAGCTCGAGACGCGCAAGATCGTGGAGCGCGCCAAAGGGCTCTTGCAGCAGAAACGCGGTCTCTCGGAGGAGGACGCCTACCTGCACCTGCGCAACGAGAGCCGCCGCCAGCGCCGGCCGATGCGCGCGCTGGCCGAGGAGATCATCGCCCAGGAAACCGGCCGCGCGAACGGAGCCTGAGCGGCTCAGACCAGTTGTCCTAGCACGTACGGCAGTATGCCGCCGGAGCGGTAGTAATCGGCCTCGCGCGGGGTGTCCACCCGCACGACGGCCTCGAACTGCTTGACCGCCCCATCCGCAGCCGCCGCCCGGACCACGGCCCGGCGCGAACCGCCCACCGCCGCCTGAACTCCCAGCACCGAATACGCCTCCGTGCCGGCGAGGCCGAGCGTCTCGCGGGTAACTCCCGCCGGGAACTCCAGCGGCAGAACCCCCATGCCGACCAGGTTCGAACGGTGAATCCGCTCGAAGCTCTCCGCAATCACGGCCTTCACGCCGAGAAGCGCCACGCCCTTGGCCGCCCAGTCGCGACTCGACCCCGAGCCGTACTCCTTGCCGGCGATGATCACGAGGCCGACACCCTCCTTCTGGTAGCGCATGGAGGCGTCGTAGATGGTCATCTTCTCACCCGAGGGAATGTGAACCGTCCAGCCGCCCTCCGTGCCGGGAGCCAGTTGATTGCGCAAACGGATATTGGCCAGCGTGCCGCGCACCATCACCTCGTGATTTCCGCGGCGGGCGCCGTAAGAGTTGAAGTCCTTGGGCTGGACGCCGAGACTGATCAGATACTTTCCGGCGGGGCTGTCGGGGGCAATGGAGCCGGCAGGTGAGATGTGGTCCGTGGTCACCGAATCGCCCAGCATGGCCAGGACCCGCATGTTCTCCAGGTCCGGAAGTGGCCGAGAGGGGTCAACCATCACGTCGAAATAAGGCGGCTTCTTGATGTAAGTGGAGGCGTCATCCCAGGCGTACTGCGCGCCGGTGGGGACGGCGATCGCGTTCCACTGAGCATCGCCCGCGAACACCTCGGAATACTGCTTCTGGAACATCTCGGCGCGCACAGACCGGCCCGCGGCCGCCCGTACTTCCTCGTTGGCGGGCCAAATGTCGCGCAGATAGACGGGCTTCCCATCGCTGCCTGTACCCAGCGGCTCGTTCTGGAGATCGATGTCCACGCCGCCAGCCAGGGCATAGGCCACCACGAGCGGCGGGGATGCCAGGTAGTTGGCCTTCACCAGCGGATTCACGCGGCCTTCGAAGTTGCGGTTGCCGCTCAGGACCGAGGCCACCAGCAGGTTCTCCTTCTTCACGGCCTGCGCGACTTCCTCAGGCAGAGGGCCGCTGTTGCCAATGCAGGTCATGCAACCGAAGCCGACCAGGTGGAAGCCCAGCGCCTCCAGGTAAGGCAAGAGGCCGGCATCGCGGAGATAGTCCATGACCACCTTGGAGCCGGGCGCCAAGCTGGTCTTGACCCACGGCGGAACGCTGAGCCCGCGCTCGGCTGCCTTCTTAGCCACCAGGCCGGCGGCGATCAAGACATCCGGGTTAGACGTATTCGTGCAGCTCGTGATGGCCGCGATGGCCACCGCCCCGTCCCGGAGCGCGCCGGACTTCCCGTTCACCGTGATGGGGGCCGAGCGTTGCGCCGTTCCGAGCGCCGTGAGGAAGCTCTTCTTGACGTCGGGAAGCTCGATGCGGTCCTGCGGCCGCTTGGGTCCGGCGAGCGATGGCACCACGGTCGCCAGATCCAGCTCCAGCTTGTCGGAGTAGACGGGCTCGGGCATTCCGGGGGTGCGGAACAGACCCTGTTCCTTGGCGTATGCCTCCACCAGGGCGATTACCTCGGGCGGACGGTTGGTGAGCCGCAGGTAGCGCAGCGTCTCCTCGTCCACGGGGAAGAACCCGATCGTGGCGCCGTACTCCGGGCTCATGTTGGCTACCGTGGCGCGGTCGGCCAGGCTCAGAGCGCTCAGGCCCTCGCCGTAGTACTCGACGAACTTGCCGACGACGCCCTTCTTGCGGAGCATCTGCGTCACGGTGAGCACCAGGTCGGTCGCCGTGACGCCTTCGCGAAGCCGTCCGAAGAGACGGAAGCCGACCACCGGGGGCAAGAGCATCGAAATGGGCTGGCCGAGCATGCACGCCTCGGCCTCGATGCCGCCCACGCCCCAGCCGACCACGCCGAGCCCGTTGATCATCGTGGTGTGCGAGTCGGTCCCCACCAGCGTGTCGGGGTAGGCCGTGGCGGCGCCGTTGCGGCCGGCCCGGAACACGACTGGAGAGAGGTATTCCAGGTTCACCTGGTGGATGATCCCGGTCTCCGGCGGAACGACGCGGAAGTTCCGGAAAGCCGATTGACCCCAACGCAGGAACGCGTAGCGCTCACGGTTCCTCTGGAATTCGAGCATGGAGTTGAACTCGAAGGCGTCCGGCGAGCCGTACTTGTCGACTTGCACGGAATGGTCGATCACCAGGTCGGCGGGAAGCAGAGGATTCGCGCGCGTGGGATCGGCGCCCATCGCCTGGAGCGCGTCGCGCATGGCGGCCAGATCCACCACGACCGGGACGCCGGTGAAATCCTGGAGAAGAACCCGGGCCGGCATGAAACTGATCTCGCGCGGCTCCAGCGAACCGTTCCAGCCGGCGACGTAGCGGATGTCATCGGCCTTGACTGTCTGTCCGTCCTCATGCCGTAGGAGGTTCTCGAGCAGGATTCTGATCGAGATCGGAAGACGCGACAGGTCTCCCAGCGCGTCCAGCCGGTAGATGCGATAGGACACCTCGCCGACACGCAGGGATGAAGCGGCGCCGAAGGAATTCGCAGTGGACATGTGTAGCACCCTCTCCTAGATATCCTACCCGCAAGCGGCGCTACATGTACGGGGGAACCGCGATGCCGAGGATGGAGAGGGTGGACTCGAGCTGGCGGCGGAAGTAGTCGGTGAGCCAGAGCAGGAAGACGCGCCGCTCTCGCTCCGGCTCCTGAAGGACTGGGTATTCGTGGTAGAAGCTGTTGAACGCCTGGGCGAGCTGGAAAGCATAGCGCGCAACGTGGCTGGGTTCGCCCGAGCTGATGGCGCGCGCCAGGGCGCTGTCCGCCTTGGAGATGGCCAGCACGATCTGCCAGAGGTCCTCGGAGGCGAGCTGACGGCCCATGGCCGGCTCGTCCAGCTCCGCCGCGAAGTCGGGGAGGCTCTCCCCTCGCTCCTCGAGTTTCCGCAGGATGTTGCGCGCCCGGACCGCGGCGTACTGCACGTAAGGGCCGGTCTCGCCTTCGAAGCTGAGGGCCTCCTGCATGTCGAAGGCGATCACCGCGTTGCGCGTGTACTTCAACATGAAATAGCGCAGGGCCCCGACGGCGATCTGCTCGGAGACGCGGCGGCGTTCGTCCTCCGGCGCCTCGGGATGGCGCGAGTCGACTTCCCGGCGGGCTTCCTCGATCAACTTGTCGATGAGGTCGTCCGCCTTGACGCCGAGACCCTTGCGGCCGGAGACCTCGACGTGAGACCGCTTCTTGTCCTCTTCGGAGAGCTCGATGCCCAGGTCGGCGCAGGTACGGGGCGACAGGGCGACCATCTCATAGGCGAAATGAACCGAGCGCTTGGACTGTTCCGGATATCCCAAGGCGCGCAGCCCGGCGGCAACCACGTCCTGAAGGTAGCTTTGCCGCGAGTCGATCACGTTGTAGACCCACGTGCCGCCGCCGAACGACGGGGCGCCGGCCTCGGAAGGCCGATCCGTCGAGACCCAAAGCGGGTGGCCGCTCGGGTACCGCATCCAGAGACGGTAATGGAAGTCCTTGCCGAGGAGGCCGAACTTCCAAAGCTGGTAGGCGATGTCCTTGCCTACGTAGGTCACGGTGCCGTTGGAGCGCACGATCACCTTGTCGGCATCCTCGCCTTCGGACGCCGAGAAGGCCGAGCCGGGCATAACCCAGCAACCGGCGTTCTTGCCCTTGTCCTCCAGGTAGATGGCCTTGCGCTCCTTTAGCAACTCGAAGGCGGCGGCCCAGAACTTCAAGTGGAGGATCTCGCTTTCGCGCGGCAGCACGTCGTATTCGACTCCGAGCCGGAGCATGGTCTTCAGGTGGCACCCGACAATGGCGTCGGCGACGATGTGCGCCAGCTCGGCCAGTTCGCCTTCGCCCTCCTCGATGGCGTGCAGCGCGTCCTGCCGCCATTTGAGCGCCTCGGGGTTGCCCTGGTAGTGGGAGGAGACTCGCGCGTAGAGGTCCCAACAGAGGTAGTCGAACCGGTCGGCGGCGGCGAGCCGGGCCACTTCGGCTGCGCTCTTCTTCTCCAGGTAGTGGAATCCGACCACCACGTCAGCGACCTGGACACCGGTATTGTCGATGTAGTTCTGCGCCTCGACCCGGCGGCCCGAGGCGCGCAACATGCGGACGAAGGTGTCGCCGAGAACCGCGTTGCGCAGGTGCCCGATGTGGGCGGCCTTGTTGGGGTTTATGTTGGTGTGCTCGACGATGATCTTCTCCGCGGAGGCCGCTTGGGGGGCGGCGCCGCCTAGCAGGCTCGCGCCGAAGCGTCCGCGGTCCAGGCGCATGTTGATGAAGCCCCCGCCGGCGATCTCCAGCGAGGCTATCCCCTCCAGCGGGGGCATCTCGGCGACAATCTCCGCGGCGATCTGCCGCGGCGCCTTCTTGAGCTGCTTGGCGAGCTGGAAGGCGGCCATCAGGCTCAGTTCTCCGAAGCCCGGCTCCTTGGGAAGTCCAAGCTCCAGTTCGCCTTCTATTCCGTAACGTGCCTTCAGATATGCGGAGACACTACGCGCGGTACGTTGCTCGACAAGATGGAACACAGATTAAGCAGTATAGCAGCCGGAACTGGCCCGGCCGCAGTTGGGATTAACCAGATTCAATCTTCGTCGGGGGTAGACTAAAAGCAGGCGTATGGCTTGGGCTGCTCTCATCTTTGCCTTTCTCGCTCAGGCGACCGATTTCGCCGGTGAAGGCATGAAGGCGCTCGAAGCCAATGACTACGGGCTGGCCGCCCAGTACTTCGCCAAGGCAGTGGAGGCCGATCCGAAAGACTACGCCGCCCAGTTCCACTTGGCGCTTGCCAACAGCCTGACCGGCAAGGAGGATGAGGCAATCAAGGGGTACAAGACGGTCCTCGAGCTGAAGCCTGGTCTGTATGAGGCGCAAGTCAATCTCGGGGTCCTGTTGCTGGAACGGAAGCAGACGGGCGAGGCGGTGGCTCTTCTGGAAGCGGCGGTCACACAGAAACCAGAAGAATTTCGACCGAATTTCTACCTCGGTGAGGCCCTTCTGGCATCGGGTGAGGCGGTTAGGGCCGGGGAACGCTTTGCCACAGCATCGAAGGCCGATCCGAAGTCGGCGGCGGCCCAGGCAGGGCTCGGCAGGTCACTGGCCCGGCAGCGCAAATTCGACGACGCATCCGTGGCCTTGCGCATGGCCGCCGAGCTGGACCCAGGTTACAGGAACGCGTTGCTGGAGTTGGCGTCATTGTGCGAGGAAAATGGCGAGTACGACAAGGCGATCGAGTTCTACTCGGGTTTTCGGGAGAATGATGCGGCGCTTGAGCGCATGGCGGTGCTGCTGATCCGAACCGGCAAGCCGGCGGCGGCGGCAGGGCTGCTGGAGGAGCTTTTGGCGAGAACGCCCCAAGATGCCGGATTGCGGCTGACTTACGGCCGCATTCTGCGCGACATGAAGAAGTACCCGGCGGCGGGTGAGCAGTTCGCCCTGGCGGTGCAGGCGAAACCGGACCTGGTGGAAGGATGGGGGGAACTGGCGGGCATCTTGACCCTTGTTGAGAACTATCCGGGCGCCCTGGCGGCGCTTGACCGGTTGAAGGCCCTGGGGGCCGAGGCGCCGGGTCATCTGTACCTGCGGGCCATCATCCTGGACAAGACCAGGCAGCTTCGCCCCGCCTTGGAGAGCTACGAGAAGTTCCTGGAGGCCAGCCAGGGGAAGAGTCCGAACGAGGAGTTCCTGGCGCGCCAGCGTGCTCGCATCATCCGGAAGGAGTTGAGCCGAAGGTGACTGGAAGCGCATGGTTGAGGACGGCATTGCTGGCATCTCTCGCGACCGCACTTCCGCTGCGCGCCGATCTGTCGAAAGCGAAGGCCGAGCCGAATCTTGAACGGCGGGCGCGCTTGGCGCTGGACAACGCCGAAGGCCAGTTCAGGCTCGCTTCCAGCGCCTACAAGGCAGGCGACTGGCAAAAGACCGTCGCCGCGCTCCAGGAAATCCGCGAGTCGGTCGACCTGGCCTATGTCTCACTCCGCCAGACCGGCAAGAGCCCGCGCAATTCAAAGCATTACAAGAATCTGGAAGTCAAAACCAGGAGCCTGTTGAAGCGAATCGAGGAGCTCCGGCGGAGCATGTCCTTCGAGGAGCGGGAGCAACTGGCGCCGCTGGCCGAGTACCTCCAGGAGCTCCATGACGTGGTGCTTCGGAGCATCATGTCGCCTCCGGAGAAGAAAGGTAGCCGATGACAAGGTGGTTGATCCTCACCTGTCTGCTGGCCGCGACGACTGCCGCGGCGCAGCGCGATTTTCTGACCGCGGCCGAGATCGATCAGCTCCGCGAGATCCAGGACCCGGATGCGCGCCTCCAGCTCTACTCCGGCTTTGCGGCCCAGCGCGTGTCGCAGCTTCAGCAGCTTGTGGCGAAGGAGAAGACGGGGCGCAGCCGGATGATCCACGAGGTGCTCGGCGAGTACACCAAGATCATCGAGGCCATCGATACGGTGAGTGACGATGCGTTGCGACGGCGCGCGCCTCTGGACGCGGGGATCAAGGCCGTGGCGGAGGGGCACAAGCGTATGCTCAGCTCGCTCGAGAAGATCGCCGAGAGCCGGCCCAAAGACCTGGAGGCATACAAGTTCGCGCTGGAGCAGGCGATCCTGGCGACTCGCGACAGCCTGGAACTGGCCGAGCAGGACCTCAAGGCCCGTTCCACGGACGTGGAGGCCAGAGAGGCGAAGGAGAGGAAGGAGCGGGAGGCCCTGATGAGGCCCGAGGAGTTGCAGGTCAAGCGCGACAACGAGCAGAAAGAGGAAGAGCGGAAGAAGAAGGTTCCCACCCTTAGGCGTCCCGGCGAGGTACCTAAGGACAAGCCATAACGAATGCACCCCCCATACTTGGCCCCCGGGCTCCGCTTGTCTCGGAGCGCCGGGGCGTCACCCGCCGTGGTGAAGAGCTTACAGCAGGATCTGCGCCGGCTGGGTTACCTGGCGACCGGCATCGACGGTGTGTTCGGCCGGGCGACGGAGGAGGCGGTCAAGGCGCTTCGGTATGATCTGGTGGCCGGCCCGGCGGACGGAAACGACGGAGCGGCCCCCGTCAAGGTGCGCGACTACAACAAGTCGCGCGTGAAGACCGTCGACGGGGTACTGGACCGGGGTCTGGCAGAGGCGATGGCCGAAATGCTGGCCGATGAGCGGTTCGCCAAGGTGCCCTCGAGCGAGGATCCGGTGGCCGAGAATGCACGCGCCGTCAAGGACCTGGAATCGGCAGCGGCGGGGCAAGTCCCGCTACCCTTCCTGATCGCGATCTTCAAGCAGGAGAGCGGGCTGAAGCATTTCCGCGAGCCGAGCCCGCGCAATGACGACAACTTTGTGGTTGTGGGATTGGACAGAGGCGCCGCCGGCACGCCCGCCATCACCTCGCGCGGCTACGGGATCGGCCAGTACACTCTGTTCCACCATCCGCCCACGCCGGAGGAGATGAGGGATTTCATCCTCGACCCTGGGGCGAACGCGGGCAAGGCCGTCACCCAGCTTCGACACAAGTTCCTGCGCTTTGTCAATGGCAACACCCCCGGTACGCGGGCCGATGACCGGCAGGCCGAGCATGGGCGCGGCGCGCTGCGGTGGTGCAAGTATCCGTTGAGCGACCCCCGTTACCTGACCGGCTGCCGCGAGTGCGCCGCCCAAGCAGGCACAATCGATATCAAGGCGGGCCAGACAAGATTCTACGCGGGCTCCAGCCGCGTGTACGAGCCGAGCGCGCACCACCCGGCGACCGAGTACCGGGGCGTACCGGTCCGGGCGAACATCGGTTGCGACTGGCCGTACGCCGTGCGGCGCTACAACGGCGGCGGGCTGGATTCTTACCACTACCAGGCCCAGGTGCTGTTGCGCGTACGGAACGGCTGACTCCCCAGGGGTGATATACTGGGTACACTTCGTCGCCCGAGGGCGCGTAGCTCAGTTGGTTAGAGCGCCTGCTTCACACGCAGGAGGTCACAGGTTC
>JBHGAV010000082.1:0-14180 GCA_041946685.1 Bryobacteraceae bacterium | reverse complement strand
CCCTGGTTGCCCACGTCGCCGTTGCCGAAATCCCAGTGCCAGTGCCAGTTGTAGTGCACGTAACGGCGGGAGAACGGCCGCTCGGCGGCGGGACCCAGCCACAGGTTGTAGTCCAAATGGGAAGGCGTGGGCTCGTTCGAGCGATGGCCGATGGAACCCCGCCAGCGGTAGATCAGCGCCCGCGCCATGTACACCTTGCCGATCACGCCCTGGCGCATCTTCTGGACCGCCTCTTGCACAGCGGGCGAGCTGCGAAGCTGCACGCCGTGCTGGACGATGCGGTTGTATTTCGCGGCCGCCTCCACCATCTTGCGGCCTTCGAAGATGTTGTGCGACCCGGGCTTCTCCACGTACACGTCTTTACCGGCCTGGCACGCCCAAATTGTCGCCAGAGCGTGCCAGTGGTTCGGTGTGGCGATGCTCACGGCGTTGATCGTCTTGTCGTCCAAAACCCGGCGCAGATCGCTTTCCATCCGTACCGGCTTGCCATGAGCTTTCTCGAACTGGGCGGCCCGCTCGTTGAGGACGTTGCGGTCGGGGTCGCACAGAACTGCGACCTGCACGTTTCGAAGCCTTTGGAAACCGGCAATATGATTCTTTCCGCGCCCGTTTACCCCGAGCACGGCGATTCGGATCGTGTCGTTAGCCGAATAACCGGCAAAAGCGCTTCGCTTGGCAGAGACTGCTCCGGCTGTGGCGAGAAAAAATGTTCGGCGTTGCATATGGCACTGGCTCCTTATAGTAACCGGATTTCAAGATTATCAGATTGCGGCACGGCAAGACAGGCTGCCGTGGCGGGCTGACGCGCACCACGTCCCTGCCCGGCCGGGGAACGGTGGAAGCCGGCCTCGCTGACGCCGCGCGGCTGGAGAGACGACGTATTTTCCCGAAACCTGGCGGCGCGAGCTGAATCCAAATGAATGAAGCCTGAATTGAGGTCCAAGATGCGGAAGGTTTGGTCTCGTCTGGCAGGCGAATGGTGCCAATGGATGCACCCGGCTCCCATGTGGCCGATCAAAGGCTATTACCGGTGCCCGAAGTGCCTGCGTTCGTACGCCGTCCCCTGGGAGAAGCGTTCGGCGCCGGCCAGTTCTCAGCCCAGCCATTCGAAAGCGCGGCAGGAGGCGCAGGCCGGCGCGGAAACGATCGCCTGTAGCGGCTCTGCTCGAAACGCAGTGCCCGTTCCTTCCAGATAATCTTTTTTCTTGTCACGGCCGCCGTATCCCGGAGTTACCCTAACTCTGAGGAAGAAAAGCCCGAAATGTCCACACGGATCGTTTACCTGCATGGTTTCGCCTCAGGGCCGGCCTCGAAAAAAGCCCGGTTTTTCCGGGAGCGGCTGCTCTCGGAGCGAATCGCAGTCGAAATCCCTGATCTGGCGGACGGCGATTTTGAAGGCCTCACCATCACGCGCGAACTCGAGGTCGTCGAGCGCGCCGCGGCGGGGCAGGCGGTCTCGTTGATCGGCTCAAGCCTGGGCGGATACGTTGCCGCTCTATACGCAGCCCGCCACCCCGAGGTCGAAAAGCTCGTGCTGCTGGCTCCCGCTTTCGGCTTCGCCCGCCGCTGGGCCGCCGCGCTCGGCCCGGCCGAGGAGAACTGGAAGAAGACCGGGTCGCTCACGGTTTATCATTACGCGGAGCAGCGGGAGCGCCGGATCGGCTACCAGTTGATCGAGGACGGATACCGCTACGAGGACTACCCCAACGTCACCCAGCCGGTGCTGGTTTTTCATGGGACCGCGGATACCGTGGTGCCCCCTGAATGGTCCGAGGAGTTCGTGAAGGGGCGCGCGAACGCCCGCCTGGAGCTGGTGGATTCCGACCACGAACTGCTGACCGCCCTGGAGTCCATTTGGCTGAAAACTCGCTGCTTCTTGAAGGCCGGCTGAGCCGCACCGGCCCCCGCGTGCGGGCTCCGGGAAAAGACGGGTATGTCTTTTTGGAGTTCCGATCGGTTTTTGACAGGGTGTGCTACAATTTTCTGTAGGCAAACAGGAGCTGCGGATTCAGAATCCGCAACTGCGGCCGGTTGGACGTCGTCTAATCAGGCGAGAGCGTATTTTGGCTCGGACCCGCCGGGTGCAGGTGGGGGCGGCCGAAGGCGAACATGCAAGGGCAAGATCCGAACACCTCGCAAAAACCAATCCCCGATGCACACGGTTTGGCGCCTGGTAGCTTCGAGGACCACCTGAACCGCTTCTTGATCCCCGAAATCGAGGAGCCTTGGTACCGTTCCTTCTTCCGGAACATCAAAGAACTGGTCCGTCCGCAGAAGTTACCCCCTCTGGAAGTCACTTCCAAGCCCGTTGCTGTAAAGGACATTTGGGGAGACTACCGCTATCATAGGCAGGCAGGGATCTTTTCGGCGGTGCTTCACACCGCGGCCGTGATCCTGTTGTTCAGCCTGGCCACGAGTGAAACCGTTCAGCTCAAAGTCAAAGAGACCGTTAACCTGGTGGCTCCGGACATCGCGCCGTATATTCCTGAGCTCAAGCCGAAGCCGACCCAGATGGGTGGCGGCGGGGGCGGCGGCGATCGTTCTCCTCTGCCCGCCAGCAAAGGTCGGGCGCCTCGGCCGGCGGCAAGGCAGTTCACGCCTCCTATGGCGGTTGTCAACAATCCCAATCCGAAGCTGGTGATGGAGCCGACGCTCGTCATCCAGCCGGACGTGAAGCTGCCCAACGTGAACCTGCCGAATTACGGCGACCCCTTGGCTAAGGTCGGGCCTCCTTCGAACGGGCCCGGTTTCGGCGGCGGCATCGGATCCGGTTCGGGCGGCGGCATCGGTCCCGGCAAGGGCCCCGGGTTTGGTCCCGGGGAAGGCGGCGGCATTGGCGGCGGCGTTTACCGCGTAGGCGGCGGGGTCAGCCCGCCGGTTCCCCTCTACAAGGTGGAACCCGAGTACTCCGAGGAAGCGCGCAAGGCGAAGTTCCAGGGCACTGTGGTGCTCTCAATCGTGGTCGACGAAAGAGGGCTGCCGGTGAACTTCAAGGTCATCCGCGCGCTCGGTCTGGGCCTGGACGAGAAAGCCATCGAAGCCGTGCAGAAATGGCGCTTCCGCCCGGCTTACAAGGACGGCAAGCCCGTCGCCGTGATGGCCACCGTCGAAGTCAACTTCCGGCTCCTGTAGCCGGCAGCACCCCTTCACCCCGGCGCTCGATACAAACTGAGTACGAGTTCCTTCTGTCCGCGTGGGAAACTTCGCTATTGATCCGCCGGCCTGCTGCGGCCTCACTCAATTTCGGCGAGGCGCCGGTTTACTGCGCCCTGGATGCACACTCCGGGCAGGAGCAGATGCGCCGGAAGTGTTCGTAGGAGTAAATCCCCGTGCTATGGCCGTCATTCCAGAGCAAGCGGATGGCGTAGTTGCCGGCCGGCTCGATGCCGTTCAGCTTGAGCGCCGGCTTGTACATCTGGAACGGGGAGGGCGGCGGCGCGCTCTTGGCGGGCGTGGCGCCGTGAGCGTTCGTGCACGTCGCGCACGGGCAATGGTCCCGCAGGTATTGAAGCCCGTACTGGCTGGAGTGGCCATCCCGCCAGTCGATCCTGATGCCCTTCGACTTGGAAACCGAGACCCGCTCCGGCTCGAAGTCCCGAAGATCGCGATCGATTTCAGACGCGTTCGACATCCCGAATTCCGGTTATCCTCCGCATGGCCGCGACCACCCGCTCGAGCTGCTTCTTATCCCGCACGTCGATGGTCATGTCCACAACCGCGCCGTCGCCCCGAGCCGAGTCGATCCGCGCCTCCAGGCTGCGGATGTTGCTGTTCTCATTGAACAGGACGGTGGTCAACTGGTTCAACATGCCGGGCCGGTCGTCCGTGTGGACGACGAGCTTGACCTGGAAGAACTCGTTCGCCGCCCGTGTCCACTCCACCTCAATCTTCCGCTCCGCCTCGTAGAGCAGGTTCTGAACGTTCGAACAGGTCGTCGAATGTACGGCCACCCCCTTGCCGCGGGTGATGTACCCGACGATGGCCTCGCCCCGGATCGGGTTGCAGCACTTGGCGCGGTAGACCAGCAGGTCGTCCACCCCCTTTACCCGGATGACCAGATCGCCCGTGTCGGCGGCCTGAGCTCCCGGCATGGAGGGCGCCGGCGCCTGCGGCTTGACCTGCTCTTCCTGCGGCTGCTCGATCTCGGCCGGCGCGACCTTCTGGAGAATCTTCCGGGGCGAGAACTTCCCGTAGCCCAGCGCGGCGTAGAGATCGTCCATCTTGGCGTAGCCGTACTCGGCGGCCACGCGCTCCAGTTCGGTCCTGGTCACCTTGGCGAGATGGACTCCCAGGCGCCGCGCCTCCTTCTCCAGGAACTTCTGGCCGATGTCGATCGCCTTGGCACGCTCGGTCGCGTTGATCACCGCCCGGATCTTGTTGCGGGCGCGGGAGGTTTTGACGAGCGCCAGCCAGTCCTTGGAGGGCATGTGGCCGGGTTGGGTGAGGATCTCCACCACGTCGCCGTTGCGCAGGGTGTACTTCAGCGGCACGATCCGCCCGTTCACTTTGGCCCCGACGCAGCCGTGCCCGACCGCCGTGTGGATGGCGTAGGCGAAGTCGATGGGCGTCGCGTCCCGCGGCAGGATGATCACTTTGCCGCGCGGCGTGAAGGTGTAGACCTCCTCCGGGTACAGGTCCACCTTCAGCGTGGACATGAACTCGGCCGGATCGCGCATCTCCTGGATCCACTCGAGGAGGTGGCGGAGCCAAGCGACCCGCTGATCGTCCTCGCGGCCGTTCGTCTTCCCGCCCTCCTTGTACTTCCAGTGCGCGGCGATGCCCTGCTCGGCGATGCGGTGCATCTCCTCGGTCCGGATCTGCACCTCCACCGGCTGGCCTCCCGGGCCGATCACCGAAGTGTGGAGCGACTGGTAGAGGTTGGGGCGCGGGATCGCGATGAAATCCTTGATGCGCCCCGGAATCGGATGCCACTCGTTGTGAATGATCCCGAGGGCGGCGTAGCAGTTCTTGACTGAGTCGGTGATCACCCGCACGGCCATCAAGTCGTAGACCTGGTCGATCGGGATCTTCTGGCGCTTGACTTTTTGGTAGACCGAGTAGGCGCGTTTGATCCGGCCGTCGACGCGGGCGGGAATACCTTCCCTGTGGAGGACCTTCTCGACGGTCCCGCGGATCTCGTCGAGGAATTCCTGACTCGCCTGGCGGTGGGAGTCGATCGCCTTGATGATTTCGGAGTACGACTCGGGCTCCAGGTAGCTGAAGGCGAGGTCCTCCAGCTCACCACGGATTTTGCCCATTCCAAGCCGGTGGGCGATCGGCGCGTAGATATCGAGAGTCTCCTGCGCGATGCGTTTCTGGCGATCCGGCGGGAGGCAGCCCAGCGTGCGCATGTTGTGCAGCCGGTCGGCCAGCTTGACGATCACCACGCGGACGTCATCCACCATGGCCAGCAGCATCTTTCGGACGCTCTCGGCCTGGCGCTCCTCCGGGGAGTAGAACTGGAGCTTGCTCAGTTTCGTGACCCCGTCCACGCAGCGCGCGACTTCATCGCCAAAGTTCTTCCGAACCTCTTCGAGCGTCGCGCCCGTGTCCTCGAGCACATCGTGCAGAAGCCCGGTCTCGAGGCAGGTCAGGTCCATGTTCATTTCCGCCAGGATCAGGGCGGCTTTGAGGGGATGGACCATGTAGGGCTCGCCTGAGTCCCGTTTCTGCCTGGCGTGGTAGCCGGAGGCGAAGCGATAGGCTCTTTCCAACCCGTTCAGGTCCTCGCGCGGGCGCAACTCGCGGACCTTATTCTCGAGTTCGCGGTAGAGTTCGTCCAGGAGGGCTGCCGGCTCGGGGTGGCTGGTGCACGCGGCGGGGATGGAGGGCGGTCCCCCTTCGGAGACACCACCGGTACGCGTGGGGTCAGAATCCATCGGAAAAAACGAGCCCGCCGGAGCGCGCCTCCGCGCTCACGGCGGCTCGAAACTCATTATAACGTATGAAACCGGAGCGGAAGCTATTGCGCCGGCGGAGTAGTCCCGGTCTTGGCCTTCTTCGTCTCCAGGGTCTTCTCCACCCACTTGTCGGCGGTCTCGACGTCCTTCTTGTAGGCCTCGGCGGAGTCCATCAGGTCCGCGCGCTGGCGGTAGAGCAGGTTCATGTACGCCATCGCGTCGTCGTACTGGTTGTCAATCTCGAGGGCCTTTTCGAGGTTCTTGATCCCCGACTCGATCATGGCGAGGTTCTTGTCGCGGAGCTGCTCCCTGACCTTTTTGTCCTTGAGCGGACCCGGGTCCTCCGGCTTCATGCCCAGCTTGGCGCGGGCATCCGCATCGTCCTGGAAGGCTTTCGTCCAGGCGATGACCCCGAGCGTGTAGTACGCCTCCTTGTTGGTGGGGTCGACGCCGATCATCTTGTTGTACCATTCGGTCGCCTCATCGAACTTCTTCTGGTTGAAGTACAGGTTGGCGATCGAGGCGATAGCGACCGGGTTCTTCGAGTCCTGCTCGAGCACCTTGAGGAATTCCTCGTGGGCATTCTTGGCCAGTTGCACGTTCTCCGGCGACTCCGCCCCAGGGATGTACTGGACCATGTAGGCGGTGGCCAGGTAGAGCCGGGCCGTTGGGAAGCTGGGGTCCAGCGAGACCGCCTCTTTGAAGTGCTCGATCGCTTCAGGGTAGCGGGCGTTCTTGTAAGCCTGAACGCCTTTGTTGAGATGGTCGCGAGCCTTCAACTTTTCGCACCCCGTGGTCGCGAGCGTAGCGAGACCCAACACGAGTGCGGCCGTCAAATAAGTCCATCTGCCCTTCATGCTGACTCCTGATCACGACATATCTTCAGACGCACAAACGCCGGCTACTGCCCCGCTTCGATCTTGGCGGTAATCAACCCGACCTTGTCGATGCCGGCGCCCTTGGCGGCGTCAATCGCCCTGGCCACGTACTGAAATTCCAGGTCGGGGTCGCCCTTGACGAAGACGACGCGCTCGGCCCGGGTCTTGAAAATTTCCTCCAGACGCGGCCCGAGCCGGGTCATGTCGGTCGGCTCCTGGTTGATCATCATCGAATGGTCCCGGTTGATCACGATCACGACCGTGCGCGTATCGGCGGCTTCCTGGCGCGCGCCGGGAGGGGGCGGCTGCGGCACCAGCGCGTCAAGGCCGTAAGGCGTCTGAGGGGTGATGACCATGAAGATGATGAGCAGCACCAGCAGGACGTCAATCAGCGGAACAATATTGGGGTCCGCCGCCGGCCCACTACCACCACTGACTTGCATTCCCATGAGAGTTATCTCCTCTTCAAAGAAAACATCTGGCCGCGCCGCTACTGAACGGTGGTGGCCGCGGCCGTTCCTCTATCCCTGATCTGCTCCGCCAGCAGTCCGATCTGATCCACGCCGGCCGCCCTCAGGTTGTCCACGACTTCGACCACCCGCTCGTAACGGGCGCGCGCATCACTGCGCAGGTACACCATCTTGTCGAGCCGGTTCACGAGCAGGTCCTTTACCTTCTGGGGCAACTGGTCCGGCGGCGTTTGCGTCGTGCCGAGATACGTCCGGCCCTCCTTGGTCACCGCAATCAGGATGGCGTCGTCTTTATCCGCGCCCTGCATGGCGATCGGATTGCGTGTCTTGACCATGTCCACGCTGATTCCCTTGGAAAGCATCGGCGTGACCACCATGAAGATGATCAGCAGCACGAGCATTACGTCCACCATGGGCACGACGTTCGGACTGGAGGCCGGCGGAGGCGATTGCCGTTGTGCCATAAGCCTTTCCTTAATGAGCATTTCCCCGGCCCCGCAGGGGTCGCTGGCCGACCCCTACGAAACCACGGGTTCAACTCGCTTGTCTTCCGTACGTTTACTTGCTAACGCGCTGCGAACGCTTCAGGAAGTAATCAATCAACTCCGAGCTGGAGTTGCTCATCTCGACGTCGAAGCCTTCGATCTTGGTGGTGAAGTAGTTGAACATCCAGAACGCCGGGATGGCGACGAACAGACCGATAGCGGTCGTGACGAGGGCCTCGGAAATACCGCCGGCCACCGCGCCCAAACCGGTCGATTTCTCGGTCGAAATCCCGCGGAACGCGTTGATGATGCCCACCACCGTGCCGAACAGCCCGACGAACGGCGCCGTCGCTCCGATCGTCGCCAGCGTGGTGACGCCGCGCTTCAGCTCGGCGTGAACGATCGCTTCGGCGCGCTCCAGAGCACGTTTAGAAGCCTCGATCTCTTCGCCGGGAATCTCGGAGCTGATCTGATGCGCGCGGAATTCCTGGAGGCCCGCCACGACCACCTTCGCCAAGTGGCTCTTCTTGTACCGGTCCGCGATCTTCACCGCCTCGTCCAGCTTCCCTTCGCGCAACGCGCCGGCTACCGCCGGGGCGAACTGCCGCGACTGCTTCCTCGCCCCGCTATAGGCGAGCAAGCGGTCGATCATTACACCGATCGACCAAGCGGACATGCAGAACAGGATGATCACCACGATCTTGGCGAGGAGGCCCATCTGGTTCCACAGCGCGCGCGGATCCCAGCCGATGGTGCCGCCTTCCTGGAGCAACAGGAAGGACCAAACTTGCAATTGTAGAAGCATTGTTCTTTTCTCCTGCGAGTTGAATTCGTCTTAACGACGTGACCTTCTTTACTGCAATGTGAAATTCACATCGATTTGCGTGATCACTTCAACCGGCTCGCCGTTCAGCAGAGTCGGCCGGTAGACCCACTGCTTCACCGCTTCGAGCGCGGCCGGGATCAGCAGCGGGTGCCCGCTCATCACTTGCAAATTCTTGATCGTGCCGTCCGTGCCGATAATGGCCGTCAGCCGGACGACTCCCTGGATTCGCGCCTGCTTGGCCAGCGGCGGGTACACGGGAATGGTCTTCTTGATCAGGTTCGCCTGCTGCACGTTGCCGCCGACCCGGATGCGCTGCACCTCCTTGGGCTTCTGCACTTCGACTTTCGGCGGAGGCGGAGGCGGAGGAGCGGCCACGGGCGCAGCGCTGATGATGCCGCCGATGACGCCGCCGGGTGTCCCGCCGGGCACGCCGCCCGGCACGCCGCCGACCACACCAACCGCACCGGCCGAGGGCGGAGGCAGCTCTTCTTCCTTGATCATCGCGATCTCTTTCGGAATCGCCTTCGGGGCCATCAGGCGGCCGGCGTCAAACTGCCGCGGGATTACCTTGGCCACCTTCACCGGAGCCGCTGCGGGCGGCGGAGGCGGCGGAGGCGGCGGAGGCGGCGCCACCAGAAAGCTGGTCAGCGTAGTCCTCGGGAGCGTGTCCGTGTAAATCAACGGGATCAGGATGGCGATGCCGACCAGCAGGCATTGGCTGATGAACGAAACCGCCACCGTCCAGGGCTTCGCTGTTTTTCCCTTGGTCTCGAGAAGGCTTTGTTCGAACATAACGGTTACCCTTTCCTCACGTGAGGCGCATGCCCGCCGGTTCCGGACAACCAACCCTCTCGTCCGAAAAGCGCCGGCGATGGCTTGACATCAAACCTGCTTCACCGCCTTGGAGGTTCCCCTCCGGGCGGCCTCCTTCTTATTGGACACCGGCGCCGCAGACGGAGATCCCACCGCCTTCTTCCGGCGCTCGGTGAAACTCTGCCACGCCACCAGGATCGCGCTCGCGATGAAGATCGACGAGTACGTCCCGACCACGATCCCGATGAACAGCGCGTAGGCAATACTGTTCAGAACGGGCCCGCCCAGGAAATACAGGGCAACCGTACACAACAGCGTCGGGCCCGCCGTCAGCAGCGTCCTGCTCAAAGTCTGGTTGATGCTGCGGTTGATCAGCGCCGGGAGCTTTTCCCGGATCCTGAGCTTCAGGTTCTCGCGCAACCGGTCGAAGACGACAATCTTGTCGTTCATCGAGTAGCCGATCAGGGTGAGCAGGGCGGCGATGACCGTCAGACTGATCTCGCGGTTGAAGAACGTGAAGAACCCGATCGTGATAATCGTGTCGTGGATGATCGCCAGAACCGCCGCCACTCCGGCGATGAACTCAAACCGGAAAGCAATGTAAACCAGCATCCCCCCGAGAGCGTAGAGGGTCGCGAGCAGGGCCTTTTGCCGCAGGTCCGCTCCCACCTTGGGTCCGACGATCTCCACCTGGCGGATGGTGAACGGCGCCAAAGCCGCTTCCTCCTTTAGCGTCGCGATCACCGCCGGGGTCACGCCGGGCACCGCCGAGAGTTCGTCGAAGCTCGCCAGCAGCCCCGAGCGGTCGCGATCCCGGAAGGCGAGCATCCGGCCCACCAGTTCTTCCAATTGCTGTTCGGAAAGCGCCACGTTGGCGCGCTGGAGGGGGTCCCTGAGCCGGTCCACCAACGCCTGAGCGCCCGCGTTGTTGAAGTCGATCTTCGAGCCGGCCTGGCCGAACCGTTCCGCCAGCGTGTTCGTGATGATCTGGCGGGCATTGGCCAGCGAGCTCTCGTCCTTCATCTCGGTCCCGATGATGATCTCCCGCGCGCCGGTGAACTCCTGAACGGTGATTTCGCCGGGGATCCGGTTCTCAAGGGCCGAGCGGATCTGGTCCAGAGGAGGTTGCTGCCGGAATTTCACGTACACCAAGGTGCCGCCGCGGAAGTCAATCCCCCACTTCGGCCCCCCCTTGATGATGAGACTGGCGATGGTTGCGATGATAAGCGCCAGCGATAAACCGACGGCTAAACGTGTCTTCCCAAGGAAGTCAATATTGGTTTCGCGAAACAGTTCCATTACGGCAGCCTACGCCGGCGCTAGTAACACCTTGACACCGGCCAACTTCGAAAAGTTCCCAACCGTTGAAAAAAAACTACCACAAAACTTCTAAATGCTCAACGTCGCTACTCGGGTCTGGCGCGACAACGTGTAATCGAACATCGTCCGGGAGACGAACACTGCCGTGAACAGGTTGGCGACCAGCCCGACTACCAGGGTCACCGCAAATCCCTTGACGGGGCCCGTCCCGAACATGAACAGGAAGGCGCTGGAGACCACGGTGACCACGTGCGTGTCGATAATGGTGATGAACGCCCGGTCGAACCCGGCGTCCACCGCTGCGATGACACCCTTTCCACCCCGCAGCTCTTCTCGAATCCTCTCAAAAATCAATACGTTACTGTCCACCGCCATGCCCAGGCTGAGGATGAATCCGGCGATGCCCGGCAGCGTCCAGACAGCGTCGAAATAACTCAAGGCAGCCAGCGTGATCAGGGCATTGAGCAGCAAGGCGATGACGGCGTTGATCCCACTCTTCTTGTAGTAAAGGACCATCACCGTGATGACGAGGGCCAGGCCCACCAGCCCCGAAACCACCCCCTGGCGAATCGAGTCGGCCCCGAGGGAGGGTCCGATCGTCCGCTCCTCCAGGTAATCGATTCCGGCCGGCAGCGAGCCTGACTGGAGCACGACGGCCAGATCCGAGGCGTCCTGCTCGTTAGCGGCGCCGGTGATGCGCCCCTGGTCCTCGATCCGCGACTGGATCACCGGGGCGCTCCTGACCTGGTTATCGAGGATAATCGCCAGCCGGTTCCCGATGTTCGCCTCGGTGAACCGGGCGAACCGCCGGGCGCCATCCGGGCTGAGCGAAAAGTCCGTTTCCCACTTGCCGAATTCATCCCGGCCTGGCCGGGCATTCCGCAGGTCCTCGCCGGTGATCACCGGGACGCGGTTCACCAGCCACCAGCTCTCTCCGGCCTCGCCGCGGGTCCGGGTCTCTGGAGCCAGCTTGGTGTTCAGGGGCAGTACCCCGCCGTGCTTGGCGAGCGCCTGGTCGCGGGATGAGAACGGGCCGTCCTTCACCTCGCTGATCTCCAGGACCGCGGTCGTTCCCATGATCTGCTTGAAGCGCGCGGGGTCGTCCACACCCGGCAGTTGCACCAGGATCTCAAACTCCTTCTCGCTGCTTCCGTGCTGCTGGATCACCGGCTCGGTCAGCCCGAGGCTGTTGATGCGGCGCTCCAGGGTCCGGATCGTGCGCTCGACGGTGTCCCGCTTGAGGGCCAGCAGCTCGGCCGGGCGCATTGTCAGGCGGTAGTCTGTGGCGCTGACGCCGGTCAGGATCCAGGAGGCGAAACGCTCGTTAACCAGGGCGCGCAGATCTCCGGCCCGGGTCGCGGGCACACCCTTGATCTGGAGGTAGATCGAGTCGGTGTCCTCCACCCGCTGGGGGTCATTCCGGTCGATCGAGGTGTAATCAATGTTGGCCTTTCGGAGTTCCTCCCGCAGGCTCTCGATCGCCATGTCGGCCTTCGCCTTGGCGGCCTCGTGCACCCGCACCTGGAGAATCAGATGGCTCCCGCCGCGCAGGTCGAGGCCGAGGCGGATATTCTTCCGGACGTTCGCGTTGAGCTGGTCGAGTGATCTTGGCAGGCCGATCAACCCCAGCGCGCACGCCAGGATCACCGCCACAATGACGATCGCCTTGGTGGTCAGGTTCTTCTTCATCGCACTCTCAGAATCGCTACTTCTTGGCCTCCGCCGGCTGGATCAGGCCGGCCACAGCGCTCCGGGAGAGTTGCAGCTTGACATTATCGGGCTTGACGCGAAGGATCAGGGTGTCGTCCTCGGCGTTCATCGAGACGATCGTGCCTACGATTCCCCCGTTGGTCAGCACAGTCTGGCCGTTCTGAAGCTCGCTCAGCATTTTTCTCTGCCTCTTGCGCTGGCGCTGCATCGGCAAGAAGAGCAAGAAATAGAAGATAACAAGAATGAGCAGGAAAGTGATCGGGAACCCCACCGGGCTCGCCGGAGGAGCTTGCTGTTGCTGGAGGAGAAAAGTCAGTACCACGTGCGGCCTCTACTTGACAGCCGGTTCCGGCTGATCTTCGAATTCACCAAACCCTTTACGGAGTACAAAGCGGAGAGCTGGTTTTTCTTTCCTTATTGGAGTATACACACAGGAACTGCCGCGCAGGGCGGTTCCTAACCCTCCTAGCGTGCCTGAACAGAGACGATGATGTCAAGCGAAGCGGCCGCTGCAACGTGCGCCGCCGCGGGCCTCCGAAGCGTGGGGACAAGCTCCAGGGCCGATCCGAACCGGGCCGTCAGCCCGCATCGCCTAAAGCCGGCGCCGCCTGGAGCGCGGCCCGTACTCCGCCCAGATACTCCCGGAAGCGGCCTTCGATGATCGCCTGCCGGATGCCGCGCATCACGTCGAAATAGCGCCGCAGATTGTGAACGGTGGCGAGGGTGGAGAAGAGCATCTCGCCGGCCTGAAAGAGGTGGCGAAGGTAAGCCCGGGAGAAGTTCCGGCAGGCATAGCAGGAGCAGTTCTCGTCTACGGGGGCCGGGTCCTCTTTATACCGCGCCTGCTTGATGATCACCCTGCCCTGAGAGGTGAACAGGCATCCGTTTCGCGCGTTGCGGGAGGGCAGGACGCAATCCATCATGTCGATCCCCCGGGCCACGTATTCAGGCAGTTCCTCCGGCAGGCCGACGCCCATCACGTAGCGCGGCCGGTCCCGCGGGAGCAGCGGCGCCGCCACCTCCACCATTTCCATGCTGAGGATCCGCGGCTCGCCGACCGAAAGCCCGCCGATCGCGTACCCCTCGGCGTCCAACTCCAGAAGAGCCTCGGCGCACTGCCGCCTGAGGTCCGGGAACATCGAGCCCTGCACGATCGGGAACAGCGACCCGCCGGTTCCCGACTCCGCCACGAACCTCCGGTAGTGAGCGAATGCCGCGCGCGCCCAGTTGACCGTGCGCGCCACGGAATGGCGGGCGGTCTCGTGGGTCGCCGGATAAGGCAGGCACTCGTCCAGCACCATCAGGATGTCGCTGCCTAGCGCGAGTTGCACATCCACCGTGGATTCGGGCGTGAACATGTGGGCGTCGCCGTTCAGGTGGGAGCGAAACAGCACGCCCTCATCGGTGACCTTGCGCAAATCGCTCAGGCTGAAGACCTGGTAGCCCCCGGAATCGGTGAGGATCGCCCGGGGCCAGGACATAAACCGGTGCAGGCCGCCGAGCCGCCGGATGGCCTCGTGTCCCGGCCGCAAGTAAAGATGATAGGTGTTGGCGAGCAGCAGCCGGGCATCGGCCTGGTCGATGAGATCGCGCGGCGTGACGCCCTTCACGCTGGCCTGGGTGCCGACCGGCATGAAGACGGGCGTCTCGACAACCCCATGGGGAGTTTTCAGCAGTCCGGCGCGCGCGCCCGTCTCCGGGCACTCGGCCACGATTTCGAATTGAATGCCAGGCAAGCCACTATTGTAAAATCGGGCGCAGGAACGCCGCGATGCGTT
>JBHGAV010000081.1:0-14318 GCA_041946685.1 Bryobacteraceae bacterium | reverse complement strand
GAATTCGTCGGAAGGCTGGTGATAGTGCTTGGCGTTGAACTCCTCGAACATCTTCTGCCCGTAACCCTCCGGCTTTCCCGCGAACAGCTCGCCCACATCCACCGTGAATGCGGGGATGCCGACGCGCGCGTACGAGAAGTGATCCGAGCGGTAGAAGCTGCCCTGCTCGGGCCTGGGGTCAGGCCGGATGACGAGATTCATCCTCTGGGCGGCCTCTTGCACATGGGGCCAGAAGGTAGTCCGCTCGGCGCCGCTGACCACCACGTCTTTGGTCCGCCCGAATGGCAGAAAGCCATCGAAATTCAAAGCCACCGCCGTCTTGCCCGGAGGAATGATCGGATGGGCGGCGTAGTACTCCGATCCCCGAAGGCCGCCTTCCTCCGCCGTCACAGCCAGGAACAGAGCCGAGCGCTTCGGCTTCTGCTCGAGCGAGGCCCACTGCCGCGCGATCTCGAGCAGGACTCCGCAACCGGTGGCGTTGTCCACGGCCCCGTTGTAAATGGAGTCGCCGTTCACGGCGGGGCCGATTCCCAGGTGGTCCCAGTGCGCGCTGAAGACGACGGCTTCCGTGCCCAAAGCGGGATCGCTACCAGGAATAATGGCCGCGACGTTCGCGGTGTCGATATCGCGGATCTTGCTGTTGATACGGCCACGGATGCGGATGCCGAGGGGGATCGGCTTGAAATCGCGCGCCTCCGAAGCTTTGAGGAGCTCGTTGACGGTCTTGCCCGCGAGCGCCAGGAGCCTCGCCCCGGCCTCCTCGGTCACCCACCCCGCGAAGGCGAGCTCCGGCTGGCCGGGCTGCAACTTCACAAAGGGATCTTCCGCGGCCCATGAGTTCTTGACGACCTCCCAGCCGTAACCGGCGGTAGGCGTGGTATGGATGATGATTGCTCCAAGGGCGCCCATACGCAAGGCCTGTTCGAACTTGTAGGTCCAGCGGCCATAGTAAGTGAGGGCGCGGCCGCCGAAGAACTTGGGATCAGTCGAGGAGGGCTCGTTCGTGAAGAGGACCAGAATCTTCCCTTTCACATCCGCGCTCTTGAAGTCGTTCCACTGGAACTCGGGGGCGACAATGCCGTGGCCGACGAAGACCGCCTCGGCGTCGAACTGGTCCTGCGGCCTCTGCCTGTAGTTGGAGCCGACGAAGTCCGAAAGCCATCGAAGTGACAGCGACTTGCCTCCCGCCTCAGCCGACATCTGGGCGTCCGGCTGCGGCTCTACGCCGACCAAAGGGACCCGCTGGAAGTAGGTCCCGTTGTCGCCGCCTGGCTTGGCTCCAATGAGGGCGAATTGCGCGGCCAGGTATTCGACAGTGAGCTGCCCGCCGCGGGTGCCCACCCCGCGGCCTTCGAGCAGGTCGCTCGCCAGAAACTTGACGTGAGCCCGGATACGCTCGCCCGAGATTTCCTGAGTCTGCGCTGAGGCGCAGATCAGGACGGAAAGCAAGACGATTGGGAGTCGCATAGTTGGTCCCGAACTTCCAGTCTACTTTGCGGGCGAGCTCCCTGCGGTATACTGCCCACTTGCGCATCCTGGTGGCATTCACCTTGTTGGCCGTGTCCCTCTGGGCTGAGAATGCCCGGGTGGACACCTCTACTCCCGTCGGAGAAGCGTTCGTGCGGATGTACAACTTCGACTTCCGCGGGGCGCACGCCATCCTGGACCGTCAAATCGCGCAGGACCCGCAATGTGCGGTTCCGCACGCCGTGAAGGCCGCCGCCTACCTGTTCAGCGAACTGGACCGGCTGCGGATCCTCCAGATAGAGTTCTTCCAGGATGACGACCGGGTTGTCGACCGTGATCGTCTCAAGCCCGACCCGGCCCTCCACGACGAGTTCATGCGCCAGATCGCCATGGCCCGCCAGCGCGCCAACGCCCGGCTGGCGACCCATCCCAACGACCGGGAAGCGCTGTTCGCCCTCGGCATGTCCGCCGGTCTGGTGACCGATTACGCGGCGCTGGTGGAGAGACGACGTTTGGGAAGTTTCGCGCTCGCCAAGCAGAGTCAGGCCTACGTTCTCAAGCTACTGGCGCTGGACCCTCCCTATTACGACGCGCACCTGACGGCCGGATCGGTCGAATACGTGGTTGGGAGCCTCTACTTTTTTGTGCGGTGGTTCGTGCGCATAGACGGCATCCAGGGTAACAAGGAGAAGGCGATCGAGCACCTCCAGATCGTGGCCGAGCGGGGCCGGTATTACGGCCCGTTCGCGCGCGTTCTGCTCGCGGTGATCCATCTGAGGGAGAAGAGGCCGCACGAGGCCGAGAGGTTGCTGGCGGGACTGGTCGCAGAGTATCCCGAGAACCCGCTTTTCCACCGGGAACTGGCTCGGGCCAGTGAACTGGCTCGCGCGGGCCGCGTTTCCGCTGTGGCATCGGGCAGCGGCGGCAGATGATATACTGTGGCACTCAGGCTGGGGGTGGATGGGAAACGGACTAGAATCCTGGCAGCGCAGCGCGATCCGGAACAGCATGGAGCGGTACCGCCGCGCTCAGGACGATTACTACGCGGGCGGCAAGCCACTGGCTGAGGTCGACGGAGGTTTCAAGGCATTCTCCCTTGTCAGTCCGCCGCTAGGGGCTCCCGCGACGCGCCGGCGCATCAGACAGATTGTGGATAACATGGTGCAGGGCGGACACGGCGCGACTGCGATCGCTGCCCGGACCCCCCATGTCGCCACCATCGCGGTGACCTACAACTGCCAGTGCGATTGCGGGCACTGCTCGGCTGTGGACTACCAGCGGGAAACCTCCAGGAACGGTCACGCACTGACATATGAAGAACTCAAGAGCGCCATCGAGCAGAGCGTGGACTTGGGAACGACCTGCGTCATTTTGACGGGCGGCGAGCCACTCCTCCACCCGAGGATCTGCGATCTGATCTCCGCAGTGGATCGCTCCCGCAGCGTCTGTACCTTGTTCAGCAACGGGGAGCTGCTCACCGAGAAGAACGTTTCGCGGCTCAAGCAAGCCGGCTTGTACGGCCTGTACCTGAGCCTGGATCACGCCGACGCCGCCCTCCACGACCAGAACCGACGTCGCCCGGGGCTGTTTGAGAAGGCGACGCGTGGCCTGCGATTGTGCCGGGAGGCCGGAATTCTCACCGGAATCTCGACCTACGCCACGCGGGAGAAGATGCAGAACGGCGAACTCGATGCGCTGATGGATGTGGCGCGGGACCTACAGGTGCTGGAAGTGTTCCTGTTTGACGTGATTCCGACCGGGCGCCTGAGCGATCACCGCGAGTGCCTTCTGACCGACGAGGAAGCGGGCCAAATCATCGAGTTCCGGAAGAAGTACGCCGAGAAGTCCGACTACCCGCGCATCGTCCACCAGACGATGTTCGCCAGCATCGCCTACCCTTGCGTTGCCGAGGGCTGCCCGGCGGCCATGGTTCAACTCCATCTGCGGGCGAACGGAGAAGTCTCGCCCTGTGACTTCACCCCGTTTTCCTTTGGCAATATCCGGCGGAAGTCGCTGCGCGAGATTTGGGAGTCGATGGCGGGGAATCCGCTGTATGCGCAGCCGTCGGCTCGGTGCCGTCTTTCCCGGCCCGATTTCTGGGTGCAACTCGATAAAGTCGCAGTGCGGTGAACCAGAAGGTCCATGCCGGCGCCGGCGAGCGCGTGGTCCTGACGGGCGCCACCGGGTTCCTTGGCCAGGAGATCTTCAGACTGCTGATCGAGCGGCGGCCGGAGGCGCGCCTGGTCCTTCTGGTGCGGGAGACCGCGGACAAGAGCGCGGCACAGAGACTGGAGGCGCTGCTTGCGCGTTGCTGCGCTCCGGAGGAGCGTGAAGCCGTGCGCCGGCGCATTCAGGTGTATGCGGCCGACACGGCGCTGGAGTGTTGCGGGCTCTCTCCGGGAGACTGGGCAGCCGTCGCCGATGGTGCGACGCGCATCATCCACGCCGCCGCCGCCGTGCGCTTCGACGCGCTCATCGAGGAGACGCGGCGAGCCAACGTCGGCGGGGTCCGCAACGTCCTGGAGCTGGCTGGGGAGGCGCGCCGCCGCGGCTCGCTCGGTTGCTTCACCCACGTGAGCACGGCGTTTGTGGCAGGCTGCCGCGCCGGCTTGGTGCGCGAGGATGAGTTAAACACCGGTCAGCGCTTCCGCAATGCCTACGAGGCCAGCAAGTGCGAAGCGGAGACCGTGGTGCGGGAGCGCGCAGGCGAACTGCCGGCGGTGATTGTGCGGCCCAGTATCGTCGTCGGCCACTCCCGCACCGGGGCTACGACGAGCTTCCACATGATGTACTGGCCACTGAAGGCATACGTCGAGCGGCGGTGGCGGATTGTGCCGGGGAGCCCGCGGACGCCGATCGACCTGGTTCCCGTGGACTTTGTGGCGGAAGCGACGCTGCACCTGGCCTGGGACGAATCGGCCGAGGGGGGCACCTTTCATCTTTGCGCCGGGCCGGGGCGGAGCGCGACCATCGGCGAGATCGCCGGCGCCGCTTCGCGCTACTTCCAGTTGCCGGCGCCCCGCTTCGTGAATCCGGTCTTGTTCTTGGCGCTGCTGCGCCCCATCCTGGAAGTCACGGTGTGGGGAAAGCGCCGCCACGTCCTCAAGAAGGGCTTCTTCTACCGCCCGTACCTGGACATGCGGCTCGAGTTCGACACGACGCAGGCTGATCTGCGCCTGTCGCCGGCGGGTATCCGTCCTCCCAACGTGATGGATTACCTGGACCGCCTGTTCGCCTACTGCGTCGAATCCGACTGGGGCCGGAAGCCGGTGGCTCCCAGAGCACTAGAATGATCCGCAGGTTGCGCCTGATTCGGAACCCGAGCCTCACGGTCGCGAGGCTGCTGGACGAGTTGCTGTTGGTTGATGCCGGCCGCCTGGTTGGCCGCGTACTGGACGCTCCGGGTGAGCCCGAGCACACCCTGGCGCAACTCCACGCCGAGGTTGCCGCGATGAGCCGCTTCCTGAAGGAGGAAGCGGGGCTGAAGCGCGGTGACAGAGTGGCCATCTGGAAGACCAACGAGCCCCGCTGTTTCGACTGGTTCCTGGCCGTCATTCGCGCGGGCGGAATTGCCGTGCCGCTCAATCCGCTTTTGCCGCCGGCCGAAGTGAGAGGTATTGTTGACCGCTGTGGCATTTCCACCCTTGTGACCGACGCCGAATTCTTCAGTTCCGCAGTCCGGTCCAAAGAGACCGTGCCGGTGGGCTGTTGGGTGCAGGACCGCGGGGAGGACGCGCCCGAAGGTTTCTTGCACTTCACGTCCGCCTGGCTCGGCGCCCCCACGCAGCCGCCCGCCGATGTCGCACCGGCGGACCCGGTCGCCATACTCTGCTCCTCGGGCACGGAGGGATCCCCCAGGAGCGCCGTCCTCACGAGCGAGGCGCTGCTGGCTGCGAGAACAGCGGCTCTGGTGTCCGCTCCGCTAGCTCCGGTTGGATGCTCGGCGCTTCTCACGTTGCCCTGGTCCCACATCATGGCGGTGAGCACGGCGCTATATGGGCTGATGGCGGGGATCGGAGGCTTGTTTCTGCGGCGTTTCGAGGTCCATACAGCGGTGGAAGCGATTCGACGCCACCGGATCAAGGTGGTCGTCGGTGTGCCTGCCATGTTCATCCGGCTGGTAAACTCGGCTCCCGATGCCGAGGCGCTGGCCAGCGTCCGGGTGTGGATCTCGGCCAGCGACCATCTTCCCGGCTACTTTCGTCGCCGGCTCCTCGAGTATGGAGCGCTGCTGCGAGGTCCGAGCCGGCTCCGGATCCGACCGGTGTTCGTCAACGCTTACGGCATGGTGGAACTGGGAGGAATCGCCATGTTCGGCCTGGATGCGCCGTTTGTGCCCGGGGACGGAGAGCTGTGTCTGCCCGTGCCTCCGCTTCGGGTGCGGGTGGTGGACGAGCAGGGACGAGACACGCCGCCCGGCGAAACCGGCCATTGTCTGGTGAGCGGACCGGGCGTGACCGGCAGGTACTGGGGCGATGCAAGGCCACAATCAGAGCTTCTGGCTCCGGGCGGCTGGCTCCGGACCGGGGACCTGGCAGAGCGGAGCCGACTGGGGCTCGTTCGCCTTGCTGGCCGGGCCAAGGACGTGATCAAGTGCGGCGGGTACTCCGTTTTGGCGAGGGAAGTGGAGGAGGTGCTGGCGTCGCACCCCGGCGTGGCACGGGTGGCGGTAATCGGCGTTCCTCATCCGGAGAAGGGCGAAGTGCCGGTAGCCGTCCTGGAGCCGCGGCTCTCTTTCACAACGGCTGACGAGGATCTGTCGGACTGGTGCCGCGCGCGCCTGGCCGCGTACAAGGTCCCGCGCAGGTTCCACCGGGTTGCCCCGGGGACGCTCCCGGTGGGCGTCACCGAGAAGGTGCTCAAGAGGGTGCTGCGACAGCAATTTGCAGCCGAATTCGGCTCCCGGCTGTAACCCTTCGATTGTGTTCCGCATCCAGCAGTTTGTAGACTGAAAGAGCGCCCCCGCGGCGCAAAGGGTGCATTGTCGCCCGGATGGTTCAGAGTGAGTCTGACGCGGATCCCACTAGCGTTTTTGGCCTTCTTCCTGCTGGCTTGGACGGCGCAGGCTGATAGCGGGCCTGCCGTTGCTGACGCCAGCGAAGCCGTGTCCGCGCCCGCCCCCGCCCCGTGGCTTCAGGCGCTGGACCGCTACTTCGTGAACAACCAGCAGCAGCAAGCCAGAACACGCGGAACCTCCGCGGAGGTGGAGATTGACGCCCGCCTTCCGAGGATGAAGCGGGAAGGAAGTCTCCGCGCCGTGCGGCAGATCAGTTCCGAGGGGCTGATTACCTACGAGGCCTCTCAGTCCAGTGGGGACAAGATGGTTGTCAAGGACGTCATCGCCCGGTTTCTCTCGGCGGAGACGGAGGCCAGCAAGGGCATTCGAGACAGCCGGGGGACCCCCCAGTCCCTCTCCATAGGCCCGGAGAATTACCGCTTCAGGCAGAAGGCCATGCTGACCAGCGACGGCCAGCAGGTTCACATCATCCAGCTCACCCCCAAGAAGAACCGGCTGGGCCTTTTCAGAGGCGAAATCTGGCTGGACGCCGTGACCGGCCTCCCGCTCCGGGAGTCGGGCCGCTTGGTGAAGAACCCCTCGGTCTTTCTCAAGAAAGTCGACTTTGTCCGCGAGTATCGAATCGTGGACGGCCTGGCGGTGCCCGTGAGGGTATTGAGCCGCGTCGAAACCCGCCTGGTGGGTTTGGCCGAGCTGGACATTCGCTACACCAACCATTCCGCCGTTCTAACAGCCCGATCTGAGTTCTGCCCGCTCGGCTGGTAGGCCGGCCGAAGTTGACCCCCATGCAAAGGGTACGGTACAATCCGCCCTTGTACTGCTTTCAGGCGGGCGCGAGATGGAGGTCTGCCTACCGCTTGAACCCGGGGGACTAATGAGCGTAGATTATTCAAGTTTCCAACTAAATGACAAAGTCGCGATTGTAACCGGCCCGTCTCAGGGAATCGGCCGGGCCATAGCCTTGGGACTCGCCAAGGCGGGCGCCCACCTGGTGCTGGCCGAGCATCCGGCCTTCCACCAGGAGGCGCTGAAAGAGGTCAAGGCCGAAATCGAAGCCATGGGCCGCAAGACCCTGGTCGTGCATGTGGACGTGGCGGACGTCGGACAGATCCAGGCCATGGTCGACAAGGCCAAGGAGGCGTTCGGGCGCATCGACATCCTGGTGAACAACGCGAGCTGGACCTGCACCGGGCCGGCCCTGGAGAACACCGAGAAGGACTATGACGGCACCATGGACACCACGGTGAAGGGTGTGTTCTTCGCGTGCCAGGCCGCGGCCAAGGTCATGATCCCCCAGGGAGGCGGGAGAATCATCAACATCGGCTCCAATTTCGCGGTCTCCGCGTGGAGGACACGCGCCATCTACTGCGCGGCCAAGGCTGCCGTGCACCAGTTGTCGCGGGCCCTATCGCTGGAATGGGCCAAGCAGGGGGTGGTGGTGAACGTGGTGGCTCCGTGCATCACCGAGACTGCTTCCCGCAAGCCGATTCTCGATAAGCCAGGGTACAAAGAGTGGGCCACCGGCGACAAACTGGCCAGCGGACGCTGGAACCAGCCCGAAGACCTGGTCGGAGCCGTACTGTTCCTCGCCTCGCCGCAGCTATCCGCCCAGGTGGTCGGCCACGTGTTGATGGTCGACGGCGGCTGGACAATCCACTGATCATAGAGTTCAAAGGAGGAATTATGAAGCTCCAGGGCAAAATAGCACTCATCACCGGCGCCAGCCGCGGCATAGGCCGGGGCATCGCCGAACTGTTTGCGGAAGAAGGCGCGGACGTTGCGGTAAACTACATCGCCAGCGCGAAGGCAGCCGAGGATGTGGCCGCGTACGTGCGCAGCAAGGGAGGCCGGGCCATCACGGTGCAAGCGGATGTCTCCAAGCGCGCCGAAGTGGAACCGATGATGGAGAAGGTGTGGAAGGAGCTTGGTCCCATCGACATCCTCGTCAACAACGCCGGCATCGAGACGATCATTCCCTTCTTGGAAATCACGGATGAGCAGTGGACCCGCCTGGTGGACATCAACCTGCGGGCCCCATGGCTGTGCAGCCAGGTCTATTGCAGGCGCGCCATTGCTGAGAAGCGCAAGGGCGTCATCCTCCACATCGGGTCGGTGCAGGCGGCCAAGGTCCTGCCGGGGCGCACGCACTACGCCCCGACGAAGCTGGGTCTGGAGGCGTTGACGCGCAACATGTCGGTCGAGATGATGCCTTACGGCATCCGCGTGAACTGCTTGCATCCTGGGCTGATCGAGACGGACATGACCTCCTGGGTGATGAAGAATCCTGAGATTTTGCCCACCGTTCTCGCCCAGATCTCGATGGGCCGCGCCGGTCACATCCGCGAGATGGGGACCGCGGCGGTCTTCTTCTGCTCGGACGATTCGTCTTACGTCACCGGGCAGAGCCTCCACGCCGAAGGCGGCTGGATCGGGAAGTAGCTATGTCGGGATGGGGCGGCTCTTGCCGTTGCCGCCCCCGCCCCGCTCCTCGAATCCGACGTATTGCACTTCTTCCTCCAGCGTGATCCCAAACCGGTTTCCAACGCGCGATTTCAGAGCCGCGATGAGCGCGCAGAGGTCGCGCGCCGTGCCGCCACCGGCATTGTAGATCAGGTTGGCGTGGTAGTCCGCTACCCGTATCCCACCCCTGCTCATGCCCCTGGCGCCCGCTTGCTCAAGAAACCACGCAGCCGGAACCTTCCCTTCGCGAATCACGTTCTCGGGCACCTGGGCCGCCGCCGTTCTCGGTAATTCGGCGAGCAAGAGATTCTTGAAGATGCTGCCGGCGCACTTCATCTCGGGAGGGAACTTCCGATCCCGCACGCTGCGGATGTCGTCCGACACCTTCGTCAGCGCCTTGGCGTCTCCTTCCTCCAGGACGAGCGCCACCGACAGGATCACCCACTCTTTGCGGCGCTTGAACACGCTGTCGCGATAGCCGAATCCGCACTCGGCCGCGGCCAGGATTCTCTGCTCGCGACCGTCCGTGACGGTGACTGAGGCCACGGTCTCCGAGATGGAGTGCCCGTAGGCCCCGGCGTTTCCATGCACCGCACCTCCCACCCAGCCAGGAATACGGGCCAGCGTCTCCAGGCCCTTGAGGCCGCGGTCGACCGTGAAGCGGACCAGCGCATCGAGATCCGCGCCCGCGTCCGCTTCAATGCGGGTCCCCGCAGCCACGATGCGGCCGGACCGGAACCGCAGGACCACGCCCGGAAAGCCCTCGTCGGACACAATCAGGTTGGTGCCGCCGCCGATGACCGCGACCGGCGCCCCGCTTTCTCTCGCCACGGCAAGCGCCCTGGCAAGACAGGCCGCGTCGGCGGTTTCCCCCAATATTGCCGCCGGCCCTCCGAGCCCGAATCGCGTGTACGCCGCCAGCGGCGCACCCCGGGTCAAGCTCAGCCCGTCAACGGCGGCGAGGGCGTGCAGGAACTGATCTGTCAGCGCCACCGGCGCCGCTGGCCTCATCAGCAGCCAGTATATACTCTGGAGTGATCGACGTGAGAGCGACCCATGAACCACGGGTCGTTCCCCTTGCGCACGACCTCTATCACGCCGGCCAGATCCAGTCGCTGAAGCGGCTTCGGCAAGGAGCAGAAGATGGCATCTAGTTTCCCGGGCTTCCCGCCCGAAGCCCTGACGTTCTTCCGCGGGCTCAAGAGGAACAACAACCGCGAGTGGTTCCAGGCGCGCAAGGCGATCTACGAAGCGGAGGTGAAGGCGCCGATGGCGGCCCTGGTCACGGCGCTCAATGCGGAGCTGGCTCGCTTCGCCCCGGGATACGTGACCGATCCCGCTAGGGCCATTTACCGCATTTACCGCGACACGCGGTTCAGCCCGGACAAGACCCCGTACAAGACGCACATCGCGGCGCTGTTCATGCCGCGCGGCCTGGTGCGGCATGCGAGCGGCAGCCTCTACTTCAGCGTGTCCCCGGACGTGGTTGAGGTCGCCGGCGGCATCTACATGCCCGGTCCCGACGAGCTGTTGACGGTGCGCACACATCTGGCCGCAAACCATGAAAGGCTGCGCGTCATCGTCAAGGACAAGAAGCTGAGATCGCTCGTCGGCGACCTGTGCGGTGAGACGCTGACCCGGGTGCCCAAGGGATTCCCGAGCGACCACCCGGCGGCCGAGCTGCTGCGCATGAAGCAGTGGTACGTGTTCGTGGAACTCGATGCGGCGCTGGCGACGACCCCGAAGCTGTTCGGCGAGCTCCTGAAGCGGTTCCGGGCCATGATCCCGCTGGTCGAGTTTCTCAACGAGCCCCTGCGCTCTCGCCGTTCCTCTGCGCTCGACCGGAGCCGGCTCTTTACTGGGCCCAGAGCATCCCCACCACGGCGTTGACCAGGATCGCTCCCATGCCGATGGGGATCATGTACTTCCAGCCGATGTTCATCAACTGGTCGTAGCGGTAGCGCGGGAACGTTCCGCGCATCCAGATCATGACGTAGAGGAACAGCGCCACCTTCAGCACGAACCAGAACACGCCGATGATCAGCTCGTTCACCATGGGAAGCAGGAAGGGGAGCGCGCAGGCCGCCAGGCACAATGCCACCACCAGCATGAAGATCCGCCGCCAGCGCACCTTCTCCCGCTTCGCCATTGGGATGCACGCCAGCGCGGAACCGCCAAACAGCAGCGCGGGGAAGACGTAATTGAACGGCACCTCCAGCCATCCCACATTGGGGAACGGCCGCAGCCAGCCGCCCAGGAAGAGCGTGACGGCCACCGACGAGACAACGAACATGTTGGCGTATTCCGCCAGGAAGTAGAGCGCCCAGCGGAAACCGCTGTACTCGGTGTGGAAGCCAGCCACCAGCTCGGACTCGGCTTCGGGCAGATCGAATGGCAGACGGTTGGTCTCGGCGACCGACGAGATGAAGTAGACCACAAACGGCACGATCATCAGGCCGAAATTGCTGAAGGCGAACCAGATGCCGCGCGCCTCCTGTGCGCGGACTATCTGCACCATGCTGAGCGAGCCGGCCATCATCACCGCCGATATCAGCGCCAGCCCCAGCGCCACCTCATAGCTCACGAGTTGCGCCGCGCTGCGCAGAGAGCCGAGCAGCGGGTAGTGGCTGTTGGACGACCAGCCTCCGATGATTATCCCCAGTATCCCGACCGCCGACATCGCCGAGATGACTAGCAAGCCGACATTCACATCGGCCACGTACACCAGGCTGCTAAAGGGCAGAATACAAAACGAAGTCAGAGCGGTGAAGGTAGAAACCACCGGCCCGAGCCAGAACAGCGACTTGTCGGAATCGGCCGGGATCGTATCTTCCTTGGTGAGCAGCTTCACGGCGTCGGCCAAGGGCTGAAGCAGGCCGTGGGGCCCCACGCGCATCGGCCCAAGCCGGACCTGGAAGTCGCCGAGAAGCTTCCGCTCCACGAGCACGATGTAGCCCGCCAGCAACGGAAACGCGCAGATCAGCACCGCCGTGATGATCAGCGGCTTGAAGAGCGGATGGCTGAGGATGATCTCCATGTCAATCTCACCGCAACAGCGAAGTCTGCGCCAGGCTCAGGAACGGCTCGGGATAGATGCCGATGCCGAGCGTCATGATCCCCGTCACTACCAGCGCCAGCCGCAGGCCGAAGCTGCTGGTGAGGGGCGCGCGGTCGGCGAGCGGGCTGACAAACATGCTGCGCACGATCCGGAAGTAGTAATAGATCGCGACCGCCACGTAAAGCGTCGCGATCACCGCCAGCACATAGTGGCCGGTCTGGATAAGCGAAAGGAAGATGTAGTACTTGCCGATGAAGCCTGCCGTCGGAGGAATGCCCGCCAGCGACAGCAGGAAGATCAGCATCAGAAACGCGTAACCCGGACTCTTGTGCACCAGGCCCGCCATGTCGTCCAGGTCCTCGCCGAGAATCTCCTTGCGGCGCAACGCCACCACCACCAGGAACGCGCCCAGGGTCATGAAGGCGTAGACCAGCACGTACACCAGCACGCCCTGGATCCCGGTGGCGTTGCCCGCGATTAGGCCGAGCAGGATGTAGCCGGCGTGCGAGATGGAGCTGTAGGCCAGCAGGCGCTTCACGTTGGTCTGGGTGATGGCGGCGAAGTTGCCTACCGTCATGCTGGCCACGGCGACCACCGCCAGGACCGGTTCCCACACGCTTCGCACCGGCATGAGCGGCCCCATGAACATGCGCATCAGAAACGCGAACGAAGCGGCCTTGGAGCCGACCGCCAGGTAGGCCGTGATTGTGGTGGGCGCGCCTTCGTATGCGTCCGGCGCCCACATGTGAAAGGGGACCGCCGAAATCTTGAATAGAAGCCCTACCGAGGTGGTCGCCAGCGCCAGCAGCACCACCGGATCGGATCCTCCCCTGGCCGCCAGAGCCACAGCGATCTCCTCAAGCTTGGTCGAGCCCGCGAGCCCGTAGAGCACCGAGAACCCGTAGACCAGAAAACCGCTCGAGAAGCTGCCCAACAGGAGATACTTGATGGCCGCCTCATTCGAACGCTTGTCCCGGCGCAGGAAACCGACCATGACGTAGAAACAAAGCGCCATCAGTTCCAGGCCGATGAAAAGGGTGATTAGGTCGGTGCCGGCAGCCAGGAAGAACATGCCGCAGTTGGCGAGCAGGATCAGCCCGTAATATTCCCCGTGGTGCTCGTCCGCCGTGTCCAGGTACTTGTAGGAGATCAGCGCCACGATCAGCGACGACGCCAGGAAGATCCAGTTGAAGAACAGGGCGAAGCCGTCGATGGTGAGCGCGCCGCCGAAGGCCGTGATCCGGTCCAGCCCCTGGGCCGCCAGGAAGGACTGCTGCCGCCATAGTGCGCCGCCGGTGAATGCCAGGCCCAGCGCCACGAACAGGACCAAGTACTTGCGCTGGCGCGGCTCGGGGAAGATCAGGAAATCGAAGAGCAGCACCGCGCACCCGAACAGCGCCAGCATGATTGCCGGCACCAGCACGAAGTGGTCGGTGCTCGTGTAGAACTGGCTCATCGGGAGCCTCCGGGGGGAAGCTGGCTGGCCACGGCCTGGCCGAAGTAGCCGGGCCGTACGCGTTCCACGATCCCGGCCACCGGCTTCTCCAGCACTTCAAAGTACGGCTTGGGATAGACGCCGATCCAGATCGCCCAGGCGATCAGCGGCAGAAAGACCGCCAACTCGCGCAGGTTCAAATCCGGCAGGGTCTTGTTCTTGGGATTGGTGACCTCGCCGAGCATCGTCCGCTGATAGAGCCACAGCAGATAGGCCGCGCCCAGGATGATGCCCGTCACGGCGAAGGCCGCCCACACACGGTTGGCCTCGAATGCGCCCTGGAGGATCGTGAATTCGCCGATGAAACCGTTGAGCAGCGGCAGTCCCGCCGAGCTGAGCATCGCAAAGGCGAAGACGATCGAGTACAGCGGCATGACGTGCGCCAGCCCGCCGTACTCCTTGATCTCGCGGGTGTGGCGGCGCTCGTAGACGACGCCCACGATCAGGAACAACATGCCGGTCGAGATGCCGTGATTGACCTGCTGGATCACGCTGCCCGCGATTCCATTGGGGTTCAGCGCGAAGATGCCCAGCGTGCAGAAGCCCAGGTGGCTTACCGAAGAGTAGGCCACCAGCTTCTTCCAGTCCTTCTGCATCAGGCTGACCAGCGCGCCGTAGATGATCCCGACGATGGAGAGGCCCGCCAGAATCTGGACGATCGTGGGGGTGACGGAGGCGTCGGGCAGCAGCGGCAGCGAGAACCTCAGGAAGCCGTAGGTGCCCATCTTCAGCAGCACGCTCGCCAGCACTACGGAGCCGGCCGTGGGCGCCTCGACGTGCGCGTCCGGCAGCCAGGTGTGGAACGGGAACATCGGCACCTT
>JBHGAV010000080.1:0-14807 GCA_041946685.1 Bryobacteraceae bacterium | reverse complement strand
ACCCACGACCCCGGCGTTGCGAACGCCGTGCTCTCCCAGCTGAGCTAGCCGCCCACGCTCGCGACAGTTCCAATATACCACGCCACGTTACAATAGCCCCAGATGGAGCCGATCAGCCGGAAACAACAGCTCAAGAAGATGGAGGCGGATTGGGACAAGCGCGCCCGGGAGAATGCGCGGTTCTATGTCGCCAGTGAACGGGAGGACTGGACGGACGAGGACTTCTTTCGCTCCGGGCGTCAGACCGTTGAGGAAGAGATTCTCACCGACATGACCAACATCTGCCAGGGCCGGGATCCCAAACAGATGCGGGTGCTGGAGATCGGCTGCGGAGCGGGCCGGGTGACCAGCGCGCTAGCGGACGTGTTCGGGGAGGTCTACGCCGTGGATGTCAGCCGCAGAATGGTCAAGCTGGCCAAGCGCGCCCTGTCCGGCAAGCGGAACGCCCACGTTTACAAGAACAACGGCATGGACTTGTCTGTCCTGCCGGACGTCCCCTTTGATTTCGCCTTCTCCACGATCGTCTTCCAACACATCCCCAGCCTGGAAATCATAGAGAGCTATGTCCGCGAGGTGCACCGGCTGCTGCGTCCCGGCGCGCTATTCAAGTTTCAGGTTCAGGGCTGTCCCGCCGTGGAAGTGTCGCCCGACGACACTTGGGTGGGTGTACCCATTACGGACGAAATGGCGGTGGAGATGGCCCACCGCTGCGGCTTCGATCCTCGATACCGCCACGGCGCGGGTGATCAGTACTTCTGGCTCTGGTACTTTCGGAAAGCCTGACGCTCCCGGCTCAGGCGGTCCCCTTGCCTGCGCCCCTGAGCCGGCTGCTGCGCCGCTGAGCCCAGTATTTGCGCATCCGTTCGGATACCCGGCGCCTCTCCTCGGGCGACATGCTCTTACGGCCGCGGCGGCCTCTGACGCGCAACTGCCCGATCTCCTTCGAAGCCGCGCTCCCCTTGGACGCCAGCAGTTCTTCCAGCGAGGCGATCGCGTCCTCCAACCGGCGTTTCTCTGCGTACAGTTCCTGGATTGCTCTAGGGAGATCCATGTGAGCGTCTGTCCCGCCCCCAAGGGCCACAATGGCGGACAACGTCATTCTAACGCGATCGGGAGCGCGCAGAAGCACAGCTTGAGCGCTACTGCGAGCAAAAAACCATCACGGGCGGCAGCCGGCCGCCGCCGCCCGTTCAACATCGTTTCTGCTCAGTTGAGGACCGGCGGCTTGGACGGAACGGTCCACAGATAGATCGTGTGGCCGTCCAGATCGACGGTCTTCTCGGGCTGCCAGTCCCCCATGTCGAAGTCGTGGGACACGATGCGCGTGCCCGGCTTCAATTGCCACAGCTTCGGGCGCAGTTTTACGTTCAAGGATGGAAGCAGATATAGCGTAACCACGGTCGCGTCCTTGAAGTCCGTCTCGAACAGATCCGCGAGGACGAACTTCACCTTGCCCGTCATCCCCTGCTTGGCCGCGTTCTCCTCGGATTCCTTGATCCTGACAGGATTAATATCGATCCCGGTGGCCTTGGCGCCAAGCTTGGCGGCGCTGATCACCGTCCGCCCATCGCCGCACCCCAGGTCGTAAAGCACGTCTCCCGCGTGAACGTTGGCCAGCTTCAACATCTGGTCAACCACTTCCTGCGGAGTGGGAACGAACACAACGTCCGGCTCGCGCAACGGCTTCTGCTGGGCAACGAGCGTCGCGACGCTGAGCGCCAGGATCAGCAGTCCAAAGCACGACTTCTTGACAGATCGCATATGGGTCTTCTCTTCCTTCCTAACCAGTGATGCCTTTCGGCACTTCATTTGAGGTTCTTTAATCCCTTTGAAGGCCTGTAGTTACGAATACGCCACGCCTGCAAGTATACATCACTGCCCTTCGGGGCGCTTCGGCTATACTCGGACTGATGCTGTCGGTTCGATGGGGGCGGCGTGCGTTGTACGTTGCGGTCCTCGTTTTCTGCTACCTCGCCGCCATGATTCTGGGCTACACCCCCCTCGGGAAACAGGTTGATGATGACGCCTACGACTGGATGTTCCGCCTGCACAGGCCGGAGATCCGGCCTGCCGAGGCTGCCTTGCTGGAGATCGACGACCCTTCCTTCATGAGACTCGGAGGCGTGCTTGGACTGCGCCTCATGCTGGCTGATGCCCTGGAACGGCTCGTTTCGGTCTCGCCGAAGGCCGTGGTTGTCGACCTCACGCTGGCCGAAGACGGCGACCAGGCAGCCGACCAGCGGCTGGAATCCGCCATGAGCCGGACGCGCAACCTGGTGCTGGCAGCCGAGATGTTGCCGGACGGCGAAGGGTGGCAGGATCCGGTACCACGGTTTGCGAGGTGGGCCGCGGCCGTGGGGCACGTGCACGCCGCCCAGGAAGACGGTGTCAACCGGCAGGTTCCCCTGGAGAAGGCGGCAGGGCGCCGCAGACGTTGGGCTCTCTCCCTGGAGGCTTACCGTCTGAGCCGGGGGGCCCCGGCTGTGGTGGAATCGCCCTCGGACCTCCAGGTGGGTGAGGCTTTGATCCCCGCCCGCCGCGACGACGCGCGCGCCATGTACGTGCGCCGTCTCGCTGGCGGCACCGAAGGCTCAACAGGAATCCCCCGGCTCTCCGTCTTGCAGCTCCGCGAGAATCCCGGGGCCGTGGAGGCTTTCAGGGACAAGGTGGTCTTCATCGGAGTCACCGCCCAGTCGGCGGCCAGGGACAGGCTGTTGACCCCCTACAGTTCGCTCCTCCCCATGCCGGGTGTGGAGATCCATGCGAACGCGTTCGAGACACTTGCCGGGGGGCGCTTCGTCACCCCTGCGAGCAACCTGGAAGTAGCCGGCGTCTGCGCGGTGATAGCCGCTCTGACCGGGGTCGCCTTTGCGGTTCTTGCGGGCTGGGCCGCCTATGCGTCCGGGGCCCTGTTGCTCACGGCGGCATCGGTGCTGCCGTACCTGCTCTTCGTCCGCGACAACGTCTTCCCATTCACGGCTCCCACGCTCACAGCCTGGCTCTCGGTGGCCGGCGCCGCCAGTTTTCAGCATTTTGTCGCCCGGCGCCAGCTGCGGCGGGCTGAATCGGAGAAGTCCCGTTACCAACAGGCCGTGCACTTTGTGACGCATGAAATGAGGACACCGCTCACTGCCATCCAGGGCTCGAGCGAGCTGATGAGCCGCTACAGTCTCAACGAGGAGAAGCGGAAGCAGATCGCGGACCTCATCCACGCCGAGTCCCGCCGTCTGGCGCGCATGATCGAGACCTTCCTCAGCGTCGAGCGGCTGAGCGCCGGCCAGATGGAGCTGAAACGCGAGCCGGTGCCTGCGGCGGAGGTGGTGAACGCCTGTGTCGTCCGGGCGCAGCCCTTGGCCGACCGCAAGCACATCCGCCTGCAGAGCACGGCCGTCGAGCCGGCCACGATGATGGGTGACCGGGAGCTGCTGGAATACGCTTTCTACAACCTGCTCACCAACGCGATCAAATACTCGCCCGCTCAAACCGAGGTGACGGTCGCCGGCCGCCGTGAAAACGGGCGCCTGCGGCTCTCGGTCCGCGACCAGGGTATCGGGATGGACAAGAAGGAAGTGCGCGAGGTCTTCCGGAAGTTCTATCGAACTCGGAAGGCGATTGCCTCAGGCGAGGCGGGCACCGGCATCGGACTCTCCATTGTCGAGCAGATCGTGACCCACCACGGGGGCCGGGTCGAGGTGGAGAGTGTCCCCGGGCAGGGCTCATGCTTTACCCTGGTACTACCGGTCGTCGAATCCGGCGGCCCCAAAGAAACGTGAACAGAATGCTGCGACTGCTTGTGGTGGAAGACGACAGCGCGGTGAGAACCACCGTCACCACATTTCTGGAACTGGAGGGCTACCAGGTGGATGCCGTCGGCTCGACCCACGAGGCGATCCAGCGACTGGACCAGTCCGGGTACCCGATCGTCCTCACCGACATATACCTGGACGAGCGCACGGGACTGGATGTGCTCGCCGCAGCCCGGGCCCGCACCCCCGAGTGCCGCGTCATCCTCATGACGGCCAGGGGAACCATGGAGACTGTGATGGCCGCCACGCAGGGCGGCGCATTCGACTATATTGCCAAGCCTTTCGAGTTGGACGCTCTCCTGAAGACCATCAAGAGGGCGGAGGAAAGCCTCAGCCCAGGCGATCTGGAGGAAGCGGACGATGTGGAGGACCTGCCCGAGTCTGAGATGATCGGCAGCTCTCCGCAAATGGTCGAGATCTACAAGGTCCTCTCGCGGGTGGCACCCACCGACGCCACCGTCCTGATCGAGGGCGAGACGGGAACTGGAAAGGAACTGATCGCGCGCATGGTCCATAGCAACAGCCCGCGCGCCCCCCATCCCTTTCTGCCCATCGATTGCGCCTCCATCGCCCCGTCCCTGCTCGAGAGCGAATTATTTGGCGCCCTGCGAGGCGCTTACACGGGAGCTGACCGGGACCGCATGGGGGTCTTTGAGGCCGCCAACCGCGGAACGGTCTTCCTGGACGAGATTGGCGACATCGAGCTCAACTTCCAGCTCAAGCTGCTCCGTTTCCTTCAGGAGCACGAGATCCGGCCGGTAGGCTCGGCACGCTCGAGGCCGGTCGACGTCCGGGTGATCGCCGCCACCAACCGCAACTTGCAGAAGATGGTCGAGGAGGGCAAGTTCCGCGAAGACCTCTGGTTCCGGGTTGACGTGGTGCGCATCGCCGTACCGCCCTTGCGCGAGCGGACCGGTGATGTCTATCTGCTTGCGCATCATTTTGTTAGGAAATACAACGAGCGCTACGGCCGCCAGGCTCGGTTGACCGAGTCGGGGCTGAAGGTGCTTCAGGATTACACGTGGCCTGGCAACGTGCGGCAACTGCAGCACATGCTGGAGCGCCTGACTATACTGGCCCCTAACGGCCGCATCGACGAGCAGGCGGCCAGGGAGGCTATCCAGGCGACGGAACCCCGGGAGCACGGAGGGGAAACGCTGGCCGACGCAGAGATGGACCAAATACGAAAGGTACTGGCCGCAACCGGAGGCAATAAGAGCCGCGCGGCCAGGATCCTGGGAATTGAGCGGAAGACCCTCTACCGGAAGTTGGAGAAGACGGGCGCCCCTGATTAGTCGCACCCGCAGCCCCCTCCGCCTTGCCGATTCTTGCTGCTTTCTTGACCAACTGGTACTACAATTGAGTCGCTGGGTTTCATAACGGTCTCATGAGAGCTTCGGGCAAGGGAGGAGACGAGACCATGTTTGAGAGCCTGGACGATCAGATGAAGCATGACGCCAAGGCGGAGAAGACCACCAAAGAGCGGGCGCTGGAGGTCGTCGCGATCGTCGTTCTGTCGGTTGTGGTCTTTGCCGGCCTGTTTTTCGGCGTTCGATTACTGGAATAATCGCGGCCGCCAGCCAGTGCGGAGTCTACGGCACATTGGGAGGGACGTCTCGGTCCGGGCCGAGGCGTGACATCAGTCTCCTGACCCGCAGGGGATAGCCGGGATGGGGGTTGTAGGTCCGTAGCTTTTCATTCAGGCTCTTGTCCTTGTAGAGGGAGGAGACGCTCAGCCGCTCGGCCACGTAGTGGACACCGGCCGCGCTCGAACGAAAGGCCTTCCGGCACGAATCCCAGCCGAGAATGTTGTTGTTCCTGCACTCTCTGCCCCCGCCCGACTCAAGGATGGACAGGCTCGGAAGCAGCCGCCAGTCCAGTCCATTCTGATCCGCTGCTTTCAGGAACTCCTTAGCTATCGAGTGAGCGGGCGATCCAAGCTCCCTGAAGAAATGCTCTAGTTTCAACAATCTAGGGTCGTCGCCGTAGTCCGGAACGGCCTCCCGCCGGCTGCCGCTCGTGACCACATCGACGGCGAGCAAACCCGCCAACACAACCGCGCATTTCAAGGCAAGTCTCATGCCCTGCCGAAGACTCCTTTTTGATCAGTCTGAGCACACGACCCGGCCCGAACCACCTGAACCCAGAACCGGCAGGAACCTGCTTGCCCCAACGCCGCAAGCAGTCCTAATGGGAAAAGTATACCATAAGCGGCGGAGGCTGGACTTCAGACAGGGAAGGGGTAATCTAAAGGGCCGACCCGCGCTAGGCGCGCGGGCCGGTTAGGGGCATGGACGCCAGTGATAGGGGAGGTCAGCGGCTGATGGTGTCTTCTTCACGGCCGGTCAGGCCGAGGGCGGTGCCGCCTGCCACGGAAGCGATAGCCACCCCTGCGATGACAGCCTTGGTGGTACCGCCGATTCCGCCCGCCTTTGCTGCGCCTGCTGAGCTTGCGGGACTATTGGGCCTGGCCGCAGCCGGCACGGGGCAGCCTCCGGGAAGGCGCTTGACTCCCGTGACCTGAATCACCTGAACGGCTCCCTGCACCGGGCGTACCTCCTTCATGGTCACGGCCGTGATTGCCACGCGCTGTCCGGCGTACTGGCTAAGGTCCCTTCCGCGCAGCTCGAAGGCGACCTTCGCTGTTTCATCGCTCAGGAGGAACGTGCCGAGGTTGCCGGTCAGGCAACCGGTCACCGAGACGGGAGGGGTGGCGCCTGCGGCCTGCGGCTCGAATTCCAGGGCCGTGCCGCTCTCCAGTCTGGCCAGGAGGACCCCGTCTTCGGTGGTGACCCGCACGGAACCGGCCAGTGCTTCCACTGCCACCTTTTCCGAGCCGCGCAGGACGACACGGGCCGCAGTGGCTGGTGACTCGGGCAGCACCTGGAGGTCGCGCGCTTCAATCCTATACCGTCCGGAGCCCTCCAATCGGCTCTCGCCTTTCTCAAGGACGAGCCTGTCCGTGTGCACCTTGCCCCGGCTGGTCACACCCAACTGCATTCGCGGACCATCCTTGAGGTTCACGAGGGAAGCAGTACCGGTTGTCTCAAGCAACGTTCCGTCGAAGAGCGTTGCGTTTCCCCGCACCGTCGAATTGTCCACTCGAAAACTGCCCTTCGCCGTCGCGACTCCGATCGTAGGCGGAGCTGCCCAAGCCACTGCGAGAACCCCAGTCACCAAGAACCCCACTAAGTACCGAGCTTTCAGACGGTCCACGATAATCCCTCCACGCTGTGATTCGCGGGCCGGCCCAGGGCCAGCCCACACAAGGGTCCATCGGACGGGTACGATATAGACTCCAGATGGTAAGGGAAAGACACGAACAGGAATAGGGTTACCGATGGACTCGGGCTTCGCCCTCAAGGTTGAGCAGGCTTTCCGCCGATCTCCACAGGTGCGCCTCCTGTTGGCCGCTCCGCTCGTCGCGACGCTGGGTCTTGCGGCATTCATGTCCCTGAAGACCGCATATGCGGATTACCTCTTCCGCGAGGGCTCGCCCTCCGCAGTCGCCCGCGCCCGCCGCATGCTCGCAGCCAACGCCGCCTTCTTTCAGGACGACCCGCGCGACCGGACGGCACTGGAACACGCTGTGGCGCGGAACCCCCGCTACGCCGCCGGATGGGTCAATCTGGGGCTGCTGGCGGAGATTGAAGGCGACATCCCGCGCGCCGAGCGTCTGTTGCTCGAAGCCGCGCGGATCGACAGGACGTACGAACCGCGCTGGACCCTCGCGAATTTCTACTTTCGCCAGGGTGATCAGGACAAGTTCTGGCACTGGGCTCGAAAGGCCGCCGAGATGGCCTACCAGGACCAGACCCCGCTTTTCCAGCTCTGCTGGCGGATCTCACAGGACCCCGCCGTCATCCTGACTCGCGCCATCCCGGACCGCCCCGCGATCCTGGCGCAATACCTCAACTATCTCTTGCTGCAGGGGAAGGTCGCCGAGTCGGAGCCCGTCGCTGATAGGCTGATCGCGGCCACGACGGACGAAGGTCTGCCCCTGCTCGTGTCTTACTGTGAGCAGTTGATCAGGGCCGGCAGGATGACCAGCGCCGTGAGGGCCTGGAACACCCTGTGTGCACGCAGGCGTTTGCCCTACGAGGCGCTCGACCCCCTGCAGGCCCGCTCTCTCACCAATGGCGCGTTTTCCGTGCCCCCGCTCTCAGCCGGATTCGATTGGCGGCTGCAACTCCCTGATGGGGTCTTCGGGACACGGGTCAGCTCCATGGAGGCCTTTCGGTTTTCCTTTTCGGGGAGCCAGCCCGAACGCTGCCAGCTTCTTTCGCAGGTGCTGCCCGTTGAAGCCTCCCGCAGGTACCGGCTGGTCTATGAGTTCAGGATGAAAGGAATCCCCAGCCCCTCGGGGCTGAGATGGTACGTCAGCGACTTGGCTGACTGGAAGGAAGTGTCCGCGACACCTCTGGAACCGTCCGGCGACTCCTGGAGTCGAGGGGCTCTTGACTTCGTCGCCCCCTCAGGTGACCGCGGGGTCGTGCTTGTGCTGGAATACCAGCGAGCCCATGGCTCAACCAGAATCGAAGGCGACCTCTGGTTGCGCCAGCTCTCGCTGGCATTCCGATAGCTTCCGCGAGATCTGCGGATACTACGAGGCCTTCTTCGCGACGAACTCGGTCGGAGGCCGGTCGCCGCCCATGCCGCCCTGCATGGTCATCGTGAACTTGATCTCGTTTCCGGCGACCTTGCCCTTATAGAGCGACTTCATCTCCATGTCCTGGAACTTGCGGACAACTACGAAGGAGATGTCGTCCCCGCTGATCTTTCCCTCACTGATTTCCTGGTCACCCCTCGGGTTGGAGACGGTCCCGGTCAGACTCGCTCCATTCACCTTGAAAGTGAAGGTCTGCTCCATGGTCTGGCCTTGCCGTCCGGGGACCTGAGCCACCCACTTACCGCTGACATCAGCCGCCGCCGCTCCGAAAGCAACAACGAGCAGAAGCGCCACACTCGTCAACACCACTGTTCTCACAAAAATTCCTCCTTCAGGCCGAAGCCTGTTCAATGGCTAGACGACTGCCTGCCAGGGAAGATTACAGGCCCCGGCCTCGGAGGGCGGAGCCTGCCTTCCTCATGAAGGAGCGTTAATGGCCAACCGGCCGTTACCAGGATCAGGAGGCCTTCTTGGCGACGAATTCCGTCGGGCCGCCCCGGCCGCCTGGGCCACCGCCCGGCCCCCCCTCCATGCTGCGCGTGAACTTGATCTCGTTGCCAGCGATGGTGCCCTTGTAGACCATCTTCATCTCACCGCCGCCGAAGCTCATCACCGTCACGAAGGAGACCGTATCTCCGCTCACCTTGCCTTGCGAGATCTCCTGGTCACCCCTTCCGCCGGAGACCGTTCCCGTCAGCGTCTCGCCGCTCTGCTTGAAGTTGAAGGTCTGCTCCATGGTTCCTCCCTGCCGCCCGGGAATCTGCGCGACCCACTTTCCGGTGATATCGGCGGCGCTGGCCGCCACGGCGAACACGGCGAGCAACGCCACGCCGCACAACAGGATGTTCTTTCTCACAAACGTTTCCTCCTTCCAGAATTCCGGAGCAGCCTGACTGCCCCGCCTCTCGGAGTCTACACGTCCTTATACACGAGCGCAAGCCGCCATTGTGGCCCTCTTTCCGCTGTGATACCGTGAAGGATCGGCCGCGAGGCCGGCACTCTCAGGAGGCACAATGGAAGCGCTCGGAATGATCGAGACGAAGGGACTGGTTGGCGCCATCGAGGCGGCGGACGCCATGGTGAAGACGGCCAACGTCGTACTGACGGGCAGGGAATACGTCGGCGCGGGTTATGTGATGGTCTCCGTCCGGGGCGACGTCGGGGCCGTCAAGGCCGCCACCGACGCCGGTGCTGCGGCAGCGCGCCGGGTCGGCGAGTTGGTCGCCGTGCATGTCATCCCGAATCCTCACGAGGAAGTGGAGAAGGTTCTCCCGGGCGGGTCTAAGGCGAAGAAGCCCGCCTGACGCAAGGAGAACGCAGCCAGTTTGGAGGCCGCGCCTCTCCGGGCGCGGTGCAGGAGGCAATGCCACACGAAACCGATTCCGCCGCGTTGGAGGAAGTCCGGGTAAAAGTCGAAAGGGCGTACGCGGCCTGGCTGCAGTACCGGCTCTTCACGCAGCAGCAGGTAGATGCCGTGGTGGAGCGCGTGGCCGCCGCCGGCCGCGAGCACGCCCGCCGCCTCGCCGAGATGGCGGTCAGCGAGACCACCTACGGCAACGTCGAGGACAAAGTAGTCAAGAACTACCTCTGTGCCGAATGGCTGCCGCGCCGTATCCGGGGCATGAAGACCGTCGGCTTGCTCCGGGAATTGCCCGACGAGAAGCTCGTCGAATACGGCGTCCCCATGGGCGTGGTAGCGGCCGTGGTGCCCACGACCAATCCGACCTCTACCGTCATCTACAAAGTTGTCGTCTCGCTGAAGGCCGGCAACGGAATCGTCATCAGCCCGCACCCTAACGCCAAGGGTTGCACTTACGAAACCGCGGAAATCGTGCATCGGGCCGCGGTGGAAGCGGGAGCCCCCGAGGGCATTGTCCAGTGCCTCACCAGGCCGTCGCTCGAGGGCACGCAAGCCCTGATGCGGAGCGAGCGGGTCGCCGTAATCCTGGCCACGGGCGGCTCGGGGATGGTGCGCGCAGCCTACTCCAGCGGCAAGCCCGCCTTCGGCGTCGGCCCCGGCAACGTTCCCGTCCTTCTGGACCCCAGCTACGACGTCGCCGACGGCGTCGCCAAGGTGATCCAGGGCAAATCGTTCGATTTCGGAACGGTGTGCAGCAGCGAGCAGGCGCTGGTGGCCGAAGAGAGCCTGCGTGAACCCATCCTGACCGAGCTCAAGCGGGGAAGAGCTTACCTGTGCAACGACCAGGAGCGGGAAGCGCTGGAGCGGACGCTCATCAAGCCCGGCGGGGGGATCAACGCCAAGTGCGTGGGCCAATCGCCAACCAAGATCGCCGAGCTCGCCGGCTTCCGGGTGCCCCTCGACACTTCGATCATCGCCGTCGAGATCAAGGGCGTCGGCAGGCAGCACCCGCTCTCGGCCGAGAAGCTCTCGCCGGTGCTGGCGCTTCTGTTCGTCAAGGATTTTGCCGAAGCGCTGGACACCTGTGAAGCCATCCTGCATTACGGAGGGGAGGGTCATACCTGCGTGATCTTCTCCAAAGACGAGTCGCGGATTCGGGCTTTTGCCGAGCGCATGCCCGCGATGCGGGTGATGGTGAACACCCAGTCTCCTGCGGGGTCGGTCGGCATCACCACCAACCTGCTGCCCTCGATGACGCTGGGCTGCGGAGCCGCCGGCGGCAACAGCACTGGAGACAACGTCGGTCCGCTCCACCTCATCAATACCAAGCGGCTCACCTACGCCGTGCGCCGGCCGGAGGAGGCGTTCACGGTTCCGCCCGCGGGTTCCGCTCAGGCTGCGTCCGGCGAAAGAGGGTTGATCGCGGCGGCCGTCGAGCGCTACCTGGCCGAGCGAGGCATTCGATTCGATTCTCCCGCCGCGGCTTCGCCGGCCGGGAGCGCGACAGCCGCCCAATTGTCCGCCCAGGTCGTCGATCAGTTCCTGGCCGGGAAGCAGAAGCCCGCTGCCCAGGCTCCTCCGCCGGCTCGATCCGCCGCCGCGCCGCCCCCACGGCCTGTCCCTGAGGTCAGAATTGCGGACTTCGTTTGCGAGAGCGATGTGCGCGAGGCCATCCAGGCCAACCGCAAGATCTTTATCGGTCCGAAGACGATCGTGACTCCCTCGGCACGTGAACTGGGGGACCAACACGACATTCTGGTCGTAGCCGAGCGCCGATGAAAGCCAACCTGGACGTTTTGAAGAATGAAATCCCGGCGCAGATCGCCGAGGAGGGCCTTGTCCTGTTTCAGGGCTGCTGCCGCAACGGGCAGGCGCGGCCGGTTGCCTATTGGGACACCCGCCGCCGCCCGGATTTTCCTTCCTTCCTAGCCACCGCCCGCCAGGCCGGAGTCAAACTGGTTGTCTTCCATTGCCTCGAATTCGTGCGGGAGATGGTGGACGACGCTCTGGACAGTCTCGAAGACTGCGATCTGCCGGCAGACGAGCGCCGCAGCCTCGAGCGCAGGCTGCGGGAGATGCTGTCCTACCAGGGCTTCACCTGCGTGCTCGAAGTCTCCTACGATTACGACGGGCGAACGTACGTCTACGAGATACAGGCAGACTGGTTCGGGGAGTTTCACCAGATCCTGGACCAGATCGACGGCTATGCTTCGGAAGACCAGGAAGAGGACGAAGACGAGTCGATGGGGGACTACTTCTCCCGCAATTGAAGTCTTCTCTGGATGCCTGCACCAGTGCGGTGGCTGTTGCCTCAGATCGATCCCAGCCAGGTTCGCTCTCTCTCGTCCGCGCTGGGGCTGCAAACCCCGGCGGCGAGCGTCCTGGTGCGCCGGGGGTACGCCGATCCGGATGCGGCGCGGCGCTTTCTGGAACCGTCTCTGGACGGTCTCCACGATCCCTTCCTCTTGAAGTCCATGCCGGAGGCGGTCGCCCGGCTGCTCGAGGCCATCCGGCGGGGAGAGCAGATCCTGCTGTACGGGGACTACGATGTGGACGGCGTGACCTCCGTCGTGATCCTGAAGAAGGCCATCGAGCGGGCCGGTGGAAAGGTCTCCTTTCACGTCCCGAACCGCTTACGGGAGGGCTACGGTCTGCGCGGCGACGTCATCGAGCAGGCCGCGGCCTCAGGCGTGCGGCTGCTCATCAGTGCGGATACGGGAGTGCGGGCGCAGGCGGAGGTGGCTCGGGCCACGGCCCTCAACATGGATGTGATCATCACCGATCACCACCTGCCGGATGAAGGGCTTCCGCCGGCGGTCGCCGTTCTCAATCCAAAGCGCCCCGATTGCCCGTACCCGGACAAGAACCTCTGCGGCGCCGGTGTCGCCTTCAAACTGGTGCAGGCTCTGCTTCAATCGCTCGGTTGGCCGGAGGAGCGGCGCCGGCGCATGCTGGGGTCCTTTCTGAAGCTGGTCGCCATCGGCACCGTGGCCGATGTGGTTCCGCTCACGGGCGAGAACCGCATCCTGGTCAAGCATGGACTGGAGGGGCTGCGGTCGGTCCGCAACCTCGGCCTCCGGGCCCTCCTGGACATCGCGGGCTTCGGCGAGGGGGACGAGCCCTCGGCGCGCCAGGTCGCGTTCCGGATCGCCCCCCGCATGAACGCCGCGGGGCGCATGGCCAACGCCGGAGACGTGATCGAGCTGTTTCTGACGGAGGACCGCGAGCGGGCCCGCAGTCTCGCCGCCGGACTCCACTCCCTTAACGAGGAACGCCAGCAGGCTGAGGCGGAGATCATCAAGAGCATCCTCGACGAATGTTCCCGCTCTCCCGTCGGCCCCGGCCAGAAGGCCTTGGTCTTCTCGGGGTTGAACTGGCACCGCGGCGTTGTCGGCATCGTGGCCAGCCGCCTGGTGGAGCGCTTTCACCGGCCGGCGGTAGTGCTTGGCGAGGATCCGGAAACCGGCCTGGCGCAGGGCTCGGGCCGCAGCATCCCCACTTTCCACTTGCTGGAGGCGCTGGAGTCGATGCCGGACCTGTTCCATCAGTTCGGAGGGCATCGCCAGGCAATTGGGGTCACTTTGCCTGTTGCGCGCGTCGGCGAGTTTCGCGAGCGGTTGAATGCGCGCGCCGCCGAATGCCTCTCGGATGACGATCTCACGCCGGTGCTGGAACTCGACGCCCGCGTCGAACTGTCGGACCTGACCGACGCGGCTGTGTCCGAGACCTTGTCCCTGGCCCCCTTCGGCTGCGGCAATCCCACCCCCGTGTACGCCCTGCTCGACGTGGAGGTGGCCGGGGCCCCGGCCGTCCTGAAGGACAAACATCTTCGTTTTGCGGTCCGTCAGGGAAGCACCACTTTGCCGCTAATTGCCTGGAACTTCGCCGGGCGGCTCAGCGAGCTCCCGAGCGGGGCTCGTGTGGACTTAGCCTTTTGTTGTGAACAGGATGCATACGCGTCCTCGCGCGGGCGCGCGGGCTGGAGCGCCGTCGTGCGGGATGTGCGCGCCCGGTAGCGGCCGATCAGGCTCCGGTTCGGAAATGGTGTGCCATAATCGAGGTAGTCAGAGGGCAGGTCGAAGGAGTCTGAGATGAGATCCGAATGGGTCGCAAAGCGCGTGGGGGATGCCGTCCGGACGCAGTTGCGCTACGCCCGGCAGGGCATCACCACCGAGGAAATGATGTCGGTCGCCCGGAGTGAGCGGCTGCCGCCGGAACTCGTCCGGAGCGAGGTCGCCAGAGGCCGCATGGTCATCCCGGCCAATGTGCGCCACACCAACCTGGAGCCCATGGCCATCGGGATCGCCAGCCGCTGCAAGATCAACGCCAATATCGGCAACTCCGCGGTGTCCTCCAACATAGAGGAGGAATTGGAGAAACTCCGTTACTCGATCAAGTACGGCGCCGACACCGTGATGGACTTGTCCACGGGTGGCGACCTGGCCGCCATCCGGCAGGCCATCATCTCCAACTCCCCGGTGCCCGTCGGCACCGTCCCCATCTACGAGGCCGTGGCGCGCGTCCGGAGGGTGGAGGACATCACCCCGCAACTCATGCTGGAGGTGATCGAGGAGCAGGCCGAGCAGGGCGTCGACTACATGACCATCCACGCGGGCGTCTTGGTCGAGTACATTCCCATGACCACGCGCCGAATCACCGGCATTGTGAGCCGGGGCGGCGCTATCCTGGCGCAGTGGATGGTACGGAACCACCGGCAGAACTTCCTCTACGAGCACTTCGACCAGATCTGCAAGATCTTCCAGAAGTACGACGTCTGCTTCTCTCTCGGCGACGGCCTGCGGCCCGGTTCGCTCGCCGATGCCAGCGACGAGGCGCAGTTCGCCGAGCTGAAGACCCTCGGGGAGTTGACCAGGAAGGCCTGGGAGTACGACGTCCAGGTCATGATCGAGGGGCCGGGCCACGTCCCCATGGACCAGATCCAGATGCAGGTGGAGAAGGAAATGGAGATGTG
>JBHGAV010000008.1:0-96091 GCA_041946685.1 Bryobacteraceae bacterium | reverse complement strand
GGAAGTAGTTCTGGAAGGTGATGGTGGCGAGCGTCTGGTTCTCGCGCTCGATCTTGACGTTTTCCTTGGCCTCGATGGCCTGGTGCAGCCCGTCGCTCCAGCGGCGGCCCGGCATGAGCCGGCCGGTGAACTCGTCGACGATGATCACCTGGCCATCCTGCACCACGTAGTCCTTGTCCCGGTGGAACATGACATGGGCCCGGAGGGCCTGCTCGACGTGGTGCTTCCACTCGATCGTTTCCATGTCCCATAGGCTGGGGAGGTTGAGCAGGCGAGCACACTTGTCGAAGCCCTCGTCAGTGAGAGCCACGTTGCGCTGCTTCTCGTCGACGGTGTAATCGCCGGTGTAGTACTTCTCGCCGGGTTCCTTGCCTTCGATCACCTCTCCCCGGATCAGCTTGGGAATGATCCGGTTGACCTTGTAATACTTGTCGGTGGACTCTTCGCTCGGACCGGAGATGATCAGCGGGGTGCGCGCCTCGTCGATGAGGATCGAGTCCACCTCGTCGACGATGGCGAAGTTGTGGCCGCGCTGCACGCAGTCCTCCAGGCGGAATTTCATGTTGTCCCGGAGGTAGTCGAAACCGAACTCGTTGTTGGTGCCGTAAGTAATATCGCAGTTGTAGTTCTCGCGGCGCTCCGCGTCGTCCAAGTCATGCACGATCACGCCGACCGTCATGCCCAGGAAACGGTAAATCTTGCCCATCCACTCGGAGTCGCGCTTGGCCAGGTAGTCGTTCACCGTGACGACATGCACGCCCTTACCCTCGAGCGCGTTGAGGTAGACGGGCAGGGTGGCTACCAGCGTCTTTCCCTCGCCGGTCTTCATTTCCGCGATCTTGCCCCGGTGGAGAACCACGCCGCCGATCATCTGAACATCGAAGTGACGCATGTTGACCACGCGCCGGCCGGTTTCGCGGACTACAGCGAAGGCCTCGGGGAGAAGGTCGTCCAAGGTGGCGCCTTGAGCCAGTCTCTCTCTGAATTCGATGGTCTTGTGGGCCAACTCCTGGTCGGTCAGTTTCTCGACGGCTGGCTCGAGCTGGTTGATCGACTCGACGATGGGCCGCATCGCCTTGAGTTCGCGCTCGTTCTTGGTACCGAAGATCTTGGCGATAGCGACGTCAAGGAACATGTGGATGTGATTTCATTGTACTGCACGGGTAACGGCGGCACGCCGGAACGGCAGCCAGAGCAACGCGAAGACCGCCAGCGCCACGGCCTCTCCCGCGAGCAGGTAGATGGGCCACGGCCCCAGCCAGTCCAGCAGGGACGCGGCCTCGGGCTTGCTCCGCAGATACATGTAGTTGGTGCCGAAGGCGAAATTGAACGCGCCCACCGCCGCCGCGTAGAGATTGACCAGTCCGAATGCGCGCCACAGCGACCCCCGGCGAGGCCGCAGCGAGCCGGACCAGGTCAGGAAGAGAACCGAGGCGATCACGCCGCCGTGGGCCAGAAAGAAGTACCAAGTGGGGTAGGACCACGAAGGCGCCCAGAGGTCGGGCGTCAGCACGGCCATCCCGCTGGCGCCGATACCGGCGAACCAGGCCAGCTCATAGCACCAGGGCCGCAGGGTCAGAAGCGCGAAGACCGTCATCCACAGCGCCAGGTCGCAGAGCTGGAGCGGCAGCCCTTCCGGGAAGCGAAAACCTTCGGTACGCACCCTGTAGGCGTACCAGACAAGTTCGTTGATCGCCAGGAGAATGCCCAGGATCATCCGGATGTGACGTGCTCGCCGCCCGCTCCAGGCCAGCAGCGCGCCGGCCGCCGGGATCACCGCCAGCGTCGCAAGGTGCGCCGGACCGAACAGGACGAAGTCACTCCCCATGGCTTGTTCTTATGCTACGCTGTTCGACCGTGCCTCACACCGTAGAGCGGATGATCGAACAGCGGCGGAGCCGGCGCTGGCGTTACCGCCTGCGGCGGTGGTTGTCTCCGCCCCTGCCGCTGGTGATGAATCCCCGCGAGCCGAGCGGCTTTCCCCTCGGACGGTGGAACCTTTACATCGGCGGGGCAGGCAGCGACACGCCCGGCTACGTCAACATGGACCTCGAAGCCGCCTACGGAGTGGACGTGGTGGCGGACGCCGAGCAGATCCCCTTCCGCTCGGGCGTCTTCGCCAGGATCGAGTGCGACGCGGTGCTGGAACACGTGGCCAATCCCGACAAGGTAATGCGGGAGATGGAAAGGGTCCTGGCGCCGGCCGGGTATGCCCACGTTGTGACTCCGTTTTGCCATCCCCTGCACGAATACCCGCGGGACATGAGGCGTTTCACGCCTTCGGCCCTGGAGCAGATGGCGGGAGGGCTGCGCGTGGTGGAGCGCGGCTGGCGGACCGGCCCAACCGCGACCATGCTCGTCTTCCTCCTGGAATACGTGAAGCTCTGGCTGCCCTGGGGATGGCTGCGGGCAGCCGCCCACGGCGTCCTGGGCTGGCTGCTGTTCCCGCTGCGATACCTGGACTTGATTCTCCTCAAGCGGCCGGAAGCCGCCCGACTTGGCAACCACTGCTACGTGTGGCTTCACAAGCCCCCGGAGTGAAGATCAGGCCAACACTTCGGAGACAGCCTCCAGAAGTTGTTCCGCAAGCACCGGCTTGGGGATGAAGCCCCGCATGCCGGCTTTCACGCACTGGCGGCGGCACTGGTCGGTAACGTTCGCCGTGAGGGCGACGATGGGGGTATTGGAGTGGCCCGGCAGGGCGTGGATCGCGGCGGCTGTGGCGAGACCGTCCATCTCGGGCATCTGAAGGTCGACCATGACCAGGCCAAACGGCTCCCGGGCTGCCAGCCTGACGCCCTCGTTTCCGCTGGAGGCGCAGGTGACGCGATACCCGGCGCGGCCGAGAATGTGGGTGACGATCCGCCGGGCCGCCGCGTTGTCGTCCACAAACAGGATACGCGACCTGCCATTGCGGACTGCCGGCGCGTTTCCGCGCACGGCGCCGGCGTCGGCGGGGAGCTCCAGCGGCAAGACAACCTTGAAGAGGCTTCCCCCTCCAGGGTTGCTCTCTGCGGCGACGCCGCCTCCCATGAGGGATGCAAGTTTTTGGACAAGGGAGAGGCCCAACCCCACCCCCTTATGGCTGCGGGAGAGGCCACGGTCGAGTTGCTCGAAACACTCGAAAACGACGGCGAGCTTATCGGGCGGGATGCCAATCCCCGTGTCGCGCACCGAAAGACTCAGAATGAACCGGCCGCCCTCCGGCTCGCCGCCGGCTTCGACCAGGATCGCGCCGCGCTCGGTGAACTTGACCGCATTGTCCAGAAGATGAGACAGAATCTCCTGAAGTTTCTGTTCGTCGCCCACCACGGTTTCGGGCAGGTTGTCCGCAAACGAACAACGCAACGCCAGGCCTTTCCGGCGGGCGCTCCGGGTGTAAGTTTGCACCACGCCGCGCAGAGCTTCACGAAGATGCAGCTCGTGCCGCGCCAGGACGACCAGACCGGAGGAGAGATCGGAGAACTCCAGCGTCTTGTTGAAAAGCGCCAGCAGGTCGTCCGCACACTCCCTCACGGTGCCAACATATTCTCTCTGCTCTTCGTTCAGGGGCGTCTCCAGCAGGAGGTCCGTCATCCCCAGGATGCCGGTAAGGGGGGTGCGCACCTCATGGTTGAAGCTAGTAAGGAACTGGTTCTTCAGAGCCGCCAGTTCATCGCGGGACGACAGTGTCGATGTCTCGCCTTCAACCGCCAAGAGTACCTTTCCTACCGCGTCTATCGGCCGCCGAAACTAAGTGGTTTAGCCTGAATTGCCATGCAAGCCGCGAAGTCCTTTGGAGGTAAAATCGAGCGTGTCCACACCGGCATGAAAAGGAGGGTGTGCATCCATGGATCGAAGAACCTTCTGCGCGACTCTCCCCGCCGCCGCGGGGAGTCTCCGCTCGGCCCTGGCGGCCAGCGAGGCCCCGGGGGCGCGGCAGCAACTCCTGTTCGACTACGACTGGAGGTTCCTTGTGGGCGACCCGCCGGGAGCGCAGTCTCCCTCGTTCGACGCCTCTTCGTGGCGCAGCGTGACTCTGCCACACGACTGGAGCATCGAGGGGAAGTTCGACCCGAAAGCGCCCATGGGCGGCAGCGGCGGTTATCTGCCTGCCGGCATTGGGTGGTATCGCCGGGCTTTTCAGGCCCCTGCGGCCTGGAAGGGCAACCAGATCGAAATCGAATTCGAGGGCGTTTACATGAACGCGACGGTTTTCATCAACGGCCGCGATCTGGGCACGCGCCCGTACGGCTACTCAACCTTCCGGCACGACCTGACGCCGCACCTCAACTTCGGCGGCTCGAACGTCGTGGCGGTTCGCGTCGATCAGAGCCGGCACAAAAACACGCGCTGGTACTCCGGCTCGGGCATATACCGCCACGTTTGGCTTTCGGTCACCGGCCCACTGCATGTGGATCACTGGGGCGTCTTCGTTACGACTCCCGAAGTCAGCGAGGGCCGGGCGACTGTTTCCGTGAAGACGAGGGTGGCGAACGGCTCCGGTGCGGCCTCCAAGGTCACGCTGCGCACTCTTCTTTACGACCCGGCGGGCACTACGGCCGGCCAGGCGGAAAGCGCCGTCACGGTTGAAGCCGGCGCGACCGCCGAGGTGACGCAACGGATTGCGATCCAGAAACCGGCTCTCTGGTCCGTGGAGGCGCCCCGCCTGTACCGGGCCGTGACCAGGGTCATCAGCGGGGGGCGAGTGGCCGACGAAGTGGCCACGCCGTTCGGAATCCGCTCAATCGGGTGGTCGCCGGAGAAGGGCTTCCTGCTGAACGGCAGCACGGTCAAACTGGCCGGCGGCTGCGCCCACCACGACCTGGGCCCTCTCGGGGCAGCCGCCTTCGACCGTGCCGAGGAGCGGCGCGTGCAGGTGCTGAAGGCCGCGGGGTTCAACGCCATCCGGACCGCGCACAACCCGCCCTCTCCCGCGTTCCTGGATGCCTGTGACCGGCTGGGAATGCTGGTCATCGACGAGTCGTTTGATTGCTGGGAAACGGGCAAGAACCCGCACGACTACGGTGTGAGCTTCAAGGAGTGGTGGCGGCGCGACACTGAGGCCATGGTGCTGCGCGATCGGAATCATCCGTCCGTGGTGATCTGGAGCATCGGCAACGAGATCCCCGAACGGGGCAAGCCGAGAGGCGCGGAACTTGCCAGGATACAGGCCGATTTCGTGCGCAGCCTCGATCCCACCCGCCCCATTACCTCCGCCCTCAACAACGTCAATCCTTGGACGGGCACGGACGATTTCTTCGCCGCGCTGGACATCGGAGGTTACAACTACAACCTGAACAGCCACGTTCAGGATCACCAGCGGGTGCCGGCACGCATCATGGCCTGTACCGAGTCCTTCCTGAGCCAGGTTTTCGAGTACTGGGAGATGATCCAGGACAATCCCTATATCGTCGGCGATTTCGTCTGGACGGCGATCGACTATCTCGGTGAATCGGGCATAGGACGATGGGACATCCGCAACGTGGGAGATACGACTAAGATCCCATTCATGGGGAATGACGCAAGTTATCCCTGGCACGGATCCGATTGCGGGGACCTGGATATCTGCGGATTCCGGAAGGCCAGCTCGCACTACCGCAACATCGTCTGGGATCGGGGCGAGAAACTCTACCTGGGCGTGCGGCTGCCAGTGCCGGAGGGAAAGGAGATGATCGTTTCCAGGTGGGCCGCCTGGCCGGTTCATCCAAGCTGGACCTGGCCGGGTTGGGAAGGCAAGCCGCTCCAGGTTGAGGTCTATTCGAGGTATGACGCCGTGCGCCTCTTCCTGGGCGACAAGTTGATCGAAGAGAAGCCCACGACACGCGGCCAGCAGTTCAAGGCCAGCTTCACTGTTCCCTACACGCCCGGGGTTCTCCGCGCTGTCGGCATCGCGGGCGGGAAGCCCGCGGGGGAAGTGACCCTCCGGACCGCCGGTGAGCCGGTGCAGTTACGGTTGACCGCCGACCGGACATCGCTCCGCGCCGACGGGCAGGATCTCTCCTACATCACAGTCGAGGCATTGGACAAGAGCGGGCAACCTCACCCGCACGCCAGCCAGTTGATCGGCTTCCAGCTCAGCGGTGCGGGCGCCATCGCGGCGGTCGGCAACGCCGACATGACCAGCGAGGAAGCCTACCAGGCGAGCCGGCGCAGGCTTTTCAACGGGAAGGCGCTGGTGGTGGTCCGAACCACGCGCGCCGTCGGGACAATCACGCTCACTGCCAGCGCTCCAGGACTGAAGCCGGCCACAGTCCGCTTGCAGAGCCGCGGCGGGGTTGCACGGCCCGCCGTCTCCTGATCCACCGGCTACCGGTCCTCGCTGCCGAGGATGTTCGTCAGGGCGCCCAGGGGTCCGCGCTCGTCTCCGCCCGTTCGCGCCGGGGTCAACTCGCGGCGGAGCTTCTCGAGCGTCAGGCTTTGAACAATGACCTTGCCGGGGCCGGTCAAGGTAGCCAGAAACAGTCCCTCCCCGCCGAAGATCATGGTCTTGATGCCGCCCGCCAGTTGCACGTCATAGGTGATCGAGGCGTCAAATCCGACCACGCAGCCGGTATCGACCTGAAGCATCTCGCCGGCCTTCAGCTCGAACTCGACGAAATCGCCGCCGCCATGTATCAGGGCCGTGCCGGGGCCCGTCAGCCGCTCCAGAATGAAACCCTCCCCGCCGAAGAAGCCAGCCCCGATCCGTTTGACGAATTCGATGTTCACCTGAACCGAGTCCTGAGCGCACAGAAAGGCGTCCCGCTGCACGATCACGCTCTGCCCCGCCGCCAGTTCGAACGGCTGGATCCGGCCAGGGTAGCTGCCCGCGAAGCCGACCTCGCCCGGCCCGTCGGAGCGGAAGTAGGTCCAGAACAGAGACTCGCCCATCAGCTTGCGCTTCAGAGCGCCCAGGATTTTGTCCCCCAGGCCGGCCCCGGTCATGCGGCTCTCCCACTGCACGTTGGCCGTCTTGTAGAGCATCTTGCCCGCCTCGGCGAAGATCTCCTGCCCGGGCTTCAGCCGGACGCGGGCCACCTGGAGGTTGTCGCCCTGAATCTTGTACTCCAGCGGCTCCAGGCGCGCCGGAGCCGCCACCTCTCCGCCGGCCACGGGCCGGCCGCACGTCGAGCAGAAACGCGCGCCATCAGCGATTCTCGATCCACAACCGGTGCAGAATGCCATCGTGTGATTGTCTCCAACTCCCGTATCTTACAATGAGAATTACGGGGCCCATGCCAAAACGTTCCCTCCGGTTACTGTTCGCGCTGCTGTGTGCCTGCTGGCCGGCGCTTCCCGTCGAAGTTCCCGCCACTTGCGGAACGCATGCGGAAACTGCCACCGAGAAGCTGTTCGTGCACCGGCAGGCGCTCCGGACCCGTCCCAAGCTGACGGGCCGCGCGCAAGCGGAGCGGGCGGCTCGCGCCAGAGACGTCGGGGAAATCGCCGTTCTAGAGGACTCGGGCGACATCGTCGTCGGCGGCATTGCCTTCAACCTGGACCAGACGACACTGGCCTTCGTCCCCGTCACGCAGGACGCTGCTCGCTACCGCTTCGAGACCGGCGCAGCTTCTTATGACGCGGCCGTTGCGGCGGGGGGAACGGTCCTAACCGGCCTCGGAGACGACGATTCCAGGAAGATTGAGCTGCCGTTTCCCTTTCCTTTCTACGGCCACTCCTACCGGGAGTTGTTCGTGAACTCCGACGGAAACCTGACGTTCGGCGCTCCGGACAACGCCACCAGCAGCCGCTCGCTGGGGCGCATGGTGGCCGGGGCGCCGCGCGTAGCCCCGCTGTTCCGGGACCTGGACCCATCGCACGCAACGGTGGGAGTTAAGGTATTTTCAGAACCGGGGCGGCTGGTGGTGAGCTGGGTCGGGGTGCCGGAGTACTCTTCATTCGGGTCGGGGCGCGTGTGTACCTTCCAGGTTCGTCTCTTCGCGGAGGGCCGTATCGAGTTCGCATACGGCGGCGTGGGGTCAAGCGAGGCGGTGGTGGGAATCTCTCCAGGAGGGCGTCTGGGGACGACCTCCGCGGTCTCCTTCCGGGACGGAGTCTCGGAAGAGTACGCCGGAACGTTGGCGCAGCGGTTCGCCGACAGGCAAGAGGTCGATATCTACTCAGCGGCGCTGAAGTTCTACGAGACCCACGAGGACGCTTACGATTACCTGGTGTTTTTCAACACGATGGAGGTGCAAGCAGCTCCCGGCGCCCTGGCTTACGAGGTGACAGTCCGCGACCCCTACGGCACGGGATATGGGGACGAGAACAAGGACATCGGCGCCGAGTTCGGCTCTCCTCGGCGGCTCCAGTCGGTGATGAACATGGGCCCGCTGAGCCAGTACCCTACGAATCCTGACACCCGAGTGCCAGGCCGCGGGCTGCTTACCGGCGACACAACGATGACCCTGCTCGGTCACGAGGCCGGGCACCTCTTTCTGGCGTTCGCCAGCGTGCGCGATCCGCTGGACCCGTTGAAGAAGGTCATGCTTCAGTCCGACGGCGCGCATTGGAGCTTCAACTTCAATTCGGAGGCTTCGCTGCTGGAGGGCAACCGGCTCCAGGACATGGGAGACGGCACCTTCCGGGTGGCCGGCACGGTGGAAGGCTACTCGCCGCTCGACCAGTATTTGATGGGCCTGACACCGGCCTCGGAGGTGCCTCCCACATTCGTCGTCGTGAACTCCACGTGGCCTTCCGATTCCCCGCCCCGGATCTTCGCGCCACCGTTCAGCGGCACCCGCAGGGACATCCATGTGGAAGAGCTGGCGCGGACCGAGGGGCGGCGCACACCCGACGTAACCGTTTCTCAGCGGCACTTTCGCTTCGCATTCATCCTGATCGTGCCGCAGGGAACCACGCCTTCTGACGTCGAGATCTCGAAGCTGGAGCGATACCGCAGCCGCTTCCCCGCGGATTTCAACCGTTGGACGGGCGGCCGGGCATCGGCGGAGACGACGCTCCGCCGGAGCCTCAACCTCTCGGTAGCCCCGGCTGGCGGGCTGGTGACGGGAAGGACGGGCGTGGCCACCGTCTCGATCGAGAAGCCTGCGGCGGAGCCCCTGGCCGTTTCGCTGGAGCGGCCGGCGGGAGCCGGCTACGCGATCGCGCAGAACTCGGTCACGATTCCAGTGGGGGCCACAAGTGCGTCTTTCCCGATTGCGGGAGTCGCTGCGGGTGTGTATGCACTGACCGCGCGCGTTTCCGACCCGCAATTTGAGACGGTTCGCGCGGCCATCAAGATCCTGCCCTCGCCTTCCGATTTGCGCATCACTCTGGTATCGAGCCGGGACCCCGCCGATGGACCTGCAACGTACCGTGTCACGGACTTGAGCGGCGTAGCCTACGCGGGGGTCAGCGTTTCAGCCCTGGCCTCGTCCGGAGGCAGCGTCTCGCCGCAATTGGCTACAAGCGACGACGCCGGCCTGGTCAGGTTCACGTGGACCCCGGGCGTAGGAGAGCAGCCGCAACTCACGCTGGCGGCGCAGGGTGCAGAAGGGTTTGTGTATGAAGGCGTGGTGAACGCCGCGTCCTATGCGCCGGGCCTTGCACCCGGCGGTTTTGCCTCGATCTTCGGCTACCGCATGGCGGGCGGCGGCGCGGATTTCGGCCTGCCTCCTTACCCGAAAGGACTCGCGGGGGTCGAGGTGAGCCTGGGAGGCAGGAAGGCCGTCGTTCAGTACGCCAGCGACCGGCAAGTCAACCTGGTCGTCCCTTCGGAACTGGGCGCGGGCACGGTGAGCCTGACCGTCTCGGCCCCGGCCGGCACCACGCTGGTCACGCGGACCACACTAGGGGTGGCGCCGGGAATCTTCTTCGACACCAGCACCGGTTACGGCGCCATCCTGCGCAACCAGAACTTCCTGGAGATCTACTGCACGGGGCTTGGGGCGGGGCTTCCGGTGGCGGTGAACTTGGGGGGCCAGAAGCAGAACGCGGTTTGGAGCGGGCCGGTCGCGGCCTATCCCGGGCTCTACCAGGTCAACGTGGAGATCCCCGCCGGGCTCAGCGGCGAGCAGACGATTTCCATTGAAACCGGCGGCCGCACCAGCAATGTGGTCAAGGTGCGGTTGTAGGCGGGGCGAACGGTTCGACTCTGAACTTATCTCCGTGGAGCCGCCAGACGGGTGTGCCGGGCGCAATCGGAACAGGCGGCTTCCGGTTTGCGAACGCGTAATGAGGCTCCTTCACCCCGTACAGCCAATGAATCGAGGGAATGAACCACCAGGCTTCCTCTGTGCTCAGCAGGATCTTGCCTGGGTTGTCCAGGTAGAACTTGCCCTCCAACTCGGCGGAGGTTGTGATCCGGTCCCAGTGGCGCCGGGTTTTATGGGCGCCCGCCGCCGACCCTGCCAGCGCCACCACCAGAATCAGCGACTGCACGGCCCGGCCGGTGGCGCGGACCGCCATGACTCCCGCACAGAAAACCACCTGGGTGTTCAGAAGAAACAGGGCCCTGTACCATGCACCCGGCGTCCGGATGTCACCGTACAAGGCGTAGGCGACTGGCGAAATGGCCGCCAGCGACAGGGCGGCGGCCAAAACGACATACAGAAGAATCCGGCGGTTCTCCTGCCCATGCCGGGCGAACCGTATGCACACGCCAACCATCAGCGCCGCGACCAGGTAGCCGGCGTAGTTGGACGTCAAGGCATACGGCAGCTTCGAAAGTAACTTCAGGTAGTGCCACACCGTAAGAAGAGGCATGCCGTAAGAGATGGCGGGCCCCAGGAGCCAGAAGCGATAGGCGACGTAGGCCAGCGCAATTGTCATGATGCCGGCAGCCAGAACGCGATCCCGGCGCTGCCACGCCACCAGAAGCACGACGGCGGGAAGCAGGGCCGCATAGGTTTCCTTGCACAAGGCAGCCACCGCAATAGAGAGGAAGATGCCGGCGAAGAAGGGTCCTCGCCGCGCGCCTTCCGCGGGCAATCGCGCCACCAGGTTCAGCGCCAGCGCGCTGAACAGGAGTCCCTCCATGTAATGCCGGGCGGCGATGTGCTGGAGAACCACCAGCGTGGAAGGCAGCAGCGCCCACAGGACGGTCAGAAAGAAAGGCGCTACCGGGTCGGCGCGCAGCAGACGGAGCAGAAGCGCGTAAAGCAAGAGGCCGGCCGCGAGGAAACTGGCGATCTGGTGGCCATAGGCGAACCGCGGGGAGATTCCCCCCAGCCGCACATCCACCCAAAAGGAAAAGATCTGCATGGGGGCCGCGGCGCCGCCCGCGCCGATGCCACGCATCACGCCCTGGTCGGTGAAGATGCCGGCCGGGTTGCGGAGCGAATCGGCGACGGCAAACACCGCCGGATCGTCGGCATACCACCATCGCGAGGGTAGTCTCAGATAGCCAACGGTGTACACAAGACCCAGAACGACGAGGCAGATGGCGAGGATCAGGGAACGGAAGCGAGCTCTGCTCAGATCCCCGCCTCCGCCCTGGCTTCTTCCCGGAGCAGGTCCACAAAGGTCTGCATGGCGCGGTTGAAGGACTTGCGACGCAGATGGATGATGCCGAGGGGGCGGACCAGAGTGCAGCCCCGGATCGGGATGGCCACGAGCCGCCCCTGCTCGATGTCGCTGGTCAGCACGCGGACCGGCAGGATGCTGATGGCGGAGCCGAGAGCCACGGCCTCCTTCATGGTCTGGATGTTGTCGAAGTGCATCACGATGTTGACCTGAGCACGGCTCCGGCGCAGGTAGCGAAGAACCTCCTTGCCGACCCGCAGGTCGTCGTCGAAGCCCACGAAATCCTGCCCCGCGAGGTCCGCGACCGAGAGGATCTTCCGCGAGGCCAGAGGATGGGACGGGGCCAAGGCCACCATCATCTTCTCCTCGCGCCATGGGATCGCGACCATGTCCTTGGTGGGAGCGGGGTAGCTGACAATGCCCAGATCCGCCTGTTCGGTGAGCACCGCCTGATAGACTTTCTCCGTGCGCAGATACTCCACCGCGAGCTCGGCTTCCGGCATTCTCCGCGAGAGCTCCTGCTCGAGCCGGGCCATGTCCAGGATTCCAACCGAGTAGATGGCGGCGACCTTCACCGCTCCCTCCACGCGTCCCTTGAGCTGGTTCAGATCGGCCTGAAATTCCTGCTCGCGCCGGAGCACATCACGGCAGAAGTCATAGTACAAGTGCCCGGCTTCGGTGAGCCCCAGAGGGCGCGTGCTCCGGTCGAGCAGAGGCGTTTCCAGCAGCCGCTCGACCTCCTGCACGTGCTGGCTGGCGGCCGACTGGCTGATGCCGTGGGCCTTGGCGGCGCGGCTGACGCTACGCCAGTGGGCGATATCCCGGAAGAGTTTGAGTTGGTCGAGCGTCACAAGGCCAGCTTATCATAAGACATGCTTATTCTACAATTGCTAATTTTCTGGTTGACTAATACTACGGATCTGCTATACTGTCAGTAACCTCCCGGTCGAGGGCTCGAAATGGAAAGATCATCGACGGCTATAGGTCTACCTCCACCCCAGGGTTTGTACGATCCCGGCTTGGAGAGGGACGCCTGCGGCATAGGCTTCATCGCCAACGTCAAAGGCCTGAAAACACACGAGATTATTGTAAAGGGCGTGGAGATCCTGGTCAACCTCACGCACCGCGGTGCCTGCGGTTGCGACCCGTTGACCGGCGACGGGGCGGGCGTGCTGATCCAAGTCCCCCACGAGTTCTTCGTCAGGGAGTGCTCGCGGCTGGGCATCGCGCTGCCGGCGGCGGGCGAGTACGGCGTGGGCATGGTCTTCCTGCCTGTGGAGAGGCACGACCGTCTGCACTGCGAAGGGATATTGGAGCGCATCGTCCGCGAGGAAGGGCTGACCATGCTCGGTTGGCGGGACACTCCCATCGACGCCAACGCCATCGGCCGCATTGCGCGCGCCTCGCAGCCCTACATCCAGCAGATCTTCGTCGGCCGGGCCCTGGGCATGAGCCAGGACGAGTTGGAGCGGAAGCTTTACGTAGTGCGCAAGCGCGCCGAGAGCGAGATCGCCAACTCTGACCTGAAGGAGAAAGGCTTCTTCTACGTTCCCTCCCTTTCTTCGCGGACGATCGTCTACAAGGGACTCCTGCTGGCGCCGCAGATCGCGCGCTTCTACAAGGACCTGTCCGACCCGGCGACCACCAGCGCGCTGTGCCTGGTCCACCAGCGATTCTCCACAAACACGTTCCCGACCTGGCAACTGGCTCACCCTTTCCGCTTCCTCTGCCACAACGGAGAGATCAACACGCTGCGGGGCAACGTGAACTGGATGTACGCGCGGCAGAAGGTTCTGGCATCCCATCTGTTCGGCGACGACATCCATAAGCTGTTCCCGATCGAGACGCCCGGCGGCAGCGATTCGGCCATGCTCGACAACGCAGCCGAACTGCTCCACCTGGGCGGCCGCAGCCTGCCACACGTGATGGCGATGCTGATTCCGGAAGCGTGGGACCAGGACCCCACCATGCCCGCCGCCAAGCGCGCCTTCTACGAGTACCACGCCTCGCTCATGGAACCTTGGGACGGACCGGCGGCGATCGCCTTTACCGACGGGAGACTGATCGGAGCCACGCTGGATCGCAACGGCCTCCGTCCGGCTCGCTGGCTGGTGACCGACGACGATCATCTCATCATGGCGTCCGAGACCGGAGTGCTGCCGATTCCTCCCGAATCGATCCGGGCCAAGGGCCGTCTCCAGCCGGGCAAGATGCTGCTGGCGGACCTGGAAGAAGGAAGGATCGTTCCCGACGAGGAGATCAAGGAACGCCTGTGGTCGCGTCAGCCTTACGGGGAGTGGATCAGGGAGCAGCAGGTTCTGCTGGACAGTCTACCCGATCCTCCCCGCTGGCACTCGACCGATCTGGATACGGTTGTTCAGCGGCAACGGGCCTTCGGCTACACCGAGGAGGACTTGAAGTTCATCCTGGCCCCCATGGCCACTCGCGGAGAGGAGCCGGTCGGGTCCATGGGTGTCGACATTCCCTTGGCGTGCCTGTCGGAACGGCCGCAGCCTCTCTTCCACTACTTCAAGCAGTTGTTCGCTCAGGTCACCAACCCGGCCATCGACCCGATCCGCGAGGAGCTGGTCATGTCTCTGACCAGCTACATCGGCACGGAGCGCAACATCCTGGAGGAGACGCCGCAACACTGCCACACGCTCAAGCTGCCGCACCCGATCCTCACCAACTACGACCTGGAGAGGCTGCGGCGACTCTCCTGGGGGGACTTCCTCGCGACCACGCTGAACATGCTCTACCGGGCGGAAGGAGGGGCGGCTGAGCTCGAGAGGGCCATCGACAACCTGTGCCGCCGGGCTTCCCTGGCAGTGAAGAACGGCTACACGATGCTGATTCTCTCCGACCGCGGCATCGATCCCGAGTACGCAGCCATCCCCAGTCTGCTGGCGGTGTCGGCCGTGCATCATCACCTGATCCGGGAGGGGACGCGCACGCAGGTGGCCCTGATCGTGGAATCCGGCGAGCCTCGCGAGGTCATGCACGCCTGCCTGCTGGTCGGCTACGGAGCCAGCGCCGTGAATCCCTACCTGGCCGTCGAGACCCTGGAGGACCTTTGCCGGACCGGCAGGCTCGAGGTCGACCTGGAGACTGCCCTGAAGAACTACAAGAAGGCCCTGAACAAGGGGCTGCTGAAGGTCTTCTCCAAGATGGGGATTTCCACCCTGCAAAGCTACCGCGGGGCGCAGGTGTTCGAAGCCATCGGCCTGGACAATCAATTGGTGGACAAGTACTTCACCGGCACCACTTCGCGCATTTCTGGCGTAGGCCTGGAGGTTATCGCCGAGGAATCGCGGCGGAGACACCAGTTTGCGTTCCAGGCGTTGAGCGAATCGGAGGCGGAACTTGACGCGGGTGGCGAATACCAGTACCGGGTGCGGGGCGAATACCACCTGCTCAATCCGCAGACGATCAGCAAGCTGCAACACGCCGTGCGCCAGGAGAACCGCGCCACCTACAAGGAGTATTCCGACCTGATCAATTCGCGGAACCGTCAACTGTGTACCCTTCGCGGCCTGATGGAATTCCGCGCGGCCCGCGAGCCGCTGCCGCTCGAGGAAGTGGAGCCGGCATCCGAAATCGTGAAGCGGTTCGCCACCGGCGCCATGTCGTTCGGTTCCATCAGCAAGGAGGCGCACGAAACGCTGGCCCGCGCCATGAACCGGCTCGGCGGGCGGTCCAATACCGGCGAAGGCGGTGAGGACGAGGAGCGCTTCCTGGACGACCGCCGGAGCTCGGTCAAGCAGGTCGCCTCGGCCCGGTTCGGGGTGACGATCAACTACCTGGTGAACGCGGACGAGCTTCAGATCAAGGTTGCGCAGGGAGCCAAGCCCGGCGAAGGCGGGCAGTTGCCCGGCCACAAGGTGAGCGAGGACATCGCCAAGGTCCGCCACTCCACCCCCGGCGTGCAGTTGATTTCTCCTCCTCCGCACCACGACATCTACTCGATCGAGGACCTTGCGCAGCTCATCTACGACCTTAAGAACGCCAACCCGAAAGCCCGGATCTCGGTCAAGCTGGTGGCCGAAGTGGGCGTGGGCATCGTAGCCGCGGGAGTGGCCAAGGCGCACGCCGACGTGATCCTGATCAGCGGTGACAGCGGTGGAACCGGCGCCTCGCCCCTGACCTCCATCCGTCATGCCGGCATCCCGTGGGAACTCGGCCTGGCCGAGACGCAGCAGGTGCTGGTCATGAACGACCTGCGCAGCCGGGTCCGTTTGCAGACCGACGGCAAGCTGTGCACGGGGCGCGACGTTGCCATCGCGGCGCTGCTTGGAGCCGAGGAGTTCGGTTTCGCCACCATGCCGCTCATCAGCATGGGCTGCATCATGATGCGCAAGTGCCACCTGAACACCTGCCCGGTGGGGGTGGCCACGCAGGATCCGGAGCTCCGCCGCAAGTTCACCGGACAGCCCGAGCACGTCATCCGTTACTTCTTCTTCGTGGCGGAGGAAATGCGCGAGCTGATGGCGAAGATGGGCTTCCGCACCGTGGAGGAGATGGTGGGGCGCGCCGACATGCTGAACATGAAGGACGCCCTGGATCACTGGAAGGCCGCCGGCCTCGACCTCTCGCCGATTCTCCACACCCCGGAGGTTCCGTCCAGGGTCGCCCGCCACTGCACCACGAGCCAGGACCACGGGCTGGACAGCGCGCTGGACTACCAGCTCATCGAGATGTGCCGGGAGGCGCTCGACGCGCGCCAGCCGGTCGACTTCAGTCTGCCGGTCCGGAACGTTCACCGGACCGTGGGGACGATGTTGAGCGGAGAGGTGGCGCGGCGCTACGGCTCGGAGGGTCTTCCTGAGGATACGATCCGGATTCACTTCACCGGCTCGGCGGGGCAGAGCTTCGGTGCGTTTTTGGCCAGGGGCATCACGCTTGTGCTCGAAGGGGATGCCAACGACTACACCGGCAAGGGCCTGTCCGGCGGCAAGCTGATCGTCTACCCCGAGCGGACATCCAGGTTCAGGCCGGAAGAGAACATCCTCATCGGCAATACGGTGCTTTACGGAGCCACCAGCGGAGAGGCCTATTTCAACGGCGTGGCCGGCGAGAGATTCGCGGTGAGGAACTCCGGTGCTTCAGCGGTTGTGGAGGGCGTGGGAGACCACGGGTGCGAATACATGACGAGGGGCACGGTCGTCGTGCTTGGCCGGACCGGCCGCAACTTCGCTGCGGGGATGACGGGCGGCATCGCCTACGTGCTGGACGAGTCCGGCCAGTTTGCCGCGGCCTTGTGCAACCAGGCTACTGTCGACCTGGACCCTGTGATCAATCCGGAAGATGTGGACACCCTGCAAAGGCTGATCTTCCGGCATTTTCAGGCGACGGAGAGTCCGCGGGCCAGGTGGGTTCTGGAGCGCTGGGACGAAGTGCTCCCGAAGTTCTGGAAGGTCTTTCCTCACGAACTGAAGAGGGTGCTGGGCGTCCCGCGGCGGGCGCGTGCCGCTGCGGATCAACCACAGCCCGCGTCCGTGGCGGCCGCGCAACCGGCGGCAGGGCAGGTGCTGCATGGGTAAGGTAACGGGTTTCAAGGAATACACGCGCGAGGCGCCGCAAAGGCGTCCGGTCAGCGTGCGCGTCAACGACTGGTTCGAGGTCTACGTCGACTTCCCCGAGGATAAGGTTCGAACGCAGGGCGCGCGGTGCATGGACTGCGGCGTGCCGTTCTGTCACACCGGCTGCCCGCTCAACAACGTGATCCCGGATTTCAACGATCTGGCCTATCGCGACCGCTGGAAGGACGCGATCAGGGTCCTGCACTCGACCAACAACTTCCCGGAATTCACCGGCCGCGTCTGCCCGGCGCCTTGCGAGGCGGCCTGCGTGTTGGGGATCAACGAGCCGCCGGTCACCATCAAGCTGATCGAACACACCGTCATCGAGCGCGCCTTCAAAGAGGGCCTGATACGGCCGGAGACGCCGGCCGTGCGGACCGGCAAGCGGGTGGCCGTGGTGGGCTCGGGGCCGGCGGGCCTTGCGGCCGCCCAGCAGTTGAACCGAGCCGGGCACTGGGTCACCGTTTTCGAGAAGGCGGACCGCCCCGGGGGATTGCTCCGCTATGGCATTCCGGATTTCAAGCTGGAGAAGCGCGTCATCGACCGACGGCTCGGCCAGATGATGGAAGAAGGAATCCGCTTCGAAACCAAAGCGCACGTCGGAGGCAACGTGCCCGTCGAGGACCTGCGCGAGGAATTCGACGCGATCCTGCTGGCCGGCGGCTCCGAGCAGCCGCGCGACCTGAATGTGCCGGGGCGGAACCTCAAGGGAATTCACTTCGCCATGGATTTCCTGCCCCAGCAGAATAAGCGTGTGGCCGGGGACCGCGACATCGCAGCCGACCCGACGCGCCTCAAAGAACCCATCTTGGCCACCGGCAAGCGCGTGGTCATCATCGGCGGCGGCGACACCGGCGCCGACTGCCTGGGGACCTGCCATCGCCAGAAGGCGCGGTCGGTGTGCCAGTTCGAGATCATGCCCAAGCCGCCGGACCAACGGAGCGAGCTGACGCCGTGGCCTCTGTGGCCTCTCCAGTTACGAATCGAGAGTTCCCACGAGGAGGGTGGCATCCGGGACTGGTCCGTCGGCACGACGGGCTTCACCGGGGACGAAAACGGCAACGTGAAACAGCTTCACGGAGTGCGCGTGGGCCCGCCTCCGAAGTTCGAGCCGGTGGCCGGCACCGAGTTCACGATGGACGTGGACCTGGTGCTTCTGGCAATGGGCTTCACCGGCCCGGTGCGCGGCGGGATGATCGAGCAACTGGGCCTGGAGCTGGACCCGCGCGGAAACATCGCCACCGACGAGAACCACATGACCTCGGTGCCGGGAGTGTTTGCGGCCGGCGACATGCGCCGCGGCCAGTCGCTGGTGGTCTGGGCGATTGCGGAGGGCCGCAAGGCCGCCCGCGCCATCGACCTGCACCTGATGGCCGCGAGCAGGCTGCCGTAGCAGCGCACTCTTCCCGCCGCTCCAAGTATCATAGGAATCATGAGTCCGCAATCATCGACCGAAGAGAATCAATCCGTCGCCAGTCAAGTGATGGAACTGGAACGGCAGTACTTGCTTCAGAACTACAGCAGGTATCCCATCGTGGTGCGTCGCGGCAAGGGTTGCTACGTCTACGATACCGAGGGAAAACGCTACCTGGACCTGATCGCCGGAATCGGCGTCAGCGCGCTCGGGCATGCACACCCGCGTATTCTGCGCGTCATCCGCAACCAGGCGGCGCTGCTGATGCACTGCTCCAACCTGTACTACCACGAGTACCAAGGGCCGCTGGCAAAGAGGCTGGCCGAGATCAGCGGGCTCCAGCGCAGCTTTTTCTGCAGTTCCGGGACCGAGGCGATAGAGGGTGCGTTGAAAATGGCCCTCGCGCATGGGACCAAGATCAGTCCGGACAAGTACGAGATCATCTCGCTCGACAACTCGTTCCACGGGCGCACGCTCGGCGCGCTCTCCATCACCGGGCAGCCTAAGTACCGGACCGATTTCGGGCCGCTGCTCCCGGGGGTGAAGTTCGTCGGGCGCGATGACATCGCGGGCCTGGAACAAGCCGCCGGTCCTCGCACCGCGGGTATCGTGCTGGAGTGGATCCAGGGCGAAGGCGGCATCTATCCGCTCTCGGCGGAGTTCGCGCGCCGGGCGAGAGAGTTGGCCACCGAACATAACGCTCTCCTGATCCTCGATGAGATTCAGTGCGGGGTGGGGCGTCCGGGCAAGTACTTCGCTTACCAGCTCGCCGAGCCGGCGATCGAGCCGGACGTGGTGGTCGCCGCCAAGCCGCTGGCAGCGGGGCTGCCGCTGGGCGCGATCATGGCCAACGAGAAGGCCGCCGCGGCGATCGGCCCCGGCATGCACGGGACCACGTTCGGCGGCGGACCACTCGCCTGCCGGGTGGCGCTGGAAGCCCTGGACATCATCCGCGAGCAGCTCGCGCACATACACCACGTGGGCGGCTGTTTCCGCATGGAGCTGCACGAACTGATGCGGCACTTCTCGTTCATCAAGGAAGTGCGCGGGTTCGGCCTCATGATCGGCATGGAACTGGATGTTCCCGGGAAGCAGATTGTCCTGGACGGCATGGCCGAGGGCCTGCTGTTCAACTGCACTCATGACACGGTGCTGCGCTTCCTGCCTCCGTACATCATCACGGAGCAGGAAGTGGATCGCGCCTTGAAGGCGCTGGCGAGGCTTCTTAAGAAGATCTGAGCCGCGACCGTTACGGGAGCGGAGAGTGAGGCAGCGATGGCCATGCTCGCAGATGCGCTGGCCGCTCACGTCCGCGAGGGAGATCTCTGGGAGTCGCTTGAGGGCAAGCGCATCCGCTGCTTCGCCTGTGGCCATCGCTGCCCGATCCCCGAAGGACAACCCGGCGTCTGCAAGGTACGCTTCAACCGCGGCGGGAAGCTCTATGTGCCGTGGGGCTACGTAGCCGGCGTCCAGAGCGATCCCATCGAAAAGAAGCCGTTCTTCCACGTGCTGCCAGGCGCATCGGCGCTGAGTTTCGGCATGCTCGGATGTGATCTGCACTGTTCGTACTGCCAGAACTGGGTCACCAGCCAGGCCCTTCGAGACCCGGAAGCCGTAGCGCCGTTTCGCAATGTCACGCCCGAGAGCCTGGTCCGGCTGGCACTAGAATCGGGCGCCGCGGCCGTGGTCAGCACTTACAACGAGCCGCTCATTACGGCGGAATGGGCGGCGGCGGTTTTCAAGGAGGCGCGCCGGAAGGGACTCTTCACCGGCTTTGTCTCCAACGGGAACGCCACCCCCGAGGTGCTGGAGTACTTGCGCCCGCACCTGGACCTGTTCAAGGTCGATCTGAAGAGTTTCGAGGACAGGAACTATCGGATGCTCGGGGGCCGCCTCGAACCCATCCTGGACAGCATCCGGCTGATTCACCGGATGGGCTTCTGGATGGAGATCGTGACGCTTGTCGTTCCCGGTTTCAACGACTCCGACGCGGAACTGAGCCAGATCGCCGGGTTTATCGCGAGCGTCTCGCCGGACATTCCCTGGCATGTCACGGCTTTCCACAAGGACTACAAGATGCTGGCCCCGCCGAACACTCCGGCGGCCACGCTGGTGCGCGCCGCCGCCATCGGAAGGAGCGCGGGATTACGGTACGTTTATGCAGGCAACCTGCCGGGTGCGACGGGGAATCTGGAAGACACGGCCTGTCCGGGTTGCGGGACGACGCTGGTATCTCGGCGCGGCTACAGGATTCTCGATTGCAGGATCGCCGCCGGGGGCCGGTGCCCGGCGTGCCACACAGCGGTACCCGGCCGATGGAGCTCGAAATGAATGCGAGGCTTGTAGGCATTGCCGGAGCGGTCGAGGGAAAGGTGTACGAGGTCGGCGAAGGAGACCTCTCCCTAGGACGTGAGCCGGGCAGCTCGATTTGCGCGCTCGATGCCATGGTCTCAAGGCGGCATTGCGCGGTGAGGCAGCAGGAGGCGGGCTTCAAACTTGTCGATTTGGGCAGTGCCAATGGGACCTACCTGAACGGCGTCCTGTCGAAGGAGAGCGAGCTTCGCCACGGCGATGAGATTAGGCTCGGCAAGTGCGCGTTCCGGTTCCTGTCCGGGCAGGAAGAAGGAGTCCGGTTCGACGATAGCTCCGAGGCCGCGGGCAGCACCATCGTGCTCCAAAGGGAAGATGCCCGCTACCTATCGCCCGCCCGAATGGCGGAGGAAGGTCCAACCGCCCTTCATCTGGCGACGCTTCTGAAGATCGGCACGGCGCTACCAACGACGCAGGGCTTGGAGGCGTTACAGCGCAGCTTGCTCGAGAGCACGCTTCAGGCTGTCCCGGCCGAAAGGGGAGTGATTCTGTTGACGGGGGACGTCGAGTCCACATACCAGTGGCCTCCGCGCACTAATGCGGCGGAGGCGCCGCCGATCCCACGTTCGCCCATCCAGCGCGTCATAAGTGAGCGGGTCGCGATTCGCTCGTATGTCCCTGAAGCGGTTGAGAGCGATCTGTCCAAGAGCGTGCGGGACCTCCGTGTCGGCAGCTTCATGGCCGCACCGCTCGTGGCATTTGAAGAAGTCGTGGGCGCGATCTACCTGGACACGAAGGACCGGGGCGCCCGCTTCGGCGAAGAAGAACTTCAGTTGCTGGCTGGCATCGCCGGGATTGCGGCGGCAGCGCTCCAAAACGCCCTCCGGTTCGGAGTTCTGGAGTCCGAAAACCAACGGCTCCAACGCGAGCTGCATATCGAGCATTCCATGATCGGCACGAGCCCGCGCATGGCGGAGGTGTATGACTTCATCGCCAAGGTCGCGCCGACGAACTCTACGGTCCTGATTCGGGGCGAGACTGGCACAGGAAAGGAACTGGTCGCCCGCGCCATTCATCGTAACAGCCCGCGCTCCAGGAAGCCTTTCGTGGCCATCAACTGTGCTGCCTTGACGGAAACGCTGCTCGAGAGTGAGATGTTTGGCCACGAGAGGGGCGCGTTCACGGGGGCCCTCGTCCAGAAACGGGGTAAGCTGGAGGAGGCCCACGGTGGGTCCGTCTTCCTTGACGAGGTCGGCGAGTTGACGCCCGCCCTTCAGGCGAAGTTGCTTCGTGTGCTTCAGGAGCGGGAGTTCGATCGCGTCGGAGGCACGCGACCGGTCAAGATCGATATCCGGCTGATCGCCGCCACCAACCGCGACCTGGAAGCCGCGGTGCGCCAGGGCACGTTCCGGCAGGATCTCTACTACCGCCTCAACGTGGTGACCATCGCCATGCCGCCGCTTCGCGAGCGGCGGGATGACATTCCGCTTCTGGCCGGGCACTTCATCGAGAAGCACGGAGCGGCCTGCGCTCGCAGGATCAAAGGCCTCTCTAAGGAGGCCCGCGCCTGCCTCATGGGCTACGAATGGCCGGGTAACGTGCGCGAGCTAGAGAACGCGATCGAGCGCGCTGCCGTCCTCGGCTCAACGAGCACGATACTCCCCGAGGACCTGCCGGACCACATCGTGGAAGCCGGCCACCCCGTGCCCAGCGGCGAGGGGACCTTCCATGGCGCCGTCACGGAGGCGAAACGGCAGATCATCCTCAAGGCGCTCGAACGCGCCGGCGGCAACTACGCCGAGGCCGCCCGCCTGCTCAGTTTGCACCCCAGTAATCTGCATCGCCTGATTCGGAACTTGAATCTCCGGGCAGAGCGGGCGAAGTGACGGATGGGCGAGTGTGCATCACGCATCATGGCGTTTGGTGTCTGATGTAAAATAGTCATCGTATGCGGACAACACTTGACATCGACGACGACCTGGTCGAGGTTGCCAGACAGCTCGCCCGGCAGCGCGGCTTGACCATGGGACAAGTCCTCTCGGAACTGGCTCGCGTGGCGCTCGATCCGAAATCACCGCCCAAACTGCGGAACGGCGTGCCGCTGTTCACCCCGAAGCCCGGGGCGAGGAAGCCGCACATGGCCCTGGTGAACAGACTGCGGGATGAGGCATGAGTGTAGCGCTTCTCGATGTCAATGTTCTGGTTGCCCTATTTGACCCTGCCCACCCGAACCACGAAGAGGCCCATCGCTGGTTCGGCCGGAATCGCCGGCGCGGCTGGGCGTCATGTCCAGTCACGATCAACGGCTGCGTCCGCGTTCTGAGCAACCCCGCCTACCCTACAGTGGAAGCGACGCCCGGTGAGGTCGTGTCCCGCTTGCGCGTGTTGTGCGCCAGTCCCGATCACAAGTTCTGGAACGACTCCGTTTCTCTCCTGGACGACACCCTGTTCCAGCCGCAATTGATCACGGGGCACCAGAAGATCACGGACGTCTACTTGCTGGGTCTTACTCTCCGTCACGAAGGCAGACTCGCCACCTTTGACCGGTCCATCCCTTTGAGAGCGGTTGTCGGCGCCAAGCCTCAACACCTTGAAGTGATCGGCTCTGCCCAGGGCGAACCGAAGACTCTCTGAGGAGAGCGGCCCCACCCTTGGTTGTCAAGACTGATTCCGCCAGTGTCAGTAGTGACAACCCCAAGCAACAGTCCGCTCCATGCCCTACGCCAATAAGTCCTTGCCTATCAAATAGGTGATGCACTTGCCCGCCGTGGGCCTCCCGTTGTTCTTCCTCCCAGCGCAAGGAGGAACACGGAGATGGCACTCAAGGGAAACAGGGCGCTGGCGGGGGTTCTCTTACTGGCTTCCCTTTCGGCTCGGGCGGCGGAAGCAGCCGATACTCGGATCGTCGTCGCCATACTCGACTACGCTGACGTGCCGCCCGAGACGCTGGAGTTAGCCAAGGCGCAGACGTCGAAGATCTACGGGAAGGCCGGGGTAGAGATCGAGTGGAAGGAGGCTCAGGCGCTCGGAGAGGCGGCCACGGCGCGTCCCGCAGTCAGGCCGGCAGCTTGGGTGAAGCTCCTCCCAAACTCAATGGCCAAACGGTTGCGCCGGACCCCGGGCGCATTCGGATGCGCGCTCGATAACCAGGTGTACGTATTCGCAGAGCGCGTCCGGGAAACGGCCAAGCATGCCCGGATCAGCTACGCCAAGACCCTCGGACACATCATGGCGCACGAGATCGGGCATATTCTGCTAGGTGCAGACAGCCACGCGCCCCGAAGCATCATGAGCCCCTTTCTGGGCCCCGTGGAGTTCCAGGAGATGGAAATGGGGCATCTGCTCTTCAACGAGGCCCAGGCAGAGCAATTGAGCGGGCGGCTCCTGGCGCAGAGGTGAGCCCGCGTCGGCCTATCGGAATCCCTCCACCAGCATCAGGTCCACCGTACGCCCCTCGGATTGCCCGAACACCACGTATGCATCATCGGGCGAAGGGCATATGCCCCCGTCGCCCAGCCTGTCGACGGTCGCCAGGGCGGTCACCTTGCCGGTGGCCGTGTCCAGAAACTGAATCGTCTTGCCATCCGGCACATAATAGATGCCTTTCGCGGTCACTCCGAAATTGCGCCAGACTATGTTGCCCGGCAGCACCTGTTTCTCCTCGCCGCCTTCGACCGGCATTCTGAACAAGCCCGGCGGGCCGGGCTCCTTTATGTAGTAGACGTACCTGCCATCGGGGGACTCCAGCGCCATGCCGCCTCCTGAGCGGGTGACCTGGACCGCTTGCCCCCCGCCCGAGGGCACTTTCCAGACCTCGTTGCGGCCACTACGGTCGGAGGTGAAGTAGATCCACTCACCGCTCTGCGACCAGCTCGGTCTCGAATTGTCAAACGCGAGGGAGTCCGTCAGACGGCGCATCGGACCCCCGTCTGCGGCAATCACTGAGATCTGGGTCGGTCCTCCAGCACGGAAATCCAGAGCTAGCCAACGGCCGTCCGGGGACCAGTGCGGCGCCCCGCCCTCGGAGAGCTGTTGGCAGTTCGACCCATCCGCGTCGCAGGTCCATGCTCTCCAGTCTCCGCTGCGGGTGGACTGAAATGCGATCTTGCGGCCATCCGGCGAGTACTGTGGAAACTGGCTGTAGTGGGTTGAGCCCGTGAGCCTCTTGCGCTCCCTGGTGCGGGTATCCAGACGCCAGATGTTCACGGTATTGAGCAACCAGGTATAGACGAGACGTGGTGACGTGCGGGCAACGGCGGGAGATGAGGCGGCTGGAAAGACATAGGACAGGAGTGTCGGAGTCTGACGTCCGGAAACGGGGAGACGCCATAGCTTCCACATCGCTGGGCCTCCAGCCGAGTAGATGATCTCTCTGCCGTCGGCGGTCCACGCCACGCCGTTGAACCCGTCGTAGTTCGTGTCGGTTGCCCGCACCGACTCGCCGGCTGGTCGCAGTTCCTCCGTGAGCGGCAATACATAGATTCCCCAAACCCAACCGTTCATCCGCCGGCCGAATACCAGAGCGCGGCCATCCGGAGAGACAGATGGGCGATAGTCGCCCAGGACGATGCCTCCGTAGCCCTGAGCTTCACTCCCCATCGCGGTCAGGCGGCGGCGTTCACCGCTGCCGATATGAATCGCCCAAATGCCAGACCGCCTGCTGGACGGGTCTAAGTCGCTGAAGACGAGCCACTCCGCGTTCGGCGTCCATGAGAGAGCCCCGAGACTCAACGTTTGAGTCAGCTTCCGCTCCGGCCCGCCCAGGGGTGAGATCAGCATGATCTCGGTGTTTCCCTGCTCTCCACGCGCGTACGCAACCCAGCGGTCGTCCGGAGACCAGGCGGGAAAGTACTCAAGCGAAGGACTCGTGGTCAACCGCATCGGGGGCCCCAACGAGCCGATCTGCTTGACGTAGATGTCGTAGTTGTCTTCCTTTTCACCGTTCCAGGCGAACGCCACTTTGTTGCCGTCCGGCGAGAACGATGGAACGTGCTCGAATCCGGGATAGGAGGTCAGGACAACCGGCCTGAGGTCGCTCGGCAGCGATGCCTCTCGCAGCCGCCAAACCAACAGAACAACCGACAGCAACACCACTGCCACGGCAGCGATCGTCGGCCAACGCCGGAAACGCTTTCGTTCAGCCGCCGTCCCGGCCGCGAGTCTGCCAGAATCCGAGTCTTCCTTCAGTTCCTCCAGCGCGATCCGCACATCGTCCATGTGCTGGAAGCGACGCGCCGGGTCCTTGCGCAGACAACGCTTGATGACCTGTTCCAGATCGTGGGGTGTCTCTGCCGGCAGGGACCTCGGCTCATCCTTTAGAATCGCGGCCAAGGTGGAGGCCGAAGTGTCTCCCTGGAAGGCTCGCTTGCCCGTGACCATCTCGTAAAGCAGCGCCCCGAAGCTGAAAATGTCCGACCGGGCGTCCACCGCCTTTCCCTCAGCCTGCTCCGGCGACATGTACGCGACGGTGCCGACGATGGCGCCTTCTTCGGTCTGGGGCTCTACGATCTGGGTGCTGGCGGTCGGATCGGGCGTCGGCGCCTCGGTCAGCTTGGCCAAGCCGAAGTCCAGGACCTTCACTCGCCCCTGCTCGGTCACCATGACGTTTCGGGGCTTCAAATCCCGGTGAACGATGCCAGCGGCATGCGCCGCCGCCAGAGCGTCAGACACCTGCACCGCGCACTTGAGCGCTTCGCCCGGCGGCATGCCCTTCCGCGGGATGACCTGATCCAACGTCTTGCCCGGTATGTACTCCATCACCATGAAGTCCACGCCGTCTTCGTGGCAGAAATCGTGGATTGTTACGATATTGGGGTGATTGAGCGCCGAGGCCGCCTTGGCTTCCTGGATGAACCGGCGCTTTCGTTCCGGGTCGGCCATCTTCTCCGGCGGCAGGATCTTCAGCGCCACGAAGCGGTCCAGGTGGGTGTCACGGGCCCTGTAGACCACACCCATCCCGCCCTCGCCCAGCTTCTCGAGGACCTCATAGTGGGAGATGGTTTGACCCGTCAAGCGGGGGGACCGATCCTCGCAGTGATTGTACACTAAAGCCGGCGACTTTTATCCTTTACTTTCAGGGGGATAAGATGCTAGGCTTAAGGATCTTATAAGAATGAGAACCGTCGATCTGATTCAACGCAAGCGGGACGGCGAGGAACTCGGTCCCGAGGAGATCACCTCGCTGGTAGAAGGCTACACGGCGGGCCAGGTACCCGACTACCAGATGTCGGCCTTCCTCATGGCCGTGTTTTTCAAAGGCATGTCCGACAGGGAAGTTTCCGCGCTGACCGACTGTATGTTGCGCTCTGGCGGGAAGATCGACCTCTCCGGGGTTCCAGGGACCAAGGTGGACAAGCATTCTACCGGAGGGGTGGGCGACAAGACCAGCCTGATCGTCGCGCCTCTGGCGGCGTCGGCGGGTGTTGTCGTCCCCATGATCTCCGGACGCGCGCTGGGGCACACCGGCGGCACGCTGGACAAGCTGGAGTCGATACCAGGTTTCCGGACCGACATCAGCATCGAAGAAGCGACCGAGCAGCTCAAGACGCGCGGAATCTGCTTCATGGGACAGTCCGAGGAACTGGCTCCGGCGGACGGGAAGCTGTATGCGCTTCGCGATGTGACAGGGACCGTCCCCTCGATCCCCTTGATCGCATCCTCCATCATGTCCAAGAAGCTGGCGGCCGGGCTGGACGGGCTGGTCTTGGACGTCAAGGTGGGCTCCGGCGCGTTCATGAAGAAGCAGGTGGATGCCCGGCGGCTGGCTCAACTGATGGTCGCCATCGGACGGCGCATGGATAAGCGCGTCCAGGCCCTCATCACCGACATGAACCAGCCCCTCGGTTACGCCGTGGGCAATGCCCTGGAGGTCATGGAGGCGTCCCAGACATTGCAGAACGTGGGGCCGACCGATCTCACAAGGCTCTCGCTCGAACTGGCCGCCCGGATGATCTACCTGGGGAAGGTCACCAAGACGCTGGAGGAAGCACGCGAGCTGGCCCAGAGGAAGCTGCTCGACGGCTCCGGCTACCGCAAGTTCAAGGAGGCGATCGAGGCGCAGGGCGGCAATCCCCAGGTGCTCGACAGGTTCGAGCTGCTCCCCAATGCGACCGGCGCGCGTGAGATCACTTCGCCCCGCTCGGGCTTCGTGAGCGCCATCAACGCGGAGGATATCGGCCGGGCAACCGCCTTGATCGGTGCGGGCCGCCAAACCAAGGACGATACGATCGACCCGGCCGTGGGCGTGATTCTAGAGATCAAGGTTGGCGAGAGAGTAGATGCGGGTTCGGTGCTCGGCCGTCTGTACTATACAAACGCCGATCACCTGGACGAGGCGGCGGAGGTCATGGAAGACGCGTTCCGGATCTCGTCAAATCCCCCGGAAGAGCGGGAGTTGATACTCGAAGTCATCGGCTGAGCGCTCCGGGCCATGGGCCGCTTCACGGGACTCCTCGGGCTGGTGGCCATCCTGGCTGTCGCTTACCTGTTTTCATCTAAGAGGAGGGCCGTGCGGCCGAGCCTGCTTTTGTGGGGGCTCGGGCTGCAGTTCGCTTTCGCGTTTCTGGTTCTGAAGACCGGCTTCGGACGGCTGTTCGAACTGGCGAGCGTCGCCGTCAATGCCCTGCTCCAATACGCGGAGGCCGGCAGCGAGTTTGTCTTCGGGGCGCTCGGGACCAAGACCGGCTCCTTTGGCGTGGTCTTCGCCTTTCAGGTCCTACCCATCGTCATCTTCATCGCTTCCCTGTTTTCGATCCTGTACCACCTCGGCGTGATGCAGGTGTTCGTGCGGGGCATGGCGGTGGTGATGCAGAGGGTGATGGGCGCGAGCGGCGCCGAATCGACCAACGTCGCCGCGAGCATCTTCATGGGGCAGACCGAGGCTCCCCTGACCATCCGGCCGTTCCTGGCGGGGCTGACGCAATCCGAGCTGTTCACGGTCATGACCAGCGGGATGGCGCACGTATCGGGAGCCGTCATGGCCGCCTACGTCAAGATGGCGGGCGTGGATATCAAGCACCTGCTCACGGCGGTCATCATGACCGCGCCGGCGACCATCATGCTGGCCAAGATCCTCATGCCGGAGGTGGAGAAGCCCGCGACCGCCGGCAAGGTCGACCTCAAGATCGAGAAACCGGGCGTGAACATCATCGACGCGGCCGCCCGCGGGGCCGGAGACGGCCTGCAACTGGCCCTGAACATCGCGGGCATGCTCATCGCCTTTCTGGCGTTGATCGCGCTGGTGAACGGGGTCTTGGGGTGGGCGCACACGCTCCCGTGGCTGGGATGGCTCCCGACGTCGCTCCAGAGCCTGTTCGGCGCGCTCTTCGCCCCGGTCGCCTGGCTGCTGGGAGTCAGCTGGAAGGACGCCGCCACGGTGGGGAATCTGCTCGGCACCCGGCTGGTGCTCAACGAGTTCGTCTCCTTCCTCCAGCTTGGTCCGCTGAAGGCACAGCTTGATCCGCGTTCTTTCACCATCGCCACTTACGCGTTGTGCGGGTTCGCGAACCTCAGCTCAATCGCCATCCAGCTTGGCGGAATCGGCGCGCTGGCGCCCACCCGCAAGTCTGACCTCGCCCGGCTGGGCCTGAAGGCGGTCGCCGCCGGCACGATGGCGAACTTCATGTCGGCGTGCATTGCGGGCATGCTGCTTTAATGGTGGAAGCGCTGCCATGATCGATGCCGCGGCGGAGTTCTTGAGAGCCAGGGTCGTATCCCGGCCAAAGGTGGCCGTGGTGCTGGGAAGCGGCCTCGGCGGCTTCGCTCAGGAACTGGAAGGACGAATCGAGATCCCCTATTCCGAGATCCCGGGCTGGCCGCCTTCCACGGCTGTGGGTCACGCCGGCAGGCTGGTGGCGGGAAAGCTGGCGGCGCTTGATGTCGCGGTGCTGTCGGGCCGTGCCCATCTTTACGAGGGATACACGGCGGCTCAGGCCGCCTTCGGAGTGCGCGTCCTTGGCAAGCTCGGGGTCCGAGGATTCGTACTGACCTGCGCCGCGGGCGGCATCAACCTGGCGTTCCGGCGCGGTGGACTGGTGTTGATTTCGGATCACATCAACCTTCAGGGCGACAATCCGCTGGCCGGTCCCAATGACGAGTCTCTCGGACCACGTTTTCCCGACATGTCGGAGGCGTATTCGGAGCGGTTCAGGGCGATCGCACGGAAGGTCGCGGCCAAACTTGGGATTTCTCTTCCCGAAGGGGTTTATGTCGCGGTGCGAGGCCCCAGCTTCGAAACACCCGCCGAGATCCGCGCCTTTCGCACGATGGGGGCGGACCTGGTGGGCATGTCCACAATTCCGGAAGTGATCGCCGCCAATCACATGGGCATCCCGGTGCTCGCGGTGAGCTGCGTCACCAACATGGCGGCGGGGCTTCAGCCGGAGAAATTGAGTCACGAGGAAGTGCTCGAGGCCGGAGCCACGGTTCGGGACACGCTGGTGCGTTTCCTGAAGGCGCTGCTGCCAAGACTGGAGATCTAGATGGTTCCACTCTGTGAGGCCGCCATCGCCGCGCGCGAGAACGCTCACGCGCCTTTTTCCGGCTTCAAGGTCGGCTCCGCTCTGGAGGCGGCCGACGGCCGCGTTTTCACCGGCTGCAACATCGAGAACGCCACTTACGGACTGACGCTCTGTGCCGAGAGGGTGGCCGTTTTCAAAGCCGTGTCCGAAGGCGCGCGCGATTTCCGCAGAATCGCCATCGCCGCCGATTCGGATACCCTGACGCCGCCGTGCGGCTCCTGCCGCCAGATCCTGTGGGAGTTCTGCGGCGACATCGAGGTGATCCTGGTGAACCTGGCGGGCAAGGCCGAGACTCTCCGGCTCAGCGAGGTGTTTCCGAGGCCTTTCGATGCGTCTTATCTGTAGTCTTCTCCTGCTGGCCTGGTGTCTTTCGGCCGAACAGTCCGACTGGATCTGGTCGGCCCGTTACGTCGTGACCATGGGCGCCGGCCAGCGCGTGATCGAGAACGGCGCGGTGGCGGTGCGCGGCGACAGGATTCTGGCCGTGGGGCCCCGCGGCGAGATCGACCGCGGCTATAAGGCCCGGCGGCGGCTCGATCAGCCGGAGAGCCTGATCATGCCCGGGCTGGTCAACACGCATACGCACGTCCCCATGTCCCTGCTGCGCGGTCTTGCGGACGATCTGCGTTTGCAGGACTGGCTGAACAAGTACATCTTCCCCGCTGAAGCTAAGAACGTGAACGCCGAGTTCGCGCGCTGGGGAACGCGCCTGGGGTGCCTGGAAATGGCCCTCTCCGGAACTACGACCTTCGCGGACATGTACTACTTCGAGGACGCGGTCGCCGAGGCGACCAAGGAGGCGGGGCTGCGCGCCGTGCTCGGGGAGACGATCCTCAAGTTCCCTGCCCCCGACTTCAAAACCCCGGCCGAGGCGCTGGCATTCACAGACCGCTTCCTGCAGCGCTTTCGCGGCGACCCATTGATCGTGCCCGCCGTGGCTCCCCACGCCCTCTACACCAATGAGGAGAAGACCATCCGGGAAGCGCGCGCCCTGGCGAACCGCTACGGCGTGCCGCTGCTGATACACGTTTCAGAGACGGCGGAGGAGCTGGACACGGCCGGGCAGGAACAGGGCGCGACGCCCGTGGTTCTTCTGGACCGGCTGGGCGCGTTTGCGGGCCGGACCGTCGCGGCCCACGCCGTGTGGCTGGACGACGGCGACGCGGAGCTGCTGCGGCTCCGGGGAGTCGGCATCGCGCACTGTCCTTCGAGCAACATGAAGCTGGCTAGCGGCGTGGCGCCGGTGAAAAAGATGCTGTCTTTGGGACTGGCGGTCGGCCTGGGGACGGATGGGCCGGCTGGCAGCAACAACGACTTCGACATGTTCGAAGAGATGGACCTGGCGGCCAAGCTCCAGAAGGTCAGCACGCTCGATCCGGAGGCGGTGCCCGCCTTGCAGGCTCTGGAGATGGCGACGATTCTCGGCGCGCGGGTGCTGGGCCTGGAGAAGGAGATCGGCTCGCTGGAGGCGGGCAAGCGCGCGGACATGATCACGGTGCGCCTGGATGCGCCCCGGGCCGTGCCTCTCTACAACGTGTATTCGCAGTTGGTCTACGCGCTGAAGGGAAGCGACGTCGACAGCGTGATGGTGAACGGGCGGCTCATTGTCCGCTCCCGCCGTATGCTGACGCTCAACCAGGCGCAGGTGATGGCCGCGGCCGGGAGGTATCGCGCCACGGTCCAGGCTTCGCTCGGCAGGTGATCCGGCTGTCGGGCTTCTTGCGGTCTGCCCCCGGGCTGAGTTATGCTCTCCAACCGGCAGGCCACCCATGCGCTCAGAGAGCTTCGCTCCCGTCCCGGGCCGCCAATTTGCCGCTGCCGCGTCTTTGACGGTCCTGTTTGCCTCCATTCTCCTGGCTGCTCCTCACACGGCGGTCAACTTCGGCGGACTTCCTCTTGCCTTCGAAAAGAACCTCGGCCAGGCCGACCCCGGCGTAGTCTTTGTAGCGCGGGGAGACGGCTACGCCTTGCTGCTCAGATCGGATGAGGCCCGATTCAGGCTGGGCAGCAGCCGTGACTCAACCGTGGTGAGAGTCAGGCTGGAGGACGCAAGATCTGGCGCGCCGTCGAGCGCCGAGGATCCCTTGCCAGGCAAAGTGAACTACTTCACTGGCGACGACCCGGCGCGCTGGACAACGGGAATCGCCACCTACCGGCGAGTCAGGTTCAACGATGTCTACCCCGGGATCAGCGTCGTCTACTATGGCAGCCAGCAGCGTCTCGAATATGATTTTCTGGTTGCACCCGGCGCGGACCCGGGCAGAATACGGCTCCACTTCCAGGGCGCCGGCAAAGTCCGCCTGGATGCCTCCGGCGACGTGGTAGTCGAAACCCGGGCGGGAGAGCTGCGCCAGATGCTTCCCGTTGTCTACCAGCAGAAGGATGGAAGACGGCAACCGGTCGCAGGCCGATACGTTCTTGCGGGCGCCAACCGCGTCGCGTTCCGGCTGGGCCGCTACGATCGAACTCTGCCTTTGAGAATCGACCCTGTATATGTCTTTTCCACTTTGCTCGGCGGGCGGCAGTCCGTCACCGGAGGCAACGACTACGCAAAGGCCGTAACGGTTGATCCGGCCGGCAACATCTACATCGCGGGATCGACACAGTCCAGCCGGTTTCCGGTGTCGGCAGGGAGCGTTCAAGTGACCGCAGGGGGCAGCACTGATGCGTTCGTGACCAAGCTGAACCCATCGGGAACGGAAGTCATCTACTCGACGTACCTTGGGAGCGAGAGGGATGACGAAGCCTTTGCGGTGGCGGCGGATGCCGCGGGCAATGCCTACGTTACCGGCTACAACTACGGCGGCAAATTCCCTGTCACGGCAGGAGCGTTTCAGACGACATACGTGGGCGCAAGGGACGCATTTGTCGCCAGGATGAACCCAACAGGCACGTCGCTGGTCTATTGCACCCTGCTGGGAGGAACGGACGACGACTACGGCTACGCGATCGCCGTGGACCAGGCGGGTAACGCCTTCGTGGCCGGCAGCACCGCGTCGGCCACTTTTCCGCTCACGGCTGCCGCTTTGCAACGGGAACGCAAGGGCTTCAATGACGCGTTCGTCGCCAAGATCAACCCCTCAGGCTCCACCCTCGTCTATTCCACATTGCTCGGCGGGGACGGAAGCGACGCCGCCGCGGCGGTGGCGGTGGATTCAAGCGGGCAGGCATATGTGACAGGTTCCACGTTTTCCACCGACTTCCCCACCTCGCCGGACGCATACCGCAAGCCCCCTAACAACGGAGCCTACCTGGCCAAGCTCAATGCCGAAGGTTCCGCCCTGGTGTATTCCACCATCCTCCACAATTTCACCGCACGAGCACTGGCGCTCGATTCGAGCGGCCAAGCTTACGTAGCAGGCTACACGGTTTCGACCAATGCGCCCGTAACCGGCGACGGTTACCAGCGATTTTACGGGGGCGGCACGACGGACGGGGTCGTGTTGCGAGTGAACGCCGGCGGCACGGCGATCTCCTACGGCAGCTACTTCGGCGGTACCGGGGCGGACTACGCCACGGGGATCGCCCTGGATTCGGACGGGAATATTATCCTGGCAGGCTATACGGACTCGCGCGACCTTCCCCTCGCCGGAGAATCCGTGCAGATGGAATACGGGGGCGGCTCCTCCGACGGTTTCGTGGCAATCCTGGGAAGGGGGACAGGCGCCGCACCGCTTCCGCCCAGGGCCAGAGGCCGTCCAGCGGGGCTGCTTTACGCCACTTATTTTGGCGGAAATGGTGAAGAACAAATCACGTCGGTGGTGCTGGACCGCAGCGGCAGGATCGTGGTTGCGGGGCATACAGGTTCGGCGGACCTGCGTGTTGCCTCGGGAGCTCTGCAGGCGGCCCATGCAGGGGGAGGCTATGATGCATTCTTCGCCACGTTCGACAGAGAGTCGTCCACGCCTGTGACCGCCTCCTACCTGGGGGGAGGCGGCTCCGGCTCAAACGAGGAGGCGCTGGGAATCGCCCTGGACGGCCAGGGCAACGTCTACGTCACCGGCCGCACGTTTTTTGGGGACTTCAGAACGACACCAGGAGCTGTCCAGACGGCTCACGGCGGAGGCATCACCGCGGACGCGTACGTGATGAAGCTGGGGCCTGCCGGAACACTGGTCTACGCAACCTACCTCGGCGGCAGCGGCGAAGATCGAGGCGCGGGCATCGCCGTGGATTCCGGCGGCAACGCCTACGTGGCCGGCGAGACTGCTTCGGCGAACTTCCCGACAACGGCCGGCGCATACCAGACCAGGAACGCCGGAGGTTCGGATGCGTTCGTGGCGAAGCTCAATCCCAGCGGCAGCGCCCTGCTGTACTCCACTTTGGTCGGCGGTAGTGGTCAGGAAGTCTGCAACGGCATCGCCGTGGATGCCGGCGGGGACGCTTACATCACGGGAAGAACGGGCGCGGCCGTATTCCCAACGTCCGCAGAGGTCTTGCAGGGCGCGTTTGGAGGCGCCTTTGACGCCTTTGTCACAAGGCTGAACGCCCAAGGCACGGCGCTCGTGTACTCGACTTTCCTGGGCGGTGCATCTCAAGACGAGGGTATCGGGATCAGAGTTGATGGGGCTGGCAATGCGTACGTTTGCGGCCTCACTTACTCCAGCAACTTCCCCACCACGTCCAGTGCGCTCCAGACCACTTTCACCGGCGGGGATAGGGACGGCTTCGTGGCGAAGCTCAATCCGACAGGATCTGCGCTGGTGTACTCGACGCTGTTGGGGGGATCGGGAGTGGATGAGGTGCGCGCCATCGCGATCAACGCCGCCGGCAACGCCTACGTCGCGGGGAGAACCGCGTCGTCCAACTTCCCGGCCACTGCGGGTGTCTATCAGAACGCACTGAGAGGCAGTGACGATGTTTTTGTTGCGAAGCTCAATCCGGGCGGTACCAGCCTGGAGTTTTCGACCTTCCTGGGCGGCACCGGCGGCGAATACGGGCTAGGGATCGCCCTCGACAACTCCGGCAACATCTTCGTGACCGGCATCACCGGTTCCGGCACCAATTTCCCCGTGTCGCAGGACCGCGTGCAGCGTGTGAACAGGGGCAGCCAGGAGGCCTTCCTTTCCGAATTTGACTCTGACGCAAAGAATCTGCTCTATTCGAGTTACCTGGGAGGCCTGGGCGTCGATCGTGGAAACGCCGTTGCCGCCGACGGCGCCGGAAACGTCTACATCGCCGGCCAAACGCTCTCAACCAACTTCCCCACTACAGCGAATCCCCTTCTGGGAAGCTCGGGCGGGGGCGCGATGGGGTTCCTGATCAAGATCGACATGACCGTGCCCACCGATTTGACCAACGTGCCGACGCTCAGGACGATGGCCAACCCGGTCAAGGGAAGATCGGGGGCCGAGGTCTCGCCCGGCCAGATCGTGTCTCTGGTGGGTGAGAAGCTGGCCAAGGAAGACATTGTGTACGCCAGAGCTCTGGACCGCCTGAGCGGTCCTCTGCCGTACGTTCTCGGCGGGACTTCGGCAGCCATCATGCCCTCCGGCCCGCAGTTCCCGCTATTCCAGGTCCACCCCACGGTGATCGTAGCGCAGTTGCCATACGATGCGCCGCTGAGTGGAACCATCCGCGTTTCCACCGAGGGCGGCGATGCCGATGCGCAGTATCGCGTGGAAATGCGGCCCTTCACGTCATTGATCGCGATACGCCGCACGGACGGAAGTGAGGTCACCGCGGATACGCCGCTTGACGGTCAGGAGCGGTTCTACCTCTACACCACCGGATTCGCGTTTCTGGAACAACCCTGGCCCAGCGGCGTGCCGGCGCCGGACTCTCCGCTGATCGGTGTCCACCCGACACACATGATCAAAGCGGGGCGGGTGGGCTCCTCGGAGTCGTTCATCTGCTCGATCTACTCCTATGACCTGGCTCCCGGATTAGTGGGCGTGGCGAGGCTGGAAACCAACGTCGGGATGCCTGCGCTGACAGCAGGTGAGCAGTGGCAGATCTGGGCGGAGGGGGAAGGATACACTTCTAACAAGCTGCCGATTTATGTGAAGGTGGAGGCCCCTAAGCCGTAAGGGCTAGTTTCCGATGGCGATGTCCACCAGATCCGTGTAGGCGGTGCTGGTGGCGAGCGAAAGCGGCACATTCGAGCCGATGGGGGCGTGTACGGGGACTTTGGCATTGATCTGATTCATTCCGACAAGGTAGGGCACGCCCCCTGCGTAGTCGATGCGCTCTGCCGGTTCGCCCCCAAAGTACACCATGATGTTCTTGTCTGCCGCGCGGGCGAGGGGCTCGGTGAACGGATTGCCGGCCCCGGTAGCCACGGGAGGGTCCAGCGCCCCCAGACCGTTCAGCCAGATCTGAACGGTTTCTCCCCGGCGCGCGGGGCTGTCGCGAGTCACCAGCGTGTAGTCGGCATGGGTGACAATAGCCCGGTTTGGCGTATCGCCGTCGTACCACTGAAAAATGCCAGGGCTGGTGGCCCCCAGCGGGACACTTACTTCATTGGAGGAAGCGGCGCCCTTGGTTACTCTGACGCGCGCGGACGTGCCGGTGGCTTCGTACGGCATCTGAAAATTGATCTGCGTGGCGGACACCATGAAAAGTGGCGCCGGGGCGCCATTTACAGTCACGGAGACGCCGCCGAGCGAGGTAGGCAATGGGATCGTGGCAGCGGTCACGGTTTCAGAGGCGAGTTCGGTCCCGAACAGGGCCGAAATTGCGCCGGGGCTGACCGGATGCGGCTGAGGCGCAAAGGAGGCCGCGTTGACGATCCCCGACGGGAGGATGAAAGCCCCCGTCCCCGAAGGCGAAGGAGCACGTGCGCACAGGAAGATCCCGTATGCGCCGGTGGCCGTTCCCAACGGCCCGACCTGGGCGCCGGCCATCGTGACCGGACCTCCCGCGCCCGCGCCTCCGAGGGCCATGTTCACCAGGCCATCTTCGAGGGAAGGGGCCAGCGCGCCCGTGCCGTCCGCATCCACGCGGTAGTAATTCAATCCCGAGAAGTCCAGCGGCGTCAAGTCCTGATGGAGCCTTTCGGCGATGATGGCCCGATCACCCGCGACGGCCGCCACCCTGCCCGAGGCAACAAAGTAGCTCTTCCGTTCCAGCCCCAATTCGGCAATCCAGTAGGAACCCTGAAAATCGGAGCCTCTGGCGGCGGTGCTGTAGTGACGGACAGCGACAAGGAGGTCGCGTGCGCCGGATTCGGAAGAGACCCCCAGGATGTAGTCGCCATCGCCGGATACGCGTATCTCCCAGGTGCCCGAGAGCGGGCAGGAAGTATCGACGGGAAATGCGGCGGTACCCGAGCCGTCCGCAAGAAGGCTGTATGTGGCCGGCTCCACCGTAAAGCTGCGATTTCTCCCGCTCTGGTCGGCCGCATGCCCGCGGCCTGAGATGGAACGAAGGCGACCCGCACCATCCGCCTCCATGGTGGCCAGCGCGGACCTCGCCAATGCCGCCGAGCCATTGGGAAGTTGCAGCACGGCTGCCGTGTACTTGCCGCTGAGCAGAGCGGCGCCCGCAGTGGAGGAAGGGGCCTTCACAGCTACAAAGATGTCCTTCAAGCTCCCAGAGGAGCTTGTGGACGCGCCCACCAGCACCTTGAGGTCGGCGCTGAGTCCCGCCGCCTCGCGCAGAAAACTTTCTACCGGGCTCGTCATCCCCACCAGTCCGTCTGCCGCGACCGTGTAGGTACTCTGCCCGCTAACCGGCTCGAGTCCGCCTCCTTTCGTTCCTCTCCGGCCGGTGTATGTGTAGCCGCCCTTGCCGTCGAAAGTGATTGCGCCGAGCAGATTCCGTGTGTCCAGGAGCACTCCGTTCGAAGCGTTGACGAAAAGTTGCGCGAATTGATACTGGCCGGTCAGAGAACTGTTGCCAAGCGTCTGCGCGCCGGCAGTCACCAGACCCAGCCAAAGAACGCCCAGGAGCCAGAAACCGTGCCTCCTCATCTGCGACGCCTCCCCGCGTGCGACTTGGTAGATCAGGAGCAATATACACCTACAAGGCTCCTCAGGGGAAGACCGGCCGGGTGCGGTAGAATCAGCCCTATAGGAGACTTCCATGGCATTGAGGGATGCGTTGCTGCCGGAATTCGACCAGGAGATGGCCACCGCTCGAAAGCACCTGGAGCGGGTGCCGGAGGACAGGTTCGATTGGAGACCCCACGCCAAGTCCGGCACGATGGGGTGGCTCGCGGGACATATCGCCGAGATACCCCAGTGGGCGGTCGAGGGCATCAAGAAGGACTCGGTCGATCTGGCTCCCGGCGGCGTACAGATGGCGCCCCCGGCTGTGCCTGCGGACCGCACCGAATTGCTGGCGATGTTCGACAAGAATGTCGCCGCCGCCCGCGCCGCGATCGCGGAGGCTGAGGACAACCACCTGTACCAGAACTGGTCGCTCCTGATGAACGGCAAACTGATCCTGACGATGCCGCGGATCGGGGTCCTGCGAAGCTTCGTCCTGAACCACATGATTCATCACCGGGCGCAGTTGGGGGTCTACCTTCGCCTCAACGACGTTCCCGTCCCCTCCACCTACGGGCCCTCCGCTGACGAAAGCGGGATGTAAAACCCTCGGGGAGATGGGGTCATAGTCCACCCTGGGCAGGCTAGAAGTACATCTGCGTCTTGAGGTGGTGGTAGCGTATCCAATTGAGAATAGAACTACTTCCGCGGCACTTCTCTATCTAAACATCCATTCAAGCAGGATACGAATGAAACCTACCCTGTTGATGCTGATCGCCATGATCGCCCTCATGCTCCTGGCCGCTCCGGCAGGCGCAACGATGCAGTACTTCACCAACCAGTCCGAATGGATTGCCGCGACTTCGGGTGTGTTCACGATTGACTTCGATGATGTCAGCGTCACCGGGCAGTATGGCTACGACGACTACAGCGTCACCGGTCTGCAAATACACGGTGTGGATTTCAGCGCCACTCCGAACTCCGAAGGCGGATTGGTCCTCTACAGCCAGAGTTCGGCCTACCCGTACAGGTCATCCTTCTCCGGCAATTTCCTTGTGGGCAACACCTATGGGACCAAAACCTTCACGGCCAACCTGCCGGCGAATGTGACCGCACTCGCCCTGCTGGTGTTGACGGAGAACCCCGGAGGGACGGTCGCCTTCAACTTCACACCGACGGACAGCTACACCATGGTTACTACTTCCGACACGACCCCGGACTTCATAGGCTTCATCTTCGATCAACCCGTCCAGTCGGTGACGCTGGATTCCGGCAATCGGAATTTCGTGGGCCTGGACAACTTCGCCTACGCCATTGGCGATGCGGCAACGCCCGAGGCGAATTCGATCTGGCTGGGCGGAGCGGGCATCCTGGCTCTTTGGGCCGCCCGCCGCATGCGCCGGCTCCGATTGCAGCCCCCGCGACGGGGTTGAACCAGAATCCCTGGCGGCAGGTCTGTAGTCCGCCCGAGGACCGCCGATCTACCCGTCAGGGATGAACTACTACGAAGAGCTGGGTCTTCGGCCCGACGCCTCCGCCGAGGAGATACATCGGGCCTACCGCAGCCTTGCCCGGCTTCTCCACCCGGATCAGCAAACCGACGACGACCTGAGGCGCCTGGCTGAGGCCCAGATGAGGCGCCTGAACGAGATCCATGATGCCCTCGTCGAGCCCGCCCGGCGGCGCGAGTACGATGCAGCACTGGGCAGGAGCCTGGCGTTGTCTCTTACGAAGGCGGCTGGCGAAGCGCCACGCACCCTGCCGTTCACATTCCGGGACGCCGGGCTGCTGGCGGCCGGCTTCGCCGTCGCATTGCTCTACTGGCAGGCGTCGTCGCCATCCGACGGGCGTGCGAGGTCGCCGGCGAAGGAGACTTCCACCGCCAGTGTCGTCAGCACCGGCCAGAGCCACCCTGCTCCGCCCTCCGCAAGAACAGCCCGACCGCAGCGCAGCCCGGCGCCGGGGCCATCCGTTGCAGATCAGACTCCTTCGCGACCCACCATCCACGAACTACCGCCGCTGGCCGCCGTCGAGCCTGCCGCCGGGGTGGGCGGGATCGAGCCGGCGGCCTTTCCGCAGTTCATCCCTGCTGCGGAACCGGCCTTCGCCGCACCCCCACAGCCTGCTGCCGATGCCTCGCAGAAGTTCGGCGGGACGTGGGTCTACGTTCGTTCCAAGCTCCTGCCCGACCAGCGCTCCTTGTACCCGGCCGACTACGTGGAAACGGTCATTTCTCAGGAAGGTGATGCGCTCCGCGGCAGGTACCGCGCCCGCTATGATGTGGCCGACCGTCCCATCTCTTCTGAGGTCGTGTTTCGCTTCCAGGGCAGGGCGGAAGAGGGCAACGCGACTCTGAAGTGGACCGGCGCCGGGGGGGCCGAGGGTGAGGCCAAGCTGGTGCTGCTGTCGAGGGACTCGTTGCGCGTGGAGTGGGTCGCCACCAGCCTCGGCACGCAGTTTGGACTCGCCTCCGGAACGGCGGTGCTGACCCGGCGCCAGGAGAGGTGAACGGGCCCGGAAGCGACCGACCCGGCTTGCGCGGAGTAGCGGAGAGCTAGTAAGATGGAGTTTCCTGCCAGCTTTGCACCTGGAATCAACCGGAAGTAGCTGTTCGTGTTGGACGAGTGAGGTGCATTCGCTGCCTCCTATGCAAAGACGAGAACCAAAGCGGATTCTGGCGCTGGTCGCGGACCTTCTGTTCACCGTGAAAATATCGGACGCCGCCAAGCGCGCCGGCCTTCAGGTCGAGTTCGTGAAGGGGGAGAAGGAACTCCTCGAGAAAGCCGAGTCCAAGCCGGCGCTCATCATCCTCGACCTGAACTGCAGCGGCGTTCAGCCGCTGAGGCTGATCGGCAAGGTGAAGGCCAACCCCGAGCTCAGCCGCACCAGCCTGCTTGCCTATGTTTCCCACGTGGACGGCGAGTTGAAACAGAAGGCCCATGAGCTGGGCTGCCACATGGTGATGGCCCGGTCGGCTTTCTCGCAGAACCTCCCCACAATCCTCAAACGCCACGCCGGCACCCTGTAGCCACCGGGGCTGAACCGCTCCGGCCGGGGTGCTATTCTTGTCGCTTGCGGTCCGATCAGACCCAGGATAACGGAGGACGAATATGAGGATTGGTGTATTCACGGCGCTGCTGGCGAACCTGTCGCTCGACCAGGTGATCGAAAAGCTGAAGGGCCTCGGCATAAGCACGGTCGAACTTGGGACGGGCAACTACCCCGGTGGCCCGCACTGCAAACTGGAGTTGCTCGAGAGCAGACAGGCCCTCAAGGAATTCAAGCGGAAGCTGGACGACAACGGCATCACCGTCAGCGCCCTGAGCTGTCACGGCGATCCCCTCCATCCCAACCCCGCCATCTCCAAGGCTCATCAGGAAGTCAACCGCAAGACGATCCTGCTGGCCGAGAAGCTGGGGGTTCCCGTCGTAGTGGATTTCTCCGGCTGCCCCGGCGACAGCGACAAGGCCAAATATCCCAACTGGGTGACCGCTGCCTGGCCCCCGCACTTCCCGGAGATGCTGGCGTGGCAGTGGGAGAAGAAGGTGGCTCCCTACTGGATCAAGCGCGCCAAGTTCGCCGCCGACCACGGCGTGAAGATCGCCATCGAGATGCATCCCGGCTTCGTGGTCTACAGCCCCGAGACCATGCTGAAGCTGCGTTCGATTGCCGGCAAGAACGTGGGCTGTAACTACGACCCCAGCCACATGTTCTGGCAGGGGATCGATCCGATCGCGGCCATCCGCATCCTGGGCGACGCCATATTTCACGTTCACGCCAAGGATGCCCAGATCTACTCTCGCAACCTGCCCATGACCGGCGTTCTGGACACCAAGAGCTACACCGACGAACGCAACCGCTCGTGGATCTTCCGCACTTGCGGCTACGGCCATGGCGCCGACTGGTGGCGCGAGTTCGTGTCGACCCTGCGCATGTACGGCTATGACTACGTGTTGTCCATCGAGCACGAGGACAGCCTGATGTCGGCGGAAGAAGGTCTGACCAAGGCCATCCGGTTCCTGAGCGAGACCGTCATTCAGGAGAAGCCGGGCGTGGCCTACTGGGCTTGAGCGGGCTTACGATGAGCGAGTTCGCGAGCGAGTTCACCCTGTCGGTCGACCAGGTCCACGACTACGAGTTCCGCGTCAGGTTCGACAAGCCGGAACTCACCGATCTTGTCCTGGACGAACCTCCTCCTCTGGGCAAGGATCGCGGCCCCAACCCGGCGCGGCTGCTGGCCGCCGCCATCGCCAACTGCCTGTGCGCCAGCCTGCTCTTCTGCACCCGGCGGTCCCGGGTGGAACTCGGCCCGATTCACGCCGAGGTCAAGATGCAGATCGTCCGCAACGAGAACAAGCGGCTGAGGGTCGGCAAGGTGGAGGTCGTGATCGACCCTCGACTGAGCGAGGCGGAACGGGAGAAAGCCGCGCGTTGCCTGGAGATCTTCGAGGATTTCTGCATCGTGACCCAGAGCGTCCGGAACGGCATCGACATTTCGGTTTCGGTGAAGGGCTCTTCCTAGGGGGCCAGCCCGGCCGTCTTCGCGCATGCGGGGCAGAATTCGGCGGACTTGAGATCCAGCCGTTCGACGGCGTGCGTCGAGGCCATCACGCAACGCCAGTCCGCGCAGTGCCTGAGACCGAGCGTGTGCCCCAACTCGTGGACCGCCTCCTTGATGGCGCGTTCCCTGAGCAACTCCGGCCTGGCGGGAAGGCCGTAGAACTCTTCCCGAAGCCGGTGCAAGGAGACCGCGGCGCAGCTTCCGCCAAGCTGCGCTTCCCCGAAGACGAACGTGAGGACGGGCACGAACAGGTCCAGCTCGGTCAGGGCCAACAGCCTGACTCCTTGCCCGGCGGCCGACTGCGAGAGCCTCTCCAGAATCGCGGTCGAATGATACTGCATGCGCAGCCTGTCGTAGGCGAACCCCGGATCCATGACCGCCGTTTCGACGTGGCAGGATGCCCGGAACACACGCGCCAGAGCCGCGGCAATCTCGTCGGCAAGCTCGATCTGGAGGCCTTCCCCCACAGGCTGAAGGCGGATCGCGCTGATCCCGGCAGACGGCTGGTTCACTTGAGGCCGTAGCGACGCAGCTTGTTGTAGAGCGTGGTGCGGTCGATATCCAGAACGCGCGCGGCCCGGGAGAGGTTCCCTTCCGTCTCCCGCAGCACCCTCTCGATATGGGCCCGCTCCACCTCCTCGAGCGTATGCCCCGCCGCCTGGGCGGAGGGCTGCAATTGGAAGGGAAAATCCGCGGGCTGTATTTCGGCCTGCCGGCCGATGACCAAGGCGCGCTCGACGGCGTTCTCCAGTTCGCGGACGTTACCGGGCCAGTCGTAACCGAGCAGAAGGTCCACCGCCTCCGCCGAGAGCTTGGGCACGGGCCGGTTCATGGCCGCGGCGTACTTTCTGGCGAAGTGATCGGCGAGGAGGGGAATGTCCTCCCGCCGCTCGCGCAACGGGGGAAGATCGATCGCGAACACCTTCAGGCGGTAGTAAAGATCAGGCCGGAAGGTGCCGGCCTTCACCAGGTCTTCCAGGTTCTTATTGGTGGCGGCGATGCAACGGAAATCGACCCGGATCGACTGCGTGCCTCCCACGCGGACGATCTCTTTCTCCTGCAAGACGCGGAGCAGGTCGGTCTGGGTCTTCAGGCTGATGTCGCTGATCTCGTCCAGGAAGACCGTGCCGCCGTCGGCCACTTCGAACTTCCCCTTCTTGCGGTACTGCGCGCCGGTGAAGGCGCCGCGCTCGTGGCCGAACAACTCGCTCTCCAGCAAGGTCTCGGTCAGCGCCCCGCAGTGAATGACCACCATGGGCATGTGCCGGCGCGGGCTTGCCGCGTGGATGGCCCGCGCCACCAGTTCCTTGCCGGTGCCGCTCTCCCCGAAGATGAGCACCGTGGTGTCGGTGGGCGCCACCATCTCGACCAGTTCCAAGACACGGCGCATCCCCGCGCTGTTGCCGACGAGCCTGGACTCGGGGTAGATCTCCTGAATGTTCTCGCGCAGGCGCTCCAGTTCGCGCCGGTACCGTTTGTGCCCGAGGGCGTTGGAGACCAGGTGCACCAGTTCGTCGGGATCGATCGGCTTGGTGATGTAATCGTAGGCCCCGGCTTTCAGGGCCTGGACCGCGGTCTCCACCGAAGCATAGCCGGTCATGATGATCACGGTCAGGTCCGGATCGGCGTCGCGGAGCTTCTTTTGCAGCTCCATGCCGTCCATGCCCGGCATCTTGATGTCGAGAAGCGCGAGGTCGTACTGCTTCTGCTGCACCGCCAGAAGCGCCTCGCGGCCGCCGGAGGCGGAGCCGGTCTCGTATCCTTCGCTGTCGAACCACTTGGCGAGCGAGTCGCGCACGACATGCTCATCATCCACGATGAGAATCCGGCCCTTGGGCCCGCTGTTGTGCAAGTCAGGTGCGTCCATTCACAGTCTCCGCAATCGGCCCGCCGTCGCCGGCAGGAACCTCAATGGTTAGGGTCAGGGTGAACTCGGTGCCTTCCGACGGCGCGGAACGGGCGGTCAGAGTGCCGCCGTGCTGCTCCACGATGTTGCGCGCCACCGCCAACCCCAGCCCCGTCTGGTGCTGGTCCTCTTTGGTCGTGAAGAAGGGCTCGAAGATATGGGGGAGAACATCCGGGGCGATCCCCACGCCGTTGTCGAGCACGCGGACATGCACTCTCGATGTCGCCGCATCCCACTCCGTGCTGACCTTCAGCCGTCCGCCGTTGGGCATTGCCTCCGCCGCGTTGATCAGCAGCACCAGCAGTACCTGCTGCACCTGATCGGCGTCGAAGAGCCCGCAAGGCACGTCGGGAGCGAACTCCTCAACCAGTTCCACTCCCTGAAGCTCCAAACGGTGCCGTACCAGAGCCAGAGCGCGGCGGATGAGGGCAGCGAGGTCCTGCGCCTGCTTGCGGGGCGGCTGGCGCCGTGCGAAGGCCAACAGGTTGCGCACGATCTCGCCGCAGCGTTTGCTCTCCCGCTCGATGGTGCGGAGCTGTTCGATGGCGGACGCCTTTTGCGCCGCGCTCAGCCCGTCTCTTTCCAGGTCCTTCAAGACCAGGCGGGAGTAGGTGAGGATGCCAAACAGGGGGTTGTTGATTTCGTGGGCGACCGTGGCTGCCAGCTTTCCCAAGGAGGCCATCTTCTCGCTGGCGACCAGGCCCGAATACGCCTGCTCGAGCTCCTGGCTCTTCTTCTCCACTCGGTCCTCGAGCGTGCGCGCCCAGGACGTGATCTCGTCGCGGGCGCGCGCCAGGTCCTCCGTCATCTTGTTGAACGATTCCGCCAGCTCTCCCAGTTCGTCCTGGCTTCGCACCGCAAGGCGGTGGCTCAGGTCTCCGCCGGCGAGGCGTTTCGTCCCCGCCTTCAGTTCCGCCACCGGTCTGTGTACCACCAGGAGGACAAAGCCGACGCTGACCAGCGACCCGAGCAACAGCGCCAGACCGGTGAACAGGAGCAGTCGCCTCCGGAAGTCGGCCAGTTGCTCATCTACGCTCGCCAGGGAAAGATTGGCGTCGATGACGCCCAGGACCTTCTGTGTCGACGGGTGCGCGTGGCAGGCGGCCTCCGAGCAGGAAGGCTGATTCCCAATGGGGCGAATGATGCCGAGGATTCGCTGGCCGCCGCTGTCCCGGAAGATGCGCGCGCGATCGGGCCGGTCCAGGCGGCTGAGAGGCTCGGATTGCGAATGACAGGCGTAACACTGCTCCGCCTGCTTGTCGACCGTCTTGCCCACCTCAGCGTGCTCGGTCGAAAAACTGATCCGGCCCTCCTTATTGAAGATCCGCACCCGCCGCAGACCGGGCTCGCTGCCCACGTCGTTGATCATCTGATAGAGGGCCTCGCGGTCGTTGTGCAGCATCTGGAACTGGGTGCTGCGCTGGATCAGATCGGTCAGACGGTCCGCGCTGGTGAGAACGAGCTGCTCGGAGTGCAGCCTGTGCTCGCGCAGACTCAGGTATCCAACCAGGGCGACGAAGGTCACGAAGCTCGCCACCACCGCGGCGCCGAGCTTGAAAGTCAGTCTCACGTGATAGCGTCCACCGGCCACTCCCGAGGAAGGCATGCCTCTAGCCGCCGGCCGCGGATGCCGGCTCCTCCAGCGGACTTACGGCCGGTTCGAGCTTGGCTTCGGCCTCCTCGAAAATGGGCAGATACTTCACGGCCAGGTAGAACACCGCAAAGCCCGCCGCCACAATGGCCAGCGTGATGACGGCTTCGGTCCACTTGGGAACATAGCTTGTGCCGGAGCCTGCTTCCAGGCCGGTTACGCTGACGTTCAGCCGGTTGGTGACGAAGCCGAAGATGGTCAAGACCGCGCAGGCGTATAGCGCCCGGGGGTTGGCGCGAATCCGCTCCCGGAACAGGAGCAGCATGGGAAGGGCAAGCAGAAAGATCTCCAGCCCAAAGAAGTAGCGTTCGCTCCCAGGTCCAAGAAGCAGGCCCAACGCCCCTCGGCGCGCCAGGTCCAGGAAACGCATGGCCAGGTAGGCCGCGATCAGGACGGCGAGCACACGGGCCAGGTTCCGGAGCAGTGGCATTTCCAACTGCCGCCCGAAAGCCTTGCTGGAGTGCCACGATTCGAAAATGGTCATGGCCAGTCCGACCATCAGGGCCGAGAAGAAGAAAAATACCGGCAGAAGCGGTGTGTACCAAAGGGCATGCAGCTTGGTGGGCACGATGAGAAACAGGCTCCCAAGAGAGGATTGGTGCAGGGTCGACAGGAGCACTCCCACGATCACCAGGGGGATCATGATCGCGCGCAGCAGCTTCAAGGGCCGCCTCCACCGCAGCCGCTCGAGCACGGCCGGGGCGAACTCCAGCGAAAGCACGGTGGTGTAAAGGGTCACGCACCAGCCCACCTCGAACATCACCGAGTGGGGATTCCACATCACCAGCGGATGCCAAATGCGGTAGGGCCGGCCGAGATCGAACATGAGCGCCACAACCACCAGTACGTAGCCCAGGAATGCGGTCAGAATGGCGGGACGGACTATCGGCTCGTAACGCTTCAGGTTGAAGATGTGAACCGTCGCGGCCAGCGTGAAGCCCCCCGCCGCCAGACCCACGCCGCACAGCACGTCGAAGCCGATCCAGAGCCCCCACGGAAACTGGTCGGTCAGATTCGTCGAGGCGCCCAGGCCCACGAAGAAGCGGAGGTAAGCGGCGTAGAGGGCTGCCAGCATGAGCAGCACCAGCACCGTGCGCCAGAAGGTGAGACGAGGCAAACGAAACGCTCCAGTCACGCCGTCCCCCCTTCCCGGTCCTTGCGGCGCCCTTCGGCGGCCGCCACCGCCTCGCGGCGGTGCGTGATCCAGTAGATGCCGCCCAGCAGGACGCCTCCCACTCCGACCACGTCCGGGACAAATGCAAGAACCCGCCGGGTCAGCGCCGGCAGAGGCTCCTTGGGCAACCCGGCCGGGAATCCGAACTGCTCCACCGGCACCTCCGAGAGTATGAACACGGAAGTGCCACCCACATCGCCCAGCCCGTAGACGACGCCGTTGTACTGCTTGGGATTCTCCTCCAGGCGCCGTCGTGCCTCCTGGAGCATCGCCTCACGGTCGCCCGACTTGCTTGCTCCGGTCGGGCATGCTTCCGAACACGCCGTTGCCTTGCCGGAACTCAGGCGTGCGTAACACATGTCGCACTTCCTGACCTTGGGCAAGACCTGACTCCACTCATACACCGGCACCTGGAACGGGCAGGCCAGCATGCAATAACGGCAGCCCATGCAGCGGGCCTCTTCGTAAACCACCGGGCCCAGGGAGGTCTTCTGAAATGCGCCGACCGGACAAACCGAAACGCAGGTTGGCTCGACGCAATGCATGCACAATCGGCGCGCAAAACGCTCCCCACGCGTGACCACGGTGGTGAGCTTGCGCTCTGAGAGCCGCTCCTCGGAGGCGACGGACTCGTTGTAGGTCAGCCCCCACTTCGTTGAGCAGGCCTCCTCACAGGCGCGACAGCCCACACACATGGTGCTGTCGAATAGGATTGCCTTGTTCCTCATCGCACCGCCTAAGAACGCCGTAGTAAGAAACCGCTATCCAACTCGGGTCACCGGATAGCACAACTCAATGTACAGCAATTCGGCGGCCAATTGTGAGGGCCGCTGACTCACTTGGTGAGGAAGAATTCAGCGGTTAGCTCCCTCCAGGAAGCGCCCGGCAGGGCAGCGAACAAGTCTTCGGCGGGCCGGCCCCCGTCGGCGGCAACGGCTCCTGCAAGCTGCGGCTGCATTGAGTACAGCCTCTCGGCCGCATCGCGCATCCAGCTTCGAACCATGCCGGCAGGAACTAGGTTCCGGCTGACCGTCTCGTCATCGGGGGAGTGGACCATCAGGAGCCAGCCCAGTCCGTAGGGATCCTTGCGCAACAAGGACGGGTCCTTCGCCACTTCCGGATTGACCTCCACCACCTCGCCCTCCGTCGGGGACAGCATCTCCGTCTTCTCGCCGTCCCTATAGAAAGCAAAGGCCTTCTGCCCCTGTCTCAGCCAGGTTCCGGGCTTCGGCAGTTCGATGCGCTCCAACCGCCCCATGACGGCTGCGGCGAACTCGTCGATGCCGACCCGCGTCAGCTTCTTCCTCTCCCGAAGCGCCCAACTGTGGCCGGGGTGATACTGGAACCGCTCGGGCACCAGGAATCCCTCCACGTAGTTCGGATCCCATTCGGCAGCCGGAGTCTGCTCAGCGGCATCGGCCACGACCTTCTTCCTGCTCAAAAGGTAGTCGATCAGGATGAAGACCAGGAACGTCGAGAGCACCAGAATGACTGTCATGACGCAACTCCTTTCACTTTTTGAAAGGGCAACTCAAGGGCCGATACTTGGACCTGGACGCTAGCCGCTATTTGTTTGTAAATAAAGGACTAACAATCATGAAACAGAACCTGCCCAAATCTTCGCGTTGAAAAAAACAACACGAAAATTGCAGCAATTATCCGCTTTCATGAGTTTCCCCTACACACACAACACTATACAGGGATGTTGAAAATATACACGTGGCGCTGAAGAAATCCTCAGAACTCTGTCTCCGCTTCTGACTCCAGGCCGTCGGGGTTCAGAATCTGGAGATGCTTCCTGTCCACACGAATCAGTCCCTCCGCCTGGAAGCGGCTCAGGTTCCGAGAGATCACTTCCCGGACTGTGCCGAGGCGGGAGGCGAGCTCCTGATGGGTAGCGGGGAGGGAGTAGGACATGCTTCCTGCCTGCCGGGCAAGGTCCAGCAGCGTCCGGGCCAGCCTCTGGCGTACGCTGCCGAAGCTGACGGCTTCCACGACGCCCACCAGTTGACGCAGCCGTCCCCCCACGACCGCCAGGAGCTTCAGAGCCACCTCGGGGTGCTGGTGGCACACCTGCCGGAAGTCCCGCGTGCTCACCAGATAGGCGACGACCTCGTCCAGGGCGCTGACGGTGGCCGGGAACGGGCCGCCGTCGAACAGAGGGACCTCGGCCACACTCGAAGGAGCCGTCTCCACCGCCAGCATGATTTCGCGACCCGAAGGAGAGGTCTTGAAGATCTTGACCGTGCCCTGGCCCAATAGGTAGAAGCCATGGCAGGGATCGCCTTCGCGGAAAAGCACTTCAGCGGGGTGAAATCGCTTCTCCAGCGTGCGCTCGGCCAGAGGTGCGAGCTCGGCGGGACTCAGGCTGGCGAACAGTGGGATTCGCCGCAGTATCTGGATCCTTGCCGCGCTCATCGCCATCCACGACTCTACTAGAAGCCGCGACAGCGCTCAATAGCGGGGACTACAGGCCCACACGCAATCCGAGCATGAACTGATGAGTCCGAAAGCCCTCGTAGACGTAGAATCGCTCTCCGAGGTTGTACCAGCGCCAGTCGGCCAGCAGGCTCGCCCGGCGGTGGAGCGGGAATGAGAACCGCCCGAGAGGCTGGTAGAACTGCGTCGGCCGGCTCCCCGACGACGAGAACAGGGAGCCCCCCGCCGTCAGCTTCGCGGACTGCCCGCGAAGCTGTGGAAGGTTGACGTCCAGGGCCGCCGTTCCCACGTGCGCGCGTTCGACGTACAAGGAGCGTGCGTTCCCGAGGGTCTGCGGGACTATGTAGGAGAGATCGGAGCTCAGAGTGGAGCGCGTGTAGTCTGCCAGCAGGCTGAACCATTTCCCCCCCATGGGCGTCCAGTGAGCCGTCAGCGAACTGTTGCGGCTCTCGAACTGATAGCGGGAAGCGGGGGCGGGATTCTCGTTTTCCATCAGAGAGATGTTGGTGGACAGCGACAGGGAACCCGCCAATTGGTACTTGGCTCGGATCTGCATCCGGTGATAGTCCTGCAGGCTGGTGCGGAAATAGTTGCGGTCGGCCGAGCCGCCCTCGTAGTCGAAATACAGACTGACCTTGGTGACCGGGCGATAGGTCAAGCCGGCCAGGCCGGCCTGCATCCTCAGCTCTCCGGTCTCCCTGGGACCGGTCTGGCTTAGGTTGGGGGCGCGGGAAATCGCGTCTCCCCACACGTATCGGTGCCCGCCGCGCAGGGTAAGCCTTGAAGCCAGGTCGAACAGGACATTGAATTCCTGGCGATTGTACGTGAACTCGATCGGCTCCAGAAATGTCCCGTTCGGCAGGCCGGCAACGGTATGGAAGCGGTCGGCCACGAACGATTCGAACACGCGGATGCGGGAGTGCGGGCGGACCTGGACCCCGAAGCTACCCGAGGTGTGCGGCATCCTGGCCTCCGAGCCGAGTCCCACCGTCTGCGCGGTGAAGAACGTCAGCGTGTCGAGCGAAACGAAGTTGCCGGTGCTCGACTGGGTGACGTTCACCGTGCTGCGGGGACGGCTGTAGAGTATCTGGCCGGAGAGATCGATCCAGGAGAACGGGTTGGCGGTGAAAAGCGCGCGGCTGTACTGGCTCGTCCCTCGGACCCGGTAGGCCTGGTTCAACGTAGTCAGAGACAGCCTCTGGCCCAGAAACGTCGAGGTCCGGTCGCCCAGATTCGTGCCCGCAGCCTGATACAGCCGCTGGTCGTCCTTGAAGGCCGTGCCACCCTGCTCGAGGGTGGCATGGAAGCGGTTGAACTCGAGCCTCACCCCGCCGCGGTAGTTGTCGGTGTGGTCCTGGAGAATGTTCGGCACCACGTACTCGTTCACGTCCACCACGAAATCGGTGAGGCCGGTGCCGTAGCCCCAATCCCGCGAATAGGCCAGGAAGGGGACCACGCGCCGGGCCGGGAACAGATCGAGCCGCGTGTCGATCATCTTGCGGCGGACGTCGAAGGAGCGCTGGTTGAGGAAAACGCCGCCGGCGGCGCCGAGGTTGGCAAAAGAAGGCAGCGCGTTAAAGTAGGCCGAATTGCGGTAGTCCACCGAGAGCCGGTAGCTGCGCTGGCGCTCGGCGTCGAGGCTCGCCGTGCTGTGGGGTTCCCCGCCCCATCCATTGCTGCGTAAATCCAGCTTGTCGAACAAAAACGACGGGCCGAGCGTGAGGTCCGCCCCGAAGACCCTCGGACCCTTGGCGTAGTTGACGACGCTGCGGTAGGCGGCCTCGCTGCCTCCGACATCGCTGGCCCAGCGGTTGCCGAATTCGACGGTGAGTCTGGGCTCGGCGGCGGCAGCCGGGGCTGCCTGCGTGGAGGCTTCCTGTGCCAGGAGGGGAATCGAAAGCAGGATGGCGGCAAGTAGTCTCATCGCAGTAAGGCCCGATTGATGTGAGACCCATGGATCTTCACATGACACAGCGTGCAGTTCCGATATCGCGGGCTGTTCAAATCATGGAAAGCAGGCGGAATCCCCCCCAATGTGGGAGGGAGGGCCTGAACCGACGCCGCAGGCTTATTGGCGTGGCATTCCAGACATACGAAGCGCACTTCGTGGCGCGTCAGCATGCGTGGATTGGCCGATCCGTGCGGCTCGTGACAGGCCGTGCAGCCCTGAAGCCGGACCGAGGCGTGCTCGTAGGCAAACGGACCTCGCTTGTCGCCGTGGCACTTGAAGCATCCCAGTTCGTTGGCCGAGATCGCCCGCATAGATCCTGGCAGTAGGCTGCCATGCGGATTGTGGCAGTCCACGCAGGACATCGCCCCCCGGTTCAGGTTGTGAGCGTGGGGCCGCTGGAACGCGGCCCATTCCTGGGTATGGCAGCCCTGGCAGAGCTTGTTCACGGCCGGCGCCTGACGCGGCGTCATGGCCCCGCTTTCGGGCTTGTGCACCGGATGGCAAGACGTGCAGCTCACCTGGGTCCGCGCATGGCTGCCGTGAAGGCGCCCAATCTGGGTCGGCTGATTCAGGTGGCAACTCAGACAAATCTTGTCCGCCTGGACGACCGGCAGCGCGCCCGGGTTACGGATATCTTTCTTGTCGGCCGATTCGGCATGGACGCTCCCGGGCCCGTGGCAGGATTCGCAGGCCTTCCCTTCCCACCCGCGCCGCTTGTCCTTCTCGACGGCGGCGTGCGGATTCTTCTGGAACGACTTGGAGATGTCCTCGTGGCAGGCGGAGCAGGTGTCGGAGCCGACAGTGGTGGCGGGCGCAGGGGCCGCTGCCTGCTTTGCACCGTAAACGGAAACGCAAAGGACGGCAATCAGACACAGAACAGAGAAGGGGCCCCCGCGGCTGTGGGGGCCCCTTCGGTCATCCGGAAGGTGAAACGGGCTACCTGGCATGGGCGCGGTTCACGGAGAACTCCGCGTTCGGGCCATGGCAGGTGGCGCAGCTCTCGCCCAGCGAGGTGGTGTTCGCCAGCGCGTGCGATGCCGCGTATACGGACGTGTGGCAACTGAGGCAAGCTGCCGATTCAGGTCCAACCGGGTTCAACAGGCCCTGTGGATCCTTCACCGGGAGCAAGCCCGCCGGCAGAGGCAACTGCTGGGCGTTGTTCACGTGGCATTGCGTGCAAACACGCCGGTCGCCCGGGTAGCGGACTTCGTTGAAGCAGGTGCTGCCGATACAATAAGGAGAAGTCAGCTCCTCCCCAGTGTGGATCTTGTGGATCATGATCCGGAAGTCGATCGTCTGAGGAGGAAGACCCGTGCTGGCGGGAGCCGCCTGTGTAGTGTTCGGATTGTGGCAGGTGGCGCAGTACTCAGCCTTGTTCCGGTTTCCTCCATGGAACGACAGAGCAGCGTGGCACTTCTCGCAACTGGCGGTGGAGACAATCGTGCGCCGCGCAACCGGCGTGGTTCCGTCCACTGAGAACGCCAGCATCTGGTTGGCAGCGAAATCGCGGATGGTCTGCTCCTTCTGGGTGCCCACCAGGATGGTGTAGTTCCGGTAAGCCTCCACCCCGAGCGTGTAGCTTCCCTTGGCCGTGGCAGGGACGGTGTAGGCCATGGTGTAGGTGTAGCTTCCGTCCGAATTCGCCGCTACCCTGGAGAGAGCGTAGTCCTCCTGAATCTGGGAGGCCCAGTCCGCATTCGGACCGGCGATTCTGAATCGCAGCCGGTTCAGTTCGGCAACCGGGAATGCATTGCCCGCCTTTGTCTTCACCGTGAAGGTGATCTTCGGGTTCTGACCCGGCGCGGTGTTGGTGATACTGATCAGGTCAACCACGGTTCCGGGCAGGTACCGGGATTCGGCCGGCACGGTGTGTGCGCCCCGGATGGATATGTCGAACTCGACTTCGCCATCGGGCGTGTGGCAGTTGGCGCACTGGTTGTCGGAGATCTGAGGCAGGTTGGCGTGGTTGAGGCCCGTGGCAAAGTTGACGTTGTCGTGACATGCCCCGCAGGCCGCCCGGTTCGGCTTTAAGTACGCGGTCGCCTGGGCAGCGCCCGTGTCCTGCTCGTGGCAGAAGGTGCAGCGGCGGGGATCGGAGGGGATCCGCACCGTCGAGAAGTCATGCACCGACTGAGCGTTGCCGATAATTACATACGGCTTGCCGGCTTTCACGCTGGGCAGGTCCGCCCCCATGTGAATCCGGTGGACCAGGACCGGCAAATCCTGGGACTCGCCGGTATCGGGATCAATGGTCTGCGGCGTATGGCATAGCACGCAGACTTCCTGGCTTGTGCGCCCCGTGGTCCCGTGGGCCGTAAGATCCACGTGGCACTTGTCGCAGGTGGCGGACTTGATCACGTCGCGGGTGACCTTCACCGGCGACCCGTCCGGCACGAAATTGTACACGGCGTCGTCCAGGTTGATGCCCAGGTCAAACTCGGTCAGGTTTCTGCTGCCGTACAGCCCGACGGTGTGGGTCACCGTCTTGTCATAGTTGGCCGGCAGCTTTGTCCGGAATGTGTAGATGTACTCCCCGTCAGCCACCTTCTCGTAAGTTCCTCCGCTGTCGGTGCCCGCCTGCGTGGCGCTAACTCCCGTGATGGGGCTGGTCTGCACCCGGGTGGTGTAGGCTTCGTACTGCGTCTTGCCCGCGGGGATTCGCGCCAGGATCCAGCTCGAGCTTACCGTGCCGGGAGTGTAGATTCCCTCCCGGTCGAGCGGGAGCCCCCGCGGATCTTTGATTGTGTACCGAACCTTCACCGTCCCGTCGTCCGCGACGGTCACCCCCGTGATCGTGAAAACCAAGCCGGGACGGACAAACGCCACCAGGTTCTCGTCGGCATAGTAGGCCTTGTCCCGCTCTGTATATGCCGGCCCGTCGGCGCTCACCAGGTACATCGCACTGGCCGCAACGAGCAGCAACGCCGCCAGACGGATGCCCCATTTCCTCGACAGTAGTAGAGTATGCACCTCAGCCCTCCGTAAAGATTGAGCCCAGCCAGTCAGCAGCCTCTCCCCCTCCTGCCGCTCTCGCGCAGGTATCCGCACATCAGCAAACTGAGCCACTGTTTCACAGCAGGCGTCGGCCCAAAATGGCTGGCTGCTCACGGACTGAGTTTCTTTTCCATTATCAACAGGTTGGGGAAGAACGCGGCTAAATGCGATGCTGCGCTTACCCCAGATGGGTCAAATGACCCACGCCGTGTGTAAAATTCCACACCGATGTGTGGCAAATCACCTCGCGTTGTCGTCCAGTTCGGCTGGTGGGCCTGCCGGGCTGTAAGCCGGTTTCTGTGCCCTTGCAGGTGGCAGTCATTCCTCTAGGCCCGGAATTTCTTCCGGGCTCAAGCGACCTACCCGAGAGTCTGACGGAGCGGGCCACCCCTTCTCTCCTATTTGGTCTTGCTCCGCGTGAGGTTTTCCCTGCCGGCGCGGATTACTCCGGCCGCGGTGCGCTCTTGCCGCACCTTTTCACCCTTGCCCCCGGTATCTTCCCGAGGGCGGTATGTTTTCTGTGGCACTATCTGTAGAACCCGCTTTGAGCGAGCCCCCCCGGCCGTTAGCCGGCACGCTGCCCTGAGGAGACCGGACTTTCCTCCCGCGACCCGGCTTGTTCCCCGAGCCGCCGGCGACTGCCCGCCCGGCAAGCCCCACCCCCATTATCGCCCCACTCGGAGCGCGATGCGGGGTACGGGTGCACCCCTGTTGAGGTATATTTAGACGTAGCAAAGGTGTTTCCGCAATCCGAGCGGTCGAGTTCCGGCCCGATCGGAGTCAGGCCACGATCAAGGAGAAACTGCTATGTTGAGCCACAGGATTCCATTGCTTCTCGCTGTTGTGGTTCTCTTCGCTATCGCCTCAGGTTTGCAGGCTCAGGGTTTGACCACTTCTGCCACCAAGGATGACTGGGAGGAGGTGAACTTCGAGTTCAATTCCTCGATTCTCTCCGACGGCTACCCAAGCCTCCTGCGTCTGGCCGAGTTGCTGAACCAGCACCCGGACTACAAGGTGAAGGTCGAGGGGCACACCGACTGGGTGGGCTCGGACCGGTACAACGACAAGTTGGCGGCTGCGCGCACGGAGGCCGTGAGGGCCTTTTTGTTGAAGTATGGGGCGCGCCCTTCCCAGGTGGAAGCGGCCGCGCAGGGCAAGCGGCAGCCGAAGGTGGACAATCAGACGCGGGAAGGGCGTTTCATGAACAGGCGGGTTGTCCTCACGGTGACCGACGCCCAGGGCAGGATCGTGAGCGCCGGCGGGGTGGCTGATGCCATCAAGGCGCTGACGGACCAGGCGGCCCAGAGCAAAATGTGCTGCGAGGACATCCTGAAGAAGCTTGACAAGCTGGATGAAATCCTGGCCATGCTGAAGGACCTCAGGACCGAGAACGACCGGCTGAAGCAGGACGTGGCCGCTCTCAAGCAGGATGCCGACTCGCTGAGGAAGGCCCAGGCAGGGGTCGAGAAGCAGGTGGCTCAACTGCCCAGGCCCCCCGAGCGGCAGGAATTGGCCCAGATGATGGAGAGCACGGCGCAGAAAGCCATCGAGGAGACGCGGCCCAAGCGGTTCCACCTCCTGGGGCTTAACGTGGGGCCGGACACCACCGGGAACCTGACCGTGAACGGCAGAGCTCGCTACTTCGCGCCGTTCGGAGAACACCTCGGCTTCCAGGCCGGCGGTGAATACTTCCGCTTCCTGGGCCGACAGGAGGGCCAGTTCGACGCCGGCTTGGTCAATCGGTACGGGAACTTCCAGGCCGGCCTTTTCTCCAGCTTCAAGCGAGTCCATCTGAGCGAATATGGAGCGGGCGGCACTCTGGGACAAGCTTCGGTGGCCATGGACTACCTGTTTGGCCGGGGGCGCATCGGGATGTTCGGGACCAAGTCTTTCCTCGACGAGCCCGTGCTGCGCCGGCTAGAAATCCGGCCGGGCGTCTTCCGGGAGAGCTACTTGAAGGTGGTGGACCAGATCGGCGGCAGCACGCAGATCGGTCTCCACAAGGACGCCTTCATCGAGGGCAATCTCGGTGCGCTGTTCCGGCAGGGCGGCAGCAATCGCCCGGGCGGCACCGTGCGCTTTGTGCAGCCCATCAACTCGCACTGGGCGTTTACGGTCGAGGCCGGCCTTAACGAGACGCTGGTGGGAAGCGACGACAACGGCCGGTTCGCGGTCGGGCTGCAGTTCGGCAACTGGGTGCGCCCCAAGCAGTTTGTGGGCTTGAAGCACGCGGTGCCCATGGAGATCCCGCGCATACGGTATGAGATCCTGACCCGCACGGTGGGCAACAGCGCGCCGGTCGCGGACGCCGGACCCGACCAGATCGGAGTGCAGGCCGGCACGATTACGCTGGATGGCTCCGCCTCCTACGATCCGGACGGCGACCCGATCACCTTCGCCTGGACGCAGACCAGCGGTCCTGCCGTCTCGCTGAGCGGCGCCAACACCAGCAAGGCCACCTTTACGGCAGCGGCGGGCGCCACCTATGCGTTCCGTCTGAACGTGAAGGATGACAAGGGCTCGGAGAGCCGCGCCCGGGTGACCGTTACGACGGCGGCGGCGCCGGGCGTGAAGATCGTCCGCTTCGCGGCGAATCCTTCCATGATCACCGCTGGGGGCACCACCACGATTGTGTGGGAGGTACTCAACGCCGACACGGTGACCATTACCGGGCTTGGGAGCGTGGATCCGAAGACCGGCACCTCCACCGTCACGCTAGACCAGACCACGATGTATACGCTGACCGCGAAGAACCGCACCAGCGAGGTGAGCGAGACCCTCACGGTGACGGTCCAGCGGCCTGACGCCCGAATTCTCAGCTTCTCGGCAATGCCGGCCACGATCACTTCCGGCGAAGCCTCCACGCTCGCGTGGCAGACCGAGAATGCCACCGAGGTCAGCATCAGCGGGATCGGGGTGGTGCGGCCGAACGGCACGGCGCCCGTCTCACCGACTTCAACCACCACGTACACTCTGACCGCCAAGAACCAGTTCGGCGAGGTCAACGCGACGGCCACGGTTCAGGTGACCCCTGGACAGGCGCCTCGCATCCTGCGCTTCGCCGCCACGCCCATCGAGATCCTGCCGACCGAGCAGGCTTCCCTGGTTTGGCAAGTTGAGAACGCCGACAGCGTGACCGTCTCGGGGATCGGCAGCGTGAACCCGACGGGAACGTCGACCGTCTCCCCGACCGACACCACGACTTACACAATTACCGCCAAGAACCAATACGGCGAAGTCTCGGCCACCGCCACGGTGAGCGTGATCAAGCCGGTGAAGATCCTCAACTTCGTGGCCGATCCCGCCCGTATCCCGAGGGTGGGCGAAGCGACAACCTTGCGGTGGCAGACCGAGAACGCGACCGACGTAGTGATCACGGGAATCGGCTCGGCGCCGGTGAACGGCTCGCTGGCCGTCAACCCGGCCTCCGACATCAGCTACACGCTGATCGCGTACGGCAGGCGGTCGCAGGTCTCTGCCATGGTCATCGTTCGGGTTGGCGCGAACAACCCGCCGGTGGCCGACGCCGGTCCGGATCAGATCATCACTCAATCGTTCGACGCCACGCTGGACGGCAGCCGGTCTTACGATCCGGATGGAGATCCCATCACGTACTCTTGGCGCTACATCGGCAACGGGCGCGCGGAGATCTTCGGCGCCAACACGGCGACCCCGACGGTCAGGTTCTCTACCGGAAACGGGGTATACACCTTTGAGCTGACCGTGACCGACGACAAACGCGCGTTCAGTTCATCCATCACGCGCGTGAACGTGATCGATCCGTAACGGGCTGCGAGATTGCCGTTAACCATTACGCCGCCGGATGCATCTAATCCGGGAGGAGGTGTATTGTCTTCATGCGACGACAGATCTTTCTCTCTTTGGCCTGCATTGCAGGCATCGCCTCGCTTCTGGCGGCGCAGACGGCGCTGACCAACGAGGACATCGTTAAGCTTTCCAAGAGCGGTTTGAGCGAAGAGTTCATACTGAATCTGATCAGCCAGCAGCCGGCCAACCTCTACACCGACCCTGGCCGGTTGGTGGAATGGAAGAATGGCGGCGTCAGCGAACGGGTGATTCTGGCCGCGGTGAGAAAGAGTCCTCCTCAGGAGCCGCTCACGACTTACGGCCTGCTCCAACTGGCGAACGCGAAGTTCTCGGAGAGCTTCCTGCTTGATTTGCTCGGCTCGGCGCCGGCGAAGATCTCGACCGACGCCTCCAACCTGGTTCAGTTGAAGTCGGCGGGCGTCAGCGAGCGCGTTCTCTCCGCCGTCGTGGCCAAGAGCGGCGGCAAGGAGGTGCCCAAGGGCACGGCGGTCGTAGTGCGCCTGATCGACGGCATCGACTCGGAGAAGAACAAGGAAGGTGAGACGTTCAAGGCCAGCCTGGACGAGCCCCTGACCATCGGGGGCGAGACGCTGGCGGCCAGGGGCGCCGACGCGACGGTCAAACTGGTCCAGTCCAAGGAGTCAGGCAAACTCACAGGGCGAACCGAGCTGACGGTGGAACTGGTCTCCGTGAGCATCGGCGGGAAAGAAGTGCCGTTCAACACGGCCTCCGTCTCCCAAGCCAGCGGCTCTCAGGGAGCGAAGACGGCGAAGTCGGCAGCCGCTGTCGGCGCAGTTGGAGCCATCATCGGGGCCATCGCCGGTGGCGGCAAGGGGGCCGCGATTGGCGCGGGCGCGGGCGCGGCCGCGGGCGCCGGCTCGCAGGTGTTCCTGGGCGGTCAGCGCGTGCGGATCCCCTCGGAAACGGTCCTCACCTTCACCACCGAGGAACCGGTGCGGATTCTGTAGTTGCGGCGCTACCTGGTCTCGATCGGCGCGACCTTCGGCTCCAAGCCCGCCTTGACCAGCAGGTAGTAGACAACGAAACCTGCCACGAAGCTCCAGACGGCGGCCGGCTGGAGGTAGGGCTTCACCTCGGCATCGATAGGCAAGAAAGGCAAAATGCCTACCACGAAGCCCACCGCCCAGGCGCCGTAGCCCGCCAGGTTGATCCCCAGGCGAGGCCCGGACCATTTGCGGCCGCTGAGCAGATAGTCCGCAGTCATGGCGCCGCAGATCGGACCGAACGACGCGCCGACGATGGTGAACAGGTTGACCAGGTTGGCGGCCGCTCCGGTCACCGCCAGCGCGATGGCGACGGTGGCTCCCGCCATCGAAGACCCTAGGCGCGGCACGCCTGGAATCATCGTCGAGAAGCTGTTGCCGGCGATGAAGGCCGTGAAGCAGCCCGGAGGTATGGAGGCGATGGCGAAGAGGAAGAACATGGCGGTCGCCAGAAACCCACCCATACCAGAGATGACCGCGTCGAAGGTCGCGCCTTGGATGCCGTACAAGGAACGAGCGCCCGCGACCGACAGCATTGGCAAGCCGCCTGCGACCAGGATCGCAAGGGCGATCCCCACCAGGCCGCCCCAGCGCACATCGCGCGCGTCGCGGCTGCTCATGCCGAAGTCCGTGCCTGCCGCGCCGGCTGTGGCATGGAAGCCGATGACGATCTGAATGACCAGCATGAAGCCGACATATGGACTGTAGTCGGATGGCGTGAACTCGGCCAAGCCGCCGGCCGTGCGAAAGAATACCACCAGAATCATGAGCAGAGTAATGGCGTTCAGGTACAGCGAGAACCTGCCTACGTACCGGATGCCTTTGACGCCGATATAGGTCAGTCCGTAGGCCCAAACGACGGCTACCAGGGCGAAGGGCAGCGTGCCCGGCCCGGCCTTCACTCCGAAGCCGTTCAACAGGAAGTTGGTCGAGACCAGGGTGTTCACCGAAAGCCAGCCCACCTGGAGCAGCCCCATCAGGAGACCGGGCATCAAGTAGCCGCCCTTGGTCCCGAAGGTGGAACTGCCGACCACGTAAAGCGGGTATCCGGTTTGCATGCCCAGCATGGCGGGCGCGCGGTACAGCAGGTAGGCCACCAGGCCGGCCACGGCCAGGGCCAGGAGGCATAGCCCGATCCCGGCGCGGTCGATGGTGCCCTGGGCGATCTCCATGTAGAAGACCACCCACAGGAAGACCCCGGCGTAGCTGGGGGCCGTGTTGGTGTACCACGGCGCGCGACCAGAGGCGGGGTTGCGTACGGCTTTGGCGATGTAGTCAGGCAGCATGAGGGCTCCTCAACTGGATCACGGTGGGAACCAGTATACTACCGGGCGGTGGAATTGGGCGATGATGGGAGTTGACGCCAGCAGGGGACGCTCATGCGGATTGAACAGAGCACATGCGACGGCTGTGCCCGGTGCGTGCCGTACTGTCCCGTCGGCGCGATCCTGCCCGGGCCGAACGCCGCTTTCACAATCGACGAGGAGGAGTGCGTCGAGTGCGGGGTGTGCCTGCGCAGCTCGGGCTGCCCGCACGCCTGTTTCCTGCCCACGCCCTGCCCCTGGCCGCGCTCTCTGCGCCCCCTGTTCTCCAATCCCCTGGTCGAGCACAGCGACACTCGCGTCGCCGGGCGCGGCACCGAGGAGCTGAAGACCAACGACGTCACCGGCCGTTACCTTCCGGGCGAAGTCGCTTTGATGATCGAAGTGGGGAGGCCGGGTACTGGGGCGCGGTTCCGGGACGTCGAACGGATGACCATGGCGCTTGCCAGGATGGGGATCGAGGTTCATCCGGGCAACCCGCTGAGGGGCTTGATGCAGGACCCGGGATCGGGCCGTCTTCTCCCCGAAATCCTGAACGAGAAGGTGCTGTCGGTGATCGTCGAGTGCGTCATTCCCGAGGAGCGGCTGGACTCCGCACTGGAAACAGTCCGGCAGACGGCGAGCAGTCTGCCAACGGTGTGTGGCGTGGGGCTTATTCGCCGCTTTGCCTCGGCGGCTGAGGGCCCGGTGGACTGGGCTCGCCGTATGGGGTTGTCCGTGGCGCCGAACGGCAAAGTCAACCTCGGGATGGGGCGGCCATGACTCATACGCTGCACCGGCAGGGCAGTCAGGCGAGCCTGGAGGGAGACTTCGTCGTCCTCATGATGGCCGCCAAAGGGCGCAACGACGCAGGCGCGGCCGGGCGGCTCCGAGAATTCCTGCGCCTGGCGGATGACTGCGGCGCCGTCAATCTCGGCGACATGATCCAGGGCAGTGCCGGATCGGGGAGCTCGCTGACGCAATTGGAGCAGGGGGTTTCCGACACGTCGATTGTCCATGCCGTCTTCACCAGCGTCGACGCAGCTGAGGCCTTCGTGCGGCTACTTCAGAAAGCCGGGCTGGGCCTTTCGGTGACCATCACGGGTCCGTTGGCGCCGTTGGAGACCCTGTGCCGGCGGGTGGGGCTCCCCGGAGCGCCGCACACCGTGGCTTTTTCGCTGGGAATCGCAGGAGCCGTCGAACTGCTTCCGGAGAGGCCGATTCTTGAAATCACTACAATGTGCGGCCACGGACTGATCAGTCCCCGGCTGGTGGAGAAGGCAGTCGCGCAGATTCGGTCCGGCGAGACATCGCCTGAGACGGCCGCGCAGGTGCTGGCCGGCCCGTGCACCTGCGGCGTTTTCAACCCTGAGAGGGCGGCCCGCTTGCTGGCCAGCCTGGCGGAATCCCGCTCTCAAGCAGAGGAAGAAGGTGTTCTCGAATCGGACGTCCGCTGAGAACCCCTTCAACCCGCACAACGCCCTGTTGGCGGCGCGGTTCTTTCTCAGGTTGCCGTTCCATCTCTGGAACCCGGTCAGTCCGGAGCAAGCAGCCGCCTTGCTCCGAACGCGGCTGGAGCGGCGTGAAGCGAGGTTTCTCGACAAGCTGCACACGGAGGTATTCGGACCCCGGTCCGCCGCCAGTCCGTATCTCGCGCTGTTTCGAAGGGCTGGCTGCGAGTACGGAGACGTGGAGCGGCTCGTCGCCCGCCATGGAATCGAAGGCGCGCTGAGAGCGCTGTTGCGGGCGGGCGTCTACCTGTCGGTGGATGAGTTCAAGGGCCGCAAGCCGATCGAGCGGGGAACGTTTTCGCTGCCTTCCGCTCCCGAGCAGATCCGGAACCCGCGGACCGTACCGCACATTCCGGTAGCCAGCGGAGGAAGCCGCAGCCAGGGGACCTCGGTGGTGATCGATCTCCGGTTCGTGCGCGGATGCGCGTCGGAGTGCCTCCTGTACCTGGAAGCGCGAGGCGGGCTGGAGTGGGCCAAGGCAGTGTGGGAAGTGCCGGGAGCGGGCGCCCGGTTCCGCCTGGCCAAGTACGGGGCGATGGCGACGAGGCCCTCGGCCTGGTTCAGCCAGGTGGACCCGAAGGCGAAGGACCTTCACCCGGTCTACCGTTTGAACACCAGGGCGATGCGGTGGTCCAGCCTGATGGCAGGGCGGCCGTTGCCCCGGCCTGTCCACGCTCCCCTGACCGATCCGCGCCCAGTGCTGGACTGGTTGCAGGGCGCCTTAAGAGAAGGCCGGACGCCGCACCTTTTCACGTTTCCCAGCTCGGCGGTGGCCTTGTGCCGCGCGGCGAAGGTGGAGGGGCGGGATATCGCCGGCGCGCGCTTCACAATCGGCGGAGAACCGGTCACCGAGGCACGGCTGGCGACCATCCGCGCCGTGGGGGCGGAGGCGTTCCCGCGTTACGGTACGGTGGAATGCGGGCCCATCGGGTACGGCTGCCTGGCGCCTGCGCACGCCGACGAGGTCCACCTTCTCCACGACCAGCACGCCCTGATCCTGGCCGGGGAGGAGGCCGCCGGATGGCCGGGCCTTCGCCCCGATTCGGTCCTGATTACGGCGCTCGACCCCTACTCGCCGTTCACCTTCATCAACATCTCCATGGGCGATTCGGCCTGCCTCACCGGCGAAGGACACCCGCCGTGCGGCTGCCCGCTCGAGGCAAGGGGGTGGCGGACGCGCCTGCACGGTATCCGAAGCTACGAGAAGCTGACTGGAGCGGGCATGACTTTTTTCAGCGAAGACGTGATCCGCGTGCTCGAAGAGGTGCTTCCCGCGCGTTTCGGAGGCGCGCCGACCGACTACCAGATCTGCGAGCAGGAGAAGCCGGACGGCGGGGCGGACACGGTCCTGATCGTGCATCCCGGAGTGGGGCCCGTCGACGAGCGCCTGCTGATCGAAGGGTTTCTGGAGGCGCTGGCGGAGGGATCGGTGGCCAACCAGGTGATGGGCCGGATGTGGCGGGAGGCCCAACTCCTACGCGTGGAGCGGAGGATCCCCTCGACCACGCGCGCCGGCAAGATCCAGCACTTCCACGTGGCCCGGCCGTTCAGGACTTCTGACCCACCCAGTACGCCTCCTCTTTGATGGACTCCTTGGGGAAGCCTGCGCGGCGCAGCACGCCCTTCACGTTCTCCACCATATCGGGGTTGCCGCACACGTAAGCCGTGGTGTCGCCGGCGGCAAAGCCGGACTGGTCCAGGTACTTGCGCACGATATCTTCCGCGCGCCCGCGCTCGCCGGTCCACTCGGAACTCAGCCAAATGCGGCTCAGGGAGGGAACGTAGCGCAGCCATGCGTGCCGCTCCGCCATGGCGGTGAGTTCTTCGAAGTAACCCAGTTCCTGCCGCAGGCTGGCCGCCTGAAGCAGGACGACCCGATCCGTCATAGGCTCCCCTCGGGCGACGCGGGCTGCGATGGAGCGCACGATGCTGACGAAAGGCGCGACCCCGGTCACTGTCGCCACCATGAGGTGATTCGGGTGGCCGCTCTTGTCATCGTAGTTGAAGCGGCCCTTGGCGGAGCGGCGGAGGAAGACCTCGCCTCCGACAGGCACGTGGTAGAGCTGAGGCGTTAGCTCCCCGCCGGGAACCAACTCGAGGAAGAATTCCAGTTCGGGCTCGTCCGGTGACGAGGCGACCGAGTAAGCCCGCTCCACCATCCTGGGGATGCCGGGCAGGCCGACGGTCACATACTGGCCGGGGCGAAACGCGATGGGCTCGGCCGGACGAAGCCGGACAATCCAGAGGTCATTCGTGACCTCGCGCCGCTCGGTGATCCGGCCGATCATGTACTTAGAATCGTTCATGGGGGAAGCAGTATTGGAGTTCACGCTGATCTGCTCAAGTGTAACGCGTGATATCATCTGGCGGATACCTCATGCGCACTCTCACTATGCTGTGGTTGTGTTCTGTGATCCTGAACGCCCAGACTCCTCAGCGCCGGGTTGGCGACTGGATTGTCACTTCCGCCGAAACCGTGGAGAACCAGTCCATCTCCCTGGCCGGCAACCTGATCGTCGAAGGCACGGGCAGCCTGACCCTCACAAACGTCAACCTTACGATGGAACGCAAGGCGACGGGCCAGTATGGCATCCAGGCGAAGCCAGGCAGTTCCCTCACGATCACCCGTTCCACGATTGCGCCCGTGCAGGCGGATGTGCAATTTGACTTTCTCGTAGACGGCGCGCGGTTCACGCTGCGCAATAACACCGTGGAGGGGCTGAACGACCTCGAGTACCCGTTCAACGGTGGCGGCTTGTTTCTCAAGAACACGGTGGATGCCGTGCTGGAGGACAACGTCATCAATCATAGGGACACGGTCGCCGGCATCCAACTCTTCAGGTGCCGCAGAACCGTCATACGGAACAACGTCATTACCACGCCGACCCGCAACAACGCGCACGCGCTCACGATGCAGTAGTCCCACGAAAGCGTGATCACCGGCAACCGCTTCATCCGAGGCAGTGTGTTCGCCAGCGGCAGCCACAACAACCGGATCACCGACAACGAGGTTCAGATGACGGGTGAGGGGCCGGGGGTGGTCCTATTCCCTGTCTCGGCGTACAACGTGATCGCACGCAACCGCTTCTTTCCCGCTCCGGACGCCTTGCCCATGTGCTTTGCCGTCCGCATCGTGGGCTCGCCTTACCCCAACTACATCCTGGACAACACGGTGACCGGCAACCGCTACGCCTTCCTGATCTCCTACTCCTCTAACACGGTCGTCGCCGGCAACAAGCTCTCCAACATCCAGGATTACCGGACCTTCGCCATCCATCTGCATCACTCGCACGACGTACAGATTCTGAACAACGAGATCAGCGACACCGGTCTGGGGATCATGCTGTTCGGGTCTCCCCGCAATCAGATCCGGGGCAACCGGATCGCGAACGGCGCATGGGGGCTGGCGCTGGTGTCTTCGCCGGAGAACACCGTTTCCGGAAACGTGTTTTTCAAGAACCAGGACAATGTCGTCGCGCTGGACTCGAACTCGAACAATATCCAGGCGAACAGCTTCCACCGGGCCGTTTCGGTGCGGCAGGTTTGGGATGACGGGATCAACAACTGGCGCAGCAACTACTGGGACGACGCGCCGGCTCCCCGCGGCCCTTACCCGATCGAACCCGCGACGATGGACGTATCTCCCGCGCGGGAGGCGGTACCGCTTGTATTGGCAACTGTGCCGGCGGTTGTTTCGATGACCCCGCAACTTCCCGTCGGGCAGTCGGTTGACGTCACGAAGAACGAAGTGTGGGACAACTGCGAGAAGCGCGTCAGCAGCATCTCGGTGCAGAGCGGCGCCACACTGATCATCCGTAACTGCCGCATCGCGGCGGAGGAGGGAAGTTTCGGCAGCGGAATCGGCGTCGGGCCGGGAGGCAGGCTGGAGATCTACAACAGCACGATCGAAGGGAATTCGCTCGATTCAACCTTCTTCGGCGTGGGCACTTCGCCCGGGGCCGCGCTCGTGATCCGCGACAGTAGAATCCGGAATCTGAGCCCTTGGGACGGGGGCATCAACCTGGGAGGAGACAACGCGGTCATCGAGAACAACGAGATCACCGGCAACTACTTCGGAATCGAGATTGAACTGTCCAAGGGGCACCGCATCGTGAACAACCGGATCTCGGGTTCCTACGTCGGCATACGGTCGTTGGATGTCAGTTCGGACATGCTGATTCAGGGCAACACGATCACCAAGTGTTACCTGATTGGGATCGAGGTTGGGCCCGGCGCGCGGAATCAGGTCATCGGCAACCGCGTAGAGGGGTCGATTAGGGGAATCAGCGTGGGTGGGAGCGGAGACATCATCCGGGGGAACCAGGTGACGGGCAACGCCGCCGGCATGGAGTTCACCGGGACGGGCCACATTGTGTATGAGAACAGCTTCGTGGCGAATGGCCGTTTCAGTGTCTCCAACGTCACCAGGGCGAATGCGACGATCGAGTTCGCCGGCGGCACAATCGTGTCGCCGCAGACGTGGAGCCAGGGGGGCCGGGGCAACTACTGGAGCGACTACACGGGCGCGGATTTCAACGGCGACGGCATAGGCGATCAACCGCACAATGCTGGGCCGGGGATCACCGATCCGTTTCCACTCATGGCTCCTCCGGCGGAGGCGTCCTGCCGGTACCTGCTCTCAGGGCAGCGCGTGTTCATGCCAGGGACGGGCGGCGACGGCTTCGCCGATGTGCTGGGCGGCGGCCAGTGCGCCTGGACGGCAGAGTCGCAGACGGATTGGATTACGATTGCTCCGGGCACAGGTGGGACTGGCGCGGGCCGCGCGTGGTTCCGCGCCGCAGTCAACCCATATCCGATTGCGCGCACGGGGACGGTCCTGGTGGCCGGACAGAAACTGCTCGTGGACCAGGCAGCGGCGGGTTGTACGTATTTCATCAGTCCCTCTGTGCGGGTCGCTCCTTCGGAAGGGGAGAGCAGCACCGTGTCCGTTCGCGCGCCGGCGGGTTGCCCGTGGCGGGCAACCCGTGACACCACGGCATTGAACTTCGACGATCCGCAGTTTGGGTGGGGAGACGGCGAGGTCCGCTACTGGTTCCCCGCCAACCCGGGTCCCACACGATCCTGGCGAACCGAGATCGCAGGCCGGGAGTTCATGGTGGTCCAGTTGGCGGCCGGAGGCGGGATGGTGATCCCGCCGAACGCCGTTCGCAACGCTGCCAGCGGCACGAATCCGTCGGGGCTGGCTCCCGGGACCTTTGCGTCGATCTTCGGCGTGGGGCTGGGGCGGCCGGGCGGCGTGATCGCCACGGGCCTGCAGCGAGGACTTGCGGACACGCGTGTCTTCTTTGGCGGGACCGAGGCGTTTCTCACCTACGCGTCCTGGAACCAGGTCAACGCCTTGATGCCCAACGGCTTGCAGCCCGGCGCACAGGTACCGGTGCGGGTAGAGTTCATGGGAGGATCGGCGGAATTCCCGGCACTGCCCGTGGCGGCCGTGTCGCCGGGCATATTCACCATGGACAGTTCCGGCGCGGGGGCGGCCGTGGTCATCAACCAGGACCAGACATTCAACTCGGCGTCCAACGCGGCGGCGCGCGGCTCCATCGTCACGTTCTTCGTAACAGGCTACGGCGTGACGGACCCACCATCCATCGACGGACAGCATCCGGCGCCTCCTGTATACCCGAGGCCTATCCAACCGATGTCGGTGTCGTTCGGCGATGTGCAGACCAAGGACATTCAGTTCTCCGGTGTCATCTTCACGGGCGTGCTTCAGGTCAACGTGAGGATCCCCGCCGGGGCTCCCACCGGCGACCGGGTTGCGCTGGCGGTCCGCTTTGCCTGCGGGTCCGGGCTGAACTGCGACAGCCAGGCGGGTGTGACCCTGGCCGTGAAGTAGGCCGTTCTCCGGATTGTTAGGGCCCGCGACGTTGCGCTAGAATCGGCCTGTATCACAACTGCCCGCCTGGGCCGTACTGAATCCGCATGTCAAGCAACAGAGCCGAAGAGTTCCGAGAGCAGCTTTCACGCCGCGTCCTGGTGGCCGACGGCGCCATGGGGACCATGCTTTACTCCAAGGGCGTCTTCATCAACCGCTGTTTCGACGAGTTGAACCTGTCCGCGCCGGCGCTGGTGAAGGAAGTCCACGACGAGTACGTCAAGGCGGGCGCCGAGATCATCGAGACCAACACTTTCGGTGCCAGCCGGGCGCGCCTGGCCGCCTTCGGCCTCACCGAGAAGCTGGCGGCCATCAACGAGGCCGGGGTTCGACTGGCCCGCGAAGCGGCCGGAAGCGCGGCTTTCGTCGCCGGGTCGGTCGGCCCACTGGGAATTCGCATCGAGCCACTGGGGCGGACCTCATTCCATGAGACCCGCGCCATGTTCCGGGAGCAGGTGGAGGCCCTGCTGGAGGCCGGCATTGATCTGCTGATCCTGGAGACTTTTTCTTCCCTCAGTGAGCTGCGGGAGGCCGTATTCGCCGCTCGCGAGGCCGCCGGAGCCGGCTTTCCCATCGTGGCCCAAGTGACCATTGACGACTACGGCAACCTGCCCGACGGCACCTCAACGGAGGACTTCACGCGAAAGCTGGACGAGTGGCCGGTGGACGCCGCCGGCTGCAACTGCTCGGTCGGCCCGAAGGTCATGCTGGAGACCATCGAGCGCATGGTCCAGTACACGAACAAGCCGCTCAGCGCCATGCCCAACGCGGGCCTCCCTTCCACCGTGGAGGGACGCAAGCTCTACCTGGGCTCGCCCGAGTACATGGCGCAGTACGGCCGGCGGCTCCTGTGGGCCGGGGTGCGCATCCTGGGAGGCTGTTGCGGGACGACGCCGGAATACATCAAGTTGCTGCGCGCCGAAGCCCTCTCGCTCCAACCCCGCCGCGAGCGAACCAGCGTCACGGTCGAAGAGCCTGCCATCAAGGCGAAGGCCCTGCCGAAGATAGCAGTTGCGGAAAAGAGCCGTCTCGGCGGCAAGTTGGCCGGGGGCAGGTTCGTCACCTTCGTCGAGATCCTGCCCCCGCGCGGGGTGGACGCCTCCCGGGAGATTGCCGGCGCACGGCTGTGCGCCAACCGCGGCATCGATTGCATCAACGTGCCCGACGGCCCCCGCGCCAGCGCCCGCATGAGCGCACAGGTGGCCTGCCAGCTAATCCAGCAGGAGGCCGGCATCGAGGCGGTGCTGCACTTCTGCTGCCGCGACCGGAACATCCTCGGCATTCAATCGGAGTTGCTGGGGGCGCAGGCCGTCGGCATACGCAACCTGATCTGCATCACGGGCGATCCGCCGCGCATGGGGGCGTACCCATCCGCGACTGCGGTGTTCGACGTGGACTCGATCGGCCTTGTCAACATCGTGAACAACCTGAACCAGGGTCTCGACCTGGGAGGGAATCCGATCGGAAGCCAGTCTTCGCTGGTTATCGGGGTCGGGGCGAACCCGGGGGCGATCAACCTGGACGAAGAGATACGACGCCTCGAATGGAAAGTGCAGGCTGGAGCGGAATATGTGGTCACGCAGCCGGTTTTCGACATCAGATTGCTTGAACGCTTCCTCCAACGCATCGAGGGCTTGCGGATCCCAGTGATCGCCGGCATCTGGCCCCTTACCAGCCACCGCAACGCGGAATTCATGGTGAATGAGCTCAATGTGCCCGTGCCCGCAGAGTTCATGGCCCGCATGCAGCGGGCGGACACCGCGGAGAAGGCGAGGCGGGAGGGCGTAGCCATCGCCCAGGAAATGGTCCTCCGCGCGAGGAGCATCGTCGCCGGCGTGCAGTTGAGCGCGCCGTTCGGCCGCTACGATATGGCGGTCCAGGTTGCCGAGGTCCTCGGACCGCGGTAGATTGGCACCAATCGACAGTGACAACCGACCTCATCGAGATCAATCCCGAGTCTCCGGGTCCGCAGCCCATCGAGAAGGCCGCCGCCGCCATCCGAGGAGGAGGCGTCGTCGCGATCCCCACCGACGCGCTCTACACCGTTGTGGCCGATCCCTTCAACCTGCGGGCGATCGGCCAAGTGTTCCACGCCAAGGGGCGGGAGATCCACCGTTCCCTGCCCTTGCTCGTCAGCGACGTGCTCATGGCTGAGGACCTGGCCACGGACCTCTCCAGCCGCTTCTATCTTCTGGCTCGTCTGTTCTGGCCGGGTCCCCTGACGGTGATTGTGCCCGCCTCGGCCAAGGTTCCGCTCAAGGTCACGGGCAACACGGGCCGTCTGGCTCTGCGGCAGAGCCGCTCCAAGGTGGCCGCGGCATTGCTTGAGCAACTCGGGCAACCGCTCATCGCAACCAGCGCCAACATCTCGGGCCAGCCCACCTGCCGCAGCGGCATAGAGGTGTTTGGCAAGATGGACGGGCGGATCGACCTGGTGCTCGACGGTGGTCTGTGCCCCGGCCAGGGAAGCACCACGGTGGACATCACGGAGCACGTCTGGAGACTGATCAAGGAGGGAGCCATTCCCTCCAAAGAGATTGCGGACGCGCTTAGTCATTGAAGGATTGGAGGATCTGGTGATCTGGAGATTGAGTTTCTGCGCTCTTCTAGCGGCATTGGCTTGCGCTCAGACTGCCGGGCCGAAGGTCGAGGCCTTGTGGCCTGGCGGCGCGCCCGGCGCGGTTGGCAATGAGGAAGCGGACCGCGTGGAACTGACCATCCTGCTGCCCGATCCGGGTAGCGCTGTCGGCTCCGGTGTCATCATTTGCCCCGGCGGCGGCTATGTCCGATTGGTGATGTCTTACGAGGGCGTCGAAGTGGGCCAGTGGTTCAACAAGCTCGGCGTGGCCGCATTCGTGTTGAAGTCGCGCCTGGGACCACGCTACCATCACCCTGCCCCCTTGCAGGACGCCCAGCGCGCCATTCGCATGGTGCGGAGCCGCGCGGCGGAGTTCGGAGTCGCGCCGAACCGGATTGGAATCATGGGCTTCTCGGCGGGCGGGCACCTGGCTTCCTCTGCCGGGACGCACTTTGACGACGGCAATCCCGCCGCCGCCGATCCGGTGGAGCGCGTCAGCTCGCGGCCCGACTTCCTCATCCTGGGCTATCCCGTGATTACGATGGACCAGCGATACACACACCAGGGGTCGCGAGACAACCTGCTGGGACCGAGCCCGGACCCTAAGCTGGTGGAGAGCATGTCGAGCGAGCTCCAGGTCACATCAAGGACGCCCCCCGCGTTCCTGTTTCACACGACGGACGACCCGGCGGTTCCCGTGGAGAACAGCGTCAACTTCTATCGTGCGTTGATCCAGGCAAAGGTGCCTGCGGAGATGCACCTGTACCAGCACGGCGCGCACGGAGTGGGCCTGGGGAAAGACCCGATCCTCGCGACCTGGCCGGAGCGGCTGGCGGACTGGCTCCGGCTGAACGGCTGGCTGGAGAAGAGGTAGCCCTATTTGCGCGCGCGGTAGTCCCCTACCGCGGGCATCTTCACGATGCGGCACATTTCGCTCAGCCGCGAGCGGGCCCGGATACCGATGCGATCCACCAGCGAAATCCGGTAATCCATCTTGCCGGGCAGGGCGGAGCTGCGTTCCACCAGCCGGTCGCCGGCGTCGGCATCGGGAAGGTTGGTCGTAACGATGAGCGCCTTCCTGTGATTGCAGCGGTAGGTCACGATCGCGGTAACGATGTCTTCCACCCACTCGGTGACGCGGTGCGCTCCCAGGTCATCGAGCACGAGGATCTCGGACTCCAGGGCCGTGCGATACGCTTCGCGGTCGCTGGCGCCGGAACCCTGGTCATAGCTGGCGCGGATCCTGTCCAGCAGGTTTTGGTAGTCGCAGAACACGCCCTCGAAGCCTCGCGCGATGAGGCGGCGGAGCGCGGCGACGGCAAGGTGAGTCTTGCCCGTGCCGGGTTCGCCGATGAAGAGCAGCCCCGGCTTGGGGAGCACGGGGTATTCGCGCGCGTAGGAGGCCACATCCAGCATGACCTTCTGAAGCTCGGCGTTGCCGTGAGCATTGAAGGTCTCAAAGCCGGCCTTTTCATAGAGGGGCGGGATTCCCGCGTTCTCCTCCAACTTCTGCGTGCGGCTCTCCTGGACGCAACCGCAGCGCTCGGCGCCCGAAAGGCCCTCACGCTCGACGATGATCCAGCCCGTACCTCCGCACTTCTCGCACACCGGTTGCGCCATGCGTACCATGATATAGCCGCGGGCCGGAGGCGTTCTGCCCGGCGGCCCGCCGGGTGCTACAGTTGTTTCAGGTCCGCACTCATGGCGCTCAAGAGCATCAAGGGTTCTCTTAAGGAACACGGTATCCGGCTCACTCGCCAGCGGCGGATACTGCTTGACCTGATGGACGAGACGGGTCTGCACCTGGACGCCGAACAGCTCTACCAGCTCGCCAAGAAGAAAGACCCCAAGATCAATCGAGTCACGGTCTACCGCACCATCAACATGCTGAAGGAAGTTGGGCTGGTGGACGAGCTGGACCTGATGCACTGGAGCGGCGGCCAGCATTACTACGAGAGCCGCCTGAAGCAGGAACACGCCCACGCGATCTGCCTGCGCTGCGGGAAGGTGGAGGAGTTCTTCGGCGAGCCGCTGCAGAAGATCCGCCGCCAGGTGGAGTCGCAGTTCGGCTTCCAGGTGCTGATCTCACGCACCGAAGTGGGAGGGTACTGCCCGCGATGCCGGCGGAGCAAGTGATGGCCTCGCCCCCGGCTTCCCTGATTGTGATCGAGCCCGGCGGCGGCCGCGTCAGGATTCCCATCTCCGAATTCCCGTGCCTCATCGGCCGCCAAGCGGGCAACCATGTCGTGCTGCGCGACGCCCGGATCTCGCGGACCCACGCACGTATCGTCGCCGAAGGCGAGGCCATCTTCCTCGAGGACCTGGGCAGTCTGAACGGCGTGTTCGTCAACGGCGATCGCATCCGGCGGCGCCGGTTGAATCCGGCAGATCGCATCGAATTCGGCGTGGCGGATTCCTTCCAATTGATCTTCACCCTCGGAGAACCCGGCATCGAGCGGCTGGCGGGCCGCATCGTTCCTCCTGGCGCGGAAGGGGGCGATCTGGCCCGGCTCCGCGCTTTGGTGGAGCTGGCGCGCGCAGTAGAGACGTCGCTCTCTCCTTCGGACATGCTGGCGGCGCTGGTCGACACCGCTCTCACCGTTACCCGCGCCGAGCGCGGCTTCCTCCTACTCCGCCAGGATGCCGGACTGGAGTTCCGCGTGGCGCGCGACAGCCAGGGCCGGACGCTGTCGGCCAGCGACCTGCGCGTGCCCACCTCGATCATTCACCGGGCACTGGCCGGACGTCGCGAATTGCTGTCGATGAGCTTCGACCCGCACTCGGGCGACCTGGAGCTGCCTTCGCGAACTATAGAGGAGCTGGATCTGCGCAGCGTGGTTTGCGTTCCCCTCGTTAAGGTCGGAGCGGCAGCCGACGCGGAGAACGCGGCCCTTCAGCCGGCCGAGCAGACCATGGGGGTCCTGTACCTGGACAGCCGCGCAGGACGCGCGGATCTGGCCTCCAGCGACCGCGAACTGCTCCAGACGCTCGCCCTGGAGGCATCCATCATTCTCGAGAACGCCCGGCTTCTGGAGGGCGAGCGGGCGCGGCAGCGCATGGAGGACGAGCTGGAGATCGCCCGGCACATCCAGGAGAACCTGCTGCCGCGGCGGTTGCCCACGAGTGGCTGGTTGCGCGCGGCGGGCCGGAGCATTCCCACGCGCCAGGTCGGGGGAGACTACTTCGATCTGCGCCAAACCGGCTCATCGGAGTGGGCCCTGATCGTCGCCGACGTGTCGGGCAAGGGAGTCAGCTCGGCCTTGCTGGCGGCGCTGCTTCAGGGCGTATTCCTGGCGGCGCCTGGAACCGGCCTTTCCACCGGCGAGGCCATGTCGCGGATCAACGCCTTCCTCCTGGAGCGCACGGGAGGAGAGAAGTACGCGACCTTCTTCTTCGCCACACTCACCGGCGACGGTTTGCTGCGGTACGTCAATGCCGGCCACGGCGTGGTTCTGCTCGTGCGCGGGGGAGGCCGCCTGGAAGAACTGCACCCCACCGGCCCGCCCATCGGCATGCTGGAGGAAGCGGCTTACCAGACCGGAGAGGCGCGTCTGTCGCGCGGAGATAAGCTGGTGCTCCATACGGACGGCCTTGCCGACGCCGAAGATGCCGAGGGTCAGGTCTTCGGAGCGCGCCGGATCAGGCAGATTGCGCGGGCCGGCGCTTCCGGCGATGCGCAGCGCATGTACGACTCTCTGCTGGCAGCCCTGGCTGCGCACACCGAGGGCGCCGTGCAGAAGGACGACATCACTATCATGGTTGTGGAGTACCTTCCGGAAAGAGACTAGATGCTGCTTTACGTCCTGACCATATTCCTCGGCGCCTTCCTGGTTTTTCAGATTCAGCCGATGATCGCGAAGGTCATCCTGCCCTGGTTCGGCGGTTCCGCGTCGGTGTGGTCGGCTTGCATGCTGTTCTTCCAGGTGGTCCTGCTTCTCGGGTACCTGTACGCGCACTTCATGGTCCGCACGCTCCGCGCCAGGGTGCAGGCCATCGTCCACGTCTCTTTGCTGGCAGTGAGCTTGCTTCTCTTGCGCGTCATCCCCAACCCGGCCTGGAAGCCGGGCGGGGATGACGATCCTGTCCTGGCCATCCTGGGACTGCTGACCATGTCGGTCGGGCTGCCGTATCTTCTTCTGTCCACGACAGGACCGCTGATGCAGGCCTGGTATGCCCGCTCGCACCAGGTCGCGTTTCCGTACCGGCTCTACGCCGTATCGAATTTCGGAAGCCTGCTGGCTCTTGTGACCTATCCGGTGCTGTTTGAACCGTACCTGGCGACCAGCAACCAGGCGCGGATCTGGTCCGTGTCTTACGCCGTCTTCGCGGCGCTGGCGGCGGCTTGCGGCTGGCTCAGCTTGAGGCCGCGCGCGCCCGAGCCGGCCGCTCAGGCGGAGCTTCCTGTGGTGTCAGGCGAGGAGGCGGCAGAACCGCCCGTTGAACCGCGTCCACCCGCCTGGTATTCCTACGTTCTTTGGACGCTGCTGGCGGCGTGCTCTTCCACCATGCTGCTGGCGGTGACCAACTATGTCTGCCAGAACATCGCGCCGGTGCCGTTCCTTTGGATCCTCCCGCTCAGTCTCTATCTGTTGAGCTTCATCCTCACTTTTGGACGGGAGAGCTGGTACTCCCAGGGGGCGTTCACGGGTCTGTTGGCCTTGCTGCTCAGCGGGATGTGTTACGGCTTGGGCAAGTTCGACGGCGGCACGAACCTGTACCATGTGGTCCCCTTGTTTGCCGGGGGGCTCTTCGTGGCCTGCATGGTTTGTCACGGCGAACTGGCCGTGAGGCGGCCGCATGCGTCCCACCTGACCGGATTCTACCTGGCGATTGCGCTCGGCGGAGCGCTCGGGGGCCTTTTCGTGGGCGGGCTTGCGCCGAGCATCTTCCGTGGCTTCTGGGAGATGCCCATCGCGATCTTCTTCTGCGCGGTGATGGCCCTGGTGGTTTTCCGCAACGTCTACAAGTGGGTTTACGCCGGTTGGGCGTTCCTGGCCATCGTGCTGGGCCTGACGCTGTACACCCAGGAACGCGAGACCGTGCGCGACTCCAGGCTGATGGTGCGCAACTTCTATGGCGCCCTCCGGGTCACGCAATCGGGCGGTCTCCAGGATCCGTTCGCCACCCGGACTCTGGTTCACGGCACCATCACCCATGGCCTGCAATACCTCTCCCCGCAGCGGCGGCGGCTCCATACGACCTATTACGGCAGCCAGTCCGGTGTCGGGCTTGCCATCGAGAACACACGGCGCTCCGCGCAGCGGGTCGGCGTGATCGGCCTTGGAACGGGCACGCTGGCCGGCTACGGGCGCCCCGGGGACTACTACCGCATTTACGAGATCAACCCACTGGTGCCGGAGATTGCAAAGCGCGAGTTCACCTATCTCATGGAGTCGGAGGCCAAGATCGACGTAGTGCTCGGAGACGCGCGTCTTTCGCTGGAGAGGGAGCCCTCTCAGCAGTTCGACGTGCTCGCCGTGGACGCCTTTTCCAGCGACGCCATTCCGGTCCACCTGCTGACGCTGGAGGCGTTCCGCGTGTACTTCCGCCATCTGCGGCCGGATGGGATCCTCGCGGTGCACGTGAGCAACAGCCATCTGAGACTCGAGCCCGTGGTCCAGAGCGCCGCCGACGCGCTTGGCAGGCACACACTCCTGATAGACACAGACGACTCGGCCGACCTGGTATACGGGGCAACCTGGGTTCTCCTCGCGTCGGATCCGGAGGTACTGAACAAGCCCGCCTTCAAGGGGGGCAGCGGCAGGATCAAGGTCAAGCCGGGCTTCCGCCCCTGGACTGACGATTACAGCAACCTGTGGCGGATCCTGAAGTAGTCCGATGAAACCCTCGCGAAGGGAGTTCCTCGGGGCAGCCGCGTTTGGCGCTGCGGGGGAGAGGATTGACCGCCGGGCCCTGGTCCAGAGGCACAATCCGGTGGTCACTGCCGCCGATCCTCTCTCGCCCTTGTCGGTCGGCAACGGTGAGTTCGCCTTTACCGCCGACTTCACCGGCTTGCAGACATTCCCCGAGCTGTACGAGCAGGGTATTCCGCTGTGTACCCAATCGCAGTGGGGCTGGCACAGCTTCCCCTCCCTGCCGGGCCGGTCGGCCGCGGACCTGAAACTGGAGCAGTTCGATACACACGGCCGCATGGTCGGCTATCCGACCCGGGCCGAGGGCCAGCAGGATCTCTTCAACTGGCTCCGCGAGAATCCGCATCGCCTCCATCTTGGCCGCATCGGATTCCGGCTGATTGGAAGCGGCGCAGAATCGCTGCCATATCACGCGCTTTCAGCCATCCGGCAGACGCTCGACCTGTGGACCGGCATCCTTTCCAGCAGCTTTCGGGTGGACGGAGCGGCCGTGACCGTCGACACCAGCGTCGATCCGGAGGATGACTCCGTGGCGGCGGTGATCCACTCTCCGCTCGTTTCGCAGGGGCGATTGGCTGTGATCTTCGACTTCCCCTACGGTTCGCCGCAGATGAACGCCGCCGACTGGAAGTCCCCTAGCAGGCATGAAAGCCGGACTGTCTCGCAATCGGCGGGCCGCCTCGACCTGGAGCGTCAACTGGATGGCGACCGGTACTGGGTCACGCTCGGCTGGCAGGGCAGGGCTTCCGTTGAACAGGAGAGCGAGCACCGTTTCTGGCTCCTCGCTTCCCGGGGCGCCGGTGAGATCGCCTTCGTGTGCCGGTTCTCTCCGCGCCCGCTTTCCCCGCCTCCGCGGGCGGCGCGCCAGTCGCAGGATCGCAGCCGGAGACACTGGCAGCGCTTCTGGAGCACGGGCGGCGCGGTCGACCTCGACGGCAGCCGCGATGCGCGCGCCCCGGAGTTGGAACGGCGCATCGTCCTCTCGCAGTACCTGACCGCCATCCAGTGCTCGGGGTCGATGCCTCCCCAGGAGACCGGACTCACCTGCAACAGTTGGTACGGCAAGTTCCATCTGGAGATGCACTGGTGGCACGCCGCCCATTTCGCACTGTGGGGCCGCACGCCGCTACTGGAGCGCAGCCTCGACTACTATCGCCGCATCCTGCCTTCGGCGCGCCTGAAGGCCAAGCAACAGGGTTACTCCGGCGCGCGCTGGCCCAAGATGAGCTCGCCGGATGGCTGCGACAGCCCTTCGTCCATCGGCCCGCTGCTCATCTGGCAGCAGCCGCATCCCATCGCGATGGCGGAGCTGTGCTACCAGTCGCACCCCGGCCGGGAGACGCTGGACCGCTACGCCGAAATCGTGATGGACTCGGCGGAGTTCATGACGTCGTATGCCGCCTTCGACAGCCGGCGAAACCGCTTCGTGCTCGGGCCTCCTTTGATTCCCGCCCAGGAGAACCACCCGCCGCGGGAGACATGGAACCCAACCTTCGAACTGGCCTACTGGAGCCGCGGACTGGAGATCGCCCAACTCTGGCGGGAGCGCCTCGGGATGCGCCGCCAATCCGAGTGGGACCGTGCCCGCCAGCGGCTGTCAGAACTCCCGGTGAGGGACGGCGTCTATCTGGCACACGAGAATTGCCCACAGACCTTCACGGAGAGGAACCACGACCATCCGTCGATGCTGGCGGCGCTGGGCGTGCTTCCCGGCCCGGGCGTGGATCGGGGGATCATGCGGAACACCCTGCGTAGAGTGCTCAAGAGCTGGAACTGGCCCGACACCTGGGGCTGGGACTATCCCATGATGGCGATGACCGCGGCCCGGGTCGGGGAGCCGTCGCTGGCCGTCGATTCCCTGTTCATCGACTCTCCGAAGAACCGCTGGCTGCCCAATGGACACAACTACCAGCGTCCGGACTTGCCCCTGTATCTGCCCGGTAACGGCGGCCTGCTTGCGGCCGTCGCCCTTATGGCAGGCGGTTGGCATGGTGGACCTGGCGTACACGCGCCGGGCTTTCCGTCCGGCTCCTGGCTGGTGCGCCGCGAAGGGATACGGCCTTTGCTGTGACTAGCCCACGCACAGTCGTCGCCGCCGTCATCGAGCGCGATGGCCGTGTTCTCATTTGCCAGAGGCGGCATTCCGACAGACATCCTCTCAGGTGGGAGTTCCCCGGGGGCAAGGTGGAGCCGGGCGAGTCGCCCGCCGAGGCCTTGCAGCGGGAACTGGAGGAGGAGTTGGCCATACAGGCCCGCATCGGGCCGGAGATCGAGCGATTGGACCACCAGTATGAGGGCCGGCCGCCGTTCCGGCTCATCTTCCTCCAGGTGCGGGAGTTCCAGGGAGAGCCGGAGAACCGGGTCTTCGAGCGGATCTTGTGGGAGAAGCCCAGCCGCCTGCCGGAATACGACTTCCTCGAAGCCGACGCCGGCTTCGTCCGCCGGCTTGCGCTAGGATGGCCGTATGAGCAAGGAGAAGCCGGCCCTGTTTGAGGTGCAGTGTCCCTGCTGCCAGGCGGCACTGAAGATCGACCCCGCCACGCGCGCCGTTATCAGTCACAAGGCGGTCGAGAAGCCGCGCACGGTCGAGGACATTGACGCCGCCATGAACATCTTCCGGGGCGAGGCCGCACGCCGCGAACAGGCTTTCCTCAAGTCGGTCGAGGCGCACAAGAAGTCCAAGGACGTGCTGGCGGCGAAGTTCGACGAACTCCTGAAGCAGGCCAAGGAGAGCCCCGATACTCCCCCGCCCCAGCGCGACATCGATCTGGATTGACAGCCGGTCTACTTCTGCGAGGCCTCCAGCGCCTGGTCCAGGTCCCACAGGATGTCGTCCAGGTCCTCGAGGCCGATTGAGACCCGTATCATGTCCGGCTGCACTCCGGCGGCGGCCTGTTCCGCCTCGCTCAACTGCTGGTGCGTGGTCGATGCCGGATGGATCACCAGACTGCGCGCGTCCCCCACGTTGGCAAGGTGGCTGAACAGCTTTACGCTGTCGATGAGCTTCTTTCCCGCCGCGTAGCCGCCCTTGATCCCGAACGAGAACACGGCGCCCGCTCCCTTGGGCAGGTATTTCTTGGCCAGGGCATGGTAGGGATTGGACGGCAGGGACGGGTACTTAACCCAGCTCACCAGCTTGTGGCGTTCCAGAAACCCGGCCACGGCCAGCGCGCTGGCCACATGCCGTTCCATTCTTAACCCCAGCGTCTCGATACCCTGGAGGAAAAGGAAAGCGTTGAACGGGCTCATGCAGGTGCCCATGTCGCGCAGACCCTCGACGCGGGCCTTGATGATGTAGGCCAGGTTGCCGAACGTCTCGCTGAACTTCAGGCCGTGATAGGAGCGCGCCGGCTCGTTGAGTTGCGGGAAGTCGCCCTTCGTCCACGGAAACTTGCCGCTGTCGACGATGATCCCCCCGATGCTGGTGCCGTGTCCTCCCATGAACTTGGTGAGCGAATGCACGACGATGTCCGCGCCGAAATCGATCGGCCGGCACAGGTATGGAGTCGCGAAGGTGTTGTCGATCACCAGCGGGATGTTGTGCTCGTGGGCAATCCCAGCCACCACTTCGATGTCGAGCACGTTGCCGCGCGGATTACTGATCGTCTCCCCATAGAGACACTTGGTCTTCGGGGTGATGGCCTTCCGGAAGTTCTCCGGGTCGTCGGGGTCGACGAACTTTGCGTTCAGGCCCAGCTTGCGGAAGCTGATGTCGAATTGAGTGTATGTCCCCCCGTACAGCGTGCTTGCGGCGACCATCTCGTCGCCGGCTTCCATCAGGCTGCTCACGGCGATGAATTGCGCCGCCTGCCCGCTCGACATCGCCAGCGCCGCGGCACCGTTCTCGAGCGAAGCCACCCGCTCTTCGAGCACCGCCGTGGTCGGATTCATGATCCGCGTGTAGATGTTGCCGAACTTCTGGAGCGCGAACAGCGCGGCTGCGTGTTCGGAGTCCTCAAATACGTACGACGTCGTCTGGTAGATCGGCACCGCCCGGGCGCCCGTCGTCGGGTCAGGCTGGTAGCCGGCGTGAAGCGAGCGCGTGTGGAAACCCAGAGCGCGCTGTGGAGTCTGCTGTTCTGCCATGTGCTTCTCCTCGGAGGACCCGCAAGCATCGGTTGCAGCGAGACCAGGGTACAATCATCTCATATCAGATCGGGTTTGTCTAGTTTACCGTTTGTAGCCGATCTTCCTCAGCAAATCGTGCCGCCATTGGACGTCCGCCTCTCCCTCGACGCCCTTGGGCGAGCTGCCGTCGACGACGCCCAGGATGCCTCTTCCTTGAGCCGTCTCGGCGACGATGACCTCAACGGGATTAGCCGTGGCGCAGTAAATCGAGCAGACCTCGGGGACTTCCTTGATCCTTGCCAGGATGTTGATCGGGTAGCCTTCCTTGAGCGCCACGACGAAGATGTGTCCCGCTCCGATGGCGGTGGCGTTGCGCGCGGCGAGCGCCTTCAGACCCTCGTCGTTGCCCTCGACGCGAGTCAGGCAGGCGCCGGAGGCTTCGTTGAACGCCACGCCGAACTTCATCTGTGGGACGGTGCTCACGATGGTCTCGTATAGGTCCTCGACAGTCTTGATGAAGTGCGTCTGTCCAAGGACAATGTTGCCTTCCCCGGGGATCTCCAGCGGAATCGATTTCAGTTCCATGAGGTCTCTTTTACCACGACATTGTCGGGCGGCGCGGCAAGATCTGTCAATCCGCGCGCTTGCCCGCGGCCGGCCGAGTAACCGCCCTGCTGTGCTCACCGTCTGCGCTAATATTGGTGCTGACGAGATGGCCGAACCGACCATGCCGGAGCTGGACAATCTTGGCGAGAGGCATTTTGCCTTCTACCCCGCGATTCTCAACATCGAGCACAACGAGTGGCTCCTGAAGCGGGTGGAGTGGTCGGAGATCCAGGTGCTGAACACGAAGACAGGCGAGGAACTGTGGATCCCCCGCGGCCTGGTTGGAGAAATCTCCAGCGCCGGCGAGCCGATCATGATCATCGGATTGCGGCGCGAGCTCGAGTATAAGGCGGGTTCAGTGTGGCCCCGCGAGCGGCGCGTGCTCTCCATGCCAAGGATCGGCGGGCGCTCTGCCCCCAAGGAGGCCGCGCACGGGGCCCACCCGGCTGCTCCCAAGGGCGGCTCGGCGCTGGGGGCGGAAGGCAAAGTCAGCCGGCTGATCGGCGTCGCTCTTCTGGCAGGCCTGGCGCTCATCGTGGCGGTCGTGGCCATCACTCAGCGGCCGGTCAGCTACAAGGGCAGGGAGCTACTCGCGCTTCAGCTCACCGCGGAAGACACTTACGAGTCGATCGTAAGGAAACTCGGAGCCCCTTCGGAGGAACGTTGGCGCGCCGGAGCGGGCACGGAACTGGAGTATCAGGCGATCCGATACAGGGACCGGCCCTACACCCTGGTGCTGATGGGAGCGGATCGCAAGAGCGTACACTACATCGGGGCGCTCGACAAGGAATGGAAGCCGGTCCACTCGGTCCGCCTGCCCGGCGGCGGCGACACGCTGGCGTTGCTGCGCGGCGTGCCGAAGTTCTGACCGCCGATTCGCTACAATCCCTCTCATGAGGAGAATCGTTGGCCACGGCGTATGGGCCGTGGTATCGGTCGCCGCCGCGTTCTTTCTGGGCTCCATAGCCCTCAAACGGGGCGAGTCGATCAACTCCATGTGGCTGGTGCTGGCCGCGGTCTGTACCTACCTGGTCGGCTACCGCTTCTATGCGAAGTTCATCGCCGTCAAGGTGATGGCGCTGGACAACGGCCGGGCTACTCCGGCCGAACGGCTCCGCAACGGCCACGACTTCGAGCCGACCAACAAGTGGATACTCCTCGGACATCACTTTGCCGCTATCGCCGGCCCGGGCCCCCTGGTGGGGCCGACCCTGGCCGCTCAATTCGGCTACCTCCCCGGCACGCTATGGATCATCCTGGGGGCGGTGCTCGGCGGCGCGGTTCAGGACTTCGTCACCTTGTTCTGTTCGATGCGCCGGGACGGCAAGTCGCTCGGCCAGATGGCGCGCGAGGAAATCGGCAAGCTGGGCGGGATTACGGCGCTCGTCACCGTCCTGTTGATCATGATCATCCTGCTGGCGGTGATCGCCCTGGTGGTCGTGAACGCCCTTAAGGGCAGTCCGTGGGGCACCTTCACCATCGCGGCCACCATGCCTATCGCGGTGTTCATGGGCCTGTACCTGCGTTACTGGCGCCCTGGCAAGGTCCTGGAGGTCTCCCTGATCGGTTTCCTGCTGGTCGTGGCGAGCATTTTCGGGGGCCAATGGGTGTCTCAGAACGCCGCACTGGCTCCGTTGTTCACGTTGAGCGCGATGGCCCTGGCGGTCGCCGTTATCATTTACGGCTTCCTGGCAAGCGCCCTGCCGGTGTGGCTGCTGCTGGCGCCGCGCGACTACCTGAGCACGTTCGTGAAGCTCGGCGTGGTGACATTGCTCGCGGTGGGAATTGTCCTGGTGCGGCCGCAGATGAACCTTCCCGCCTTCACGCGTTTCGTGGACGGCAGCGGGCCGATCTTCGCGGGCAAGATCTTCCCCTTCTGTTTCATCTCCATCGCCTGCGGCGCGGTCTCGGGCTTCCATGCGCTGATTTCGTCGGGTACGACGCCGAAGATGATTTCGAGGGAGTGGCACGCCTGGCCCATCGGCTACGGCTCGATGCTGTTGGAGGGATTCGTCGCGATCATGGCCATGGTGGCCGCCTGCGTTCTCCAGCCGGGTGTGTTCTTCGCGGTCAATTCTCCGGGAGGTATCGTGGGGGCGGCCCCGGAGGCGGCCGCAGCCACGATCACGTCCTGGGGCTTTCCAGTAACGGCGGCCGAGATGGCGAGTCTCGCCCGGGACGTCGGCGAGCAGAGCTTGTTCCAGCGCACCGGCGGAGCGCCTTCGCTCGCCTTGGGCATGGCCCACATTTTCGCGAGCGGTCCCGGAGGGAAGGCGATCCTGGGCTTCTGGTATCACTTCGCCATCATGTTTGAGGCGCTGTTCATCCTTACGATCGTGGACGCGGGCACGCGCGTGGGCCGGTTCATGCTCCAGGACTTGCTGGGGCACGTCTGGAATCCGCTCGGGCGCGTCAGTTGGATGCCGGGGGTGATTCTTACGAGCGCGGCGATTGTCGCGGCGTGGGGCTACTTCCTCATTCAGGGCGTGCTCGATCCGCTGGGGGGCATCAACTCGCTTTGGCCGCTTTTCGGCATCTCCAACCAACTCCTGGCCGCGGTGGCCCTATCGGTGGCGACGACCATTCTGGTCAAAATGCACCGTGCGCGCTACATGTGGATCACTTGCGTTCCGCTTGCCTGGCTGCTGGTTGTGACATTCACCGCGGCCTGGCAAAAGATTTTCTCTCCGCTTCCGCGCGTCGGCTTTCTCGCCCAAGCCTCCGAACTGAAGGCGGGTCTCGCAGCCGGCGGACTGAGCGCCGCGCAGGCAGCCGAGACGAGGACGCTGATCTTCAACGCGCGATTGGATGCCGCCGTGTGTGGAGTCTTCCTTGTGCTGGTGGCTCTGATCCTGATCGATTCGATTCGCGTATGGGTGGGGATTTTGCGCGGCACGCGCGAGGCCCGGGTCTTGGAATCGCCCTTCGTCCCGACGCGCCTCAGCCCGGAGGAGTTGTGAGCCGGCTCAGAGCTGCCTTGAGAATCATCTGGGGGCTCCTCAGAGAACTGAGCGACGAAGCCGCCTACGAGCGGCACCTGGCGGCTCACGGGCGTCAGAAGTCAGGCGAGGAATGGAGGCGCTTTTCTCTCGCGCGCCAGAGCGCCCGGTTTACCCGGCCAAAGTGCTGTTGAGTCCAGGCAATCGTCAGTGGCCGCCGACGCCGTTGGCGGGCTCATTCTGCCAGGCGTATCCGGTCCTGAGCACGGTCATGATGCGGGCGGCGCCTTCCGCCCCCAACTTGCGTCGCAGCCTCTGAATATGGACGTCCAGGGTCCGGGTCCTGGTACCGTTCTGATATCCCCAGACGGTCGAGAGAAGATACTCCCTCGACAGACATTGACCGGCGTTCTGCCTTAGCAACGCCAATAGCTGAGCTTCTTTTCGCGTCAACCGAGCCGGCGCTTCGTGGGAACTGCTCCCCGAGCGAACAGCACCAAACATCTGGAACTGCGGAGCGGCCTGTGCCAGCATAGCATCCCTCTTGGGATTGGATGCGGGACTCGGCGTGAAGGATGCAGACTGCGGAGATCCAGCGCCTATCGCCTTCTCAGTCTAATACTTAGATGAACTGGAAGCCGGCGGGATGGTCCACAGCAGAAGCCGCGCCCCGTCCACGATCTCGCTTTTCTCGGCCGGCCAGTCTCCCATGTCGTGACTGTGGGAGACGATGCGCGTGCCAGGCTTCAGTTCTTTCAAGAGCTTCGGGCGGAGCTTCAGGTTCAGAGACGGCCAGAGGAACAGGGTCACCACGGTGGCGTCGCGGAAGTCCGCCTCGAACAGATCCTCTTCCCGGAACGTCACCATACCGGTGACTCCCGCCTTGCGCGCGTTCTCGTTGGACTCGGCGATCCTCTGCGGGTCGATGTCAATTCCCACGCCCCGCGCCCCGAATTCCTTGGCGGCGGCAATTACGATGCGGCCATCCCCGCAGCCCAGGTCGTAGACCACATCGCCCTTGTTGACCCCTGCCAGCTTCAGCATGGCCGTGACCACCCGGTCGGAGGTCGGCTCCCAGTGGACATCCGGCTGGCGCCTGGGCGCCTTCTGCGCACACGCCGGCGCCAGGAACAGCCCCAGGCACAGGCCCAGACTCAACAGAGTTTTTCTCAGAATCACGTTTGGCGTCTCCCGTTCCTTCATGATACACGTCCCTCCGCAGGCCGGCGAAGATCGGCTAGAGTGGGACTTAGGCTTTCGGGGTAAGGCGACAACGATGGACATTTTTGCGCACGGAGCGTGGGCGGGAGCGGCCGGCATCGCGGCGGAAAGGAAACTTCGCCGCCGCGTCCTTGTGCCTCTGGCGATGCTGTGGGGGGGCTTTCCGGATCTGTTTGCGTTCACCCCGGTGTTCGTCCTGGTCGCGTGGATGCGCTTCATCGACGGGGTGGCCGTGCCAGGCCGGTTCTTCATCTTCAGTCCGGCCGTGCGGGACGCCATGCCTGCTTTCCTGCGGCCCGACGAGTTATACCACTACAGTCACAGCCTGGTGGTCTTCGCGCTGGTGTTCGGAGCCGTATGGCTGTTGCGGAGGCGTCCCGCCCTGGTCATGCTCGGCTGGCCGCTGCACATCCTCATGGACATCCCAACCCATCGGGCGGGCAGGTACGGCACGCCCTTTCTGTGGCCGATTTCTTCGTACGTCTTCGACGGGATCAGTTGGGGCCAGCGCTGGTTCATGATCCTCAACTGGAGTTTGATCGGGGCCGCCTACCTGGCGCTGCTCGCGTGGTACCTGATCTCCAGACACAGCCGGAGTGTCTCGGGCGGATTGGGGAATCCGCCCGCGGATCTGGAATCGGATTCGCCGGTGGAACTTGAAGGCCGGCCGCGCTAGGGCCTACTTGGCAGCCGGCGCTCCCAGCGTGTTGTCCAGGAACGCCAGATAGACGGCGAGCAGCCTGTAGGTGTTGCCGTATTCGTCCATCTGGAGCGCGGCGGCGGTGTCTTTCTCGCTTCCGGGGATCGCAACGTCGGCGGCGGATATCGAGTGCACGTGGATCGTGGGGATGTTCTTGTCCTTGAACGGCTGAGAATCCACCTCTGTGGCTTCGTCAAGATTCATGCCGCTGATCGGCACCTTCAGAGAAGTCGCCACCCGCGCCATGCCCGAAACCAGGTTCTTGTCAGCCTGATCCAGCCAGATCTTGGTCGGCCCAAGTCCCAGCGATTCGATGTTGACCATGGCCTTGACCGTGTCCTTTTTCGCGTCCTTCGCGTAGGCCTTGGAGCCGCGGAGACCCTTCTGCTGGTCGCTGAAGCCGACGAAGACGAACGTCAGGCGGCGCGAGCTCTTGTTCAGACTCTCCAAGAGGCTCGGCAACAGGGCGGCCCCACTCCAGTTCCGGATCACGCCGTCGCCCTTGGCCGGCTTGCCATAATGGGCGCCAATCACGACTGTGGCCGGTTCTTTGCCGGGAAGCGTGCAGACAATGTTCGGTGTGGGAGCCCCCGAAACGGCCTGTTCGCTGACCTGCGGGCAGCCGGCGTCTTCGAACAGCTTTTTGAGGGCCTGCATCCGGTCCCGGTCTTCACTGGCGACCAGCTTGACGCGCTCTTCCAGAACCGACGGGGCAACCGGGGTGAAACTGATGGACTGGGCGTAGATCTGAGGGATGAGAGCGCCGCAGACGACCGCCGTAAAAAAGTGGCAAGGAAAACGCTTAAAGAAATTGTACATCCTTCCAGCTTAGAGGATTTCCCCCGGCAGCGCTCTGAGGCTCCCTATCGCGTGGGGCTGGGGGAGGGGGTCGAACCCTCATGCCCAGTGAAGGGCGCGGGATTTTGAGTCCATTCCAGAGGGGATTCCAGGGGACTCAGCGCGGCCAAGTCATTGAGCTGTCGCGGGGGCATGTTTCCCGGAATCCCCCTGGTGTGCCCTCTGTTGGGCGCACTCTTGGGCACACTACAACGGGCTGAGGAGTGACCCGTGGACGCAGTGTATCTTCGGGTCTCCTCTGAACGCCAGACCACCGAGAACCAGTTCGAGGACCTGCTCCAGGTAGCTGAGCGGGACGGCTCAGCCCGCGACTGGGCTGAGATCCGGCGGATGCTGTCCGCCTGCGTTGTCGAGGAGCAACTGGCGACGTCCAACGGAACCCCACGTAAGGTTTACCGAGTGCAGCCGGAGGTCGTAGCGAGGCTGGCTGACCACTGCATCCACGTCGAACAGGGAAAGTCCGGGAAAACAGGAGCCGGGCGGCGATCTCGTGTTTCGCCGGGATGGGAGGGAGGGGGATCGGATCGCCGTGCCGGATGACGTACCTTATCTCGTCTGTACAGCGTACACGAACTTCGGTGTCGTCCCTCGGCAAGACCGTCACCCAGTCGAATGCGGACTGGCCGAGCACGATGGTTCCATTTGTCTCGATGGCGACGCGGAAGCCGACTGCATGCAGGGCATCCACCAATTCGGCATCCACCTGGAGCGCTGGTTCGGCGCCTGCCAGGATGGCCCAGGTGCAGCGGAAGCTGCAAATCCGCGCCAGTTTCGCGACCTCGTTCGCCGTCAAGCGGTCGCGAACTGGAAACTCAGCGGCAAACGCGGCGCGGGCCTTCGAGCACCTCAGCCCGCAGTCTGCAAAACGGATGAAGACGGCCGGGACCCCCGCATGCACGCCCTCGCTCTGAAGGGAGTAGAGCATATCTGTGATCGCGTATAGTTTCACAGGTGGCGCCGTTCGACTGCTCCGTCCGTCCCGTGGAGCCTTACGCCGCCGCCAGGCGGGACGACTTAGGGTTCGGTCTTTTTCGCCGTGGGAAGCACCGGGCTCGTGCAGGTCGGGAAGAGAACTCGACTCCGCAGTACCCCCACCGCAGGAGTCATTGGCCGCTCAGGCGCGCGGCGTTAAGCGGACCCCACCGCTTCCTTTGAATTATACCCGTGCACGGCGTGCAGCCTCGACCGTTACTCTGCGGCCTGAGTAACGGTCACCGGAGTTCACTTTGTCCCTTGGGAAGGACGGCACCATGCCTCCTCCTCAGCTTGCGTGACCGGCTAACTGGCAGTATCATCAATTTGCGGTGGTGGAGTCCGCCTGACGCCGCTCCCGGTTGAGGCGCGGCCAATGACTCCTACGGTGGAATCGGCTGTAGGAGGAGTCCAACCGAATCATAGCCTCTCGCAGTGGTTCCCGGAAAGTGTCACGGTGCAATGTCCTGGCTGGGGATGCATGAGTGTTCATGGCGCGAGACTTCTTAGGATCCAGATCACCTGACTCCTCTCTGCCTACTCGCCATGGAGTGCGGAACGCCGGGGAATTGGATGACGTCCCCCTGGTGGGCCTGCTGAGGGAGAGGCTCCGTATTGAGGAGGCCTTGGTGCGCGGCGAGTCACTGCTCGTGCTGGGGCCTGCGGGCTCGGGCAAGACGGCGCTGGTTCGCTCCATCGCGGCATCGATTGAAGGCGCCGTGTACCTGGGTTACCACCCCGTCCTGCACGACTTACTCGCGTCTCTGGCCAGCGCGTTGGTTGTGAACCGGCACCCCCGGTTCTCCGGCTTGGTCAAGGATGGGAAGCCGCCTGAGAGATGGGCCAAAGCGCAGACGAGTGTTCACCTGCGCGGCATCATCTGGAGCGGCTTGGAGGCCAGTCCCTGCCTGCTCATACTGGACGGCATTGAGAGCGCCAGCTTTCAGGCCTACCGGTTCTTCCAGCGCGTCTACCACAGTCCCGGCATGAACATGATCGGCATTTCGAGGGATCCCGTCCGGCTGGGTGAACTCCACCGGTTGTTCTGGGATCCCCGGCGAACGGTGCAAATCATGCCGTTATCCGATGCCGAAGCGTCCACGCTTTTCGAGCTGGCAGCGGATCGTTTTGGGCTGAGGGAGTTCGACTTGAGGGATTTCCGCCCGCGCGTTCTCGAAAGCGCGGGGGGAAACCCAGGGCAAATTGTCGGCATGTGCCGCATGGCGAGAGACCCGCGATATCGTTCCGGCAGACACATCAAGTTCGCCCCCCTCCGAATTGATTTGATGGCCCAGTACCTGGGATGAGAAGCCCGGAACTCGCCGCGAACCCTGGCGATGAGAACCCGCGGGCCTTCAGCCGGTGGACAGCTTTCTGTTCCCCGCCAGGAGCGACAAACCGGTCATGTAGGCCGACCACTCTTCGCCACTCATGAGTTCCCGCCGGGCGGCTTCGTGCTTCAGCGCGTACGTCTGCATGTCTTCAGAAATGCGCTCCAACGTTCGCGCCTGTTCGAAAATCAAAGACCGGGCGGCCTCGATGTCCGTTTCTCTTCCCAACACCGCGCCGAGGTGCGGCATGCACAAGGTTGACCCAGCAACGCCCCGCCCGGCCGCCGCTTGCCGGTATTGTTCGACCGCCGCTCGTTCGGCCTCGGCCGTCCGCTGGCACGCGGCGCACCGTCCCGCTGAAGGATAGACGTCCTGGACCCGGTCCAGCATGGACCCCACCGAGGACGCCGAAGAGGCAATGCTTCGAAGATGGCGTGCGACGGCCGCAAGCAGCGGCGCATAGGAGAGGCAGACGCCGTGGGGAGATGCAATGCGCTCATACTGCCACGTATGCAGCGGACAGAACCCGCCGTTTGCGGTGTGGGCGCGCTGTTGTGCCTCGTTGGTGGCCAAATCGTACTGCCGCTGGCTGAAGAAGTCGAACAGCTCTGCTGCGATGCGCTCGCAAATGAAACACGGGCGCGTCGCGGGATGCTTGTCCATAGGGCTCCATGCCCCTGCGACCGTCTCGCCGGCTCCGCCGTCAACCAGCTCCCGGCGCACCTTATCGAGCCGGCTCAGCAACTCAACAGCCTTGCCGGCGAGAGGAGACGTTCCATGGCCCTCGATCACAGAGGCGACCTGGGAGCCGAGGTGCTTCAGATTGCGCAGTGCTTCGGCGCCCAGATCCGCAGCCCACTCGCCTCCCGCTTCGGCTACGCCCTCGGCGACCCGGTCGCGATACGCCGAAACCGCCGCCTCCAGTGTCCGACGGTACTCCCGAAGCACTCTCCGCCGCAGCCACTCCGGGGCGAACAGCTCTAGTTCCCAGGCGAATCTTGGGGACCAGCTTAGAGGCGTCGCAGTTGTCCAGCGAAATGCCGCTTCGTCCGCATTTGCGGTCCACTCCGCCACCTCAGCCGGTGGAAGTCCGAACAACTCCGCTGCGGATTCCAGCGCTTCTCTGTTCAGCCCCTCCAGTTGGCTCACGCCCTCGGCCGAGAGCGACCGCAACGCCGAAGCGAATTCCGCCTGACGGGCCGCCAGCCATTGAGAGAGACGCTTGTCGGCGACTTCTTGCGCCCCCTCGGCCAGTCTTTGAAGCTCCTGCGCCGTGCCGGCCCACTCACGGCGCTCCAGGACCCTTTCAACCTGTGCCTGCAGGCTCTTGCCCACCTCGGCACAATGCCCCTCGATCGCGTCGCGCAGGCGCGACGGGAGTTCGGAGCGCACATGGCGCCTGAGAGAGTCTGATGCACGAAGGCACTCCGCCTCGATCCGCTTGATCCGCTTCTCCCACTCGTCTCTCATTGATCGCACGGCATCACTGTCAAGGCCCGTCCGAGCCGAACTGGCCCGGCTTTCCACCAGTTCCGGAGTCAGCAGTGCTCTGGTCCGCTCACCCAACCGGACAAGCGAGACGTGTGCTTTCTCCGCGGTCAGAAAGTGCGTGAGAGCGGACTCGAACTCAGGAAACCCACTGTGCGTAAGCATCTCGCGATCGCCGGCGAGCTTCGCCTGCAAGGCCTCGCGGGCGGAGACCGCGAACATTCTCGGCGCAGCCTCGCCAAGCTGAAGCGAGATCGTCTTGCGAACCGACTCCAGGACGGTCTCGCATTCCTCCTCGGAAACCAGATCGCGCTTGTTCACGACAAGGAAAATCTTGTGCGCGTGCCGGGCTACGGTGCCCAGAAAGGCAAGCTCTCCCTCGTTCATCGCCGCTTCAAAGCTCGTCACAAAGACGACGGCGTCGGCTTCGGGCAGAAACCTTTGCGTCGTCGCGGTATTCGCAGCGATCGCCGAACCGACGCCCGGCGTATCGATGAAGCGGAATCCAAGCCTGAGAACCTCCGCCGGAAGCTGAACCTCCGCAAGCACCACCTGCCTGCGGTTGCCGGGATTGCCTCTTTCCGTGACGTGATCCTGCAACTCGGCGAGGGGGATCTCGTAAGGCAGAGATGCCCCTCTGGTCCGGACAAGAACTCGCTCGCGATCGCCATATCGGACTGTTGTCACGACCGATGTGAGTGGCAGCACCCCGGTCGGCAAGCGGTCCATTCCGATCACCGCGTTCATCAGCGAGCTCTTGCCCCGGTTGAACTGACCTACGACCGCCAAATTGAACTGGTCGTCGGCCAGGCGGGACAACAGCGCCCGGGCCTGGTGTTCTCGCCTGTCGTCCCCCTGTTGGTGAAACAGTTGCATGACAGCGCGGATAATCGCCGCAAGCTCGAGCTTGAGCTTTAGATGCTGCTCGAGCCCTTTAGCCGGCGCAGCCGTTTCCGGGAACTCATGGGTATCGAGCGATTTCATGTTCTTGCCTGAAGTCTGCGCTTCACCCTCAGGAGCGTGCGCAGCACGGGGTCGCCGATGCGTTTTTCAAGCGGCAGCTCAATTCGCATGGCAATTTCCTGCTCGACTACTGGCCTCGCTGTTTCTTGGATCTCAACGAGTACGTCACCAATCCCGTCGCGGAAATACCAATCCGCGTCGCCGAGCGCGGCAATCAGACGCTCCGTGACTGCCAGCAAGACGGTCTGATCGCCTGCTCGCAAGGCCATTCTGGCAGCGGCGATCAGAATCGCTGGAGCGGTCTCGCCAGCCAGTGGTTTCAACCGCGTCCACATCTCTTGCGAGACGCCGATCTCGGCGAGCAATTGGGCGGCGCTACTCCGTCTAAGCAGGCTGGACGGACTCTCCTGTTCCCGGTCCGGCCTCGGGTTCAGGGCTGCAAGGGCCAGATCGGGAACGGCCGCGTTGCCCATCTTCCGCAGTGCCTCCTCCGCCGCAGCCCGGCACACATCGTCCTCAAGCGCAGCGATGATATAGGGAGCAGCCTCCGTGCGGCCCAATTCACCCAGCGTTTGAACCGCGCCCGGCAGAGCACGCCGCCGGAGGACGCCGATCAACACCTCAAAGACTTCGTCGCTCGGCCACTGCTTGAGTGCCGCTGCGGCGGCATTCTTGACTGCTTCTTCGCCCATCCTTGCGACCGCGTCCGGGATCGGTCTGTCGTTGCGCAGGTACTCCAGCAGAACGTCTTTGGCCTCCAGTCCCGCCAGCGCGTTCACCGCCCAGCGTCGCGGATGGTAGACTCCGCTTGGCCGGCCCTCCATCAAAAACCGCCGCAGAGGTCCGACAGCACGCTGCCCGCAGGCCACCAGTGCGGCGGCCGCCTCTTCGCCCTCCAGGAGCGAGTTGAGCTTTTCAATAAGATGGCTGATCGCCGTCTCTTCGTCGCCCCGCAGCGCGGCGCTCAACTTCGCCTCCTGCCCACCGTTCCCTCTCGCCGGAAGCTTTGCTCCCTACCGCAGCTCCACAACCTCAGCGGTCTCGATCTGGATGTCGACAAGGTCCCGGCGAATCGTTTCCGCGTTCTCCGGATTTGATTCGGACGAACCAAGGAGCCGGTCCAATTGCGCCCGGTAGGTGTCGGCGTAAGAATCGAACCGCGCCTGCAACCCGGAGATTGCCCTGCGCACCCACGCTTCCAAGAGCCGCCGGTACGCTGTGAACGCTTCCGAGACCGCTTGGCCAAGCAGGCGCTGGAGCCGGTCCTCCACGCGCGCCTGCACCAGGCGTCTGGCTACCGGGGTCAACGGCGAGCGTTTGAGCGGCGGCAGTTCCCCGCCGAAATCAAGTTGCGGCATCTCCCGCAGCGCCAGCACCAGCTCCTGCTCCTGAGGAATCTCGGTCACCTGCAACTGTTGGGCGGCTTGTTGAAGGGCCGCGGCCAGTTCCCGCGCCAAGCCGCTGAGTCTTACGAACAACTGGCTGGCTGCGCCCGCGGCCGTTTCCAATACAGCGGCGGTGACCACACCGGCCTCCGCGTCCTCGCCTCGCCGCCATCGCTCAACTACGCGTGATGCCGCTTCGCGCAGCGCAACGGCCCCCAGCTTCTCCACCTTGTCGGTTGCCCGCAGGCAGAATGACGTCTCTTCAGGTATCCGCCCGGCGGCCCGCCGCAATTCCCTTTCGACCTGTCCTAGTGCCTCCCGATCCGAGGGACGAATTCCCTGAACACGATCCAGTTTCGAGCGCAACGCAGCTTCGACCGATTCCCGCAGGGTCGCGATCTTCCGCCGCACCGACTCCTCTGCAAGCTGCTGGTGACGTCCATACAGAGACGCAATCTCCTCTTCAAACCATGCATCCAGCAAGGCCGCGTTCTCTCCAACAATGCTGACCGGCCGGACCCGAAGGGCAGGCCCCAGATGACTCCGGACTTGTTCTGCGATGTAGGCGACGGCGGATTCGCGGTCCGGCGGCGCGAGGAGGTCCGCTTTGCTGAGCAATACGGAGGCGGGCACTCCGGCTTCGTAGAGCGCCTGAATGGTCGAGAGATCCTCTTCCGAGAGCGTGGAGCCGGCATTGATGAGCACGACTCCGAGATCGCACTGTGGAAGGTAAGCTTGGGTTTCCGCGGCTCCGGAGGTTGCCAAAGAACCCAAGCCTGGCGTGTCGACGAATACGACCCCCTGGCTCAGCCTTTGGGCAGGCAGTTCCACCACGATCCTCGTAACTCCCTTGGAGTTGCTCGGATTCCGCTGCTCCGTCACAAAATCCGGCAGCGCGGTGACTTCCAGGCGTTCAACCCGGTGATCCGCGAATGCAACGGTCAACTTCGGTTCCGGCCCCGCGACCAGCCGGGTCGGCACGGCCGTGATCGGATTCACGCCGACGGGCAGAACTTCCATCCGCAGGATATGATTCAAGAGCGAAGACTTCCCCGAACTGACGCGCCCAAATACCGCAATCTCGAACCGCCGTGTCTCAAGCCTATCCAGGATCATCGCCAGCTTTGAGCGGAACTCCACCAAGCCGTGCTCCGAAATGATCCGCTCCAGCTTCCGCAGCAAAGCGGCTTCGTCTCCGGTCCACTCCAGTCTCGCCAGACGCGCGCCAAGATCATGTCCGAGCCCTTCCGCCAGGTAGGCATCCAGCTTGTCGACCAGGGTGTTGAGTTCGGTCACCAGACCGTTGAGGTCCGCCGCCGCAGATTCGGCGACGTTCCCATAGCCCTTCATGTACCTGGGTCCAGTTTCAATGAGCGCGATACGGACAAACGCGAGGGTCACGCGGATGCTGTGGAGGGCGCCAAGTCTGGGCCCCGGAGGCACAACTTCTTGCGCTTCCAGCACACGAAGCATCTGCGCGCGAATCCGTGCGATGTAATCCTGAACCACCTTGCTCTGGGCCGGGGTTACATCGACCCGGTACTTAGGAAAGGGTGACTTCGAGGATGCGGCGGTCAGTATTGCTTCTATGTCGGACAGTAATTTGTCCGCATATTGAATATTGATCAGGAGGTGACGCTGTTGGGACTCATTCAGCACCCCACCGCCTTCGATGGTTATCGTTTCACGTGCCATACGGCAGACTCCAGATCTGCACTCTTGGGGATTTCCCAGCGGCGGAGGGATGCAGCTCCTAGCAGGGTTAATCCCTCGTAGGAGTCATCTGCCCGCTGAGGCGGTTAGGGGTGAACTCCAACACCCAATTTCATTATCCCTCAGAAGTGCGCTGGGGGGATAGGCCGCTGCAGCGCGGTGACGGACACCTTCAGCGCCCTCCTCTTCGCGCTCTTCTACGCGGATGTCCGGCAACTCGCCTCGCCGGCCTGTCCCCAACGGCTCGCAAGCTCCTGAATCTGAATGAAGAGCGATCTGAACGCCGGCGGTGGGCACGCCACCAAAGTTCGAAACGTGTCCACGACGGGGAGCTGGAGGTCACTCAGGCGCAGGTCCGCGCCCTCTGTCCGGCCATTGCCGTGGCGTCCGAAGTGACGCCCGGCGGGCAGTACCGCGTCTCCAGAGAGGTGGTCGAAACACTGAAGCGGGACGGCCTCCCGCCTGTGCCGAGGCCACTGCCATGTGACACGCCCCCGGCCATCACCGGCGAAGGCTCGCCACGGTTGTCCGGCGCTGCTGGCCGAGCCGCCCCAGGAGGTGGTGTCGGCGGCGGAGATGCACGAGAACTGGATGGAGGCGACGCGGTACCGGAACATGGAGCCGCTGGCAGAGCAGAAGAAGGAGGCCCTACGGCGGCCGGGCGGGGCGGCCTGAACGCTAAGCTGTTCCACGGCCTGCGGCGAACTGCTGTACGCAACATGATACGGACCGGCATTCCCGAGAAGATCGCCATGCAAATCTCGGGGCACAAGACGCGCTCGATGTTCGACCGCTACAACATCGTAAGCGAGCGGGACCTCGACCTCGCCACCGAGAGAATGCAGCGGCACTTGCAGAGTTTGGGCACACTTTCGGGCACACCGGCCCATCAGAAGGCCCAAGAGGAGGAGGAGAAACAACGTGCAAGTCCCTTGCGGCGATGGTGCTGGAGGAGGGGGTCGAACCCTCATGCCCAGTGAAGGGCGCGGGATTTTGAG
>JBHGAV010000079.1:0-14881 GCA_041946685.1 Bryobacteraceae bacterium | reverse complement strand
TCTTCCAGGTATGTGTAGCCGTGCAGCCCGTCCTCATAGAAGCGCAGCAGGCGCCCGGATTCTTCGTAGCCGATCCGGCCCTCGCGCAGCGCGGCCTCCACGTCGCGCCGGAACTGAGACAGCAGCGATTCCGCGTTGAACTGCACGTAATCGAGGACTTCCCGCACGGTGTCGCCTTTGATCACGGTGTCGAGAATCACCTCGCTGCTTCCGTTCAGGCTCACGTGGACGGCGTTGGTGTCGCCGAACAGGTTATGCAGGTCGCCGAGGATCTCCTGGTAGGCTCCAATCAGGAAGGCCCCCAAGTAGTAGGGCTCTCCGTTGAACGGGTGCAGCGGGAGGGTGCGTTTGACGTCGCGGCGGTCGATGAACTGGTCCACCTTGCCGTCGGAATCGCAGGAGATATCGCCCAGCACGGCGTTCCGCATGGGCCGCTCGCTGAGCCGGTGAATCGGCATGATCGGGAATAGCTGTTTGATCGCCCAGCTATCCGGCAGGCTCTGGAAGATGGAGAAGTTGCAGAAGTAAGTATCCGCAAGCAGGGCGTCCAGGCCCTCGAGTTCCTCGGGAAAATACTCGAGATCTTTTGCGAGCCGCTGTATGCGGCGGCAGATGGCCCAATAGATATTCTCGGCGAGCGATCGCTGTTCGAGCGGCAGGTAGCCCAGGCTGAAGAGGTTCAGCGCCTGGTCGAGCGCCTGCTGCGCGTCGTGAAAACTCTCGAGCAGGTTCTTGGTGCTCAGCGATCGGAAGGTTTCCTGCAGGTCGATCAGGGGCTGTTCGGCCTCGGGTGGCACTTCGGGCGGCGGCTCCTGCTCACCATAGCCGCTGACGCCAAGCACGTTGAACACGAGCATGCTGTGGTAGGCCACGACCGCGCGGCCGCTCTCGGTGATGATAGTCGGGTGTTCGACGCCGGATTCGTCGCACACGCTCTGCACGTGGTAGACAACGTCGTTGGCATACTCCTGGAGCGTATAGTTGACGCTCGACTCGAAATCGGTCTGCGAGCCGTCGTAGTCGATTCCAAGCCCGCCGCCGACGTCCAGATACTTGAGCCCCGCCCCGGCGCGCGCCAGTTCCGTGTAAATGCGGGCCGACTCGATGACCGCGGCCTTGATATGGCGAATGTTGGTGATCTGGCTGCCGAGGTGAAAGTGGAGCAACTCGAGGCAGTCGGCCATTCCGAGCGCCTTGAGCTGATCGAGCGCGCGGACGGCCTCGCTCACAGTAAGGCCGAACTTGGAGCGATACCCTCCCGAGGACTTCCAGCGGCCCGAGCCCCGGCTGGCAAGCTTCAGTCTCAGTCCGATGCGGGGCCGGACCCCCACGCGCTGCGCGTGGAAAGCCACCAGGTCGAGTTCGGTGTATTTCTCGACCACAGTAGTGATCTGCCGGCCGATTTTCGTGGCCAGCATGACCATTTCAATGTACTCGTCGTCCTTGAAACCATTGCAGATGATCGGCGTGTCGTTATCCGCCACGGCCAGCACGGCCAACAATTCGGGCTTTGAGCCGGCCTCGAGGCCAAACCTGTGGGGCCGGCCGAACTTGAAAATTTCCTCGACGACCTGGCGCTGCTGGTTGACCTTGACCGGGTAGATGCAGGAGTAGCCGCCGCGATAGCCATGCTCGGTGATGGCGCCCTGAAACGCCTGATAGATTTCACTCAACCGGTGCCGGAGAATCTCCCCGAACCGGATCAGGATCGGAAGCGATATCCCGCGGAGCACCAGCGTGTCCACGAGTTCCTTGAGGTCGATCGCCCGGGCAGGGTCCTTCAACGGGTGTACCCGGAGATGGCCGTTCGGGCCGACAGAAAAGTATCCTTTGCCCCAACTCGCGACGTCGTACAGCTCGCTGGCGTCCGCTACGGTCCAGCGTTCTGCCGGCTCCCGCAAATGCAGGCTCTCCGAGAGTTTCACGCTCAACGAATGGCTCCTCCTGGATTGCCGCCGTCGGAGGCGGCCCCTGAAGCTTCAGTTTCTACCCAAACGAGGTGTGGAGCAAGTAGAAATCAATCTTATCTGTTTTTGGAACAAGGCCGGACCGCACCGGTGTGGTCGACTGCCCGTTTCAGGCGCCGAATCCGGTAGAATCGACCCATGCCGACTGGTCTTGAAGGAAAGACCGCTCTGGTGACCGGAGCGAGCAAGGGAATCGGAAAAGGAATCGCGCTGGAACTGGCGCGCCTCGGCTGCGACGTGGGCGTCAACTACAACAGCGATGCCGCAGGCGCCGAGGGCACGGTGGCCGAAATCCGCCGGCTTGGCCGCCGCGCGTTTGCCGTGCGGGCCAACGTCGGCATCGCCGCGGATGTGGATACCATGTTCGAGGAGTGTTTCGGGCAGTTTGACCGGCTGCACATTCTGGTCAACAACGCCGGCACGCAAACCTTCAGCCCGCTGCTGGACCTGGAGGAGCGCGAGTGGGATCGCGTGATCGACACGAATCTCAAGGGATGCTTCCTATGCACGCAACGCGCCGGCCGTCACATGAAGGAACGCGGCGGCGGGCGCATCATCAACATCGGGTCGGGCTGCAACAAGATGCCGTTCCCCGGACTGGTGAGTTACACCGCGAGCAAAGGGGGCATCGAGATGTTCACGCGCGTATCGGCGGTGGAACTGGGCCGGTACAACATCACCGTGAATTGTGTGGCGCCCGGGGCGATCGAGATCGAGCGGACGCACCGGGAGGCCGGGGTGGACTACGCGGCGACTTGGGCGAAGGTGACTCCGATCTCGCGGATCGGCTTCCCGGACGACGTGGCCTATGCAGTGGCGTTCCTGGCGGGCGACAGGGCCGGGTTCATCACGGGTCAGACGTTGTGGGTGGACGGCGGCCTCTTCACCAAACCCCAGTGGCCGTACGAACAGGCATAAAGGGCGTAGAAGGGCTCACCAGCGGCCTGGGATCGGGGTGGTGCATGAGGGGCACCTTCCGTCCGCGGTGAGGCGGTAGTCGAGAATCCGGTAGCCCCGGCGTGCGATCAGCCGCTCGCGGCAGCCGGGGCATCGCGTATCTTCGAGGTCGCCCACGCCGCCCGGGATGTTTCCCGCATACACATACCGCAGCCCCGCAACCCGACCGATCTCGGCCGCCCGCAGGAGGTCCTCTGGCCGGGTATCGTCCGGATCTTCCATCTTGTAGTCCTTGTGAAAGGCGGTAACATGCCAGGGAATGTCCGGGGAGATGCCGGCGAGGAAGCAGGCCATCTTCCGGAGTTCCTCTTCAGAGTCGTTGAAACCGGGAACGATCAGCGTCACGACCTCGAGCCAGAATCCCATGTCGTGGATTCGGCGCAGGCTGTCCAGGATGGGTTCGAGCCGGCCGCCCAGTTCGCGGTACCGGCGGCTATCGAAGCTTTTCAGGTCAACTTTGTAGAGATCCACCCAGGGCCTCAGGTAATCGAGAACCTCGGGAGTGGCATTTCCATTGGAGACGAACCCGGTGAGCATCCCGGCCTCACGCGCCTGCCGGAAGACGGCGACCGCCCATTCCGCGGTAATCAGCGGCTCATTGTACGTGCTGACCACGACGCCGGCCCCTTCCGCAAGAGCGCTCTCGACCAGACTTTGCGGGGTCGCTCGCCGGATGAGGCTGCCGGCGGCCGGGTCTCGCAAGGCCTGAGAGGTCACCCAGTTCTGGCAGTAGCTGCAGTGGAGATCGCATCCCAACATCCCGAAGCTGAAGGCCAGAGCGCCGGGACGCACGTGGAAGAAAGGCTTCTTCTCGATTGGATCGCACTGAGCGCCCGCGACGTAGCCCCAGGGGACAAGCAACTTGCCTCCCGAGTTGAAGCGGACTTTGCAGACCCCGGACTGCCCCTCGAAAATTGGACACCGGTGCCCGCAGGCAAAGCAGCGGATTCTGCGTCCGTCCAAGGGCTCCCACAGAACCCCTTCGCGGGTGTTCTCGGCGAGGATTTCAGCCAGAAGGGCCATTCATCCTCATATTACCCCTCGACGGAGAACCCGGCCGTGGAACGCAGGCGGGGCGCCCGCGGTCCACGATCCGCAGAATCCTCTTGCTGCTACTTGCCGTAGTACGCGGCGTTAATGGCAGCGAAGTGCGCCTGCTCGGCGGGGAGTTCGTCGAGGGAATAAATCGAATTGGTCGGGCACACCGGCACGCAGGCGCCGCAGTCAATGCAGGCCTCGGGGTCGATCATCAGATGCTTGACTTCCTCGAACGAGGGCTCGTCCTTCTTAGGATGAATGCAATCGACGGGGCAAGCTTCGATACAGAGCTCGTCTTTTGTGCAGGTGTCGGTAATAACGTATGCCATGGATGTTCTCCTTGGAAAACGAATATGCAATCTCCGGGCCAACAGATGAAGGGATCGTCGAATCCGGAAGAACCATCTTAGCGCACCGGCGCGAACGCGGGCTGTTCACGGAGCTTGCGGGCAGCGAGGCGGGGCGGCCTGCCAGAGGACCGCTGTCTCTGCTATCTTGGGAGAGACCGGATTAGTCCATGCCGTTTCAAATCCAACCACTTAGGGAATTTCTCGTGCGCCCGGCCCTTCCGCCGGCGCTCGCGCGAATGTCCCAGCTTGCGTACAACGTGTTCTGGGCCTGGGAGCCCACCATCCGTGCCCTGTTCAGGCGGATGGATCCCGCGCTCTGGACCGACTGCGGGCACAATCCCGTTTCGATGTTGGGGCGGGTTCCGCAGGCTACGCTTGAGAAACTGGCCGCCGATCCGCGTTATCTCGCCCTGTACCGGCGCGCTTGTGAGCGATATGACGCTTACATGCACCCGGGCGAGTCTCCCTACCAGAAGAAGCTGATCGCCTATTTTTCGATGGAGTATGGCATCGTAGAGTGCCTGCCGACCTATTCCGGCGGTCTCGGAGTGCTTTCGGGCGACTTCATGAAAGCGTGCAGCGATTCCGACGTGCCGGTGGTGGCGGTTGGTCTCCTGTACCAGACGGGCTACCTGCAGCAGTATTTGAACCCGGACGGGTGGCAGCAGGAACGCTACCCGCTGATCGATTTCTATACCCAGCCTGTCAGCCCGGTGCAGGACTCCTCGGGCGCGGACCTTAAGGTGCAAGTGACACTGCCCACCGGGCCGGTCTGGATCAAGGTGTGGGTGATGAATGTCGGCCGGGTCAGGTTGTACCTGCTGGATACGAACATCGCCGAGAACGAACGGCCGGAGCACCGCGAGATCACGAGCGCGCTGTATGGCGGCGACATTCACGTGCGTATCCGGCAGGAGATCGTGCTTGGGATCGGCGGACTGCGAGCGCTCAAGGCCTTGCGGTATGAGCCGACGGTTTACCACATGAACGAAGGCCATTCGGCCTTCTTGGCTCTCGAACGGATTCGCCTGCTGATGCTCGAGCGGGGGCTCACGTTCGCGGAGGCTCTCGAAGCATCGCGAAACAACAATGTTTTCACGACGCATACCTCGGTGCCGGCCGGCATCGACATCTTCGATTCCGGTCTGATGTGGGAGTATTTCCACGAGTATTGCCGGGAGACGGGCATCGAATTCGAACAGCTCATGGGCATGGGCCGGCGGAACCCGCACGACAGCTACGAGCGGTTCTCCATGGCGATACTGGCGATCAAGTCGTCGTGTTTCCGCAACGCCGTCAGCCGACTGCACCGTCAGGTTTCACAGGAGATGTGGCAGGACTTGTGGCCGCAGCTTCCGGTCTGGGAAGTCCCGATTACTTCCGTAACGAACGGCGTGCATTTGCTGAGCTGGCTGAACAACGACCTGGCCACACTCTACGACCAGTACCTCCAGCCGGACTGGCGGGACCGGCTCACCGACCCGAAAACCTGGGAGCAGGTTCAGGACATCCCGGACCAGGAACTGTGGGAGGCCCACCGCCGCCGCAAGCGGCACCTCATCTCCTTCGTGCGCGAACGGCAATATCAGTGTGCGCGGAACCGCAAGGCCTCCACGGCCGAGCTGCGGCGGGCCTCGGAGGTGTTGGATCCCGAAGCAATGACGATCGGCTTTGCCCGCCGGTTCGCCACGTATAAGCGCGCCACCCTGCTGTTCCGCGACGTAAACAGACTGAAACGTATTCTGTGCAACCCGGAGAGGCCGGTCCAGGTTGTGATCGCCGGGAAGGCGCATCCCAAGGATCATCCCGGCAAGGAGCTCATCCGGCAGGTTGTGCAGTTGTCGCGCGATCCCGAGCTTTCCAAACGGCTGGTGTTCGTGGAGGACTATGAGATCCAGGTGGCCCGCCAACTTGTCGGCAGCGTGGACGTGTGGCTGAACAACCCCCGCCGCGGCGAGGAGGCGTGCGGCACAAGCGGCATGAAGGCCGGCATCAACGGGGTGCTGAACCTCAGCATCCTGGATGGCTGGTTCGACGAAGCCTACGAGTACACGGGGGGATGGGCGGTCGGCGACCGCATCCCGTACTCGGAGGACCAGGACGAGGCGCACGCAACGGGCATCTACTCCCTGCTGGAGAACGAGCTGATTCCGACATTTTTCGAGCGGGACCAGGGCGTGCCGCGCGATTGGATGCGGCGGGTAAAGCGGTCGATCATGTATCTGAGCCCGGAATTCAACTGCCAGCGCATGGTGGACGAGTACATGTCGCAGCTCTATGACCCGGCTCACTGCGCCTATATCGACGTTGCCTATAACAATTTCGAGAAGGCGCGGCTGAAGGCCCGCTGGAACTCTGAGGTCAGGAAGGTTTGGGACCAGGTGCAGTTCGTGGACTTGGGCGCTCCGCCAAACGGCCCCGTGCTCAGCGGGAAGCCCGTGCCGGTCCGCGCCGCGGTGAACCTGGCCGGACTGACGGCGGACGACGTTCGGGTGGAAGTGGTGGTGGGCCGGATAGGAGCGAACGGACAGCTCGAGGACACCGAGGTCATGCTCCTTCCGCCAGTCGAGCAGCGGGGCCAGGTGGTCATTTTCGAAAAGGAGATCGTGCCCCAGCAGACCGGCCGGATGGGATACGCTCTGCGCATCAGCCCGAATCACTACGGTGATCCGCTTACCCGGCCCTGCAGCGCCCTCCTGAAGTGGAGCAAGTAGAGCTGAAACCACCCGGCGGGTACGCCTGGCGCGCTTGGGGCCGGGTTTGACGCGGTCTACCGGAGCTCTCGGAGTCGCTGTAAACCATCAACACAGGTCTGGAAATCCAGGAAGGAACTATGGTATAGTGTGGTTTAGTAAACGGCGGGTCTCCGACCTGTCTCTCCCCAGCGCCTCGGCATTCCCGCAGATCCCTTCGGAAATTCTGGGTCCGCTGCTAGTGGGGATCGTGATCTGAGCAAGTAAAGATTTTCCGTGATTCGCCGATTTACGCAGAAGCACCGCCCGCTGATCTCAAAGGCTCCAAAGGAGTCGTGATCCCGATGGACAACGATCGCAAATACAGACAACGGGGCTATATGGATACCGACCGTGAAGGCCAGGGCCGAAGGCCGGAAGAGCGGCCCCGACAACCGGGCCCGCGGTTGCCTATCGATGTGACCGGTCCCCGGCTTCCGAGGCTGGTTCAGACCGTGGTGGCGTCGCGGTGTTACAACTGCGCCACTACGCTGCCCGCCGGCACCGATTTCAAAGGCACGTGTCCGAAATGTAACGTCGCGCTGCACTGCTGCAAGCAATGCGCGCACTTTGAACCCTCGACGCGGTTTCAATGCCTGAAACCTGTGCCCGCCCGGATCGCCGTTAAAGACCAGGCGAACGAGTGCGCCATGTTCAGTCCCCGTGTAACGGTTGCCCGCGATGCGACGTCGGGGAACTCGAACAGCGTTTCGAGTCCCGCGCCGCGCAATCCGAGCGACGCGCGGGCGGCATTCGATAACCTGTTCAAGAAATGACTTAGCCCCGATGCGCGCAGCCGAACTCTTCCAGCATCGGCAGTTTCGCATAATCGATCTGCCGGAATCCGAGCCCGGTCCTGGCGAGATACAGGTTCGTGTCGAGGCCTGCGGCGTTTGCGGCTCCGATCTGCACTATTTCACCGAGGGCGCGATAGGGGATACGCCTTGCGTGTACCCGATGATCATGGGGCACGAACCCGCGGGCGTCGTCGTGAAGGCGGGGGCGGGGGTGAGCGGGTGGTCGCCGGGCGACCGCGTCGCGCTCGAACCGGCCATCTACTGCTATCACTGCGAGTATTGCGTCACCGGTCATCATAACGTCTGCGCCAACCTCCGCTTCCTCAGCATGCCGGGAGATCCGGGCTATTTCCGCGAATTCGTCAATCTTCCAGCGGAAAACATCCTGCCGCTTCCGGCGAGGTTGAGCTTCCAGGAGGGTACGCTTTTTGAACCGCTGGCGGTGGTGCTGCACTCGATGAAATTCGTGCAGTTGCAGCCCGGCGAGAAGGTTGCGGTATTCGGCGCCGGGCCGATCGGGCTATTGACCGTTTTTGCGCTGAAGCTTTCGGGCGCGTCGCGGATCTGGTCCGTGGACCCTGTGCTGGAACGTCGGAATCTGGCGTGCGCGATGGGGGCGGATGCCGCGATCGACCCGGACCAGACCGACCCGGTTGCCGAAATTCTGAGGGAGACGGGCGGTCGCGGGGTGGACGCGGCGATCGACTGCGCCACCCGCGGGGGCTCGATGAACCAGGCGATTCAGGTGGCACGCAGCGCCGGCCGTTTTGTGGTCACCGGCATCCCATACGATGCCCGCCCCGCTCTGGACTTCAGCACGATGCGGCGAAAGGAACTGGCGCTGTACAACGTGCGCCGTTCGAACCACGAATCGGAAACGGCGATCGAGCTATTGAAGGAGCACCGGCGGGTGATATCGGCGATTTTGACTCACGAGATGCCTCTTGATCAGGTGCAGCAGGCGTTCAATAAGCTGGAGCGCTACTCGGACGGGGTGGGGAAGGTCATTCTCCGGGTCTGCGGCTCTTAGACAAGGCCCCACGGAACCGGGAGCCTCCGTGGCGGCCTCGGTGTCCGAACCACTGAGAACGGGCTGGGGGCTGGGCGTGCGCTATTGCGGCCCTTCGGAGTCAGTCAGACCTGCGAGCGATCAACCTGGCCGTTATCTCCTAACAAGGTCGTCCTCCTCGCACCTGGAGCCACTGTTCCGGGACGGGAGTTCGTGGTACGCTTCGCTGCCGCCATCAGAGCCGGCCGAAGGGGCCTGACCTCGCTGGCCGGCTGAATGCCTGCGGATTGGGGGATCGACGAATCGATCGCCGCTGCCGGCAACGCTCACTTGAACGCCGCTTCCACCAGCGCCGGAGCAGGCTGTCCAGCTCCAGACCCTCTGGAAGGCACACAGGCTGTAGGAATCGAAGCCGAGCCGGATCCCTTCGCCGGAAGCCGAAAAGGCCGCGGCGGCGCCCGTGGCCGTCAGAAACGTGCGCCGGGTCATGACGAGCTTCCTTTCATTTGGCGGACAGCGCCTTGCCTACCGCCGCCAGTTGCTCGAGAAATGGCTGTGAAATCAGCCCGTTGAGCTGGACGGGAACATCCCAGGTGATCACGCCGCCGGCTTCCTGAATGGTGCGGCTGAACTTGACCACCTGCTCGGCGGTGAAGCGCGGCTCGCCCATGCCCCAGGTCTTGCCGAGAAAGCTCAGCATGTGGACCTGGACCCCATCCACTTTGCCGTCCACTGAGCGCCGTATGGTGACACGGTCGGGCTGGTCAATCTCTCCGGCGGTGAAGTCCTCGTGGGGCGTCACCGACAAGATGCGGTAGACCACGCCGGGGTTGAAGGCCAGGGCGCGGTCCGGGTTACCGGCGCGAGCCGCGGCCGCGAAACTGGCGAAATTGGGGGGGTCGGGTGAGCGGTACATGGAATTCGGGAAGTAGCACCCGTCGAACCACCAGCCGGCGACCTTCTTCCCCCAGCGCTCGCCCCACTCGCGGATGACCTGTTCCCAATTGAGCTGGAACTCGCGGTTAGGATACGGGCCGTTGCGCCATTGGAGCGCGGTGCGGGCGCCGGCGTCGCCCGCCGGCGCGCCGGAAGGCAAGTAAACCATCAGCTTGATGCCGCGCTTGTTCAGCGGCTCATACAGGTCCGCCACCAGGTCGCGGCGCGAGCACTTGCTGGGCTTGGTTCCCACGAGGCGATCGTATGTGGCGTTCGGCGCCAGGTAGTAGCCGGAATTCTGGCCGATGGTGATGAGGTAGTAGCCCGCCCCCACCGATTCGAGTTGGTTGGCGAGGCCCTCTACGTCGAAGCCGTCCACCAGCCGATTCCATTCCTCGACGCTCATCTGGAGATTGTGGACGCGGGCCATCCAGTCGGCCAGGTAGTGAGTCATGACGCCCCAGCGCGCCTGGCGCATCCAGGCGGTGCGGTCCTGGGCGAAAGCGGGCAACAGCAGCAAGAGCAATAGCAGAGCGCGCATGGGAGTCACCTCAGTTCCGGTTTGATCTCGACGGCGCCGGCGTCAAAATCCACCGTGACGGTGGTGCCATCCGCGAAGGTGGTGCGTTCCTTGCGGAAGCTGGAGTCCAGGAACTCGTGGTTGGTCATCTCCAGCAGGCCGGTGCGCGCATGCAGGGCAGCCATGCGGCGCACCGCGGCGAGTGTCTCGTCGGTGACTTCTCCGCCGCGGCCTCCCACCGAGGGCACGCAACCGTAGAGCAGGCCGACCAGGCTCGCCTCGCCGGGCGCGCCGCCGGTGGGAATGACGATGGCGTCGTGATACACCAGTTGATACAGGGGCACGGGAATTGCGGTTCCGCGCCCGGGATTGCCGGAGCCGAAATCCACATAGGGGATCACCCAGTCGGCGGCGGCCTCCGTGCCCACCAGCCCGAGATTGTTACGCACCCAGCGGAAGCAGGCGGCGCGAAACCTCATGCTGTCGGCGCGCGTGGCCGGGTGCTGGGGATTGAAGTCCCTGTCCGGTGGGATATAGCCGAACACATCCAGGTACGCGCCCTGCGGCCTGATGCCATGCGCGAACATCAGCCGGTAGTTCTTCACCAGGTGGCCCAACTGGAAGCGGGGGTTCAAGTAACCCATCAGGCCCCCGTCCCAGTGGTCCATCATGGGGATATAGGCGGACTTCGATTGGCCGAAGCGCGAGCCGGGAAACACCAGCGGCGGCCGTACCGCGTCTTCCTCATGGATGGCGAACTGCTCCTGGAAGGAAGGCGAATCGGTGTAGAAATCGCGATACTGATCGTGGAGCACGAATAGGTAGTGAAGTTCCCGCATGGCGTCGCCGAACCGCTTCATGCCTTCCCAGCCGCCGCCTTCCGGCGCCGGGGGCAGCTCGTCGGGATGCTGGCGGTCGTAGCCGCGGTAAGGCCACGCCGCCAGACAGACGTAGAGGCGGTCCAGGCCGCGCTGCTTGAGCTTGCGCAGCTCCGCCTCGCGCTGTTCGAAAGTGACCACGCGATAGTTCCGCTCCGGGTTCTTCGGGTCATAGCGGAAGCTGCCCGGCCGGTAATTGGTGAGGATGTGAAGCCGGGTGTGGGGCGTGCCGATCAGTTCCTTAACCAGCGGCTCGCGGGCGATTTTCTCCTTCAAGGAAACGAACTGGCCGCTGTCCATGACGTGGCGGCGGTACCGTTTGGCCATGGTGACGTAGTTGCCTTTGGGGAAGCAGATCATGCGGAGCGCGCGGGGATAGGAGAATGCGCCAAGCACATCGCGCCAGCGCGGTCCCATCACCGTGGGGCCTCCGGCCGGGTGGTGGAATTTATAGGCGGCGTCATCGGGCGTCTCCACGATCACCATCATCGCCGCCGGCCCTTTTTGGAATCCCCACCAGGACATGGACCAGCTTTCGATGAGGTTGCTCTCGACCACGCTTACGTCGGAGGGATCAATCTTTCCCTCCTTGGTCATGGCCCGGATGGGACTGTATTCCCTGGGCCACTTGCGCGGCAGCAGCGTGCCCCAGCGGTTGCTCAGGACGGTGTATTCGAACGGCTCGCTGGGGTCCAGTTCCTTGGGCCAGTCAAGCTGGCGCACAACGGCTTCGCCCTCTTGCACACTGACGTCAAAGACCAGCTCCTCGTCGGGGCCTTCCAGACACAGCGTGAGGTAGAGCCGCAAGTCCAGCGGCACGCCGCCGCGGAGCAGCCCGGCGTGCCGGAACCCATCGAGCACCAGCTTGAGCCCGGTCTTGAAACCCGCGTCGTAAGGCTCGATGTGAATGCGCCCGGCATCGGCCAGGCGCACGAAGAACTCCTCGCCGCGCGAGCGGACGAGCATATCGTCCTTCAGCGACGGAGCCAGCGTCCAGGTGACTGGACCGGCATCGACCTTCACGGCTAGGGTGGAAGCGTTCAGCGTCACACGGTGCTTCCTGCCCGCAATCAACCATTGGTCACCGGAGCGCGTTACGTCCACCAGCATGGCGCCGCGCTCGGCGCGGCCGGGGGGTGATTGCTGCTGAGCGGGAAGCAAGGCGGCGGCCAGCAGCGCAACAATTCCTGCCCCAAAAGTTCTCATGCGATACCTCCTGTCACGCTCGCTGCGGTCGCGGCTCGTTCTGTCGCGTCAGCCTCCGCTTACCGAGCCGGGAGCGCCACGCCGCCGGTCACGCCCCCGAATTCCACTTTGTCGTTGTGCGACTGGACCTTGAACTCCTGGATCAGATCAATGTTGGGCAATTGGGCATAGGTCTGCACGCGAAAATCGGTGTTGATGATCCCGTCGATGAAGAAGACCACCGAGCGGCCGAACTGCCCGTTCATCGAAGGGTGTACGGCGATGGAGCTGCCCGGGATGCCTGAGGAATTGCCGTCCCAGGAGCCGACCGTGGACCCCTGCGCCGTCACGATGGGACTGGCCCCCGGCGTGAGCGTCAGCAACTGGGTGAAGTTCCTGCCGTTCAGCGGCAGCGAAACCACCGGCGCTTCCGAAATTACCGTGCCCAGCTCCGCCGAGCTTTGCTGGAGCATCTCGGCCTCGGCGGTGACCTGGATGGTTTCCGTGATGCTGCCCACCGTCAGGCGCACGTCCAGCGTTGCGGTCTGGTTGACGCCCACGTCAAAGGCCGGCAGTTGTGCCGTCCTGAAACCCTGCATTTCGACCGAGAGCTGGTAGTTGCCGGGCCGGACATTGGCGAACACGTAATAGCCGTTGGAGTTCGTGGTCACCTGCATCGCCACGTTGGTCGTGGTGTTGACCAGCCTGACCGTGGCCGCCGGGACGGAAGCTCCCTGGGGATCGGTCACCGTTCCGTTCACTTGGCCGGTGCCGATTTGCGCGATTAACATCGATGGCGCCGCCAGCAAAGCAAGAGCCAGCGCCACAACGCACTGCATGCCTGTCAAGCGCATTGTTCCTCCCGTTTACACTCGCATAACCTGTATGCCCAGCCGCTCATAGGGCGCCACGGTTCATCTCTCGCCCCCGTTCAGCATCCGCACGGCCCGAGGCTCAGCCCCGGCGGGCACGACCACGACCGTCTCGCCCTTGGCGGTCGGAAACTCAAGGACCGTTCCCCGCAGGGATTCCGCCCTCCTCCCCTTTCGATACACGTCGGCGCCGGAGCTCCATGGATTAGCCAGGCGGCATACTCCTCCGAGTTGAGAAACAACCTCGACCAGCGGAATGACGCCACCTTTTTGCGCCGAACTTATGATGAACCCGCCGCGGGCAAGCAGCCGGAAGGCCGCATCCCAATCCCTCGGCCATGCGTTAAAAATGGTTATCGCTTCGTCATCGCCGGGCAGTTCAGGGCGGCTGTTCAGCATTGTGACGTGAATGCCGGCGCTGAGGCCGCCGATGTGCTCGGCATCGATGGCGCCCGGGCCTTCCCTTAGGCGCAGGCGGTTTCGGAAGATCTGAGCGCCGCCGATGCCCTCCGTGTCGATGAAGCTGCCCAGGCGGGTGAAACCCAGAAAGCGGCTCTTCAACTCCGGCTGGGGCCCGACAGGCTCGATGGCGCCGGGTCCGTTGTAGACGAACGCGCCGTATGGCCGGTTATCGGCAATTTCGCTGCCGGTTCCGCATCGCGCGCCGCGCGCCGGAGGCGGGAGGTGGTCTTTGATCTCCCGCCAGGCCGGGCGCAACCCGGCGTCCACCCCGAGGACCTCCGAGGCGCGAACGGCCAGCGGAAAAATCATGTGCATGCAAGCCACTTCGTACGGCGCGTCTCGCGAATCCCAGGCGGATTCGCCGCTGTTGGTGTGGTTGATGTGGTAGAGGTTGTCCTCGCTCTTTTGCAGGTTGGGGAAGTGGCGGTAGAACTCGGCCGCTCCCTTGATGAGCGGGTACGCCCGTTCGCGCAGCCACGTTTCATCCTTCGTGAACTGGTAGCGCTGCCAGGCGAGATTGCCGACGCGGGCCGCCACGCCCAAAATGTGCGACGTATGACCGAAGATGCCCGTGCCTTTCGGCTTGAAAACATAGTAGCCGTGGTCCCAGTTGCCGTCCGCCCGGAAGTTCCAGCGGCTGTTATGCCGGTTTTTGTTATTCGCGTACCAATCGAAGCGCTGTGAGCGCTGCTCCCAGGGTTTGCGAACCAGCATCAATTCCCGCAATTCCGCGGCGATATCATCGGGCAGCTTTTCGGGCCCGTTGAAAAACGTCGTCTCCGGGATCCAGATTCCCTGAGAGCCCCACTGCTGACGCGCGGCTAGCGCGGCCGTATCGTACATACCCCAGTAGAGCTTGAACATCGGGTCCGTGAGCTCAATGCGGTTGGCCGGCATGAGATTGCTGTAATACGCGTAAGTGTTGGCCCACCAGTATTGCGAGCCCCACCGGCTCATATCGCCGTCGGTGAACCAGAGCATGCCGCCGAAGCGCGGCGGGAAGTCGCCGCGCGAGCTGGCGCCCATCAGGTAAAGGAAGTAGGTGTAATTGGCCTCGACAAAGTCGGCCTGGCCGGAGTCGCTGTGCAGGTAGACCATGCCGCGCGACCAGAAGTCGCGCCACCATGCGGCTGTTTCCAGGCGAAGTCCTTCGAATCCTTTCGCCTCCGCGGCTGCCA
>JBHGAV010000078.1:0-15541 GCA_041946685.1 Bryobacteraceae bacterium | reverse complement strand
GCCAAGGCCAACGCCCTCGCCGACGCCATGAAGAAGGCGCACCCGGAGAAGAGCATTCGCACGCTGTCCTACGGCGTGGGCGGTCTGAACAACCGCAACCGGGTCACGAGCATGGCTACGATGAAGTACAACCAGAAGGCAGCGCCGGTCTACACGTGGTACTTCACCTGGCAGTCGCCGATGCTGGAGGATGCGGGGGCATGGCATACGGCGGAGCTGGCCTTCTGCTTCGACAACACGAAGCGCTGCGAGCAGGGGACCGGCAACGGGCCGGAGGCGCGGGCGCTGGCGAAGCAGATGGCGGGGGCCTGGGCCGCTTTCGCCCGCACCGGAAATCCAAGCCAGCCGGGCCTGACCTGGGCGCCGTTCGAGCCCGGCAAGTGCCCGACGATGGTCTTCGACAACACCTGCCGGATGGTGGACGATCCGGAAGGCGAGGTGCGCAAGATCCTGCTGAGCTAAGGCGGGCAGGACAGGGCGGGGCCGCAGAAGGCTCCAGCGGGCTGAACCGGCCACGGGAAAGAACCGGGTAAAAGCATGAAGAGATGGATGGGTAAGGGGTGGATATTCGTGTCAGCGGCGGCGCTGCTTGTTGGGATCGGCATTGGAGGCTTCTCACAGCAGGCGGCGGACACGGCGAGTGGCACGAAATTCGGCAAATACGTCTTGACGGAGAGTCTCTACCGGAAGATCCCCTACTACACGGGAACCTCTCTTGTAGCTCGGGACGGCAAACTCCAGGGCAGTCTCAGCCTGTGTTATCACACTCTGTCGAAGCCCATAAGCTTCGATAAGCCTCATTCCCACGATTTCGAAGAAACCCTCTGCTTCATCGGCGGGAATCCACTGGACATAACCGATTTCAGCGCCGTCGTCGAATATGCGATAGGCGACGAAAAGCACGTTCTTACCAAGCCCGGCTGTGTGTCGATGCCGCGGGGACAAGTGCACTGTCCGATCAGTGTCAGGAACGTCAGCCCCGAGAAGCCGATTGTGTTCCTGGAGGTCTCAAACTCGGGTGTTTACGAACAGGTGCCGGCGAAGTAGTCGTGCGGCTGGCGCGGGGCCTCCGGGGGCTCAGGCCGCTCATTCCGCAGAGCGGCGCGATACACTGGTTACGGGGGGATAGCCTGACGGCTGTCAGGTCGTACACGCGACAGCGGGGCGCCGGGAGGAGGTCGCCACGTGGCCCGATCGAAGTCGGATTTCAGATTCTTTCTGCTGGTGTCAGTCTGGGCGGTGCAGGGGTGTTGGGCAGACCAGGTCACTTTAAAGAACGGCGACCGCGTGACCGGCTCGATCGTCAAGAAGGATGGCGCGACTCTCACCATCAAGTCGGAGGCGATGGGCGTTGTGACGGTGCCTTGGGACCAGGTCGCGACGATCCAGTCTGACAAGCCCCTCAACGTCGTACTTCCGGATGGGAAGTCCGTGCAGGCCACTCTGGCGGCCTCGGAAGGAAAGGTTGAGTTGAAGGAGACCCGGCAGTCGCTGACGCCGGCCGAGGTCATCACGATCCGCGACTCGGAGGAGCAGGCGGCCTACGAGAGGATGCTCCATCCGCCGTTCAGCCGGTTGTGGGCGGGGACCGCGACTCTCGGATTCGCGGGCACGCAGGGCAACGCGCAGACCCGAACTTTCACCGTGGCGATGAATGCGGCCAGGGCGACAAGCACCGATAAGGTGAGCCTCTACTTCAACGCGGTGAAGGCCTCGGCATTGATCAACCGGGTCAGCGCGGACACCGCCCAGGCGGTGCGCGGGGGCTGGGGATACAATCGCACCGTTTCCTCCCGCCTCTTCATCAACACGTTCAACGATTACGAATACGACCGGTTTCAGAACCTGGACCTGCGCTTCGTGCTCGGCGGCGGTCTCGGCTATAACCCGTGGAAGGGCGAGCACGGACGGCTGGACGTGGTCGGCGGCGCCGCCTACAATCGCGAGAAGTTTTCACCCCCCTCGCCCGATCCTGCCTTCAGCCGAAGCTCGGCCGAGGCTTACTGGGGAGAGGATTTCAGTTACAAGCTCAGCGATGCAACCTCGCTGGTCCAGGGGTTCCGGATGTTCAACAACCTCTCGGAAACCGGAGCCTACCGCATGAACTTCGACCTGGGGGCAAACACCAGACTCTTGAAGTGGCTCACCTGGAACCTCGGATTCAGCAACCGCTACCTCAGTAATCCCGTGCCGGGGCGCAAGAAGAACGATATCCTCTACACGACCGGCATTGGCGTCACGTTCTCAAGATAGGTGAGGGCGAATCAGACGCAGGTCCTGCGTGATTTCTAGGCGTCCCAGTCTTGATCGGAAGGCAGGTTGGGACCGGCCGCGGGAGCCGGAGCCGGCTTCCGGGCCGACATACGGCGCAACAGTTGCACCGTGAGGACCAACCCCAAAAGCAAGGCAACCCACGGGACTACTTGCATCAACCACCACTGAGTGCCCTCAGGCTCGACCAGCACGCGGGCCCCGTAACGCTGCTTGTAGGTGTCTATGATCTCCCGGTCGGATTTTCCTTCGGCCACCCAGCGGGCGATTTCCGCCCGCATCTGGAGCGCGACCTCGCTGCGGTGCGTCGCGATTGGCTCGGCCCAGCAGCACGGCGCCAGGAAGGTCTTCTCCAGGGCGGCAATCCTGCCCTTCTGCTCAGGGGGAGAGACGGCGAATCCGGGGAGCATGGAGACCGTCATCAGCAGGATGAAACGCCGGATCATTGCGTGGACCTACCTCTCCCTCGCCCCCCCATCCAGACCGGCCTCCCGCTGTCGTCCCGCAGATGGAGCACCTTGTTCGTGGCGAGCAGAGTAACGGTAATGGCGACTATGCCATCATCAAGTTTGTAGCCGGTGACGGAGACCTCTTCGCCCGCCTTGGGGTTGAAATCCTTCTCCAGCAGGTATCGCATGGACCCTAAAGTGACACTAACCGTCTTTGCGCCCGTCCGCACGTCCAGCGAAGGCATCCCTTGTCCCCGACCGAGCCGGATTCTTTCGATCTTGCCCTTGATCTCGATTCTAGCATTGGCCGTGATAGGAGCCTGCGTGGGCGAAGGCTGCGCCCATGCGGCGGTTGCCACCAGCCACCCCGCCAACCCAAGGAATCTGGCGCGTCTCATGATCTCTCCCATGAGGGGATGAGCAATTCACCCTCCATTCGGCCGGCGGCAGTGTCACAATTGCCATTGAAGCTGCATCAGAAATGCCTAGGGTGGCACGCAAGATCCGCATCGCCAGCCGGCTGCTCGTTCCGGTGGTTATCGTAGCATTGCCGGTCATGCTCCTGCTTAGTTCCGTGCGCACGTTCCAGGCTCTGGAGGAGCAGAAGGCGGTCTATCTCCGCAGTATCGTAGCGGCGTTAGCGGGCCGTTTGGAAAACCTGGCAGCGTCGGAAGCCCAGAGTGAAGTTTTCGAACAGCTTGGTGCGGATGAACCGAGCTTGATCCGGCTCGACTTGATAGAGCGGGGAGGACCGGGGGACGTGCGGCTCTTGCAGCCGATCTGGGATGGGCAGCAGTTGTTCCGCGCGGGATTCATAGACGAGGCGGGAGAACCGGTCTACCGGACCTATGTGCCGGTTCACTCCGCCGCCGGCCTGCGAATCGCGCGCATCGATCTGGACGGCCGGGCCGCCGATTTCCTGGTGGTTCACGCGCGCCACAACGTCGTGGTTGCCTCACTGGGGGCGGTGGTCCTGGTGGCCCTTTCGTGGTACGGGATTTGGGCCACCCGTCGGGCGGCGCGCCTCGAACTGCAGAGGCTGGAGCTTGAACATCTGGCTCACCTGGGCAAGATGGCCGCCGTGCTGGCGCACGAAATCCGCAACCCTCTCGGGACCATCAAGGGGTTCGCGCAACTGGCAGGCGAAAGATCGGACGCTGCGCTGCGGCCGCTTCTGGAGCCGATCCTCGGCGAGACGGAGCGGCTGGAGAAGTTGGTAAATGATCTTCTGCTCTACGGCAGGCCGCCGGTCCCGTCTGTACGCATGGCGAAGTGGGAGGAGACGCTGGGGCCGCTGCGGGCGCACGCCGCCCAGCTCATAGGAGCGCGCGATATTCGGTTCGTATCCGACAGCCCGGCGCTGGAGTGGGAAACCGATCCCCACCTCTTGCAGGCTGCGCTATTGAATCTCGTCCGAAACGCGGCAGACGCGATCGGTGACGCCGCGGGCGGCGAGATCAGGCTGGAGCTCCACCGCGCCAGTCCCAAGGGACTGACGTTGTCGGTCATCGACAATGGCCCCGGCATGCCGGAGGCCGCCAGGTCGCGGCTCTTCGAACCGTTCTTCACCACCAAGGCCTTCGGAACGGGCCTGGGGTTGGCAACGACGCAACGGCTCGCGCAGTCCTTGGGGGGCAGCCTGACCATTGACCCTGTCAGCCCTCATGGCGCCAATGCCACCCTGCATTTCCCAGGCATTCGGCCGAGAGCGGCAGCGTCGACATGAAGAGGAGCACATGGAAAGAATTCTGATCGTGGACGATGATCCGGGATTCAGAAGCCTGTTGAGCGCGATCCTGGTGGGTGAGGGCTACGGCGTGGATGTCGCCGCCTCGGCCGGCGAGGCGCTGCGGGCCGGCGGACGCAAGAAATACGACCTTGTGGTGACGGATCTGAAGCTCCCCGACGGCGACGGTCTCCAGGTCCTGCGCTGGTGGATCGAGAACATGCCCGAGACTCCGGTCATCATGATCACGGCCTTCGGCACGATCGCCTCCGCCGTGGAGGCGATGAAGGCGGGCGCGGCTGACTACCTCGGAAAGCCGCTGAGCAGCCCTGATGAACTGCGGCTTCTGGTCCGCAGGGTACTCGACCAGCGCCAGCAGGCGGGGAGTCTGGAACTGCTTCGCGAGGAAGAGGCCACACGGTTCTCTTGCGGGAATCTCGTGGCGGACGATGCCCGTATGCAGCGGGTCCTGGAGCTTGCCCGCCGGGTGGCGCCGACCGACACGACTGTCCTGATCAGCGGCGAGAGCGGGACGGGCAAGGAGCTCATCGCGCGCTGCATTCATGCCAACAGCCCGCGCGCCTCGAAGGTCTTCGTTGCCGTGAACTGCGCGGCGCTGTCTCCAACTCTGATCGAGAGCGAGCTGTTCGGACACGAGAAGGGTTCTTTCACCGGCGCCGCCGGCCAGCATCTCGGCCGCTTTGAGAGGGCGCACGGCGGCACTCTGTTTCTGGACGAGATCGGCGAACTCGACGGAAATCTGCAAGCCAAGCTGCTGAGAGTCTTGCAGGAGAGAACGTTTGAACGCGTCGGGGGCACGCGCGAGATCGCCGTGGACGTGCGAGTGATCGCCGCCACCAACCGCAACCTCAAGGAGAGCGTGGCGGACGGCAGGTTCCGGGAGGATCTCTATTACCGGCTAAACACCTTCCCCATCGAGGTCCCGCCGCTGCGGGAAAGGCCATCAGACATCCCCAAACTGGCGCGCTTCTTTCTGGGGAGAACAGCGCGCAACCTGGGTAAGCCTCACCTGTCCCTCACAGCCGAGGCCGAGAAGGCGCTTGTGGCCTACGGCTGGCCGGGGAACGTCCGGGAGCTCGAGAACGTCATGGAACGAGCCGCGATCCTATGTGACGACGTGATCGGGCCCGGGGACCTTCCGGTGGCAACAAGCGGCCCGGCCCGGCCTGTTTTGTTCAAGGACATCGAGCGCCAGGCGATCGAAGATGCCCTGCGCGCCAACAACGGCAATCGAACCCGGACCGCCCGCCAGCTCGGAATCAGTCTGCGAATGCTTCAGTATCGCCTCAAGGAGTACGGGATCAGCCGGGCGAGGGACTGACGCTGCGCACGCCCTGCACAAGCAGGTGCGGCGCTTGCGCACCCGCGGTCTTTCCGGGTTTGTAAGTGATTGCAGGTGCTGGTTTGAGCGATTGGACCGCGAGATGCCCTTTCCAAGGCGAGGTCAGAAAGGAGACCGGCAAGATGAAAAAGAGTCACCTGGCAATCGCAACGATGTTTCTCCTCGGCGCGGGTTCCGTCTTCGCGTTCGATCCCCCTCGCGGGAATCAGAGAGGCAACCAGAATCAGGTTCAAGGGCAGCAACAGGGCCAGCGAAATGGCAAGATGACCGGACCGCAGGACGGCACGGGGCCGATCCATGAGCCGGGCACGGGCGGCGGAATCGGTTCCGGCCGGGGCAACGGCAAAATGACGGGGCCGCGGGACGGAAGCGGGCCCATCCATGAGCCCGGCACGGGCGGCGGCACAGGCGCGGGTCAGCGCCGCGGCCGCCGTTAGTCGCTTTCCTGTCCCCGGGCGCGGGGCATCTCCGGCCATGCCCCGCGCCTGACGGGATGATCCAGGATGGCATTCTATGGTGTCGCGACCGCCGTTCCCCGGATTCGCGACGCTTGGAGGAAGCTGGCGCGTCTCGATCCGCTCGAAGACTCTGCGCACGGTAAACGGCACCCGCTCGGACGGCTCGAGAGCGGCAGTGTTCCCACGAGCCAGCGCACAGGACTGGAACCGGAACAGAATCATGCCGGGGAGGTTGAACGGCGCGGCGACGGCGCAAACGCCCATGGGCCACTGGATCATCATAGCCGGCTCTCGGTTTCCCCTCTCGCGCTGCCACTCAGACGTGAAACAATGGAACTGACAGGCGGAGCGCATCATGAGAAGCCGCAGTTGGCCGGCCCTTTTCTTCGGTTTTGGCGGCCTGGTGCTCTTGGTCGGGCTGGCGTCGCTCGGCGCCGCGCGAAGGGCGACGCAGATTTACACCGAGATGGCATCCATCTACGAGACCCACCGGCAGATCACCAACATCTTCGGCGCAGTGCGATCGGACCTGAACCTCTCCGGCATCTATGTCCGCGACTACCTCCTTGACCCGTCGGATCTGACCGGCGCCCTCTACCGGCAGCGCCTCCTGGAAATCCGGGAGGGGATGACCAAGGAACTCGAGGATCTTCAGCGGCTGGGGGGGCCGGAGCAGGCGGACGTGCTTGCCAAGCTCCGCGAGGAGCTTGACGGCTACTGGGACTCGATCGACCCGCTGTTCTCCTGGACGCCGCGTCAGAAGATGGCGCTGAGCAGCCTTTTTCTGCGCCAGCGAGTGCTGCCGCGGCGCGACGCCGCCATGGAGATCGCCCGGGGGATTCGCGACATCAGCGACGCCAATTTCAAGATCCAACAGCGCCGGCTCGAGAGGGGGCAGGCCGATTTCCGGAGCTACCTGGCCTGGATGCTGGCGATCACTGTCTCACTGGGGTTTGTGGTCGCAGGCCTGAGCGTCTACAACATAACCAGGCTCGAGCGCGAGAGCGAGCGGCAGCAGAGGAGAACCGAGCGCGCCGAGCAGGAGCTGCGGCGTCTCTCTCAGGAACTGGTGCGCACCCAGGAGGCCGAGAGACGATCGATCTCCCGCGAGTTGCACGACCAGGTGGGGCAGACGCTGACGGCGCTGCGCATGGAACTAGCCAATCTCTCCGAGATTCGCGGTTCTCCGTCTGACGAGTTTCAGGGGAGACTGCAAGAGGCGAAGCGGCTGGCCGAGCAGACGCTGGTCTCGGTGCGGGACATGGCCATGGGATTGCGGCCGGCCATGCTCGACGACTTGGGCCTGGCTCCGGCCCTGGAGTGGCAGGGCCGTGACTTCTCCCGGCGGAGCGGCATCCCCGTGGATGTGGAGATCGACGGCGCCGTCGACGCCTTGCCGGAGACCCATCGCACCTGCGTTTTTCGCATCGTCCAGGAGGCGCTGACCAACTGCGCCCGCCACGCGAAGGCCAAGCACATCCGGGTCACCGTCCACGGCAGCAGCGACGCCATTTCGCTGAGCGTGCAGGACGATGGGGTCGGATTTGCGCCCGCCGAGACGGCATCCGGCGGCCTGGGCTTGATGGGCATCGAGGAGCGCGCCAGGGAGCTGGGCGGCGTGGTGCACATCCACTCCCAGGCGGGAAGGGGCACGACTCTGCAGGCAGAGATCCCCGTGCCACGGGAGGTGTTGGCATGAGCGCAGTGCGGGTGTTGCTGGCGGATGATCATGGCCTCGTGCGCCGGGGTTTGCACTATCTGCTGGAGCGGTCGCAGGGTTTCCAGGTGGTCGGAGAGGCCTCCGACGGCCGCGAGGCGGTCAAGATGTCGGAGGAACTGGGCCCCGATGTGGTGGTCATGGACATCGCCATGCCGAACCTGAACGGCATCGAGGCTACCTCGCAGATCGTGAAGAAGAACCCCGCCGTGGGTGTCATCATCCTCAGCATGCACTCCGACGAATCCTACCTGGTGCGCGCACTCTCGGCGGGCGCCAAAGGCTACCTGCTGAAGGATTCGGCCGAGGCCGATCTGATTCGCGCCGTGAGGGCTGTCTCACAGGGCCGTCCGTTCTTCAGCACCGCAATCGCGGAGAGCCTGCTGGAGGATTACATGCGGCGCCTGAAGCAGCACAACCTGACCGACTCCTACGATCTGCTGACGGATCGCGAGAAGGAAGTGCTGCAACTGCTGGCCGAAGGCAAGTCCAACAAGGAGGTGGCAACGCTGCTGGACCTCAGTCTTTACACGGTGGAGACACACCGCTCCAATCTGATGCAGAAACTCGGCCTTCATAATACCGCGGAGATCGTTCTCTACGCGGTCCGCAAGAAGATCATCACCTGAGCCTCCCCTTCACCGGTCCCTGAATGGATAGGGGGCTCGAAGCTGGCTTAGCCTCTCCACCTTTCGCTGATGCTCCCAGCTCGCGGCCTGGGAGGATTTCGCAACGGTCTTTGCGGGCGGACCTGGCTCGCGCAATAGAGCCGGCTCCATCCTCGGGGTGGCGTCAGCGGCTGCTGCCCGCAGCCGCTTCAGCGCCACCTTGCCTTTCTTGATATAGGAATCCACGACGTGCGACCCTCGCGACTTGGTCGGCGCGTTCCCCTCCTCTCCCTCCAGCCACTCCAAGACAGGGCTCTTCTTGTGTTTTCCCTGGTTTGCCATCCGCCTCCTCCGAACTCAGGTGCATCCGTCTGGTTCGATTGTAGGCTGGACGGTCCTGACATGCAAGGAGCAGGAAGGCCAGCCGCACTCAGAGAGATTCGCCGCGGATCAGGTCCTCGAAGGTCTCGCGGGCCCGCGCGACACGCCAGGCGCTTCCCTCAACCAGGATCTCCGGAGCTCGCGTCCGAGAATTGTAGTTGGATGACTGGACGAACCCGTAAGCGCCCGCGGTCGAGACCGACAGCAGATCTCCAGGCAGGACGTTCGGCATCTCCCGGTCCAGAGCCAGAAAATCGCCGGATTCGCACACCGGCCCCACCACGTCGGCGAGCACCGTCCCCCGGGCAGTCTGGCGGACGGGAAGGATCTCGTGGTGTGACTGGTAGAGCGTGGGACGGATCAGATCCGTCATGGCGGCATCCACCACGATGAATTCACGCGACAAGGTCCGCTTCCGGTACAGCACACGCGTCAACAGGACTCCGGCCTCTCCCACAATAGAGCGCCCGGGCTCGAGCATGAGGCTCAGATCCTGTCCTTCCACCTTGGCGCGGAGCTGCGAGACGAAGTCCCGGATGTGGGGAGCCTTGTCCTCGGGCTTGTAAGAGACTCCAAGTCCCCCTCCCAGGTCCAGAGACTTTATCGGCAGTCCAAGACCGCGCAGCCGTCCGGCCAGCTCGATCATCCGGTCGAGGGCGGCCATGATCCGCTCTACGTCCAGGATTTGGGAGCCGATGTGGCAACTGACTCCTTCCGGAGAGACATGGCGGCAGGCCTTAGCCCGCCGATAGACGTCTTCGACCTCGGAAATGTCGATGCCGAACTTGTGCTGCCGCAAGCCGGTCGATATGTACGGATGTCCGCCTGCACTGACATTCGGGTTGACCCGCACGGCGATTCTCGCGGTCACGCCGCGCCTGCCTGCCAGGGCATCGATGAGCTGGATCTCGGCCTCGGATTCGCAATTGAAGCTGTGTATGCCCTGCGCCAGGGCGTATTCGACTTCCTCGGCCGTCTTGCCTACGCCCGAGAATACGACTCGCGCAGGGTCGCCGCCGGCTCTTATCACGCGAAACAACTCGCCCGCGGAGACGATGTCGAAGCCGGCTCCGGCCCTTGCCAGAAGGGCGAGCAGGCTGAGGTTCGAGTTGGCCTTCACCGCGTAACAGATCAGGTGCGGCAGGTCCGCGAGAGACTCGTCATAGCTGCGGAACCTGCTCATCACTGCCGCTGTGGAATAGACGAAGCATGGCGTGCCTTCCCGCGCGGCAATGTCGGCCAGCGCCACCTCCTCGCAGTAGAGAGAGCCGTCCCTGTAAGAGTATGTGTCCGCGATGCCTTGCATCATTTCACCTTCATCACGATCAGTGTCTGGTCGTCGTAAGTCCCTGCCCCGTCCGCAAACCGCTCCACATCGCGGAAGACCGCATCCGCCAGATCTTGCGTAGACTCCTGCCAATGGGCCTCGATCAGGCGCGCCAGCCGTCCCCGGCCGTAGTGCTCGGCGGCGGGGTTGTGCTGGTCCTCGACCCCGTCGGAATAAAGCACGAGCAGGTCACCCGGCAAGGTCTGGAAGGACACCTCGTCATATTCGCGGTCCTCCAGCAGGCCCAGGGGGACGCCTTCGACCCGCAGCTTGTGGAGCTCGCCGCCGCGGCAAATCAGGGGAGGCATTCCCCCGGCGTTGGCCATGCGGAGCCGCCTCTTTCTTCCTTCCCATCGCAGCGCCAGGAGAGTGACGAACCGCGCATCGGCTTTCCGCTCCAGCAGGGCCTGGTTGAGCGACTTCATGAGGCGCGACGGTTCCAGCCGGGCAGGGGCCAGAGTTCTCAGCAGACCGCTAACCAGCGCGGCATACAAAGCCGCCGCGGCGCCTTTGCCGCTGACGTCCCCCATTACGATCAGGGTGTGGTCGCGTCCTTGCGGAAGGAAGTCGTAGAGGTCTCCGCTGATCTCGCGCGCGGGCTGGACTCTGACGGCGATCTCCAGGCCGGCGATCTCGGGCGCCTGGCGCGGAAGCAGCACGGACTGGAGCTCGCGCGCCGCCTGGAGGTCGGCCTCCATCCTCTCCTTACGGTCCGCCAATTCCTGGTAAAGCCGCGCATTCTCCACCGAGATCGCAATCTGCGGAGCCAGAACGCTGAGCGTCCGGACGTGGTCTTCGGTGAAGTGCCCGATCCGTTCGCTTTCCAGGTCCATGACCCCGGCCACGCGGTCGCGCACGATCAGTGGCACCGCGACTTCCGACCTGATATCGGGATGAGAAGCGATGTAACGGGGATCGGCCAGCGCGTCGTCGACGCGAATGACTTCTCGGCTATGGGCGGCGGCACCCGTAATCCCCGTGCCCAGCGGGATGTTGTCCACCGAACTGCGGTCGTCGTAGCGGGAACTGAACCGGTGCCGCAGGACGCCGCGCTGCTCATCGACCAGGAAAATGCTGAATGAATCGTAGAGGATGATGGAGCGGATCGCTGCCGAGATCTTGCTCAGCAGCGTATCCAGGTCCAGGATTGAGGAGAACTCCTGGCTAAGCCGCGTGAAGGTCCGCAACGTCCGGTTCTGCCGCTCGACACGGCGGTAGAGGCGCGCATTGTCGATCGCGGTAGCCACGCGCGAGGCGATGAGCTGCAGCGTGGAGCGCTCGTAGTCGCCGTAGGCATGAGGGCGAGTCGACTCGATGTCGATGACGCCAACTAGCTTTCCTCCGCGCGCCAGCATGGGCACCGCCAGTTCCGTACGAACGGCGTCCATGGCGTTCAGATAGCGCGGGTCGCTGCGCACGTCGCCGGCCAGAATGGGTTCCCGGGCCAGTGCTGCGGCTCCGGTGATCCCTTCTCCGAGCGGGATCTCCAGCCTCGCCACCAGCTCGTCGCGGTGGCCGATCGAGTAGTGGATGCGCAGCACGCGCCGGCGTTCGCTGTACAGCAGGATGGCAAACAACTCACAGGGAATCACCCTGGTGACGATCCCCGCCACGCTGGCCAGGAGGCGATCCAAATCCAGGGTCTCAGACGTGACGGCCGCGATCTCCAGGAAGAAATCCAGTAGCTCGGTGCGCTCGCGGAGGCGGGCGGTGGACTTGTGGTGGGTCGGCATGGCAACGTCGCTAAGCGGCCGCGGCCTCGGCGATCTTCACGCTGGCGCTGGCCCCAATTCGAGTGGCGCCCGCCGCCACCATGCGACGCAGGTCCTCCAGCGTCCGAATGCCTCCCGCCGCTTTGACGCCCATCTCGGGGCCGACCACCAGCCGCATGAGCGCCACATCCTCCGCCGTGGCGCCCGCCGGCCCGAAGCCTGTGGACGTCTTCACAAAATCGGCTCCGGCCATCTTGGCGAGGACACAGGCAACCGCCTTCTGGCGGTCATCCAGAAGCGCGGTCTCCAGAATGGTCTTGACGATCGCCCCCTTGCGGTGACAGGCCTCGGCGACAGCGCGGATCTCACCGTGCACGACTTCGTACTCGCCGCCCCGCAGCGCGCCGACATTGATCACCATGTCGACTTCCTGCGCGCCTCCGGCGAGCGCCTCTTCCGCCTCCGCCCGCTTGATCACAGCCGTGCTGGCTCCCAAGGGAAACCCGGCCACGGTGCAGACCTTCACCGGGGAGCCGGCCAGTTCGGAGGCCGCCACGGGTACCCAGCAGGGATTGATGCAAACACTGGCGAACCCGAAATCGCGAGCCTCGCGGCAAACACGCAGGATGTCGCCACGCGTCGCCTCGGGCTTCAGCAGTGTGTGGTCAATCAGTCCCGCTACACCGGGCTTCTGCCGCGCCACCCCCAGGCAACTGGAGACCCGGGCCGCGCCCGCCTCGACCACTTTGCCGGTCCGCTCCGCGCAGGCGTCCGCACCGCGCTGGCGGCAGCCAGTGCACTCCCAACCGCAAGGGTAGTGGCCGTCCTCCGCGCGCGAGGGGCAGGAGAGGATGTGATCGGTTATCGACACCGCTAGTGTGTGCAGTTCCCGGTCGTCCAACTCGTTTGAAGAAGCCTTATCTTAGCATAGCGCCTTGGAATCGCGACCTGAAGGCGCCGCGGGACAGGTGGGAGATTTCGCGCCCCGGGCAAAGGGCAGACCATTGGACTCAGCCGGGGTCCGGGCGCAGGCGGCATCGGTGGTTGCGGCGGGGGTTCTCCAAGGAGAGGAGTGCCGGCGACCGGCAGGATCGGTCCTGCGCCCAGGCGCGAGAGGGAATCCTGCCTATTGGGGTTTCTTCACTTCCGACTTCTCTTCGGCCTTCTGCTTCTTGTTCTTCTTCTTGTTCTTCGTTGGTTTGCTCTGCTCGGTCTGGCTCTGCTGGGTTTGACTGCCCTGCCCCTGCTGCTGGGCGGCGAAAGTCGCGGGCAACACCAGCCCGGCCAACGCCAGCACCATGATCATTCTCTTCATTGTCGCTTCCTTTCCTTTCTGACAGTCTCGCTTCGCGGTCAACTCCATGTTGGATCCCATGCCCCTCCGCCGGAAATAGCCTGCCGAGGCTATAGCGGCTGCCGAATTCGGGTTACGCCGGTTCGGCGACCGGCACGCTGCCTTACACTAGATTCAGGCCGCCTGCCGCAGGCGGCCGCCCATGCGAGCAATTCCGCGTCAGGTTACAACGAAGACGATTCTGTGGGTGTTGCTGGCCGGCTTCGGACTTGTCATTCTACTGCTCGTCTCGGCCGGCTTCGTGGGGATCACCAATATCCGTTCCATTCAGCGAAGCGCCGCCACGCTGGTAGAGGGTCAGCAGGAATCAGAGGATCTCGTCGAGGAGATCCAGCGCGAACAGGAGGCGCTGAGCGCCGTCTTCTACCGGCTCGCTCATGGTCCGCAACAGGTCGACCGGGCCAAGGTGCTGGCCGAACTAGACGCCGCCGATCGGAATATCGCCGAAATCGTCGATCAGACCGAAGGCACTGAGCAACAATCCCTGGGGAGAGAGCTGAAACGGTCGGCGGAGGATTTCACGGCAGAGGCGCGGCGGCTTCTCACCCTGGAGAACAGTCCTACGTTGCTCAGCCGCGACCTGTTTCAGCGGCACCGTCAGGTCACCGACTCCGTCGCCAAGCTGCTGGCTTCGGGCCGGCAGGAATCCCAGGCGGCGCAGCGGATGATCACCGTCCAATCGCGGCGGCTGTTCACGCAGTCGCTCCTTCTTCTCGGAGCTTTCGCGCTGCCCGCTGTTTTCCTCAGCGCCATGACGGTCCGGATGACCACGGCACTTTTCCGCCGGATGGAATGGCAGGCCGGCGAGCTTAGCCGCGTCTCCTGGCAAATGCTCGACAACCAGGAAAGCATCGCGCGCCGTTTCTCTCACGAACTGCATGACGAGCTGGGGCAGTCGCTCACCGCCTTGAGAGCAAACCTGGAGGCTCTGCGGCGGTCGGGAGGGGCCGACGGCAAACTGCGGGATTGCGTAGAACTGGTCGAGGGGGCCATTGCCAACGTCCGCGAGCTGTCCCAGTTGCTGCGGCCCACGATCTTGGATGATTTCGGGCTGGAGGCAAGTTTGCGCTGGCTGGCAGAGAGTTTCACGGACCGGACGGGCATCAGGGTGGATTTCCATTCCAACTTTCCCGGGCGCCTGGCCGACGAGGCGGAGACCCACCTGTTCCGGATTGCCCAGGAAGCGCTGACCAATGTGGCGCGCCACTCGAGTGCCAGGCGGGTACAGGTGACGCTGCACACAGATCGGTCCGCGGTGCGGCTCTCGATCGCGGACGATGGGGTTGGCCTGGCCGCCGGCGAGGCCGCCATCGAGAGGGGCATGGGCATGGTCGGGATGCGTGCCCGGGCCCGCAATCTGGGCGGCGAATTGACGGTTCGTTCTAAGCCTGGTTCCGGGGTCTCGATCGAGGTTCGCCTCCCGCCGCAGGGGATACCGCATGCGCAAGAAGACCCGAATACTGCTGGCTGATGATCACGCCCTGGTGCGCCAGGGCTTTCACATGATTCTGGCGGCAGAGCCGGATATGGAGATCGTGGGCGAGGCCGCCAACGGCCGCGATGTTGTGGAACTCGCCGGCAGACTCAAGCCGGACGTGGTGGTGATGGACGTGGCCATGCCCGAACTCAACGGCATCGAAGCGACCCGGCGGCTGGCCGAATTGAGCCCGCGCACGCGCGTGCTGGCCCTCAGCATGCACAAGGACTCGGTCTACGTCAGAGAGATCCTGCGCGCCGGCGCGCGGGGCTACCTGCTGAAGGACGCCTACGACCGCGACTTGGTGGCCGCCGTCCGGGCCGTCGCCGCTGGCGAGGGGTATCTGAGCCCGTCGGTCTCGGAGGCTGTCCTGTCTGACTACCGGAAACACGTCTTGGATCCGCTGGATTTGCTCACCAGCCGCGAACGAGAAGTCCTTCAGATGCTTGCCGAAGGGAAGACGAACAAGGACATCGCTTCCGCCCTGCAATTGAGCGTTTACACGGTGGATGCCCACCGGGGCCGGATCATGGAGAAACTGAACTTGCACAGCATCGGCGAACTGGTCCGGTTCGCAGTCAGGAACGGACTGATCGACTAAGCCATTGACCCTCCGGCCGGCCTGCGCTAGGATGGGGTTGCGGGGTGGAGCAGTCTGGTAGCTCGTTGGGCTCATAACCCAAAGGTCGGTGGTTCAA
>JBHGAV010000077.1:0-16853 GCA_041946685.1 Bryobacteraceae bacterium | reverse complement strand
GGCGGGCAGCGTGTCCGTGTAGATCAGAGGAATGAGAATGGCAATGCCCACCAGGAAACATTGGAGGATGAAGGACCCCATCACCGTGAAGGGCGTCCTCGTCTTGACATTCCCTTCGACGAAGGTTTGTTCAAACATAATCGCTACCCTTTCTTGGCCTTGGGCGATTTCGCCCCCTGGCCCAGGTCACTACGCAGATCTTTCTCTCTCGCCGGCGTTGCTACCTTAGCCGGCCTCTGGCGACTCTCCACGAAGTTTTGCCAGAAAACCAGAATCGGACTGGCGATGAACACGGAAGAGTAGGTCCCAATCAAAATCCCGACTACCAAAGCAAACGAAAAACCGTTCAGCACCGGTCCGCCAAACAGCAGCAGCGCCGCTGCTGTGAGGAAGGTCAGTCCGGAAGTCAACACCGTCCGGCTCAGCGTCTGGTTGATGCTGAGGTTGATCAAAGCGTCCAGCTTCTCGCGGCGCATGATCTTCAAGTTCTCGCGAATGCGGTCGAATACGACGATGGTGTCGTTCATCGAGTATCCGACCAGCGTCAAGATAGCGGCCACCACGGTGAGGTCGATTTCCTTGTTGAAGATCGAGAACAGCCCGATCGTGACCACCGTGTCGTGGAACACGGCCAGCACCGCCGCCACACCGTATATCCATTCGAAACGAAACGCGACGTAGACGAGCATGCCGGCCAGAGCGTAGAGGGTCGCCTTGATCGCCTGCATCCGCAGGTCCGCCCCAATCTTCGGCCCCACGACTTCAACCCGGCGCACGGCAAACGGCTCCAGCGAGCATTCCTGCTTCATCGTCGCGATCACGGCCGGCGTCACACCCTCGACGCCGGACAGTTCGTCCATGCTTCTCAGCAGTCCGGAGCGGGGAGGAGTGTCCCGGAATGCACGCATCGCCGCCACCAACTTTCCGAGTTGCTCCTCGGAGAGCCCGGCGCCGGCCCGCTGCAGCGGATCCCGCAGACGAGCGACGAGCGCGTCCTGCCCAGCGTTGTTGAAATCCAGTTTCGAGGGCTCCTTGGCGAAGGTGGCGCGCAGGGTGGAAATCACGTTCTGGCGAGCCTGCTCCAGGCTGCGCTCGTCTTTCATTTCGATCCCAATCAGCACTTCCTGCGTGTCTGTAACCGTGGTGACGCTGACCGAACCACTGATCTTTGATGACAAAACACTGCGAATCCGCTGGATCGGCGGTTCCCCCGCGAATTTCACATACAGTAACGCTCCCCCGCGGAAGTCGATTCCGTAAAGGGGACCTCCCTTGACCACAAGGCTGATGATCCCCGCAGCCATCAGGACCACCGATAGGCCGATGAACGGCCACTTCCAACCCAGGAAGTCAAACTTCGTTTCTCTGAACAGTTGCATGCAGACCTGTCTGGCCCGGGTCTTGCCTTTGTAGACACCGTCGCACCGGCGGAAGTTCCCATCCTACAGCAGAAAACTACTCCGGGCTACCCGGACAGCTTTATCTCATTCCGAAGCCGTACTATTACTTCTGGTCCTAGTCAAATACTCAATCTTTCCATGCGCGGCTGGCTCGCCAACTCCCAGTCGAAAATCACCCTGGACACAAACACAGCCGTGAACAGGTTGGAGATCAAGCCGATGACCAGGGTCACAGCAAAACCCTTCACCGGTCCCGTCCCGAACATGAACAGAAACGCGCAGGATACCACCGTTGTGACGTGGGTGTCGATGATGGTCAGAAACGCCTTGCTGAAGCCGGCGTCAATTGAAGCCGCTATGCCCTTCCCTGTGCGCAGCTCTTCCCGGATCCTCTCAAATATCAGGACGTTGCTGTCCACAGCCATACCTATGGTGAGCACCACTCCGGCGATGCCGGGTAATGTAAGCACGGCATCGAAATAGGAGAGGGCGGCGAGCAGTATGAGCGCGTTCAGCACCAGCGCGAGAGTCGCGTTGACGCCGCTTCGCTTGTAGTAAACCAGCATGAAGGATACGACGGCCGCCAGGCCCACCAGCCCGGCTACAATTCCCTGATGAATCGAATCGGCCCCCAGAGAGGGTCCGATCGACCGCTCCTCCAAGTAGACAATGCCCGCCGGCAGCGATCCGGCCCTCAGCACCAGCGCCAGGTCGGAAGCTTCTTGTTCGCCTCCGATACCTGTGATCCGTCCGGAATCGTCGATCCGGTTCTGGATGGTGGCGACGCTGTGGATCTGGTTGTCCAGGACCACCGCCAGGCGGTTCCCGATGTTGGATTCCGTGTAGCGGCCGAATCTGCGGGAAGCGTCCTGGGTCAGCGTGAAATCCGTCTCCCACCTCTGAAACTCGTCACGCCCGGGCCTGGCGTTGCGGAGATCACGTCCCGTGACCACAGGCGATCGGTTCACCAAGTACCAGCTATCTCCGGATTCCCGGCCAGGCGCCATCTTGACGAGCCTGCTGTTCAGGGGCAGCACCCCGCCGGTTTTGGCCATCGCCTGCTCCGGGCTGGAAAACGGGCCGTCAAGAACATGGGTGATCTCCAACATGGCGGCCGTCTGCATGATCGACTTCACGCGAGCCGGATCGTCTACACCGGGCAACTGAACCAGGATTTCGTACTCGGCGTCCGTGCGGCCATGTAACTGGATGGTGGGCTCGGTCAGACCCAGGCCGTTGATGCGCTGCTCGATGGTGCGCATGGAGCGCTCGACGGTGTCCCGCTTCAGACTGAGCAACTCGGAGGGGCGAAGGTTCATCCGGTAGTCGGTGGAATTGATCGGAGTCAGAACCCAGAGGGGAAATCTGTCGCCAACGACTCGCCGGAAATCGGCCGACTTCTCGGCCGGCACCCCGCGCACGTTGATCTGGATCGCATCCGCCTCCTGGACGGTGGCGGGGTCGTTGCGGTCCATGGTGGTGTAGTCGATGCCGGCCTTGCGAAGCTCTTCTTTGGCGCGCTCCATGGTCTGGTCGGCTTCCACCTTCATGGCATCTTGCACCTGCACCTGCAGGATAAGGTGGCTGCCGCCGCGCAAATCAAGCCCGAGCTTGATGTTCTTGGCGAAGTTGTTCTTGATCGCCTGCCAAGAGGACGGAATGCCGATGACCCCATAGATGCAGATCAGGATCACCGCCGAGATCGCCACCAGCCGGGTTATCAACTTTCTGTCCATAACAGTCCGTCAGTCCTTCTTCTTTTCCGGCACCAGCGCCGCCACGGCGCTGCGCGCCATCTGGATCTTGACGTTGTCGGGCTTGACCCGCAGCACGAGGGTGTCCTCCTCGATGGCTACGATCGTGCCGACGATCCCCCCCGAGGTGATCACCACGTTCCCCGTCTGCAACTCCCGCAACATCTTCTGCTGCTGTTTCTTCTGCCGCTGCATGGGCATGAACAGCAGAAAGTAGAAAATGGCAAAGATCAGGATTATGGGCAGGAAGCCCAGGATCGGGTTGGACTGAGCCTGCGACTGGATGAGAAAGCTCGGAACCACGTTCGACCTCTTGCCTGCTTCGGTCTCGGAGAATTCTGTCCCGTTACTGACCCTCAGGACCACCAGCGGGGGCAGGTGCAAGCAAACTTCCTACCCTCCCTCAGCCGGCGCACGGGCAACCCGTCGCGCCATCTCCGGGAAGGTGCCAAACAATATAGACTGCCTGAGATCCCGCATGATGTCAAGGTAGTGCCGGAGGTTGTGCAGGGTGGCCAGGGTCGAAAACAGCATTTCCCCCGCCAGGAACAGGTGCCGCAGGTAGGCCCGGGAGAAATTGCGGCATCCGTAACAAGGGCAGTTCTCGTCCACCGGGGCTGGATCATCTTTATATCTTGTCTGCTTGATCACCACGCGGCCGCGGGAAGTGAAGAGGCAGCCGTTGCGGGCGTTGCGCGAGGGCATCACGCAATCCATCATGTCGATGCCCCGGGCGACGTACTCGGGCAGTTCCTCCGGCAAGCCCACTCCCATCACGTAACGCGGGCGGTCCGGCGGCAGCAACGGTGCGGTTTCCGCCGCCACTTCCAGGCTTAGGGATCGCGGCTCGCCGACCGACAGTCCGCCGATCGCGTACCCGTCCGCATCCAGAGCCACCAGCGCCGATGCGCATTCCCGCCGGAGATCCTTGAACATCGAACCCTGCACGATGGGAAACAGCGAGGAACCAGACTCACCGCGTCCGCGGTAGTGGTCAAAAGCCGCCTTCGCCCAGCGCACGGTCCTGCCGACGGACAAGCGCGCTGTCTCGTGGGTGGCTGGGTACTCCAGGCACTCATCCAGCGTCATCATGATGTCGCTTCCGAGCGCAAGCTGCACGTCCACGGTCGAGGCCGGCGTGAACAGGTGCGAGTCGCCGTTCAGGTGCGAGCGGAACAGAACGCCCTCGTCGCTGACTTTGCGCAAACCGCTCAGGCTGAAGACCTGAAAGCCGCCCGAGTCGGTCAGAATCGGACGCGGCCAGTTCATGAAACGGTGCAGGCCGCCCAACCGCCGGACGATCTCGTGGCCGGGTCTCAGATAAAGGTGGTAGGTGTTGGCCAGCAGGATCTTAACGTCGAGGTCCTGTTCCAGGTCCCGCGGGGCCACGCCCTTGACCGCAGCCTGCGTCCCCACCGGCATGAAGACGGGTGTTTCCACCACTCCATGCGGGGTGTACAACAGACCCGCCCGCGCCCCCGTCGAAGGACACCGGGCCACCAGCTCGAAACGAACCGAAGCCACCACACCATTCTATGTGTGTTGCAGCCGTGCTATGGCGGCGAGACGCGTCCGCCGCTCGGCGCGACAGACCCGCTGGACGGGGGATCCACACGACCCGAGCTTACGCCCGGCGCTATGCCCCCGCTGGAAGGTGGGTCCACCCGGGAGGAACTGCCGGCGTAACCGGTGGAGCTGGCAGGACTGCCAATTCCCCCCCCGCCCCCTCCTTGATAACCCCCATAAGACGCGTCGTTCGACCGAGGCTGATAGATCTCGCGCGGGCTATAGAAGTAGTACCCATACGGGCTGTAGTAGTAACCGGTAAGGGGGATGAATGTGACCATGCCGTAGTAGGAGTTGAGGCACCAGCCGTTGCAGCGCAGGTTTCTGCCTTGGCCCCAGAGCGACCGGGCCGTCGAGAGGTTCACCATGGCCAGATACCCGGCTCTCTTGCCGCTCCATTGGTCCAGGGCATCGCCGTGCTTGCGGTCGAACTTGAGAGCGACTGTATCCTCTGCCAGCGAGAGAAACCGGCCTTTCTTCACCTCAACGACCCTCTTGCCTCCGGACTGGACCGCGGCCTTGCCTTCAAACACCTTGATTCCCGCCGGCTCCGCATCCAGGCGGTACAGTCCCGGCTTCAGGATCGAGATCGTCGCGTCCCCCAGCAAAAGGGTGACTGCCGTCTTCTTCCCCATCTGGCCTGCTTCGAGCACCACGCTGCCCGAGAGAAGCTCGACCTTGGAATCGGTGATCTTACTAGAGAGCAGCCGGAAGGAGCTGTCGCGGCCCACCCGGAGGAAGACGCCGGGGTTCAGCAATAGTTCGGCGCGTACCCAGGTTGTCCGCAGGGTATCCTGCTCCTTCATCTGCGGGAAGGTCCCACGCGACGGCTCTGTCGCCTTCTCGTTAATGAGAACCGGGCCTTCGGTGAAATTGACGAGCCCTGCCTGCGCGGAAATCACGTTCTGCGCAAACAGGGGTAAGCCAGCGGTTCCAAGCAGCACCACCAATATGAGAGCTGCGTTCCACTTGCTCTTCACGGCGGCCTCCTTCCTCTCCGGCCCAAAGACGCGGGTCATACCGCGCCGGTTACCTCGATTATGGCACGGTTTCTAGGGATATGCTCCGAATCATGCGACGACTGCGGGCTATTCTGGCCCCACTTGAGGTGTCTCTCCTGGCGGTGGATTACGGCGGCACCTGGAATGTTAGCCTTGAGACGGACGCCGGAAGCGGAGCCCCCATCTTCGTCCTCAAACAGAGCGGCGAGACCATCAGTGGAACCTGCTCCGGAGCTCTAGGGGACGGACAGATGAGCGAATCGATCAACGCGAAGATCCAATGGGGGAAGTACACGGCCCGAGGATTCCGGAACAAGAGGGACCTCCAAACGGCGATCTACTTCCACTGCGGCGGTCTGGATATGGCTCCGTCCTGCCACTAAAATCCCGGAAGAGTCCAAAACCATCTGCCGCGGGATTTCGAGGGGAACCAGAGGTTCCCGTATCTTATTGATTCTATTGGTTGGGGCGGTCCGCTCAGAACCTCACTGCCGTCAGTATCTGAACTTCATTCAACTCCGAACGTACCGCCGAGTCCCTGACTCCGAAGTTGCGATCCGTCCAGCGTGTCAGGCGCACCTCGGGCTCGAGCCTCAGGCGCCCCCACCGGAATTGAATCCCAACTCCGATGACAGGACCATATGTGCCTCGGTGACGGAGCTCAGCGATTTGGGAGCCATCCAGGCAGAAGAACAGCTCGCCGGAGGGCCCGCGGCCGCACTGCGCAGCTCCACTCACGCTAAACACGCGGTTGGCCGAGAACCCAATGCGGAGAAGCGGAATTGGCCTGGCGGAACCCGGGTGTCAGGTTAGGGTTACCGGCAACTCCCACCGCATCGACATGCGCGGAGAGTCGATGCGCAAGAGGCGGTCTACCAAGCCGACTGAGTAGCCGCAGGAAAATGCGACCCACGAGCCCCGACAGATGAAGGCTGAGCGCGTTTTCACCAGCTGTGTCGTTGATACCAGAAACTCTCCACCAGCATGAGATCTCCGTTTCTGGCTATACTACGGCCGTTATAGTGCAAGCAGAGGATCCTGGTCACGGGAGGTCAATATGGTCGGGCACGCCCACGCGGAGCAAGCCATTCTTGCGCAGGAGCGAAAGGCACTTGATCATTGGGCGCAGGGGAATCCGCTCGGGTATTTGGATGTGGACGCCAGTGATGTGACGTATTTCGACGATATTGCCGCGCAGACGCGAATCGACGGACTCGATGCGATGCGGAACTACTTCACGTCATTGGTGGGGCAGATTCCCGTTCACCGTTACGAAATCATCGATCCCAAGGTGCAACTCTACGGCGACGTCGGCATTCTGACATTTCGATACCAAGCTTTTGCCCCCGATGGCCAGCCCCATGGTCCTTGGAAGGCTACCTCAGTCTATCGACTGACGGACGGAGAGTGGCGCATCGTTCATGCGAACTGGTCGACTGTGGAGGAATCAGTGTCGTAGCGGCCCTGAAGCAGGGTAGCAAGGGCCCCCAGACCTGACTCCCTGGTGGCTTAGCCAAACAGCCCGGGCCTCCACCGTGATGAGGGGGGAAAGGGACTGCGCCCCCTCCCCCACTTGTGCCAGGCTGCCTCCGCTGCGCCCCGGACAGACTCTCCTTGACGAAGCCGAGCACCTATTCCACAATCGAGGTGTCAGCGTCGCTCCGCTCCGGGGACTGTTCGCCTTCGGCGCGGAATGCCGTTCGCGTTATCTTCGAAATCACCGTTCGCCTTCGCCGGAATCCTCACTTCAAGCCCTTTGTGCGTCCAGCAGTTCGCCCTCGGGCGACACCAGTTGCACTTCGAGCGGGATCGTGCCGATGGCGTGCGTCGAGCAGCTCAGGCAAGGATCGTAGGCCCGCACCAGCGCCGACACCCGGTTCAGCATGCCTTCCTTCAGCTTCTTGCCGTCGATGAAGTGCTTGCTCACCTGTTCCACGCCGTTGCCGATCGCCAGGTTGTTGTGTCCCGTGGCCACGATCAGGTTGGCCCAGCGCATGGCGCCCTTCTCGTCCACCTTGTAGTGATGGATCAGCACCCCGCGCGGCGCCTCGGCGATGCCCACTCCCTCGAGCGAGTTCACCCCTGCGAACGCCCTCACGTGCGGGCTCAGGATCGCCGGGTCGTCGAGCAGGGTCTCCATCCGCTCCACCGCGTACATGGCCTCGATCAGCCGCGCCATGTGATACAGGAACGCGCTGTGCGGCACCCGGCCGAAGCGCTGCCGGAATTGCTCCAGCTCGGCGTCGGCCTCCGGCGTCCCGCAGCGGTCCGCCACGTTCAGCCGAGCCAGTGGCCCCACGCGGTAGATGCCCTGCGGATAGCCCAGCGGTTTGAAGTAGGGGCTCTTCAGGTACGAGTGCGGAACCACCGCCTCGCCGATGTACTGCGGATAATCGGCCGGTTTGACGATCTCGCCCGCCAGCTTCCCCCCGGCGTCGCGGAAGCGCACGCGCCCGTCGTAGAGTTGCAGGTTGCCCGCCGCGTCCGTCAGCCCCGCGTACATGGTCGGCGCGCTGCCGAAATGCTCGATCTCCTCGGTGAAGTTGCCGAGTGCGTCCTTGAAGAACTTCAGCGTGTGCCGGATGGTGGCCTTGGCGACGGGCAACTCGCTCAGGATGGCGTCCCGCGCGTCGCTTTCGAGCGGCGCGTTCACCCCGCCCGGCACCGTCCAGGAGGGATGGACCCTCTCCTTGGCCAGCCGCTCGATCACCTGCTGTCCGAACTTGCGCAGCAGGATTCCCGACCGCGCCAGCTCCGGGTGCTTCTCCAGCACGCCGATCACGTTGCGCTTGGCGGGATTGGAGTCCATGCCCAGCAGCAGGTCGGGCGAGGACAGGTGAAAGAAGCTCAGGGCGTGCGATTGCACGATCTGCCCGCAGTGCAGCAGCTCGCGCAGCTTGGCCGCCGTCTCCGGAAGTTGCACCGCCATGATCGCGTCGCAGGCCTTCACCGAGGCCAGCAGGTGGCTCACCGGGCAGATCCCGCAGATGCGCGCCGTGATGGACGGCATCTCGTAGTAGGGCCGGCCCTCCACGAACTTCTCGAAGCCGCGCACCTGGGTCACGTGAAACCGAGTGGAGGCGACCTTCCCGCTGTCGTCCAGTTGGATGGTGATGCGGGCGTGGCCCTCGATCCGGGTCACATGCTTGATGGTCAGAGTTTTTGCCAAGGTCCCTCCTGATTTACCCGAACTTCACTTTCGAGGTCAGGTCCGGCCGCCTTCCCTCAACCAGCTCACCGAGGACGTACAGGATCGCCTCCGCCTTGGGCGGGCAGCCCGGAACGTGGAGGTCCACCTTCACCACTTCGTGCACCGGCACCGCCTTCTTCAGCAGCGCCGGAACCCCCTCGGCCGGCACGCCCGCGCCCGTCTGCTCTCCGTTGGCGTAGACCCGCTCGAGCAGCTTCTTGGGCGGAATCGAGTTCCGCATCGCCGGGACGTTGCTGGTCACCGCGCAGTCGCCCAACGCCACCACCATGCGGCTGTTCTTGCGGATCGTCTGGATCAGCTTCCAGTCGTCCTGGCTGCTGACCGCGCCCTCCACCAGCGTCACGTCCACGCCTTCGGGAAACTCCTGCGCGTCCACCAGCGGGCCGTAGACGATCTCCGCCTTCTTGGCCACGCTGATGATGGCTTCGTCGATGTCCAGCAGCGACATGTGGCAACCGGAGCACCCGTCGAGCCAGACCGTCGCCAGTTTGACCTTGCTCATCGGTGCGCCCCCCTGTGAATCGCCAGGCGGCTGATGTTGTCGTAGTTCTTGGTCATCTCCTCGACCGCCCATCCTTTCTCCGCCAGCGCGCCCGTGGGACACGCCTGCACGCACTTGCCGCAGCTCGTGCAGCTCTCCGCGTCGCCCCAGGGCCGCTCCAGCTCGCTCACCAGCCGCGACTGAACTCCCCGCGACCGGATGTCCCACACGTGCGCTCCTTCCACCTCGGCGCACACCCTTACGCAGCGCGTACACACGATGCAGCGGTTATGATCCAGCACGAACCGCGGGTGCGACGCGTCCACCGGCAGGTTGGGGTAAGCGTATGGATAGCGTACGCTCGTCACGCCCAGCTTCTGGGCCAGCGCCTGAAGCTCGCAGTGCCCGTTGGACACGCAGATGGAGCAGTAGTGGTTGCGCTCGCTGAACAGCAGCTCCAGTGCGATCTTCCGGTAACTATTCAGCTTGGCCGACTGCGTGGTGACCGCCATCCCCTCCTGCACCGGAGTGGTGCAAGCCGGCAGCATGCGCCCCACGCCCGCCAGCTCCACGACGCACAGCCGGCAAGCCCCTACCGGGGTCAACCCCTTCATGTAGCACAGGGCCGGGATGAACTTGCCCGCGGCTTGCGCCGCCTCCAGGATCGTCTGGCCTTCAACGGCGTACACGTACTCGCCGTCGATGCGGATGGATATCTTCTGCGGCAACTCGATCTCTCCTTCCTACTGCTCCCTGTCCTGGACGTCGCAGCGCAGGCAACGGCAGCACTCTTCCATGGCCTCGACGACGGTCAATCCCACCGTGGCGTCCTCGAAACTGCGGGCGCGTTCCTCCGGTGGGCGCTCGGTGACCGAATGCCGCCGGCTCTCGCTCGGGTGCGCCGGCACGGCCATCTCGTAATCGAACGTCGGGAATATCTGTTCCCACCGGCGTTCGCCCATCAGGCGCTCGTCCATGATCCGGGCTGCCTTCTTGCCAAAGCCCATGGCGTTGGACACGTTCGACGCCCCCGAGATCAGGTCTCCTCCGGCGTAGAACCGGTTGCGGCTGGTCTCCAGCGTGTAGCGGTCCACCTCCACGGTTCCGTTGTCCTTGGCGCGCAGCCCGGATGCGCGCACGAACTCCTCGCTCACCCTCTCGCCCACGGCCAGGATCACCGAATCGCACTTGAACCGGAGAATCTCGTCGGTCGGGATGGGCTTGCGCCGGCCCGAGGCGTCGTATTCCCCGAGACGGGTGGCGACGGCCTCGATGGCCTGCACCCCGCCCTCGGCGTTGGCTACGATGCGGTGCGGCGCGGCCAGGAACACGATCTCGGCGCCCTCGGCCTCGGCCGCCTCGGTCTCCTCGGGTATGGCCGGCATGTCCTTGCGCTCGCGGCGGTAGAGGATCGTGACCTTCGATCCCATGCGCAGCGCCGTCCGGGCCGAATCGATGGCGGCGTTGCCTCCGCCGATCACCACCACGTTGGCGCCCAGCTTCACCGGCTCCTTCTTCAACCCGGCTTCGAGGAAGTGCAAGGCGCTCATCACGCCCTTGAGCTCCGAGCCCGGCAGATGGACCGACGTCTCCTGCCAAGTGCCGATGGCCAGGAACACCGCGTCGTACTGGCTCTCCAGTTCGTCCAGCGTGACGTCCTTGCCCACCTCGCACTGCATCTTGAAGTTCACGCCCACGCGCTGGATCAGCTCGATCTCTCTGTCGAGGACCGGCTTGGGCAGCCGGTACTCCGGCAGCGCGTAGCGCAGCATGCCTCCCGGAGCCTTGTTGGGATCGTAAACCACGACCTCGTGACCGAGCAGCGCCGCGTAGTAAGCGCATGTCAGGCCCGTCGGACCCGCGCCCACCACCGCAACCTTCTTGCCCGTCGGTTCGAGTCTCCGCTTCGCGATGCGGCCGGCCAGCGCGTCAAAGCGATCCGACATGTAGATCGCGTCGGCGATGTGCCGGTGAACGTCCCGCATGTTGACGGCCTCGTCCAGCGCCGTGCGCCGGCAGCGGTCGTCGCAAGGATGCTGGCACACCCGCCCGGTGGATGCCGGCAACGGGTTGTCCAGCACCACCGACTCGAAGGCCTCCTCCAGGCGGTCTTCCCGGAAGAGCTGGAGGAAGCGCGGGATGTTCATGTGCAGCGGGCAACTGTTCTCGCACGGCGAAAGCGCCAACTCCCCGCACACGCCCGCGCGGCAGCGCCGCGCCCGGATGTGGTCCTCGAACTCGTGCCGGAAGTGACGCAGAGACGTCAGCACCGGATTCGGCGCCGTCTGCCCCAGCCCGCACAGCGACGTATCGCGGATCATCCGGCTCAGCTCGTCCAGCGTTTGCAGGTCCTCCTTGGTGGCCTCGCCGCGGGTGAACCGGTTGAGGATGACCAGCGACTTGTCCAGGCCCACGCGGCACGGCACGCACTTGCCGCAGCTCTCCGAGTGGGTGAACTCCACGAAGTAGCGGGCCACGTCCACCATGCAGTTGTCTTCGTCCATGACAACCATGCCGCCCGAGCCCATGATGGAGCCCAGTTGCGCCAGCGTCTCGTAGTCCACCGCCGTGTCGAACATCTCCTGCGGGATGCAACCGCCCGACGGTCCGCCCGTCTGCACGGCCTTCACCGCGCGGCCGTTGGCTCCGCCCTCGCCGATGTCGTAGACCAACTTCTTGAGCGGGGTGCCGAGCGGCAGCTCCACCAGCCCCGTGTTCTTCACCTTTCCCACCAGGGAGAACACTTTGGTCCCCGGACTCTTCGGGCTCCCCGTCTCGGCGAACCAGGCCGGCCCCTTGATCACGATGGGGGCGATGTTGTACCAGGTCTCGACGTTGTTGATGTTGGTGGGCTTGCCGTTGAGGCCCCGCTGCGCCGGATACGGCGGCCGCGGCGTCGGACGTCCCGCCCTGCCTTCCAGCGACCGGATCAGGGCCGTCTCCTCGCCGCACACGAAGGCTCCGGCGCCCTCCACCAGGTGCAGGTGAAAGTCGAAGCCGCGCCCCAGGATGTTGGTCCCCAGCAGACCCGACTCTTTGGCCTGCTCGATGGCCCGCTCCAGGCGGTGCACCGCCAGCGGGTACTCGGCGCGGACGTAGATGATCCCCTCGGAGGCGCCGGTTACGTAGCCGCCGATGATCATGCCCTCCAGCAGGCTGTGAGGATCGCTCTCGATCTCGTTGCGGTTCATGTAGGCGCCCGGATCGCCTTCGTCCGCGTTGCAGATGATGTACTTCTCCTTCGTCCCGGCCTTTCTCAGGTACTCCCACTTGATTCCGGTGGGGTAGCCGGCTCCGCCGCGCCCGCGTAGCTTGGAGGCCTTGATCTGGTCCACCACCGCCTCGGGTTTGCCGTCGATCAGCACCTTGTACAGCGCCTGGTAGCCTCCGACCGCGATGTACTCCTCGATGTCGTCCGGGCTCATCAGCCCGCAGTTGCGCAGAACGATCTTCTTCTGCCCCTTGAAGAACGGGACGTCGTACCAGTGCGGAATCTCGCGGTAGCCGGCCCCGTAACGCACCTGGCCGGTGATGTGGTCCCATTCCTCGATCTTGCACAGGGCCCGGTCCGGCCGCAGGCAATCCCCGGTAAGCTCGTCCAGGATGGCCGCGACGTCGCCCTGCTGTACGCGGTTCAGGATCACCAGCGGCTTGCCGGGCACGTAGATGTTCACCAGGGGCTCCTCGGCGCAGAAACCGAAGCAGCCCGTGCTGGTGACCTTGTACCCCAGCCCGAGGGTGTCGATCGCGTCGACGAACGCGTGGTAGATTCCTTCCGCTCCGTTGCCGGCCCCGCATGTGCCCATGCCGATCGATATGCGGGTCTTGGCGGGCAGCAGTTTTGCCAGTCCGGCCTCCCGCGCGGCGTTGTAACTGCTCAGGTCGGTGATCCTCATTACCGCTTCCCCTTCTTCAGCGCCTTGACCTCGCGCTCGAGCGTCTTCTCATTGACGTGCCCGAGGATCGAGTGGTCCACTTCCACCACCGGCGCCAGCGCGCACTGTCCGAAGCAGGCCACCGTGCGCAGCGTAAACCGCCCGTCCTGGGTCGTCACCGACAGTTTGTCGGCGCCGCCCTCCTCTTCTTCGTCCTTGAAGCCGAGTTCCAGCTTGAGGCGGTCCAGAAGGCTCCGCGACCCGTGCGTGTGGCAGGCCGTGCCCCGGCAGATGCAGATGGTGTGGTCGCCCTGGGGCTTAAGGTTGAACAGCGCGTAGAAGGTGGCGACGCTGTACACCTGCGCCTTGGGCAGGTCGATCTTGCCCGCGACGTAGTCCAGCACCGGCATGGGCAGGTACTTGTGGGGCTGACTTTCCTGGATCTCCTCCAGCAGGCTCAACAGCATCCCGGGGCGATCCTTATGCTTCGCGATGAGGCCGTCGATGAAATCCTGGTCCTTCTGGTGAAGGTATACTTCTTGCACTGGCGACTCCTTGTGAGGGACTCCCTGGCAGCAGAGACGTTAACTTACAGGTAATCACACCTTGACATCCGATTCAACCCCGCGCCTTCCACGCGTCCGGCAGGTCCTGCACGGGGCGGGGTGCGAGAATGCTCTCAGTGTCCCGCCGTCATGCGTCCGCGCTCGATATCGGCGTGGTAGCGCTGGAGCGACTTCACGCCGCCCTGGGTCTGGCGGTGCGCCGCGATGCCCTTGGCCGCCGCCACGGCGCCGGCCAGCGTCGTGATGTAGGGCACCTTGTACTTGATGGCGTTCTTGCGGATGTAGGAATCGTCGTACTTGCTCTGCTTGCCCGCGGGCGTGTTGATGATGAGATGAATCTGGCGGTTCTTGATCAGGTCCACGATGTTGGGGCGGCCTTCGTGCATCTTCTTGACGGTCTCGGCCCGGATCCTGTGGCGGCGCAGGCAATCGGCGGTGCCGTCGGTGGCCAGAATCGTGAAGCCTAGCTCGGCGAATTGCCGGGCCGCCTCGACCACGGCCGGCCTGTCTTTCTCGGCCACCGTGATCAGGACCGAGCCCTCCAGCGGGAGCGTTTGTTGCGCCGCCTCCTGCGCCTTGAAGAACGCCTCCCCAAAGGTGTCGGCCAGACCGAGAACTTCCCCCGTTGAACGCATCTCGGGTCCGAGCAGGGGATCGACCTCCGGGAACATGTTGAACGGGAAGACGGCCTCCTTGACACCGTAATGCGGAATGGGTCCGCTCACCAGGCCGATCTCGGCCAGCTTCTTACCGAGCATCAGTTGTGTGGCCACGCGCGCCATCTGGATGTTGCACACCTTGGAGACCAGCGGCACGGTGCGCGAAGCGCGCGGATTGGCCTCCAGTACGTACACCGTGTCGTTGGCAATCGCGTACTGCATGTTCATCAGTCCGACCACCTTTAGCTCGACGGCGATGCGCCGGGTGTATTCGCAGATGGTGTCGATGTGCTTGGCCGGAATGCTGACGGGGGGGAGCACGCAGGCCGAATCGCCCGAGTGGATTCCCGCCAGCTCGATGTGCTCCATCACGGCGGGGATGAAGACCTCGTCCCCGTCGCTGATCGCGTCGGCCTCCGCCTCGATCGCGTTCACCAGGAACTTATCGATCAGGATGGGCCGCTCCGGCGTGACGTCCACGGCGGCCGCCATATAATGGCGCAGCATCCCCTCGTCGTACACCACCTCCATCCCGCGGCCTCCCAGCACGTAGCTGGGCCGGACCATCAGCGGGTAGCCGATACGGCCGGCGATCCCGAGCGCCTGCTCGACGCTCACCGCCATGTCCGATTCGGGCATGGGGATGCTCAGCTTTGCCATCCTCTTGCGGAAGCGGTCGCGGTCCTCGGCCAGATCGATGGTTTCCACCGAGGTGCCCAGGATCTTCACCCCGCAAGCCGCCAGATCGGCGGCGATGTTGAGCGGCGTCTGGCCTCCGAACTGCACGATCACGCCGGCGGGCTTCTCCTTCTCGTAGATGCTCAGAACGTCCTCGACGGTGAGCGGCTCGAAGTACAGCTTGTTGCTGGTGTCGTAGTCGGTGGAGACCGTCTCCGGGTTGCAATTGACCATGATCGACTCGTAGCCCTCGTCGCGCAGCGCGAACGCCGCGTGCACGCAGCAGTAGTCGAACTCGATCCCCTGTCCGATGCGGTTGGGTCCCCCGCCGAGCACCATGACCTTCTTCGGGTTGGCGCTGGCGAGGGTCTCGTCGGGCGCGTTGTAGGTCGAATAGTAGTAGGCGGCATTCTCGACTCCGCTCACCGGCACGGCGGCCCAGGCCTCCACGACGCCAAGCCTGGTTCGCTGCTCGCGGATGGCCGCCTCCTTGACTCCCAGAAGCCCGGCCAGGTAGCGGTCCGAGAAGCCGTCCCTCTTGGCCTTGGTGAGCAGGTCGTCGGGCAGCGGCTGGCCCTTGTGCCGGAGGATCTCTTCTTCCAGTTCCACCAGTTCGCGCATCTGGTCGATGAAGTACGGCTTGATGTAGGTCTTCGCGTACAGCTCCTCCGTCGTGGCGCCTTTGCGCAACGCCTCGTACATGAGGAACTGGCGCTCGCTGGAGGGCTGGTTCAGCATGTCCATCAGCTCGGCCAGCGGTTTCTTATGGTAATCCCGGGCGAAGCCGAGACCGTAACGGCCGTTCTCCAGGGAGCGTATGGATTTCTGGAAAGCCTCCTTGTAAGTCTTGCCGATGCTCATAGCCTCGCCCACCGCGCGCATCTGCGTTCCCAGCTTGTCCTCCGAGCCGCGGAACTTCTCGAAGGCCCAGCGCGCGAACTTGACGACCACGTAATCCCCCCAGGGCGCGTACTTCTCCAGCGTCCCCAGGCGCCAGTAGGGAATCTCCTCCATGGTCAGGCCGGCGGCCAGCTTGCTGGAGACCAGCGCGATGGGGAAGCCCGTCGCCTTGGAGGCCAGGGCGGAGGAGCGCGAGGTCCGCGGGTTGATCTCGATCACCACCACCCTGCCGGTCTTGGGGTCGTGGGCGAACTGGATGTTGGTGCCGCCGATCACCTGGATGGCCTCGACGATCCGGTAAGACTTCTCCTGCAAGTCGGCCTGGAGCTCCGGCGAGATCGTGAGCATGGGGGCGGTGCAATAGGAGTCGCCGGTGTGCACGCCCATGGCGTCCACGTTCTCGATGAAGCAGACCGTGATCATCTGGTTCTTGGCATCGCGCACGACCTCCAGTTCCAGCTCCTCCCACCCGAGCACAGACTCTTCCACCAGGATCTGGCCGATGAGGCTGGCGGCAATGCCCCGGCTGGCCACCACGCGCAGTTCCTCGACGTTATAGACCAGCCCTCCACCTGTTCCTCCCATTGTGTAAGCCGGCCGGATGACCACCGGGTATCCCAGTTCCGCTGCGATGCGCTCGGCCTCCTCCACCGAGAACGCCGGCGCGCTGCGCGGCATTTCGATGCCGAGGCGGTTCATCGTCTCCTTGAAGGCGATGCGGTCCTCGCCGCGCTCGATGGCGTCCACCTGCACGCCGATCAC
>JBHGAV010000076.1:0-16859 GCA_041946685.1 Bryobacteraceae bacterium | reverse complement strand
CACCACGTTCTGCTGCGGCTTGAGCGTGGCGATGCTGATCGCCGGCTGCCAGAGCATGAGGAGTAAGAGCGCGGCGAGGGCGGCCTGGAGCAGCCAGATCGCGGCCGGACGCAGGCCGCCCAGGCCGGGAGCCATCTTGCCTCTTCGACGCCAGACGAAAAAACCCAGAAAGGCGGCGCTTAGCAGGATCGCCGCCGCCAGCACCCAGACGGGCCACCTCGCCAGGAACACGAAGTCCCCCTTGGCGAACGCCGTGGCCGGGTACTTGAAGAAGAATTCGAACATTGCCGCCGAATCCGATCCCCTGTCAATGGGTCATCGCATAGATGATGTAGTTGATGCCGATCCGGTAGGCCAGCGTGGTGTACTTCTCCGGGTACTCAGGATCGTCCGCCCACTCCCAGGCATCACCCAAGTCCATGTTGTGGCAGATGGCGACCATGATACGGCCCTTGTCGTCGTAAATGGCGCGCCAGCGGGGTACGATGCCGTCCTGTTCATACGTCACCCCCCTGTACAGCGCCGCCAGGCCGGGCACCTGGACTCGTTCATCGAGGTCGTAGAGGACATGGAAGATCGGGTCCTTGTCTTCAATCTCCACCACGGGCCGGTCCGGAAACACGCGCGACATGCTGGCCATGAAGACCTCCCACTCAAAGGTCCCGTGGAAGTCGTCAACCATGAGAAAGCCGCCGCGAAGCAGGTATTCACGGAGCTTCTGCGTCTGTGCATCGGAGAGGTACCACTGTCCGACTTCGACCGCGTAGATCCAAGGATAGTTGAAGATCTGGTCATCGTCCAGGTTGACGACGTTTTCCATGGAGCGGGCATGGATGCGGGTCAGCCGCCGCACCCCCTGTAGGAAGAGCCGGTCGTCCTTGGGGTAATCCGTGGCCCAGGCGCCACCGTAACCACCGAAGCCTCTGCCTCTGCCGCGTCCGGCGGAAGGATACATCAGGCGCGAGTAAATAAACTCGGTCTTCTCATTGGCGTCGGGGGGGATCGGCACGGAATTGTCCTCCATCCCCCGGAAGAACCCGCCTCCGCCGCGACGCTGCAAGGCGAACGTCAGCGACCAGCCCAGAAGCAACAACAACAGCAATGCCATGGAAAAGCGAAGTCGCATCAGGCCACCCCAGCCGGTTGATTCAAGGATAGCACACGCCTTCTCCTACACTCGTTGACGAGCAGCGTTGCTGGTTTCGTTACCCGGTTCCCCGGCCCTGCTCGAAATATCGCGCCGCCAAGTCTGCTATCCTGGATGAGTTACGCCCCGCTCCTATCCTATGCCTTCTCATCCCTTGGGCTGCAAGGCCCGTGTCCTGCTCTCTTCGGTGTTTGGCCCGTACGCTCAGGACGACCAGTTCGGCAGCCGCGCCATCAATCCGATGGAGCTCTACCACAACCAGGTGACCCGGGCACAGGGAGCTTTCTCCCTGCGCATGTTCCACCGGTCCTGGGGCATCATGATGATCCAGGAGAATATCTCCGCGCCCACCACCGTACTGGACTTTCCCACCCGGGAGGCTTTCGAGCGGGAGTTGACGGCGCACCGCTACGACATCGTGGGCATCTCCTCCATCATCGTGAACGTGGGCAAAGTCCGCGAGATGTGCCGGATGGTGCGGAAACTCTCTCCCGCCTCGCAGATTGTGGTCGGCGGTCACGTCTCCGCCATCCCGGGCATCGAAAGGATGATCGATGCCGACCACATCGTCCGCGGCGACGGGATTTCCTGGATGCGGCAGTACCTCGGGGAAGATCCCGAAGCTCCCATCCGGCACCCGAGCATTGTCTCGGGATTTGGCCTGCGCGTGATGGGGCTCAAGATGCCGGACATCGGCAGCACGGCCGCCACAATTATCCCCTCCGTCGGCTGCCCCATGGGGTGCAACTTCTGTACGACTTCGGCGTTCTTCGGCGGGAAGGGCAAGTATCTGAACTTCTATGAGAGCGGTCGCGAGCTGTTCGACGTAATGTGCGACGTGGAGTCCTCGCTCAACGCCCGCTCGTTCTTCATCATGGATGAGAACTTCCTGCTGAACCGGGACCGGGCGCTGGAACTGCTCGAATGCATGAAGAAGCACTCCAAGAGCTGGACCTTCTACGTTTTCTCTTCCGCCAACGCCATCACGCGCTACAGCATGGAGCAGCTCGTTGAGATGGGGATTTCCTGGGTGTGGATGGGCCTGGAGTCGCCGCAGTCGTCGTACTCGAAGTTGAAGGGGACGGACACCCTGCAACTGGCTCAGGAATTGCGAAGTCACGGCATCAAGCTGCTGGGCTCCACCATCGTCGGCCTGGAGCACCACACGCCGGAGAACATTCGCCCGGAGATCGAGCACGCCGTGGCCCACGAAACGGACTTTCACCAGTTCATGCTGTACACGCCGGTGCCCGGGACGCCCCTCTATCAAGAGATGTCCAAGCAGGGACGCCTGTTGCCCGATGTCGACCTGGCCGACATACACGGCCAGTACAAGTTCAATTTCGAGCATCCGGCCATTTCGCGCGACGAGTCCAAGAGGCTTCTGGATTGGGCCTTCCGGCTGGACTACGAAAGAAACGGCCCGAGTCTTTATCGCATTTGGCGCACAACCCTGGACGGCTGGAAGCGATACAAGAATCACCCCGAGCCGCGGGTTCGCGAGCGTTTCGAGCGCGAGGTGAAGCAGTTGAAGAGCGCCTCGACGGCCTGCCTGTGGGCCATGGAGCGCAGCCTCCAGCGCACCAATCTCGCCGTGCGGGAGAAGGTGCGGGACTTGAGGCGCGAGATCGAGAAGGAATTCGGCCTGCTTTCGCGCGCGGCCGCGGCCCTGGCCGGACCGGTTCTGCTTTGGGCCGCGCGCCGCGAAGAGCGCCGCCTGGCCGAAGGCAAGACTTACGAGCCGGCGACCATCATCGAGCGGCGGAACTGGATCGAAGCGGAGTCATAGGCGCCGCCCCGCCCGTGGTCCAGTGAAGATGGCCGGACCACGAGCGGCAATGAGCGGTCAGAGCCCGTAATGCGCCGCGTTCTTCTCGGCAAAGTGCGCCAGTTCGGCCGGCAGCTCGTCCTTGATATAGATCGAATTTGTCGGGCAAACCGGCACACAGGCGCCGCAATCGATGCACTCGGTGGGATGAATGTACAACATGGTCGCTTCCGCGTAGCCGGGTTCATCCTCCTTGGGATGGATGCAATCTACCGGGCAAGCCGCCACGCACTCGTTATCCTTCGTGCAGGTATCAACAATAACGTATGCCATATTCTTCTCCTCAGTGCTGCTCCAAACAGAGATTCCATCTTAGCAGGCTCGGCGCGGCATTGCCTGCGCGGCAGGCGGTCGAGTTGCCTATAATTGGGGCATGTTCTTCCGCCGTGACCCCAACAGGCCGGTGACCTTCGATGAGCGCATCCAGCGGTTGCGCACCCAAGGGTTTGAAATCCAGTCGCTGCCCTCCGGACAGGTGGTCGCGCGGCGGGACAGTTGCGCCGCTGTGGTCGCAGGAGACCGAGAGACCGTAAATGTCGTCAGACTCGGCTTGCTGGTGGGGGGCGAGATCGCCCGCCTGGTCGACGGCGGCTTCCAGAAGTTCCTGGAGACCCCTTCAGGCAGAAGACAGCCGGCACTGGCGGCTGAACTGAAGCGCCTCCACGGCTTCCAGGAAGACCTGAACGAGGCTTTGGGTCTCGAAAGCCTGTACAACGAATCGCTCGGCACCGTCTGCGACCATCACGCCTACGATCGCCTGACGGGGCGCGAGTAGCCTCACCTTACCGGTAGCCGGCGGAGCACTTCCCGGACTTCGGCGGCCTCACGAGGGCGGCCCACCTGGTCGAAGACCACTGCTCTTAGCTGAAGGATTCTGGGAAAACTCAGAGCGGCAAAGAGGTCCTCCAGCCCGGGCGGAGGGACGCCGAAGGCCTCCACGAAAGGCACGGCCTTCTTGACCTGGCCGGTCTCGACCAGCGCCCACGCCAGCAGTACTTCGGCGCGGTCCGGGCTGAGCGGATTGCCCCTCACCACCAGGTTCTCGAGCAAAGGAATGGCTTCGGGGAAGCGCCCGGCGAGCAGCATGCCAACGACGCGGCCTCGCTCGCCCGCGATCGTCTCGCAGCGGGCCCTGTCCTCCGCGACGCCCGCCATCGCCCCCCATACCGAAAGCTGTGAAGCGGCCGCCGATTGCCACTGGGGCGCACGGGTCGTGAGTGCGAAGCGCTTCAAGCGTGCCACGGCCTCCTCTCTCCGGCCGGTAAGGTAGAGCCACTGGGCTCGCCGGAAGTCGGAGAGGCCGTCCCGCGCCGCGACTGTCGAGCCTAAATACCGGCCAAAGAGCGTCTCCGCACCGCTCACGTCGCCGGTCATCAGCCGCGCGCGGGCGGCTTTGTACAGGTCGACGCCGCCGAGAAAGGAGGGATCGATTTCGTAGGCCCTGAGGTAGTGCTTCTCGGCCTCTTCGAATGCTCCAAGGTGGTAGTGGACATCACCGAGCGAATCCGACGGGTTGGCGTTTCTGGGTTCCAGCCTCGCGTATTCCGCCAGAGCGGAGCGGGCTCCTTCCAAATTGCGGCGCGAGGCCTCGACGTAGCCGAGCTGGTTCCAGGTCGGACCACTGAGCGGATCGAGCGACGCCGCCTTCCGGTAAAACTCGGCGGCCTCGCCGTACCGGCGGGCGGCCGCCTCCTCGCCGGCCAACTGACGGAAGACCGCGGCGTCGGCCGGAGTCGCCCTGGTCAGAGCGATCAGGGCTCTCCTCCGCCCCTTCGGATCCCCGGACAGGGCAGCCCCGAGCAGGTCCAACTCCGCCCTCCGGGACTCGGCGATGCGGTCTCCCCTGGCGCGCGCCCTCTCCAAGACCCTCTCCGCTCCTGGCCGGTCCGCGCCGAGCACGAGGGCTTGAGCCCAGGCCGCATAGGGCGCGCCGAAATCCGGGTCAGCCGTCACGGAGCGTTCGTACGCCTTCAGCGCTTCCTCCGTCCCGGCGGCCTCCCTGCCCTCGGCGAACGCCTGGAGGGCGGCGACGCTGCGCGTGTCGAACGGCCTGGCATCCGGTTCGATCCAGCGAGCCAGCGCATCCCCGGCGCGGAGGACGCCGTCCGGAAACGCCTCAGCCACCTCCAACGAGCCGGTCACACGGCGGGTAGCCAGATCCACGCGGGCAACGTGCAGGCTCAGACGGCCGCCCGCCACAGCATAGTAGCCCGTCAGCTCGGCGGTCACGCCCACTGCCGCGGAGTCTCGTCCATCGGCCAGGCGCACGGGGTGAATGCGCGGAGAGCCCGTGATTTCGGCCGCGGCCACTTCGGCGATCGCCCAGCCTGCCCAGCCGAGGCCGGCGTCTTCGCTCAGATTCTCGAGCGGCGCGATCCCCACGCGCTCAACCGGCTGGCGGGCGCCGCGCCTGCACGCGACAGCACAAGAGATGACGAACAGGCCGGCCAGCAGAAGCAGCGCACGCTTACAGAACACGAATCTCCATGGCCATGAGCTGCTGGAACTCGGGAAGATCCTTCAGGATCGCGAACTCGGGCTCTTCCAGGAACTTGTTCCGCTCCTTGAAGCCCTCCTCCAGACAGCGGCGGATATAGCGCAGGGCGTAGTCGGTCCTGCCCGCCTGAGCGTACGTCTTAGCCAAGTAGTAGTGAAACTTGGCCTGTTCCTCGACGCTCCGCTCCTGGAGGATCGAACCGGCGGTGCCGCGCGCTTCGAACACCTCCGGATCGAGGGCCAACGCCTGTTGATATGCCTTCAGCGCCTCGTCGTACTTCTTTCGGGCGTAGTATGCCGTTCCCAAATTGCTGTAGATCGTGGCGGAACCCGGATTCAGCTTCAGCGCCCTCTCGTACTCCTGTATGGCGCGGCGGTAGTTCTTCTGCGCGTAGTAAAGTGCGCCCAGGTTGTTCCGCGCTTCGGCATACTTTGGATTCCGCTTGAGCGCAGTCTCATAGTTCTTCTTGGCTGCCTTGAAGTCCACCATATGGTGGTAGGCGATACCGATCTTGTTGTAGAGGGCATAGGCGTTGGGCTGCGATAGACCCTGGCGGTAGGTGTCGATCGCTTCGCGGAACATCTTGCGCGCCATAAAGAGATCGCCACGCTGTTCAAGGGTGAGCTGCACCTGCCTCGGCTGCTGCGGAGTCACCAAGCCCTCCCCCTGCGGCGCCGCACCGGCAGCCGGGGTAGTGTCCTGTGAAACGGAAAGTGCCGCCGAGGAGAGGAGCGCAGCCAACGCTGCGCAAACCAGGCGGAGACGCTTGTGGATGGTCATAACCGCCCTCCTGCTGCTATTTGAACACATCCAGAATGCGCCTGAACAGCCCCTTCTTCTCCGGTGGCGGCGCGACCGGAGCGGCCGGGGCTTTCGCGGCAGCGGAAGCCGCCGCCGGGCGCCGCGACCGGTTTGAACCCGCCGCGGCCGCAGGCTTGGCCGCGCTGGCAACCTCGGCCGGTCCCTCCGCCGACGGAGTCTCCCAGCCGGTAACCTGCGTGGCGCTCGCCAGGCTGCCGCCATGCAGCCTGCATCCCTCGATGGGTTCGGTACCAGCCACGAACGCCTCGATCTCGGCCTTGGGGCAATTGGACGTCGCAAGCGACCCTGTGGCCGGATCGACCCTCGCCATGACGATGCCATCCGGCGGCTCGAACGGCATGGCATTGCGATACTCGCGGTGGCGGTGAGCACGCTTCATGAATTCCGTCCAGATCGGCAGCGCGGCTCGGGCCCCCTCGATCTCCAACTCCTGGTTGTCGTCAAAACCCACCCAGACGATGCAGATCAGGCGTGACGTGAAGCCGGCGAACCAACCGTCGTGTGATGTGCCCGTCTTGCCGGCAGCGGGCAGGGTGAAGCCGCGGGCCCGCACTCCAACCCCCGTACCGCTCCGCAGGACCTCCTGGAGCAGGTCCACCATCAGGTAGGCGATCCTGGGGTCGAGCACCTGGCGCCTCACAGGGTGGTTGGTATGGAGAACGCTGCCTTTCTCGTCGCGAATCAGCTTGATCAAGCTGGGCTTCGTATAGATGCCCTGGTTCGCGAAGACGGTATAGGCGCCGGCGATCTCGATGGGGGTAACCTCGTAGGCTCCCAACGCCACGGCGGGCGTGGGCTGGATGTTCAGGTTCATGCCGGCGCGCTTGGCCAGGTCAACGATCCGGTCGTAGCCGATCATCTCGGCCAGCTTCACGGTCGGCACATTCATCGAGTGCGCGATAGCCTGGCGCAATGTCACGGTTCCGTGATATTCGTCCTTGAAGTTGGCGGGCGAGTAAGGCTTGTCATCAAACCAGAAGGTGGTCGGCTCGTCGGCGATCGTCAGCAGGGATGTGATCGGCTTCTGGCTGGCGGTCAGAGAGGTTTCCAGGGCCGCTGCGTAGACGAAGGGCTTGAAAGAGGAACCGGGCTGCCGCTTAGCCAGCACGTGGTTCAACTGGCTCACCCCATAATTCCGGCCGCCGACCAGCGCCTTGACCTCCGCTGTCTGTGGGTCCAGCGCCACCAGCGCCACCTGCGCCTCAGGGGGCTTGCCGCCACGGAAACGGCGCTGCTGCCGGACCTGGTCGTCCACTTCCTTCATGCCGATACGGACCGCCTCGGACGCCTCCCGCTGGAGGTCCATGTCAAGGGTGGTGTAAACACGATACGAGCGATCCTGGAAATCGTGCTGCTGGAATTCATCCTGAAGCTCGTCGTTGACCAGATCGACAAAATACGGAGCGTCGGCCGATTCAGCGCCGCTCCTGGCGACGGTCAAAGGAGAAGAGACTGCTTCGGCGTACTGCTGCTCGGTGATATAGCCGTTCTCCTTCATCAATCCCAGCACGACGTTGCGGCGGGCCTTGGCCCGCTCGGGCCAGCGTATCGGACTGGTGTAGCTGGGCCGCTGGGCCAGTCCCGCCAGCATGGCCGCCTCGGCCACGGTGAGATCGCGTACATCCTTGCCCAGGTAGGCCTGCGCGGCCTCGCCGAATCCGCGGATGCTGAAGCTGCCCCGCCGCCCCAGGTCAATCTGGTTGGCATAGTATTCGAAGATCTCTTCCTTGGTCAGCTTCTGCTCGATCTGGAACGTGATGAGAACCTCGGCGGCCTTCCTCTTCCAGGTCTTCGCCTGGTTCAGCCAGAACATGCGGGCTAGCTGCATGCTGAGGGTGGAGGCGCCCTCGGCGATGCGGCCCTCCTTGAGGTCCACGTAAGCCGCCTTGATCACCCGGAACGGGTCAAAGCCGGAGTGCTGGAAGAAGCGCTTGTCCTCGGCCGAGATCACGGCGTGGATCAGGACCTGAGGCAGGTCCTTGAACTTCACCAGCCGGCGCTTCTCGCGGTTCTTGTCGAACAGATTGGTGAGCAGCTCCGGCTCAAGCATGTACTGCGTGCGGTCCGTGTTGTCGCGAGTGGAGATGATGCGCGACACCCGCTCCCCGGCGACATAGATAACGCCGCCCTCCTGGTCGAAGTAGGAGTCCGGGCCCGGGAAAATCTCGATCGCGTTGTCGCGAAGGTTGTACCAGCCGAGCGGATTGGCGCGCACGTCCGTGTAGCCGCTGCGCTGGAGCTGGCTCACGATATCCTCCAGGCTCATCGCGTCGCCGACCGAGACCGTCTGCGGCGCCGCGAAGATCATGGCCGTGCTTTGGAACGGGCCCGTGCGCAGTTTGCTGTCGACCAGCCGCGAGTACCTCGCGTAGTAGTACGTGAAGGTGAGCAAGCCGCCCACGAACAACAGAGAGGCCAGCGCCAACAGAACCTTGCCCGCCGGGTGCATCAGCAGCCGCATCAGCAACGACGTGCGCGAAATGTGCAGTCTCACCGGCACAAACGGATGCCTCGGCTTCCATTTTCTCAAAAGCGGACACGCGCTGGGTTGTTGAAATCTTCAAGGCACTCTGGCGCGAGGGCGAAAGTGAAGGTCGAGAGAGCGGTAAGGCAGACCGACGGAAACATCGTACAGCACCTCGATCTCGAGACGGCCCTTCGCCCGCCTGACGCGCACCTGATCGAGACCCACGGCGATGCCCAAGCTGGCGGCGGCATTCACGACTTTCACCCGGATGCTGTCATCCGGCGTCTCCATTGGCGCGCTTTCGCGCGCCACAGCCATCAGCGCTCGCTGGAAGGCCAGACTCCGCCAGTAGGCCGGCGCCAGTCGTGCCGCCGCCAGGGTCAATGCCAGCAGAGCCGTGACGCCGGCGGCGACCCTCCATTTCCCTACCCTCATTCCGTCTCCTTACGTTCGCAGCAGGTTCCTCACGAGGAACAAGAGATTGGCCGGGCGCTCCGCCAGTCTGCGCATGAAGTAAGGGTACCAGGCATCCCCGTAAGGAACGTAGAGGCGCAAGCGATAACCTTCCCTGACCAGTCGCGCCTGCAAGTCCCGGCGGATGCCGTACAGCATCTGGAATTCGAAGCCGGTCTTGGGAACGCCCTTGCGGGACGCGAATGCGATGGCATGCTCGATCATCTTTGGATCGTGAGTTGCGATCGCGGGATAGGCGCCGCGTTCCAGCAGCACCTCCGACAGGCGCCGATAACTCTCGTCCACCCGGGACTTGGCCGGGTACGCCGCCTCGGGGGGCTCCCGGTATGCTCCTTTACAGAGCCGCACTGGGATACTCTTCCGGCAAAGGGCCTCAATATCCTCCGCGCTCCGGTACAAGTAGGCCTGAACGGCGCACCGGACACCGCCGAATTCGCCGTGCATCCGTGCCGCCATTTCCAGCGTGCGGTCCACGTACCGGCGGGCTTCCATGTCGAATTCCACCAAGCCGCCGGCCGCACGGGCCTCCGCCATCAGTCTTTCCACGTTGCGCCGACACAGCTCGTCCGAGAGATCCATCCCGAACTGCGTGAGCTTGATCGAGACGCTGGCGGCGATCTGCTCCGCAGCGATTCGCCGCAGCGCTTTCATGTACGCTTCCAGCGACGTCATGGCCTCCTCCTCCGAAGAGACCTTTTCGCCCAGGTGGTCGACGGTGACCAGGATGCCCTCACGGTTGAGCCTGCGGCACACGTCGAGCTCGCGCTCCAGGCTCTTGCCTGCCACGAAGCGCTTGGTCAACCGCTCCGCCAGGGGAGACGTCTCCATCCAGCGCCTCAGGTGACGTTGCTCGGAGAGAAACAGCAGAACGTTACGCAGCATCGGGAACCGGTCAGGCGGGCTCGATCTTCCGCGGAGATCGAGGGACGACGTCGATCCTCTCCGGGGCGGAAGGCTCATCGCCCGCAGCCACGCCCAGTTCCCGAACCTTGCGCAATGAGGGCAGCAGGCGGGATTCCCAGGACGCCACGGAGCGGTTGTAGGCCTCGACCGCCTGCTCCAGGTGGCGTCCGGAATCGGCATAGTGGCCGTGCAGAACCTGCAATCGCTCGTAGAACTCGGCGGCCACCTGGCGGATCAGCTCGGCATTCTCGGCAAGCTGCTGCTGCCGCCATCCGTAGCTGATCCCTTTGAGCACCGAGATGAGCGTGGTGGGCGTGGCCAGCAGCACCTTACGGGCCAGTGCGTCCTCGATCAGAGTCGGGTTGTGCTCGAGTGCAGCACTGAAGAATTGATCTCCGGGGAGGAATAGCACCACCATCTCCGGAGCGGGTTGGAACTGGCTCCAATACTGCTTGCCGCTGAGTTGCGCCACGTGGCCCAGCACCTGCTGTCCGTGACGGACCAGCGCCTCGCGCCGGCGGGTTTCGTCCGACGCCGCGACCGCTTCCATATACGCGGTGAGAGGCACCTTCGCATCCACGGCAAGGGTCCGGCCGCCTGGCAGCCGCACGACCATGTCGGGCCGGATTCGCCCTTCCCCACCCTCTTTGGTTTCCTGTTCCGTGAAATCGCAATGCTTGACCATGCCGGCAAGCTCCGCGACGCGGCGCAAGGTGATCTCCCCCCACCGGCCGCGTGTCTGAGGATTGCGGAGCGCAACTGCCAGGGAGCCCGTCTCCTGAGCCAACCGCTGAAGCTCGTTGCGCAGCGCACCGAATGCGTCCAGGCGTGCGCGGTCAAGCTCCCTAACCTGACCTTCCAGCTTTTCCAGCGCCGCAGCCAGCGGCTGGACCACTCCCTCGACGGCCGTTTGCCGCCGGGCCATGTCGCCGGTGATCTCCGCCCGCACCGTTTCCAGCGTGGACTTGGCCGCCTCCAGAAAGGCGGACTGGCTGGAACGAAGGGCAGTGTCCGCCAGCGACTGGAAGGTCTCGCCGATCTTTTCCGCGGCCGATTCGGCCGAGGCGAGTCTAGCTTCCGCGACGGCGCTCGCCGTCTGCGCCTGGCTCAACCGGGACCTGAGCAACAGCGCCACCGCGAGTGCGCCGATGATGAGGCCCGCGAGCAGCCCCCCCAAAAAGAGCATCCCCTGCATGTTGGGGCCCGCTAGCTGAGCAAACGGAATGCGGCGTAGCCGAGCATCGAGCCGATCGCCGAGCCGGCGACCACGTCGCTGAGGTAGTGCAGGCCGAGCAGAATGCGGGACATGGCCACGCTAAACGCGCAGAACAGCAGGCCGGCCATCAGGGGCGGGTAAAAGAGGCCAATTGGCAGCGTCACGGCGAAGGCCGTGATCGAATGGCCCGACGGGAAGGAAAAACGATCCGGCGGGAGGATCTTGGACCAGCAATGCGGCTCGACATGACAAGGCCGCTTCCGGCGGGCCTTGCGCTTCAGGTAAACGAACAGCGCGATTCCCGTGCCGGTCGCCAGCGCCGCGGCGGCCAGAGCCACCAGCCCCTCCGGGCCGGCGTAAAGCAAGACCAGCAGTCCGAGCAGGCACCAGAGCCACCCGTCTCCTCCGCGCGTCGCGAATACCATCCAGATACGGAACCAGCGAGGGGGACGCCAGCGGTGAACCCGGCGCATCAGTCTGTGGTCGCGCCTGGAGATGAACTTCAGCATACGGCCTGGAATCTTCAGTCTACAGGAAGCAGTCCCTGCTCCGCTACTGAGCCGAAGGCGAAGTGCGGGAGAGCGCCGGGCGGGCGAACTCCAGCAGCTCCTGTTTGGAGCCCCCCGGCTCAAAGCAACGCCGGCAGCGGGCCTCGTACATCCCCGCCGCGCCGACTACGATGAGATCCTCGGAGTCGACGAGCCGCTGCGTGTGCTTGGCCGGGGCTCCGCACCTCATGCAGATCGCGAGCGTCTTGGTGATCGACTCCGCCAGGCAAAGAAGATCGGGAATGGGGGTAAACGGCCGGCCCATGTAGTCCGTATCCAATCCGGAAATGATCACCTGCTTGCCGGCGTCGGCAAGCTGCGTGGCCAGCCCGATCAGGCCGGCGCCCATGAAGTTGGCTTCGTCAATACCCACAACTTCCGTGCGCCAGTCCAGGCGCTTGAGGATCTCCGCCGGATTCTGAACGACCTCGGACTTCATGCGCAGCTCGCCGTGGGACACGATCTCATCGAGCGAGTAGCGGTCGTCGATGGCCGGCTTGAACACCTGCACACGCTTGCGCGCGATCATGGCACGGCGGAGGCGCCGGATCAATTCCTCGGTCTTGCCTGAGAACATCGGGCCGCAGATCACTTCGATCCAGCCGGTGTTGCCCGTCGTCAGATGCATCGTTCCATAGATACCACGCCTCCTCGCGCTTTGTCGCTGTGGAAGAATGGATTCGGTGAAGCGGATCGACCTGATCTACTTTGAGGCAGGAGGCGGCCACCGCGCCGCCGCCACGGCCCTCAATCTGGTCTTTGCCAGGCAAGGGAGACCGTGGGATACGCGGCTGGTCAATCTGCAGGAACTCCTGGATCCGATCGACGTTTTTCGCAAGCTGTTCGGGGTGCGCCTTCAGGACGTCTACAACCTGCTGCTCCGGCGGGGTTGGACCTTGGGCTCCTCCCACCTGTGCGGACTCATGCACGCGGCGATTCGTGCCTCGCACCCCCAGCAGTTGCGCCTTCTGGAGGAGCACTGGCGCGCCAGCCGTCCGGACCTGGTGGTGTCGCTGGTTCCCAACTTCAATCGCGCCCTGTGTGAAAGCCTGAAGAACGTCCTTCCCGGCTCGCCACTCGTCACCGTGCTCACCGATTTGGCGGACTACCCGCCCCATTTCTGGATCGAGCGCCAGGATCAATTCCTGGTCTGCGGTTCCGACCGGGCCGTGGAACAAGCCAGAGAGCAGGGGTATTCCGACGAGCGCATTTTCCGCACCTCCGGGATGATCCTGCATCCCCGGTTCTATGATCCCGTAACGGCGAACCGCGCCGCCGAACGCAGGCGGCTAGGCCTCGATCCGGACCGGACGACGGGGCTGGTCCTGTTCGGAGGCGAGGGCTCAAAGGCGATGCTGAAGATCGCGCTCCGGTTGGACCACTCCGGGCTGCCGCTGCAACTGATCTTCATCTGCGGGCGTAACGCCGCGCTGGCCGATGAGTTGCGCGCGCTTCCGACGCGCATACCCAAGTTCGTGGAGGGTTTCACCTCGGAAGTGCCGTTCTACATGCACTTGGCCGACTTTTTCATCGGCAAGCCCGGTCCCGGCAGCATCAGCGAAGCACTGGCGATGAGGCTGCCCGTCATCGTGCAGTGCAATGCATGGACACTGCCCCAAGAAAGGTATAACGCGGAGTGGGTGCGGCGGAACAGGGTCGGTCTCGTGGTTCGGGAATTCCACCACATCGGCGACGCGGTCAAGCGGCTGATCGAGCCTGCGACGTTGGCTGACTACCGCGCGGCCGCTTCAGCCCTGGAGAACAGAGCCGTCTTCGAAGTGCCTGAAATCCTGGAACGGATATTGAACTTCAGAACGGCAAGTCGGGTTTCACCGACCGGGCCATAGAAGAGCGGGCGAGGAAGTTATAGGGATTCACCGGATTCCCGCCCAGCCTCACCTCGTAATGCAGGTGGGGGCCACTAGCACGTCCCGAGGAACCGACGGTTCCAATGATCTGTCCCCGCCGGACTTCCTGCCCTGCGATCACCTCGAAGCGGGACAAGTGGGCGTAATATGTCTGTACGCTTCCGCCGTGATCGATCACGACAAGCCTGCCGTACCGGCTAACATACTCGGCAGAGGCCACCACTCCGTCCGCGGCAGCGCGCACCGGTGTCCCCGCCCCCGCCGAAATATCCACGCCGGTGTGGAATGCCTGCTCTCCGGAGAACGGATCGTCGCGGCGCCCGAAGGCTCCGAGCAGGCGGCCATCCACCGGCCAGAGGCTCGGTCGAACGTTGACCTGCCAAAGTCTGGGGTACGTCCGGCGATGCAGGGAAATGTTCGCGCTGCGCAGGAAGTTGTACTCCTCCAGGCTCTCCGAGAAGGTCGGCACCAGCCGGCCCTCGCCGCTGATGTCCGGCGGGCCTTCCAGCTTCCGCTTGATGCCGTACGCGTTGGATACCTCGCTGGCGAACAGTTGGAGGGCCGCGAGCTGCTGGTTGGTCTGGTTGAAAACCCTCTGGAGATTGTCGTAGCGCACCCGCAGCGAATCCGCCTCCTGCCGCAAGGAATTGTAGCCGGCCACCTTCCAGGTCATGCGCAGGTAGCTTGAGACAAATCCGAACACCGAGAAGCAGCCGAGAAGCGCGAAAAGAAGAACCACATAGAGCGCCTGCTGCGGGATGTGGATTCGGCGCAAGCGCCCGTGAAGGGAGTGTGCGAGAACCACAACAAAGTATGGCTGCTTCATCCAGAGATCCCGGGCCACACCATCTGGCCGAGCATCAACTCCGGCGCACCCCTTCGCCGGAATCGCCGGGCGGGCACGCCTAGGAAATGAACGGAGTTGTAACTTTACCAGCGGATACCCCATCCTGTCAAGGCCAAAAGCATAAACCTTTTATTTCCAGTCTATTGTCACGGCCCACTTTCGGGCGAAGCGGACCCCTGCCGCCCGGTCCTCCCCGTGCTCCCTCTTGCCCGCAGAAGGGCGAATTGATATATTGGTGCGGGCATTTCGCCTCATTGGTCTCTGGGAGAGAACATGAATTCCTACAATAGTCGGCCTGTCCCTTCCGACGGGTCTCCCATCGAAGTCCGCGAAGGCAAGTTCCTGATTCCCGACAACCCGATCCTCCCCTTCATCGAGGGTGACGGCACCGGGCCCGATATCTGGCGAGCCTCGCGCATGGTGTTCGACGCCGCTGTGGCTCGAGCTTACGGCGGCCGGCGGAAGATCGCCTGGTATGAGGTTCTGGCCGGGGAGAAGGCGTTTCGAGAGTGCGACAACTGGTTGCCTCAAGACACGCTCGATGCGATCCGGCGGTTCCACATCGCCATCAAGGGCCCCCTGACGACTCCCGTGGGGGGCGGAATTCGCAGTCTCAACGTATCGCTGCGGCAATTGTTGACGTTGTACGTCTGCATGCGCCCCGTGCGCTACTACCCCGGCGTCCCGTCGCCGATGAAGCATCCCGAGCGGCTGAACGTGGTCATCTTCCGCGAGAATACCGAGGACGTCTACGCCGGAATCGAGTGGAAGCAGGGGACGCCGGAAGCCAAGAAGGTCATCGACTACTTGAACGGGGAGATGGGCACCAAGATCCGGCCTGACTCGGGAATCGGGATCAAGCCGATCAGCGTGGGTGGCACCAAACGCCTGGTTCGCCGCGCCATCCGCTGGGCCATCGAGAACCAGCGCCGCAGCGTGACGCTGGTCCACAAGGGCAACATCATGAAGTTCACCGAAGGGGCTTTCCGCGATTGGGGATACGAGCTGGTGAAGGAGGAGTTTCGGGATGTCTGCGTGACGGAGGAGGAGGCCGGCGGTTCCCCCCCCGCGGGCAAGCTTCTGGTCAAGGATCGCATCGCCGATTCGATGTTCCAGCAGGTCCTGCTGCGGCCCGATGAATACGACGTCATCGCCACTCCCAACCTCAACGGGGATTACCTGTCCGACGCCTGCGCCGCCCAGGTCGGCGGCCTTGGCATGGCGCCCGGCGGCAACATCGGCGACGAGCACGGCGTCTTTGAAGCCACTCACGGCACCGCGCCCAAGTACGCAGGCCAGGATATGGTGAATCCCACCAGTCTGATCCTCTCCGGCGTCATGATGTTCCAGTTCATGGGCTGGAAAGAAGCCGCCGACTTGATCGAGAAGGGCATCACAGAGAGCATCCGGCAGAAACGCGTCACGTACGATTTGCACCGCCTCATGGAGGGGGCGGTGAAGCTGAAGACCAGTGAGTTCGGCGCCGCCATTGTGGAGAACATGGGTGCGGCCGCGGCGGCCTGAACCAGCGCACCCTGGGAGGACCAGATGAGGAAGAAAGTCACTGTGATCGGCGCCGGGAACGTCGGCGCGAGTTGCGCGGCCCGCCTGACTCAACTCGAGCTGGCGGATGTGGTCGTTGTGGATGTGCTCGAAGGCGTCCCGACAGGCAAGGCGCTGGACATGCTTCAGTCCTCGCCGGTCCTGGGAGTTGACGTCACCGTGACGGGAGTCAACGGCTACGAGGCAACGGCGGGTAGCGACATCGTCATCTTCACGGCGGGTTTTCCCCGTAAGCCCGGCATGAGCCGGGACGACTTGCTGTGGGCGAACTACGACATCGTGAAGCCGACCGTGGAGCAGGCCGTCAAGTATTCGCCCGACAGCATCCTGATCGTTGTCACCAATCCGCTCGACGCCATGTGCCACGTGGCCCTCGAAGTGAGCGGCTTTCCGAGGCACCGCGTCGTGGGCATGGCGGGCATCCTGGACACCGCGCGTTTCCGCGCGTTCATCTCACAAGAGCTGAAAGTGTCCGTGGAGGACGTCACTGCCGTAGTGTTGGGCGGGCACGGCGACACCATGGTGCCGCTGGTCCGCTACACCAGCGTGGGAGGCATTCCCCTGGCCGACTTGATGGACTCTGATACCATCGCGCGGCTGGTTAAGAGGACCCGCGACGGCGGAGCCGAGATTGTGAAGTACCTCAAGACGGGCAGCGCCTACTACGCGCCCGCGGCCG
>JBHGAV010000075.1:0-16919 GCA_041946685.1 Bryobacteraceae bacterium | reverse complement strand
ATCCGATCCTCCGCGGCTGGGGCACCTACTTCGGCTGGCTGAACGCCCATCGGCACTTCGGTGGCGAGAACCTCGCCGAGCGGGACGATCCGCCGCTCGGGGAAGAACTGCGTGAGGCGCTCCGCGTCGGCGTCCGCCTGCGGCCGCGTGTGCACGCTGTAGCCGCCGGCGGCCCAGAACGTGACGTGGGGATTGCTCTCGTCGGCGAGGTGGGCGTTCGTCACGGCGTACGGGCGGTGGAGGGCGTCATCGAGCGCCTCGAGGACCGCCTGCGGCTCGGCGACCGCCCCGCCACCGTTCCCGGTCCATCAGGTAGGCGCCCAGGGGCCGGTACTTGTACGAGTGCGTGGGGTTCAGGCTGCCCGAGCGGAGGGCACTCTGCACGTGCACGAATAGGAAGGCCTTGTAGAGGGAGACGGGGAAGCGCCCCTCGGTGTGCACCGCCAGCCGCTCCGGCGGCTCCAGGAACTCGTCCGGCGCCGCCTTGGTGAGGACCCCGTCGTGCGCGCGAAAGTGGGCGAACGCGGCGAGCAGCGGCTCCGTCCCGCGCTCCCCGGTGAACTGGAGCGCCCGGAGGATCGGCGCCACCCGTTGCTGGATCTTGAGCGTTCGCTTCCGGGATGGCGTAGTACTCGTCCCCGCGGAGCTCCGGGTCCACCGCGGCCTTCAGCGCCGCCATCGCCTCCCGTTCGAGCAGCCGGGCCGCCTCCCGCGCCGCCAGTACCGTCGCGATCCGCGCCAGCTTCTCGGCGTCGGTGAGCCCGGGATCCCGGGTGATGCCCTGGACGGTCGCGAGCGCATGCACCCCGGTGTCCAGGGAGCCGACGAGCACGCGGAGGGCCTGGAGGTGCTGCTCGCGGCGGAGGTAGCACTGTTCCTTGTGCTCCCGCAGCGCGCCGTTGTGGAAGACCTGGACGCTGGCGAGCAGCACGTCGACGAGGTTGTCCTGGAGGCGGTAGAACTGGTGCGTGAGGAAGGCGACGGGGTGGAGGTACCGCTGCGCCGCCCGCCGGCGGGTGAGCTGGAAGACGTCGCCCCTGAGGACGGTCTGCGCGTTGTAGTGGATGCCCTCAGGGCTGAGCGCGAGGGCCCCGAGCACCGGCCGGAGCTGGTCGTGCAGACCCTCGAGGAGCGCCAGGTCCGCCACCCGGGCCTTCACCTTGGCCGGCTGCGTCGGCTGGGAGAGCTTCTTCGGCAGGGTGAGCCGGTAGGCCGTCGTCTTGCCGGCGATCGCTCCCGCATCCGCGGGTTCCTGGACCAAGAGCTCGTCACGCCGGGCGTGAGCGTTCGCTCGCAGGCGTCGACGAGCGCCCAGTTCCGGCGGTTGATTGCGCAGGATGAGCGCGGCGAGCGGCAATGACTGCTGGGGTTCGACAGACGGTGGGCGGTGGGGCAGGTAGCCTTCGGGTGGCAGCGGCCGGGCTACAAAGTCGCTCGCGCCATCAGGGACGAGCGCCAGTTTACGTACCTTTGTGGAAGTCAACCATGATCGTTCCGGGGTGCCCCTCACGCGTCCCGGCCAATCCGCGCCAACGATCACGCTACGACACGTCGACGCCGACTCGGACCGCCCAGCTCTATCCTGCGAGACCCGAGCGCGCGGATAACCGATAACCTCTCCGAACCAAGTCGGCGCCATCGGGACTCGGGTACGACGAACGGCCGCGGACGACAACAGGTGCGTGACGTCCGGAAGGCGAACCAGGTGGCGAAGATGACAAAAAAGTCCGGGTTCTATCTTTTGCCCTTGACAAGCACTATGCATAATATAGATTACAGAACATCGAGCGAGGAGAGCATGCTCAATATTCCGCGCGGCTCCGGTTTCACCACGAAGACCGAGTTTGCAGTGGAAAGCCTGCGGAACGCCATCATATTAGGACAAATCCCCTCCGGTACCAGCATCACCGAAAAAGAGCTTCGCGAAACCCTGCAGATCAGTTCATCCCCCATCCGGGAAGCGATCAATCAGCTCGTGGCAGAAGGTCTGCTCGTTCGATCCCCCCACATGGAAGCACGCGTGGCAGACAAGGTTATCGAGGACGCGGCTGATCTCTTCGCGATCCAAGCGTTCCTGCAAAGTAACGCAGTGCGCATGTGCGCGAAGAAGCTCTCCCCGGAGACGATTCACGAAGCGGAGAAGGCCAACGACGAGATCAGGGACTTGTTCGCCTCGAATGCGGATAATGTCGAGGCCATCAAGATCTTAAACTATCGTTTCCACCTGCTTGTCTGCGGGACGAGCCTGTACCCATGGCTCACGCGGATGATTGCGGCGCTCTGGATTCGATTGCCAAGAACCATCTGGACGCACGCTGAGGAGGCTCGAGGAGCTATCGATTACCACTCGAAGATCATTGAAGCGATCAAGCGGCGCGACTCGATTCGCGCCGGCTCGTTCATGCGAAAGCACTTGCAGGTGGCGAAGAAGGTTCTGTACGGATAGCCGAGACCCGTCGGGGCGCGGGCAAGCGCACGCCGACTGTGATGCTCTGATGTAGGGTCTGGTGTCTGGTAACCGTACGCCATTACGGCTGCTGTGCTACACGTTGTCGATGAGGTGATGCCGAGCATGGCTAATCTCGTGGGCGACGACAGCAAACCTGCGACGAACGAGTATCTTCTGCGACGAGCGACCTGGTGCCTGGGCGCCGTTCCCTACTGGCAATGGGTCTTCCTGCCTGAGCCGTCATCCCGCTACCCGGTACCGTCAAACAGCCCACTTAGAACAACGCCGTGGCACCCACCCAAGCCCAGCCCTTTGGGAAGGGCATCTCTATCACTGGGGCAACCATACGTGGAGGTAGAATAATGAAGCGATTACTGACAGTGTTGGCCGTGCTCTTCGTCGTCGGGGCCATCGTCACAGTGACGTCGGAACCTGTACTTGCCGGCGCCCGCGCCGGCAAGTTGGTGCTCGGGGTGCCGAGTTTGGGGGGCGAGAAGCTGGACTACTCGAGAGGCCTGGCAGATGCGACCAACACGGAGTTGGTACGGATTCTCAGCCGCCACTTTATTGAGTTCGGAATGAACGGCGAGCGCATATCCGGCCTGGCAGAGTCATGGAAGCCGAGCGCGGACGCGAAGACCTGGGACCTCGTCCTGCGCAAGGGGATCAAGTGGCACAATGGTGACACGCTCACGGGCGAAGATGTGGTCTACGGCGTCGAGCGGATGAGACGACCGGAGATTGCGGCGGGGACACAGACTGCGCCTTTCCTCGATTTTCTCGAAAAAGTCGAGGCCGTCAGTGACACACATGTTCGGTACCACTTCAAGACGCCCTATGTGACCTTTGAGTACTACGTCAACCTGGTTCCGCCTATGCCGAAGAAATATATTGAGAAGGTGGGCGACGCGACCTTCGACGAGAAGCCGGTTGGGACCGGCCCGTTCAAGTTTGTGCGACGGATCAAAGGCAGCGAGTACGAGTTCGAGGCTTTTGAGGATTACTTCGGAAACAAGCCGCCGTTCAAGACGCTGATCGTGAAGATTATCCCGGAAAACGCCACCCGATTGGCCGCACTGAAGACCGGGGAGATCGACATCGCCAAAGACGTCCAAGGCAAGATGCTGGATGAGGTGAGGAGCACCCCAGGCCTGCACACCACGAGTACCTTGTGCGGAGCCGTGAGCTACATGATTTTCGCGGAGCGCCTGGATCCGAAGTCGCCCTGGTCCGACGTACGCGTACGGCGAGCGGCGGCTTTGGCCATCGATCGCGAGGCCATTGCGAAGGTCGTCTTTCGTGGAGAGGCGATTCCCGCCGTGTTCCCCGAAGGTCATTTCGCCTTCGGCATGCCAAAAGACTTGAAGCCTTTCCCCTACGATCCCGCCAAGGCGAAGGCGCTGCTGGCCGCGGCTGGATTTCCCAACGGGCTCCCCGGCGTCTGGGATCTGCAGACAATGCGGTCCGGATCTACGCCGTTTCAAGTCGAAGCCACAGAAGCGGTAGCCGGATATTTGGCCAAGATCGGCATCAAGACGAAGTACCAGGTGATCGAAGGCGGGGCGTTCGGCGCGGCCTGGAAGGGGAAGAAGCTGTCCGGCATCCCGGTGACCGGGAGCGGCGAGACGCGCTTCGATCTTGGTCTGAAAAACAACGTCTGGGCGGCTCGGGCAGATGGGTGGTCCTGGCTGAAGGACGAGGACACCAACCGCCTCTGGGACCTGCAAACGTCGACCGCGGATCGCGAGAAGCGACGGCAAATTCTGGAGGAGGCGGCCCGCACCATCATGGACCGCGTGCACTTCAATCCGTTCGTCGAGACCAAGAGTATCTTCGGTCTAGGCCCGAAGGTGAAGGAGTACAAGCTCCGGCTCGGGGCACCATGGGTATCCGACAATCTCGAGAACATCGTCCTGAATTAACGCTAGCTAAGCTAGTCCGAAGGAGGACGGGATGGGCAATGACAATGGCGCTGCTGGCAGCGTAAAGACGCCCTTACCGCTGGCCGGTGTTCGCATCCTCGATCTCACGCACATTCTGGCCGGCCCATTCTGCGCCTCGATCCTGGCCGACTTCGGTGCCGATGTGATCAAGATCGAGCCACCCAAGGGTGAGCAAGTGCGTGGAGTTGCGCCCTTCATCGAGCGCAACGGGCTGCGGGTGAGCGGCGCGTTCCTCACGCTGAACCGTAACCGACGAGGCGTTGCCCTCGATCTGAAGTCCGCATCGGGCAAGGAGGTGTTTCGGAAGTTGGTAGCAGCGAGCGATGTCGTGCTGGAGAATTTCAGCCCTGGGACCATGGATCGTCTCGGCCTCGGCTACGAGTCCCTGTGTGAGGTCAATCCCCGCATTATCTATGTGGCGATCAGCGGGTTCGGGCAGCTGAAGCCCTACATCGGCCCCTGGTCGGGGCGCCAGGCCAACAATGCAACCTCGCAGGCCATGAGCGGCTTGATGTCTGTGTCCGGCGAGCCCGGCGAACCGCCGGTTTCAGTTGGCGCCGGACTGGGGGATACGATTCCCGGTCTCTGGGCCGCGATGGCCACTCTCCTCGCTTTGCGCTCCCGGACTCAGACCGACCAGGGCCAATTCATCGACGTGGCGATGTACGACTGCCTCGCATCGATGTGTTTCAACGCGATCACTGACTACCATGTCACCGGCGTCGCGACACATGGCGTCCGCGGATGGCCATTAACGTTCACGAGCCGGCTGAAATGCGCGGACGGGTACATCGCGGTGTCGATGTGGGGCACGGTGCCCGAGCGGTGGCACGACCTGTTTCGCCTCATCGGGCGCCCCGACATGATCGGTCACGAGGAATTCGACCCCCGCCATCCGGGCTGCGAGCGCTGCTTCCCGATCGCGAAAGCGACGCTCGAGGCCTGGCTCAGTCACACGAGGCGTGACGATGCGGTCAAGGTTTTATTGGACCTCGGCTTCAGCGTGGGGCCCGTCCAGGACGCGAAAGAAGTGTATGAGTGCGAGCACTTGAAGAAGCGAGAGCTGTTCATCGAGGTCGACGACGGGATCGGCGGCAGCCTCCGGACGACCGGGACCCCGGTGAAGTTCTCGCGCCTCCGGTTGCCGCCACCACGCCGGGCGCCCTTCCTGGGTGAGCATACGGCGGAGGTGCTACAGGAGGCCCTTGGCCTTTCGCCGGCGGACCTCGCGCGCTTAGGCATTCCAGCTGGCATCCCCGGCCGCGCGGCGGCGGAGACCCCCAGCGGCTCATCCTGAGGGGCGGCGGTATCCAGAGACAGATTCATCGGGCGAGTCCGCGAAGCACGACGAAAGGGATGCGGTACGAGCTGCCGGACCGTGATCGGAAGACCGAGCACCTAACATGGCGAAACCTTCCATAGGAGGTGGGATCATGAAAGGTTCGGGACGATGCCGAGTTCTGGCGGTAGCAATCCTATGTGGGTTGATGCTGATACCCGTCAGCGGTCTCGCGGGACAGCCCAGCGGAAGACTTGCCATCGGCGTGGCGACGCTGGGGGCGGAGCGGCTGGACTTTCAGCGACCCTCCGGATCGACGAACAGTGAGATCTCGCGGGCCATCAATGGGCTGCTCGTGGAGTATTCGCCCAGCGGGGAGTTCGTCCCCGGCCTGGCATCCTCCTGGACCGTCAGCCCCGATGGCAAGACCTGGGACGTCCTACTGCGAAAAGGGGTGAAGTGGCACAACGGCGAGACGCTGACGGCGGAGGATGTGGTCTTCGGGATCGAGCGCATGAAGCGGCCGGAAATCAGTGCAGGCCTGTCGGTTTCGGGGCTTACCGAGGCCCTGGAGCGCGTTGAAGCGGTCGATCCGTACCACGTACGCTATCACTTCAGAGTGCCATATGCGGTATTCCCGCTTTACGCGGACTTGGTGCCACCTGTCCCGAAGAAGTTCATCGAGAAGGTGGGGGACGAGGTATTCTCCAACGAACAGCCGGTCGGCACGGGCCAGTTCAAATTCGTCAAGAGGGTGAAGGGGAGTGAGTACGAATTCGAGGCGTTCGATAATTACTACGGTGCCCCGCCACGCTTCAAGACTCTGGTGATCAAGATTATTCCTGAGAGCGCCGCCCGGCTGGCAGCACTCCGCACCGGCGAGATTGACATCGCGAAGGACTGCCAGGGGGAAATGTATCAACAGGTGAAGAATTCTCCCAACCTCGGGATTGCCAGCACGGAGAGCGGCGGGGTCGCGCTGATGACCTTTGCCGAGCAGTACGACAAGGCCTCGCCCTGGTCGGATGTCCGCGTTCGGCGGGCGGTGGCGTATGGCATTGACCGGGAGGCGATTGCCAAGGCGGTGTTCCGAGGAGAGGGCTTCCCGGCCGTCTTCCCTGAGGGGAGTTTTGCCTTCGGCATTCCAAAGGACCTCAAGCCTTACCCCTACGACCCGGCCAAGGCGAAGGCACTGCTGGCGCTGGCGGGGTACCCCAACGGTCTGCCAGGCGTGTGGGACCTGCAGACCTTCCAGTCGGCCTCGAGCCCTTTCCAGCCTCAGATTGCGGAGGCTGCAGCGAGCTACCTCGCAAAGATCGGGATTAAGACGAAGCTGCAGGTGATGGAGACGGGGGCATTCTCGGCCGCCTACACGGGAAAGAAGCTCAAAGGGCTTCCGATCTCGGGCAGTGGCGAGACGCGGTTCGACGTTGGGTCGAAAAACAACATCTGGGGCGCGAAGGCGCCTGGCTGGTCGCAGTTGAACAACGAGGACACTAATCGCCTCTGGGAGCAGCAGCTCGTGACCGTGGATCGGGAGAAGCGCCGTAAGATCCTGGAGGAGGCCGTCCGAATCATCGCCGATGAGGCCCGCCTCGTCTCGTTCGTCGAGACGAAGTCGATCTTCTGTTACGGGCCGAAAGTCAAGGAATACACGCGCTGGCGCGGCAATATCTACGCAACCGCTCACCTCGAAGGCGTCACGCTGAAGTAGGGCAAGGCGGGGGGCCCGGCTTCCACTGGGTCTGCCCGGCGGCAGGGATGCTGAAGGTAACCAATTCCAGGAGGCCGTGAAATGTCGGAGAACGCCGTCACGCAGTACGAGACGATCCTGTGCGAAAAGAAGGGTATGCGAACGACCATTACACTCAACCGGCCCGAGAAGCGGAACGCAACCAACACCAAGCTGTACGAGGAGCTCCTCGATGCCGCGCGCGCGGCGGACGCCGATCCCGAGACGCGGGTGGTCATCCTCACGGGCGCGGGCACAGTCTTCTGTGCGGGCCAGGATCAGAGCGTCACGTCGAAGCAGGACAAGACGACCTACGAGCACTATAACCGCGTCAACTTTGCCGCCCACGACTTCCTCAAGACCATGCGCAAGCCGGTGATTGGCCGGATCAACGGGCCGGCAGCCGGCGGCGGGTGTGTCCTCGCCCTAGTGACGGTGGACATCGTGGTCGCCTCCACCACCGCGCGGTTCGCCCTGCGGGAAATCAGCACCGGCCTGAGCGGCCCCCTGCCGCTGCTCTACAGCGTCGGGCGTCCGCGGGCCCTCTTCATGGCCATGACCGGGGCCTGGGTATCGGCGCAACAGGCTGAGCAGTGGGGTCTCATCTACAAGTGCGCGGCGCCGGAACAGTTGGATGCGGAGGTGGATGCGGTCGCGCAACTGCTGGAGGCCGTACCCCCGCTCGGCGTTGCGGCCACCAAGACGAAGATGAATTTCGCGCTGTCCTTACTTCAGTATACGGCGATCCACGAGTTTGGCTTGCAGCAAGACCTGTTTCTACACACCACCGAGGACCGCAAGGAGGCTCAGCGGGCGTTCCTGGACAAGCGGAAACCTGTGTACCAGGGCCGTTAGTCCGGCGGAGACAGCGATCTCGTGGCGGCTGCGAAGGGCCGGCCGCAGCCGCCCGAGCCGGGCCGGCAGATGGACGCGTACTGGGTGTAGGTTCGTTTCCGGGAGATAAGGGATGCGCCGTTACATCCTGAAGCGGCTGGTGCAGACCCTGGTGACGATCTGGATTATCACGATTGCCGTGTTCATGCTCACCCGGCTCACGGGCGATCCGGCGGACCTGATGTTGAGCCCGCTCGCCACCGAACAGGACCGAGCGCTGGCCCGGAAGGCCTGGGGGCTCGACCAGCCGACCTACCTCCAGTACCTGCGCTACGTCGGCGGCATGCTGCGCGGCGACTTTGGGAAATCCATCTACTGGGGCGAGCCCACGCTGAAGATCTTCGTGGAACGGTTCGGCGCGACCGTGCAGCTTGCGAGCTTTGCGATCGTGCTCAGTGCGAGTATCGGGACCACCATCGGAGTCTTGTCCGCGACGGCACCGGGCGGGAAGGTCGATACGTTCGGCCGGGCCTTTGCCCTGGCTGGTCAGTCGATGCCCACCTTCTGGGTGGGCATCATGCTGATCTTGTTCTTTGCCGTCGCGCTGCGGCTCCTGCCGACGTCGGGGACCGGCGGCTTCAAGCACCTCATCTTGCCGGGATTCACCCTCGGCTGGTACTCCATGGCGGCCTTCACGCGCCTGGCGCGTTCCTCGATGTTGAATGTCCTGGATTCCGAGTACATCAAACTGTGCCGGATTAAGGGCCTGCCGGAGCGGCTGGTCATCTGGAAGCATGCTGCCAAGAACGCCTCGTTGCCGATCCTGACGCTTTTCGGCGTGCAGTTCGTGCAGTTTCTCAGCGGGTCGCTGGTGACCGAGACGGTGTTCGCGTGGCCGGGGGTAGGGCGCTTAGCGGTCTGGTCCGTGTACAACCGGGACTATCCGGTCGTGCAGACGATTGTGGTCATCGTCTCGTCGGGGTACTTGTTCGTCAACCTGTTCATCGACGTCCTGTACGCCTACATCGATCCCCGGATTCGATACGAGTAGCAATCGTCGCGAGGAGGAAGATCTTGGTCGGCGTCAACAAACCGTCTTCGCTGCGGGCAAAGCTCGCCGGCATTCCGTGGCTCCCCGTGATCATCCTGGCCGCGGTTTTGGTCGCCAGCACCCTGGGCCCCTACCTGGTGCGATACAACCCTGAGGAGAGCGACCTCGCCGCCCAGTTCTTCCCCCCGATCTGGCGCGCCGGCGGAAGCCTCAGCCATCCGCTCGGCACGGATCACCTGGGGCGGGACTTCCTCAGCCGCCTGGTGGTGGGGGCGAGGATCTCGCTTCTGGTCGGCTGCATGGCGGTCTTTTTTTCCGGCTTCCTGGGAACCTCCGTGGCGATCACGGCCGGCTACGTCGGCGGCAAGGTGGACGCGGTGCTGATGCGGATGACCGACGCCATGCTCTCGATGCCGTACCTCTTGGTCGGCGTGGCGCTCGCAGGGGTTATCGGGCCAGGACTGCTCAACCTCGTGGCCGTCCTGGCCGTGCTGGGATGGGCTTCGTACGCCCGCGTGATCCGGTCCGAGGTGCTGCGGATCAAGACGCAGGACTACATCGTGCTGGCACGGATCACGGGCTGCAGTACCCTCCGCATCCTGTGGAAGCACATCTTCCCGAACATTGTAAACACGATGATCGTCCTCGCAACGCTCCAGCTCGGCATCACCATCATCCTGGCCGCCTCGCTGAGCTTCCTGGGCATGGGGGTCTCCGCACCGACCCCAGAGTGGGGATTGATGGTGGCGGAGGGGCGCGAGTTTATCGATTCGGCCTGGTGGCTGATCACGCTGCCCGGTCTGTGCATCCTGCTGACCTGTCTGGCGGCGAACCTGTTGGGCGACTGGCTGCGGCTCCGCCTCGACCCGAAGTACCGGCAGCGGGCCTAGCGGCTTGGCGCTGTTCGCCCGCTCCCCGAGCTGAGAGCACATCGCGTAGAGGTAGATACCGTTTGTCGGACGCGTGGGTGAACGAGTGAGTCATGACTGAGACAATTCTTCGGGTCGAGGGCCTCCAGACATACTTTTCCACGAAGAGCGGCCTGGTGAAGGCGGTGGACGGGGTCAGCTTCAGCGTGGCTGAAGGTGAGACACTGGGCATCGTCGGGGAGTCGGGCAGCGGGAAGAGTATGACCGCGCTCTCCATCCTCCGGATGGTGCCGCCGCCCTCCGGGCAGATCGTGGGGGGGCGTATCCTTCTGCGGGGTGAGAACCTGCTCGAGAAGACCGAGCGGCAGATGCAGAAGATCCGGGGCAGCAAGATCTCCATGATCCTGCAGGACCCAATGACCTCGCTGGACCCGCTCTTCACCATCGCCGACCAGCTGGCCGAGCCGATTCGCACCCACCAGGCCGACCAGGTCATGGACGTCCCCGTACGCGTGCGGGAGATGCTCGGACTGGTGAAGATCCCGTCACCCGAGCAGCGGATGAACGAGTATCCGCACCAGATGAGCGGCGGGATGCGCCAACGCATCGTGGGGGCGATAGCGCTGGCCTGCCAGCCGGAGCTGTTGATCGCCGACGAGCCGACGACCTCGCTGGACGTTACCATCCAGGCGCAGCTCCTGGCCCTACTCAAAGAGATCCAGCAGCGGATGCGGGTCGCCATGATCATGATCACCCACGACCTCGGAATCGTGGCCAAGATCTGCCACCGGGTCGCGGTGATGTACGCCGGCCGCATCGTGGAGTCGGCCGACGTCCGGAGGCTCTTCAAGCGGCCGGTCCACCCGTACACGGTCGGCCTGTTGGCCTGCCTGCCCCAGCTCGACAAGCCCACGGGGCTGCTCTACACCATCGGGGGGCAGCCTCCGGATCCCCGCAGCCTGCCGCCGGGATGCAGCTTCGCCCCCCGCTGCTCCCGCGCGATCCCGCTATGCGCGAAGCAATACCCGCCCGAGCGCGAGATCGGCCCCGGCCACCACGCCGCTTGCCATCTGGCCGAAGGAGGACGGGCATGAGCGCCCTCCTGGAGGTCCAGGACCTCAAGAAGCACTTCCCCGTGACGCAAGGCGTGATCCGGATGAAGCAGGTCGGAGCCGTCAAGGCGGTGGACGGCGTCAGTTTCGAGATCCGCGCCGGGACGACGTTCGGGCTAGTCGGCGAGTCGGGCTGCGGGAAAACCACCATCGCCAAGTGCATCTTGCTGATCGAGGCGGTGACAGGCGGCTCGATTCTGTTCGAGGGAAAGAGCGTCAACGGCCTGGCGAAGGCCGACCTGACCTGGTACCGGCGCTCGCTCCAGCCCGTGTTCCAGGATCCCTACAGCTCGCTCAACCCGCGGATGCGGGTCGGCACGATCCTGAGCGAACCCCTGATCGTGCATCGGGTGGCCTCAGGCGAGGCGCTGGGGCGTCGCGTCGCGGAGCTCCTCGAAACAGTGGGCCTGAGCCAGCAGGCCGCCTCGCTGTACCCGCACGAGTTCAGCGGGGGGCAGCGGCAGCGCATCGCGATCGCCCGGGCGTTGGCCCTGAACCCGTCGCTCATCATTCTGGACGAGCCCGTGTCGGCGCTCGACGTGTCGATTCGCGCGCAGGTGATCAACTTGCTGGAGGACATTCAGCGGCGGCTGAGGCTGTCCTATCTCCTGATCGCGCACGATCTCGCGATCGTGCAGCACATGAGCAGCACCATCGGCGTCATGTACCTGGGGAAGCTGGTCGAGATGGCGGATACCGCCGCGCTCGCCGCCAGCCGGTTGCATCCGTACACGCGCGCCCTCTTCTCGGCGGCGCTGCCCGCCGATCCCGATGCCGTTTACGAGGAAGTAATTCTAGCGGGCGAGGTGCCGAACCCGATGAATCCGCCTTCAGGCTGCCGGTTCCACACGCGCTGCCCGGAGGCCATGCCGCGTTGCGCCGCAACCGAGCCGTCGTTCACTGAAGTGCGTCCCGGGCATCGGGTGGCGTGCCACCTCTATGCCGCCGGCGTGCACTGAGCTGGGAGGGAGCGTGCGGCGGGAAGCGGACTGAGCCGCACGCCCGTTTACACACAGCCCACTGTCCGGGCCCGGGCAGCCTGGGCGAGAGGACGGACGCCACACGGACCAGAGCGTCCAAGAAAGGAACGGGAGAGCATGGCCAACTATGTGACGGACGAAGTGAAGGCGCTGATCGGGTATGAGACCGAGTGGGGCGAGGCGTGCGATCCGGTCGAGCGGGGGGCGATCCGGCGGTTCACGCAGGCGGTGATCGATGCCGACCCCGTCTACTGGAATGACCAGGAGGCGGCAGCCACGCGGTACGGCGGCGTGGCGGCGCCCCCGCTCTTCCCGCTGCACGCGTTTCGGCGCCGGCCGGGCACCCCGGACCCGTTGGACCGGATGTCCACCGATCCGGACTTCGACGGTGTGACCCGGGACTTTGGGATGGGGCTGCCCCAGTTGCCGATTCCCCTCAAACGCTTGCTGAACGGCGGCAACCAGGTGGAGGTCTATCGCCTGGCCCGCTTGGGTGACCGGATCCAGGCGAAGAGCAAGTACCTGGACGTCTATCAGAAAGAAGGCAAGTCCGGCACGTTGGTGTTCATCCTCGTCGAGACGCTGTACCGCAATCAAGATAAGGAGCTGCTGCTGAAGGCGGTCCAGACCCACGTGCTTCGGTAGCGCACAGCGACGATCGCACCGGAAAGGAGCGAGACAGTGGCCACTCAGCAGGTGTACTTCGAGGACGTGGAGATCGGCCAGGAGATCCCGCAGGTTCAGAAGGGCCCGATGTCGGTCGGTCACATCATGCGCTGGTCCGCCGCGATGGAGAACTGGCATCGCATTCACTACGATAAGGCCTACGCTACGCAGCACGACAAGCTCCCGGACATCATGGTAAACGGCTCCTGGAAGCAGCACGTCTTGATGCAGCTCTTGAAGGATTGGGCCGGCCTCCGGGGGTGGGCCTGGAAGGTGGCGTTCCAGTACCGGGACATGGACCTGCCCGGCGATCTGCTCACGGCCTGGGGGAAGGTCACCAAGAAGTACGAGCAGGACGGCGTGGCCTTCGTGGAGTTGGAGATCGGGCTCAAGAACTCCCGCGGCGTTGAGTCTACCAAGGGCAGTGCGGTCGTGGCGCTTCCGAAGCGGACCGGCCAAGCGGTGCCGTACCCGTTCCCCGTGGGCCTGGGTGCCGCGCCGCAAGCGACAGCGAGGTGATCCATGGCGGACTACCCCAAGAAGGTCTGGATTCGTGAGGTCGGGCCGCGCGAGGGCTTCCAGTTCGAGAAGACCTTCATCCCGACCGAGAAGAAGATCCGGCTCGTCGATGCGCTGTCGGAAACCGGCGTCCCCTGCATCGAGGTCACCTCCTTCGTCAGCCCGAAGTGGGTGCCGCAGATGGCGGACGCTGACGAGGTGTCGCGCGGCTTTAAGCGAGCACCCGGAGTGAAGTATGAGGCGCTCTTCCTGAACATCAAGGGACTGGAGCGCGCCGTGACGGCTGGGAAGTACGATGTTGAGGGAAGCCTCTCGGTCATCGCCAGCGACACCTTTTCACAGAAGAACACCAACAAGACGATCCGCGAGGCGCTGGCCGGCCTGGACGAGTGGGTCAAGAAGTACGAGGAGCTGAAGGTTCCGATCCGGGGTGGCAGCATGATGGCGGCGTTCGGCTGCAACTACGAGGGGGACGTCCCTCCCGAGAAAGTGATCGGCCTGGCCGCCGACCTGGAGAAGGTGCTCCGGGATCACGGTTACCCGTTCCGTCACCTCAGCCTGGCTGACACCATGGGGTGGGCGAATCCCCGGCAGATCCAGGCCGTCGTCGGCCAGGTGCGGAATCGCTGGCCCGACCTCGGGATCCAACTCCACCTGCACGATACCCGCGGCCCAGGCATGGCAAACGCGCTCGCCGCGCTCCAGATGGGAGTCGCCGAGTTCGACGCCTCGGTGGCCGCGCTGGGCGGCTGTCCCTTCGGCGGCCACAAGTCGGCGGCGGGGAACATCGCCACGGAAGACCTGGTCTTCATGTGCCACGAGATGGGCATCGAGACCGGGGTGGATCTCGACAAGCTGATCGAATGCGCGCGGCTAGCCGAGGACATCTTCGGTCACGAATTGCACGGCAAGGTGATGAAGGCGGGCAGCCTGAGCCGATTCCGGGCCGGAAAATAGGCACCCGTTGCGAGGCTAGAACCAGGCTAGAACAGTAGCTCACCCGATTGCGGCCACAAAGGCGACGAGGCTTTACCCGCGCCTTGCGTCTTTGTGGCCACGCCTTCTATCTAGGTTCGCGGGGGGTCTTGCTCTCTCTCGGCCGCATCATAGCTCCGAGCCGCCCATTCTCTTCGATCCCCCATCATGCTTCTCCTCTCAGTTTTGCGGCTCTGAAAGGAGGGCAGGCATGCAGTACGTGAAATTGGGCAGGACGGGGCTCAAGGTTTCACGGATCGGCTTGGGCACGATGATGTTCGGCAGCCGGAGCTGGCGGGATAGCCAAGGCGTCACCCGCGATTGGCTGCTGGAGGAGGACGAGGCGCGCCCGATCTTCCGCCGCGCAATGGAACTGGGCATCAACTTTTTTGACACGGCCGATGCCTATTCGCAGGGGCTGACCGAAGAGATCGTCGGACGGGCGCTGAAAGACGTCTTTACCTGCCGGGACGAGTTTGTGCTCACCACGAAGGTGTACCATGCGATGGGCGACAAGCCCAATCAAGGCGGACTCTCGCGCAAGCATATCCTCCACGCTATTGATGCCTCCCTGAGTCGCCTAGGCCTTGATCACGTGGACATCTACCAGATCCACTGGTGGGATGGCGGCACGCCTTTCGAGGAGACTCTCGAGGCTTTGCACGACGTGGTCCGAGCCGGAAAAGCGCGCTATGTTGGCGCCTCAAATCTGTTCGCCTGGCAGCTAGCCAAAGCGCTCTTTACCGCGGATCTCCACGCCTGGCCCCGTTTTGTGTCCCTGCAGAATCAGTACAACATCATCTATCGTGAAGATGAACGAGAGATCATTCCCCTCTGTCTCGACCAGGGCGTCGGGGTCATTCCTTGGAGCCCGCTTGCCCGCGGGTTCGTCATGGGAAACCGGGCTCCGGATAAGACCGGAGGAACAGCCCGGGCAAGGGGTGACGCGGTGGCCCGGAGCATGTACTACCAGGAGGCGGACTTCGCGATCGCGGAACGCGTCGGGGAGGTGGCCGAGCAGCTCGGTGCGTCGCGCGCCCAAGTGGCCCTGGCATGGATCCTCCAAAAACCCGGGGTGACCAGTCCAATCGTTGGTACGGGCAAGATTGGGCAATTGGAGGACGTCGTGCGCGGATTGGATCTTACACTGACCACGGAACAGATCGCACGCCTGGAGGAGCCGTACCGGCCGAAGCGCATCCTGCGGATGTGAAGGACGTTACCTTGCTGTCGGACTCGTTCTACTGCGTTTTCGAGGACACGGTATGAATCTCCTCGACCTCACGGGCCGAGTGGGGCTAATAACTGGTGCGACGGGGGACATCGGCGCGGCGGTGGTGCAGGTCTTTGCGGAGCACGGCGCCGACGTTGCGATCCAGTATCTCGAGCGGAGGGACCGAGCGGAGCAGCTGGCCGCGTATGCGCGTCACCAAGGACGTCGAGCTTTCACTATCCAGGCGAACCTGCTCCGAATCTCCGAGATCGAAGCTATGGTCGCACGGATCGCCGCCGATCTTGGCCGCATCGACATCTTGGTAAACAGCGCCGGGGCACGCCGGAAGCCCGGACAGCCTCGACACATCCTCGATGTTACAGAGGCGGATTGGGATCTCGAGCTTGACACACACCTGAAGGCTGCCTTCCTGTGTAGCCAATCCTGTGTGCCCCATATGATTAGCGGGCACTTTGGGCGGATTATCAACGTGTCCTCGGTCATGGCCCGTAGCGGGGCCCGGGCGAGTGTGCACTACCCGAGCGCGAAGATGGGCATCCTCGGATTCACCCGGGCGTTGGCGCATCAAGTTGCAGCGGATGGCGTCACCGTGAACGCCGTCGCCCCCGGGTTCATCGACAGTGAGCGGATTCACTGGCGAGACCCGGATGAGCTGAAGGCGCAGGTTGCCATGATCCCCGTCCAGCGGCTCGGCAAGCCGGAAGAGGTAGCGACCGCTATCCTGTTCCTGGCCTCCTCCGCCGCCGCATATATCACCGGCGCAACATTGGACATCAACGGCGGTTTGTACATGGCGTAGGAAGGCCATCCCAGGCACTCTGGCTTGTCAGATCAGATCTCTCCCAAGGAGATGTCTCGTGGAGCGAGAAGAGTCGATTCGACTGGACAGCCAGTGGGGAACCCCGGAAGAAGCGCAGCCGACCGCGGTGGAAGTGCGACGGAAGCGACTGGAGGGCATGGTCCGGCGTTCGGTCCTGATCTTGCCCGTCAACGTGCCGAAATTCGTCGAGAGAGCGTACACTCGCGGCGCCGACGCTATCGAGCTCGATTTGGAGGACAGCGTTCCGCCAGCCGAGAAGAGCGCGGCTCGCGCCATGGTGCGCGAAGCCTTGTGCAAGGCGCGCAAGGGTGGCGCGGATGTCTTGGTTCGTATTAATAAGCCGTTTGCGCTGGCCGAGCAGGACCTGGCGGCTGCGGTCTGGCCCGGATTGACCGGGATTCACTGTCCCACCTTGGGAGGGTTGAAGCCCTCGCCTTCAGGCGACAGCTTCAGCAC
>JBHGAV010000074.1:0-17511 GCA_041946685.1 Bryobacteraceae bacterium | reverse complement strand
TTCGACATCTACTGCGCGCCCTGTCACGACCGGACGGGCAGCGGCAAGGGCATCGTTCCCCTTCGCTCCTCCTGGGTGCCCACGAATCTGCTTGAGCCGCGCATTCGCGAAATGAACGACGGCGAACTGTTCCATGTGGCTTCTGTCGGACGCCGCACCATGCCGGGCTACCGCTTCCAGGTCCCTCCCGGCGACCGGTGGGCGATCGTGGCTTACGTGCGCGCGCTTCAGCGCGCCCGTGCGGGGACGCTGGCGGATGTGCCGCCCGAATTGCGTCCGGAGGTGAGGTGAAGCCATGGACGGACTCGTCGTTCACGTAAGCGAGGCCGCCTGGAGCCGTGTGCAGAGGCTCCTGGCGGCCGTCGCGGCCCTCTCCTGGCTCGCCTGTATCCTGGGGGCTGTCACGAATCCTGGCCAGTTCTTCGCGTCTTACCTGGTCGGTTTCGCCTACTTCCTGACGATCGCGCTCGGCGCGGCCTTCTTTCTGATGGCCTGGCACTTGAGCGGCGCCGTCTGGAGCATCCCCGTGCGGCGGCTGATGGAAACCGTCGTGGCCACCCTCCCGCTGGCGGCGCTGCTGTTCATCCCCGTGGCGCTGGGCATCGGGTCCCTGTACGAGTGGTCCCGGCCGGAGTTCATCTCTCAAGACCCCGTGCTCCAGGTCAAGATGGTGTTTTTCAACCGCACCTTCTTCCTGGCCCGCGCGGCCGCATACCTGCTTGTCTGGAGCGTCCTGGCAATAGTTCTCTACCGTTCCTCGGTGGCGCAAGACCGGGATTCATCGGTGACGCACACGCTCCGCGCCGTGGCCTGGAGCGGGCCGGGACTGGCGGCGCTTGCGATCACCGTGACCATGGCGGCTGTGGACTGGCTGATGTCGCTCGAGCCGCACTGGTACTCAACCGTTTTTGGAATCTACATCTTCGCCGGGGGCGGTCTTGCCTTCCTGGCGCTGCTCATCCTGATCTGCCTGGCGTTCCGGCGCGGCGGCCTGCTGGCGGACGCCGTACGGACGGATCACTACCATGACCTGGGGAAGTGGCTCTTCGCCATGGTCGTCTTCTGGGCCTACATCGGTTTCTGCCAGTACCTTTTGATCTGGTATGCCAACCTTCCCGAAGAGACGGTCTGGTTTAGGCACCGGCTGGAGGGGAACTGGGCCTGGGTGAGCGCGTCGCTCCTGGTGGGCAACTTCATCCTGCCCTTCCTGCTGTTGCTGTCGAGCTCGGCCAAGCGGCGAGCCGGCCTGCTCGGCGTTGTGAGCGCCCTCCTGCTGCTGATGCACTACATCGATCTTCATTGGGTGGTCATGCCAACGCTGCAGCATCATGGTTTCCACCTGCATTGGCTGGACTTTGCCACGTTCCTGGCGGTGGGCAGCGCTTTTGGGCTGGTCTTCTGGCGGCTGCTCCACGGCCGCGCCCTCGTTCCCATCGGAGATTTGCGACTTACGCGCGCGCTCCATCATCAGACAGAGTAAGGCTATTGAAATGAGTGACCCGGCGGGCGCCCAGCAGGGTTTTGACCGTTCCGAGCCCAACGTTCGAGCGATTGCGGCGTTCGGAGCGATTACGGTGGTGCTGCTGGTGGCTGTAGTTCTCGGCCTCCAGTTCTACTTCGACCGCGCTCTGGAGCAACAGGTCTACGTTCAGGTCCTGGCTCCGGAATCACCGGTACTCAACACCCTTCGGGCCCGCGAGGACGAGGAGCTTCATTCCTACCGTTACGTGGACCGCGAGAAGGGGGTTGTGCGGCTTCCGATCGAGCGGGCCATGAGCCTGCTGGCGGCAGAGTACGCGCAAGGCAAGCTCCCCTACTCCACCAAAGCCGTCTCTGTGCCGGCGGAGTTGCTAGGGGGGGCCGGTGCGTCCCGCTAGAGAGCTTCTTTTCGCGTTGGTTGTCCTCGCCGGCATGACGGCCGTTCTCCGCGCGGAGCAGCCTCTGCCCCAACAACTGGAGCACGCGGGAGTCCAGGAACACCTCGGCAGCGCCGTGGACTTGGACCTCACCTTCATCGCCGAGAACGGCCATCCGGTCCGCCTGGGCGAATTCTTCAAACAGGGGCGTCCGGTCATCCTCGACCTCGTGTATTACTCTTGCCCGATGCTGTGCAACCTCGTTCTCAACTCGCAGACCAGCGCGATGCGGCAGATTCCCTGGAATCCCGGCAAGGAGTACGAGGTCGTCACCATCAGCATCGACCCCACGGAGACCTTCGATCTGGCCCGGCAGAAGAAGGCCGCCTATCTGGCCAGCTATGACCGGCAGACATCCGGATGGCACTTTCTGACGGACCACCAGGGCAACGTGAAGAAACTGGCCGAACAGCTTGGCTTCGGGTACACCTACGACGAGGCCACGCGCCAGTACGCGCACCAGGCCGTCATCATGATTCTGACTCCCGAGGGCAAGGTCTCCCGGTACCTCTACGGCATCGATTTCCGGCCTCGAGACCTGCGCCTGGCCCTGACCGAGGCATCGGCAGGCAAGTTCAGTCTCAGCGTTGACCGGTTGCTGCTTTTCTGCTTTCACTACGATCCTCTCGCCCGTTCCTATGTGCCCTTCGCCGTCAATCTGATGAAGGCGGGGGGCGTTCTGGTCATGACTTTGCTCGGTCTTTTCCTGTGGCGCATGTGGCGCCGCGAGCGGCTAACGAATTCGCCCCGGGAGGCTCTCGGAGCCTGATGGACTGGTTACGATCCCTGCTGCTGCCCGTCGAGGGCTCTCTCTATGCGCGCAAGGTGGACAACCTTTACCTGTTCATCACCTTTCTGAGCGCGTTCTTCTTTCTGCTGATTTGCGGATTGCTGACCGTGTTCATCCTGCGCTACCGCCGGCGCAGGCCGGATGAGGTCACCCCCCATATCACGGAGAACTTCAAGCTGGAGATGGTCTGGACCATCATCCCGCTGTTCCTGGTCATGGTGATCTTCTTCTGGGGCTTCCATGGCTACATGGAGGCGACGGTCGCCCCCGCCGACGCTCTGGAGATCCAGGTCACCGCCAAGCGCTGGCTCTGGCAGTTTGAGTATCCGGGCGGCACGCGCACCATCAATGAAATCCATGTGCCCGTGGGCAAGCCAGTCAAGCTGATCATGTCGTCGGAGGACGTCATCCACAGCTTCTATGTGCCCAGCTTCCGTGTCAAAAGCGACGTGCTCCCCAGCCGCTATACCGAGCTCTGGTTCACGCCCACGCGCGAGGGAATGCACACGATCTTCTGCGCCGAGTACTGCGGCCGGGGACATTCGGACATGTCGGGAAAGATCTGGGTGGACAGCGAATCGCAATACCAGGAATGGCTGGAGAATGGCGACCAGGCCGCACAAACGATGCCTTTGGCTCAGCTTGGGGCGGTTCTCTACGAGACCCGCGGCTGCGCCACCTGCCACTCCCTGGACGGGTCCCGCGGACAGGGGCCGAGCTTCAAGGGCATCTTCGGCGAGCGCCAGAGAATGGCAAACGGCCAGACCTTCCTGGTGGACGAGAATTACCTTCGCGAATCGATTCTCGAGCCCCAGGCGAAGGTTGTCGAGGGTTACCAGCCGATCATGCCCACGTTTCAAGGCTTGCTGAGGGATCGCGAGATCTTGGCGCTGGTGGAGTTCATCAAGGCGCAGAAGTGAGGAACCGATGGCTGACTACCTGAACGAAAGCCGGGGCTTGCGCTCCTGGCTCTTCACGCTCGACCACAAGCGCATCGGCGTGCTCTACTTCTGGTCCACGCTCGTGGCTTTCATCCTGGGCGGCGTATTCGCCATGCTGATCCGGCTGGAGCTGCTGACCCCCAAGCAGACTCTCATGACCGCCGACACCTACAACAAGGTCTTCACCCTGCACGGCGCGATCATGATCTTCCTGTTCATCATCCCCAGCATTCCGGCCGCGTTCGGCAACTTCGTGCTGCCGCTGATGCTGGGCGCCAAGGACGTGGCCTTTCCCCGATTGAACCTGGCCAGCTACCACATCTATGTCGCCGGCACCCTGATTCTGCTGGCAGGCATGGTGACCGGCAGCATCGACACCGGCTGGACGTTCTACACACCTTACAGCTCCACCACCGGAGGCGCTGTCACACTTATGACTTTCGGCGTCTTCGTGTTGGGATTCTCTTCGGTCTTCACGGGCATCAACTTCATCGCCACCATCCACAAACTGCGCGCCCCGGGCATGGGCTGGTATCAGATGCCTCTGTTCTCCTGGGGCATGTATGCCACCGCCGTCATCCAGGTCCTGGCGACACCGGTACTGGCGATCACCCTGGTGCTGCTGATCATGGAGCGCGTGTTTCAGGTCGGGATCTTCGACGCAAAGCTGGGCGGCGACCCGGTTCTGTTCCAGCACTTCTTCTGGTTCTACTCCCATCCGGCGGTCTACATCATGATCCTCCCGGGCATGGCGATCATCAGCGAGGTCATCCCGGTGTTTTCGCGGAAGACGATTTTCGGGTACAAGGCCATCGCCTACTCGAGCCTGGCCATCGCCTTCGTGAGCTTTTTGGTGTGGGGCCACCACATGTTTGTCAGCGGGCAGTCGCAGCTCGCCTCCGCGATCTTCTCTTTCCTGACGTTCCTGGTCGCGATTCCTTCGGGAGTCAAGATCTGGAACTGGCTGGCCACCATGTACCGCGGCTCGATCTCGCTCCAGGCGCCCATGATCTACGCCATCATGTTCCTGGTCCTGTTCGCCATCGGCGGGCTTACGGGCCTGTTCCTGGGTGCCCTGTCCGTGGACGTGCAACTCCACGACACCTACTTCGTAGTTGCTCACTTTCACTTCGTCATGATGGGGGGCACGTTCATCGCCTACCTTGCCGGACTGCATTACTGGTGGCCCAAGATGTTCGGCCGGATGTACTCGGAAAAGCTGGCGCGCCTGGCGGCCGCGCTCATCTTTGTAGGGTTCAACCTCACGTTCCTGTCGCAGTTTCTCCTGGGCAGCCGCGGGATGCCCCGCCGGTATTTCAACTACATGGAGCAGTTCCAGCCGTTGCACGTATTGAGCACCATCGGAAGCTGGGTGCTGTCGCTGGGCCTGCTGATCGTTCTCGGCTACCTGCTGGCTTCCCTTCGCAAGAAGCGTGACGCGCCCCCGAACCCGTGGGGAGGCGCGACTCTTGAGTGGGAGACCTCCTCGCCGCCGACGGCCCACAATTTCGAGCACACGCCTATCGTGACTCACGGGCCGTATGACTACCAGCCGAGGAGCGTAGCGGTATGAGCGAACACGCGGCGCCGGTTCAGAGCCCGTTTCTCCAGCACCACTTCACCGAAATGGAGCAGCAGGCCGAGACCTCCAAGCTCGGCATGTGGCTTTTTCTGGTGACCGAGGTGCTCCTGTTCGGCGGCCTGTTTGTGGCCTACGGCATCCTCTCGGCCAGACACCACGAGGCTTTCCGCGCCGCCCACCAGCACCTGGATCACGTTCTGGGCATCCTTAACACGGGCGTGTTGCTGTTGAGCAGTTTCACGATGGTGATGGCGGTGCTCGCCGCCCGGGAGAACCGGCGCCGGCAACTGATCGTGTTCCTGATACTGACGCTCGCTCTGGCGGCTGTCTTTCTCGGCGTCAAATACACGGAGTATTCGCACAAGTTCCACGAGGGCCTGCTGCCGGGCAAGTTCTACTCGCACGCCGGTGATGCCGTGCCGGGCCAGTTCATGTTCTTCAGCTTCTACTTCATGATGACGGGGCTGCACGGGCTCCACGTCATTGCGGGCATGATAGCGATCGGCTGGGTGCTCCGCCGCGCAATCGCCGGTCACTTTTCGGGCGCCTATTATGGGCCTGTCGATCTGGTCGGGCTCTATTGGCACCTGGTGGACATTATTTGGATCTACCTTTTCCCTCTTCTCTACCTGGTGCGCTAGGAGGCCCCGTGACAAAAACTTCATTTCGATCCGAAGCGCGGATCTATGGACTGGTCCTGCTGGCATTGCTGGTGTTAACTTTTGTGACGGTGGCCGCCGCGGGCGTGCACTTCGGCAATGAGGTGTTCAACGTAGCCGTGGCTATGGGGATTGCCACCGTGAAAGCCTCCCTTGTGGCGCTGTTCTTCATGCACCTGCTCCATGACAAAGGCATGAATGCGCTGATCTTCGTCGCGGGGCTCTCGTTTCTGGCCGTGCTGCTCGTACTTACGCTGATCGACGTAGAGACCCGCCTGCCGGTAAGCCCCACCAGCGCTTCCGCCTCTCTCGTGCGAAACTCCCGATAAGCCGGTATCGTCAGAATAAGTATGGGGTCACGCCTCGCACTCTTGGGGATGCAGCGCGCCGCCGCTGTCATTGCCCTCTTTCTCATGGTTCCTGCAGCGGTGGCACAGTATCTGCCGAACCGCTACGCTTTGATTCTGGAAGATTCTCCCGTCGCCGGCCGCTTTGCCGCGCGCGGTGCGTCCGTCAGCGCCGCCGCCGGGTTGTACCGGCAGCAGGTTGAGGCGAGACAGGCCGCGCTTAGATCGGAGCTCGCGGCGCGCCAGGTCCAGGTGACCGGATCCGCCAGCACCCTCCTGAATGCGATCTTCGTGGCCGCGCCGCAGGAACGCGCCTCGGAATTGGGCTCTCTTCCGGGTGTCAAGGCGGTCGTTCCCGTGCGGCGCCGGAGTCTGAGCCTGAACCGTGCGGCTTCCCTGGTGAACGCCTCGGCCGCCTGGAGTCTCCTGGGTGGGCAGGCTGCCAGCGGCGCAGGAATCAAGATCGCGGTCCTGGATACCGGAATTGACCAGACCAATCCCGCCTTCCAGGACAACTCGCTCCCCATGCCGCCGGGTTACCCCATCTGCAGCGGCGACGACTGTGCTTTCACGAGCAACAAAGTCATTGTGGCCCGCAGCTACGTGCGCCAGCTCGCCGCCGGGTCGTCTCTGCTGAACCCGGCTGCGGATTCGCGCCCAGACGACTACTCGCCCCGCGACCGGGAAGGCCACGGTACGGCCATCGCTTCAGTCATCGCCGGAGTGGCCAATTCGGGCACGGTGTCCTTCTCGGGCATGGCGCCCAAGGCGTACTTGGGCAGCTACAAGATCTACGGTTCGCCGGAGGTGAACGACTTCTCCAGCGACGACGTCATCATCCAGGCGCTGGAAGACGCTATCCGCGACGGCATGGATATCGTCTCGTTCTCAACAGGGGGGCCTGCCTTCACCGGCCCCCTTGACACCGGGTCGGCCTGCGGGCTCGCGGCAGGAGTCCCTTGCGATCTGTCCGCGGCGGCATTTGAGAGCGCGGCCCGCGCGGGGATGATCATCGTCGCGGCGGCCGGCAATTCGGGCAACGACGGGCTGAGTTACCCCGCTCTCCACACTGTCTCCTCGCCGGCCAATGCGCCCTCGGTGATCGCGGTGGGCGCGACGACCAATTCTCACTACTTCGACGAGACGGTTAGCGTGGAGGTGGCCAGCGCCCCCTCCAGCCTGCGCGGCATCACGGCCAATGCAGCCTACGACGCCTACAGCCCGCTCGGCGCGATGACCGCTCCGCTGGTAGACGTGACCGCGCTGGGGAACGACGGCCTGGCCTGCACCTCGCTGCCCGCAGGGTCGCTCGCGGGATCGTTCGCGCTGATCCAACGCGGGTCCTGCAATTTCTCGGTGAAGGCCGCGAGCGCTGTCGCAGCCGGGGCGACCGGCATCATCTTTTATATGGCCACGTCCGAGCCTCTGATCGCTCCTTCCGGCTTGTCTCAGTTTTCCATTCCTGTTGCCATGGTCGCCCAGGCCGACGGCTTGGCCCTGAAGTCGTTCCTCGCCTCCAATCCTGGTGCATCCATCACCATCGACCCCAATGGCACGGAGCGCGAGTATCCGTATTACAACGAACTTGCTGCATTTTCTTCTTCCGGCCCTTCGACCGGCGATTCACTGTTGAAGCCGGAGTTGGTGGCCCCCGGAACCTGGATGTACATGGCTGCTCAGGACTACGACCCGCTGGGTTTTCTCTACAGCTCGAATCGCCGTGCAACTGGAGATGGCACCAGTTTCGCAACTCCCATGGTCGCCGGGGCCGCTGCCCTGGTGGCCCAGCTGCACCCGGAGTTCACGGCCGCCGATGTCAAGTCGGTGCTGGTCAACACGTCTTCGCAGGATGTCACGATAGACCAGGACGAACTGCCTGTCGGCATCCAGCGGCGCGGCGCGGGAAAGCTGGACGCCGGGGCTGCCGTGGGCGCCGCCGTCACAACCGACCCTGCTACTCTCTCCTTTGGGGTGCTGAGCTCCGGCTCCCTTCCCTTGACCCGGAGGCTCCAAATCACGAACCGCGGGGCGGCCTCGGTGGTGCTCTCCGTAACCGTCTCGAGCCCCGGCACGGTCACAGCAACTACGGTGGCCGTGGACAAGACCAGCGTGCCGTTGACACCGGGCGCTTCAGCGACACTGGCCGTCTCTCTGGCCGGTTCTCTGCCGCCCCCCGGCTCCTACTCCGGAACTGTAACATTGCAGGCGGCGGGGACCTTGCTGCGCATCCCGTACCTCTTCCTGGTGGGAAGCGGCGTCGTATCAAACCTCATTCCGCTGACGGGTTACAACTTCGATGGCACGGTCGGCCAGGGGATATCGGAGGGGATCCTCTCGTTCAGAGTCATCGACGCCTACGGCGTCCCAGTGAGCGGCGCCCCTGTGACTTGGACGACACGCGCCGGGCTCAGACTTCTCGCAGCGGAATCCTCTACCGATAAATACGGCGTTGCCGCCGCGCAGCCCGTACTCGGGCTAATACCCGGGAATTACTCGGTCACGGCGAGCGTTGGCGAGCGTTCATTGACTTTTTCCGGCTATGCCCGCTCCGCCCCGATGATCTCGCATGGCGGCGTGGTGAATGCCGCCAGCTTCGAGCCGGCGAGTCCGGTGGCTCCCGGATCCTACGTGGCGATCTTTGGCTCCGGCCTCAGTGAGACGACCGAGGCCGCCGCCACGGCAAGGCTGCCCCTGGCCATGTACTACTCGATCGTGAGCTTTGACGTTCCTTCCGCCGGCATCAGCGTGCCGGGCCATCTCACCTACGCGAGCCCGCGCCAGGTCAACGTCCAGGTTCCTTGGGAATTGCAGGGGCAGAGTTCCGCGCAGGTCAAGGTCAGCATCTTCTTCTCGAATGGAAACGTGGTCACGGTGCCGCTGGCCGATTACGCGCCGGCGTTCTTCGAAACCAGCCCCGGCGTCGTCGCCGCCCTGGATGCCGGCAACCGGGTCGTCTCGACGTTGAACCCGGCCGAGCGGGGCAAGCCGGTCCAGCTCTTTGCCAACGGCCTTGGGCCGGTGACCAACCAGCCGGCCAGCGGGGAGCCCGCACTGGCCTCGCCGCTTTCCGAGACGCGCACCCTGCCGGTGGTCACCATCGGAGGCCTGAATGCGGACGTATCGTGGAGCGGACTGACGCCGACCCTGGCCGGCCTTTATCAGATCAACGTGACCGTCCCCCAGGGCCTCGCCGCCGGGACTCACCCGATCACGGTCACCATCGGCGGAAAGACTTCGAAGGCCGGCACGTTCCTTCCTGTGAAGTAGAGCCGGCCGGCCTCTACCTTTGCCTTAGCGCCTCGTCGATGGTGGCGATGTTCTTGCGCGCGTACTCGGCCTCCGACATCTCGCTGTTGATCCGCAGCATCGCCGTGAAATGCTGCCGGGCCGCAGGGAGGCTCTCGACACTGCCGGTGGCCTGCGCCTTGCGCGCATAGGCAAGGCCCAGCGCGTAGTGCACGTACGGGTCCTCAGGGTCGTAGGAAAGTGCCTTCTGGCAGCTCGCGATGGCGGCGTCGTAGTTGGAGAGCTTGCGCTGCGCGTCGCAGATCCCGAAGTAGGCCAGGCTGCGCAGGTCCTTCCAGATGTCCTGCTGCGCCGCCCGCTTCTTCTTCCCGAACCCGGCCAGGAAGCCCAGGACGTAGTAGTTCATCTTGCCCGCCAGCTTGCTGTCGAAGTCGCTGAGCCGCAAGTACTCGGCATACTCGGCGGCGGCCTTGTCGAAGGCGCCGCTCAGCCGAAGGCTCTCCGCCAGCCAGAAATGCGGCTCCGGGTTGCCGGGATCGAGACGTATCGCCGCCCGCCCCGCTTCAATCGACTGCGCGTACTGGTCCTTCATCCGGAACGCCTGCGCCAGCAGGTACTGCGCCATCGCGTTCTTCGGATCGCGCCTTGCGACCACGGTCAACTGCCGTATGGCCTCGTCCGTGTCGCCGATGTCCAGCAGCATGCCCCCGTAGCTGGCCCGCGCCTCCAGGTAGTCCGGATCGGCCGCGATCGCACTCTTGAAAGCCTGCTGCGCCTTCTGCTCATCGTAGAGGGCGTTGTAGCTCCGGCCCAGGTACAGCGCCGCCTGACTGTACTTGGGATCAGCGGCCAGGGCCTTCTCAAAGTATTCGGCGGCTCTGCGGTAGTTCTCCGCGTAGCCCTTGTTGTAATACTCCAGGCCCCTCTCGAACAGGTCCACGGCGGCCTTGTTGCGCCGGCGAAGCACCAGGATCCGGATCGTGACCGTCTTCTCCTGTCCGGGATAGACCATTTCCTCCCGCGGGCCGTCGGGCTCGTAACCCATCTTGACGCCCTGTATGGTGTGGCTTCCCGGCGTCAGGCCCGGCAGGCGCAGCGGCTGGCCCTTGCTCACCAGGCCCACGCTCTTACCGTCCAGGAATACCTCGACCCCGTCCATGTTCGATTCGACGATCAGCGTCCCGAACTTGGGCGGCGGAGGGGCCCCGGCCGCCGCCCGGGAAGGGACATAGGCCAGCAGCATGTCGGGATCGAAACTGCTCCGGTCGCTGGTGGGATTCTGCTGCCCGCCCGTCGCCTCGCGGACGTTGCGCCGCGCATATTCGGCCAGCTCATCGGCGGTCACAATGCCGTTCCGGTTCTCGTCGGCTTCGCCTTCCATCCCGCGAACCACATAGTAGGTGAAGATACCGTGTCCGCCGCCCCAATCGGGGCTCTCGAAGCTGCGTTCGCGGTCGCGGCTGGCGGTCAGCGAGAATACCGACCGCGACAGGTCGATCAGCGACCGGTTGATCGTCTGCACGTCCGCGTCCGGCGCCACCGCCCCGCTGTGGCAGGAATCGGTCAGGAGCACCTTCCACTTCGCCTTGAGTTTGCCGAAGACCGATCCGAGCGTCGCCATCGGGTACGCCGTCTTCGCGATCTGGTCCAAAACGATGTCGTAAGGCGCCAGGTAGGGCTGGCCTCCGGCGACAAAGCCGTGCCCGGCGAAATACACCAGCACGCGGTCCTCTTCCTTCGCCACCGAGGGGAGCCACTCCTCCAACTCGCGCCGCATGCCCGCCAGCGTGGCCTTGGGCCCGATGAGCGTATGCACGTTCTCCGCCCGGAAGTTGCCGCCCTCGGGGCTGATCAGGATCGAGTAGATCTCCTGGGCATCCCTCTCCGGGTAACGCAGTTGATGTTGCTCGGGAAGATTCTTGTACCTGGCGATTCCGATCACCAGCGCGTAGCTGCGCGGGATCTGGACCGCAGCCGGCTTGGGCGCGGCGGCGGCAGGGACGTCCTTCTCCACCTTCAGGTCCCGCTGCGTCTGCTGGCCCCATAGGACCGGCGAGACCGCAAGAATAAGCAACGCGATGGTTCGGTTCATGACGTTACTTGTGGGCCAAGTGGAATTCGTAGATCACCGGACCGGTGAGCTTCACCGGAGACGAGACCACCGTACCCTCCCCCTTCCTCACGATGACCAGTTCCCGGCTGCGCGTCCGGGGAATATCTCGCAGACTCCCGGGCAGATCCTCGGTCTCCGGAACCGCACGCAGACCGGCGCTCGAATCGATGCACAAGCCGCGTGCGCGAAAGATGGAATCGTCGCAGCGCGGGAGCAGCGTCTTGGGCGGCCCGCCTTCCTTGGGCGGCGGCGGGCCCGCTCCTCCCTGTGCCAGGGGCACCGGGCTCGCGAGCCAGTAGACCAGGTCGTGTCCGGGGGGGCCATCCACGCGGAACCACGATTCGGTGGCCGGAATCTTGTACTCCTTGCCGCTCTCGATCCTGTTGTCCTGCCCGGTCTCTTCGCGCGGAAACAGCAGGCTGAACCTGCCGCTGGTTCCGTAGTCCATCACGTGGAGGTAGCCGTCGAAGTTGGCGCGAAAGACGAACCGGAGCCGGTCTCCCTTCTCAAAGACGAAGCCCGGATCCACCGCGACCCATCCGGCCCCCTGCTGGCGTTCCAGGGTTATCTCCATCCGCTGGGAGACCTGTGTTTTCGTCCCGCCCTGTTGGGCGGCCAGAGCGCCAGCAAAGCAAAGTAAGGCGATTTCCGGTCTCATCTCACTTGTGGATCAACGTCACGTCCGCCACGACCCGCGAATCCTCCGAACGCGCGGGATTTACCACGTAGACAGCCTTTTCCTTGGCGGGTCCCGAGGCAGGTGGCGGGGTACGCTCGTCCACCTTCTCGATGATCAGGTCGCGTGCGTATACATTCCGCAGCCGGTCCACCAGTCCGTCACCAATATTCACCAGGTTCTGAGCCAGCAGCACCTTTTCTTCCTGCCGTCTGGGCGTCCCGCCGGGCTCCTTGCCTTCGCTGAGCGAGTAGATGAGGCCCTCCAGGTCCGGCTCCGGCTTCCGGCTCAACACGATGAACAGCTTCTCTTCCCCGGGCTGTTCATCGAACGTGAACACATGGCCCGGAGGGATCTCGTACGGCTTGCCTTTCTCGACCCGGTTGTCCCCGCCCGCAACCTCCGGGGATGGGAACAGCGGCTTCCACACACCACTTGAACCGCGGTGGATGATGTAGAGATAGCCGCTCCCGTTGGCCTCCACGCGCAGGCGTATCCGGTCGCCCGACCTGAAGACTTCATCGGGTCCGGCTTCGATCGATTCAGCGCCCTCCCGCCGCAGGATGCTGTAGCGCACTCCCAAGGGATAGGTGGCCGGCGGCGCGTAGGCGGCCGGAACCAGTCCGCCGCCTTCCATCGAACGCGCCGGCGGGGCAGGCGGCTGCTTCTTCGCCGTCTGGGCAGCCTCCTTCTTGGGCTTGATCGCCTGGGCCGGCGGCGCCGCCTTTTTGACGGCCTGAGCCTCGGACGGCGCGGAGTAGAAGATCTCCCGCGCGCTCAAACGTCTTTCGGACTGGCCCTGCAAGAGGGCGACCGGCAGAAACGGGGACGCGGCAAGGATCGCCAGGCAACTGCGGAGGTGCATCATGAGCCTCCTTTTGTCTCCAGAATACCAGCGGCGGGCCTGGAACGGGAAGAAATTCGCCAGTAGTTAACTACCACCGCCCGGCGCTATGGCCCATAATATCTACGTACCCACAGAGAGGAGTCGCCATGCCACAACAAGAAGGCAGAACGGTGTTGCGCCCCCTGCTGGCCGTGCTGCTGAGCGTTTTGCTGGCTCTGCCTGCCACGGGCGCTTCCCAGCAGCAGCGCGCAGTGCCCGCCAAGCTCAACATTGTGATCGTCGAGGGAGAAGGCGCGATCAACAACATCCGGCAGCGCACCGCCCGCGAGCCCATCGTCCAGGTCGAGGATGAGAATCGCCGCCCCATAGCCGGGGCCGCGGTGCTGTTCCGGCTTCCTGACAGCGGTCCGGGCGGTTTGTTCAGCAATGGGACCCGGACCTTGCAAGTCGTCACCGACAGCCGCGGCCGGGCCTTCGCCGAAGGGCTTCGCGTGAACGATATCCAGGGAAAGTTCCAGATTCAAGTGGAGGCCTCCTATGAGGGGGTCTCGGCTAGTACGACCATCACCCAGGTCAACTCGGTCATCACCGCAGGGGCGGTGGGCGGAGCTTCCGGCAAGCTCATTGCGATCCTGGCCATCGCGGGTGGAGCCGCGGCGGGTGGGGTGGTTCTCGCCACTCGCAAGAGCAACGGCACGTCGACCTCGGCGGCTCCGCCGGCGGTGAGTCCCACTACGATCTCGGCCGGCACGCCCTCGGTGGGCAATCCGCCTCAGTAGGCAGAAAGGAGAAACGCCATGGAGAATTCGATTCTCATGCGCACACTGGGCTCGACGGCCTTACTCTATTTGGTTTGTGCCGGCATTTCGGCGCAGGAAGCGGCGCCCGTCAGTGGTCCCATCCTGGGCTTTGTCGCCGACGCGTCCAGTGGCGTACGTCCCATCATCGGCATTCCCGGCGCGGCCACTCTGGGCAGCGCTTTGCTTTCAACCACCCAAGCGGAGAACGTCGTTTTTTCGACCGGCCGCGATTACGCGCTCGCCCTTCTGGCGCCGGACCGCCGGGTCGCCCTGTTCCGCGATCTGCGCACGGCGCCCTCCGTGGCCGATTTGCCTGCGCCCCCCGGGGCTGGTCGATTGGCCGTCAGCCCCTCTGGCAACGCGGCGGTCCTGTACTATCCCGAGGCTGGGGCGGTAGCGGTCCTTAACGGCCTCCCGGACTCCCCGGCCTTGTCCTGGAGCACAGCCGCGCCCCAACTCACCGCGGAGCTGGCCGCGCTCGCGGTCGCCGACGGCGGCGGCGGGATTTTGCTCGCCTCGGGCCAGCGGAGCCCCGTCTGGCTGATTCGCCCGGACGGTGGTCCGCAGGTGCTCTCCTATGTTGCGGCGTCGCCAAGTCTGGCTTTTCTGCCCTCCAGCCTCGACGCCCTGATCGCGGACGGCGGCGCGAGCACCGTGACGCTGGCGCGCGACGTTGAGGGTTCGATCCGGCTGACCCAGGTCGGCGGGCCGGCTGAAGGAGTCTCCAATCCCGTGGCCGTCGTCGCCTCCGCCGATGGCCGCAACGCTCTGGTTGCCAACTCCGAGCCGGCGGGCGTAGTCACGCTGAGCCTCGGCGGGGGTGAATCGTCGTTGGTCCCCTGCAACTGCCGGGTTACCGCGCTCGAGCCTCTCTCGGGAGGCGCGGCGTTTCGCGTGAACCAGCCGGGCGATGGCCCCATATGGCTCCTGGACGCGGCCGTTTCTCCGCCCCGCATGGTCTTTGTTCCCGAATCACTTGCCGTCCAGCAAGGAGGTGAGTGATGAAACGCGGATTGTTGTTCTCTGCGGCCCTCATCCTGGGCGTGGGTATCGTCACGCAGGCTCAGGTCCTGCAGCCAGTGATCACGAGCATCAACCCCGCTCAGACAACTGCGGGCACGGCCAGCTTCACGTTGTCCGTCTACGGGTCAGGCTTCAGGGGCGACGGCGTTTCGAGGGTTCGCTGGAACGGCACGCTGCTTCCCACCAACTATCTCAACGCCGGGTTGCTGCGTGCGACGGTCGATTCGTCACTTATACAGTCGCCGGGCACCGCCCAGATCGATGTGATCAACAACGGCCAGCTTCCGACGGCCACGAAGCTCGACTTCATAATCAACCCGCCTCCTGCGATCATCTCGACGTCCGCCCCGCCGAGGGCCGTAATTGGCCGCCCCTACACGCACCAGTTCGTCGCAACCGGCGGGACCGCTCCATTGACATGGTCCTTCTCCGGCGCTCTCCCTCCGGGCTTGCTTCTGAACAGCGCCGGGCTCCTGTACGGCACCCCCACGCAAGAAGGTTTGTTTACTCTCACGATCGGAGCGAGGGATTCCGTCGGCGTCAGCGCGGAGGCGGTGCGCTTCACCCTCCTCGTTGGCCCACCGCCGGTCAGAATCACAACGGCTTCCCTGCTGCCAAATGGTGTGGTGGGAGTGGACTACTCGCTGACCTTGACTGCGGCGGATGGCACCCCGCCTTACAGCAATTGGCTTGTCGCGGGAGGCGTGCTTCCGCAAGGATTGATCCTCGACGGCGGCACGATCAAGGGGAAGCCTGAAGCCGTGGGAACGTACAGCTTCCGGATTGCAGTCAGTGACAGCACGGGTGAATCGGCGGACCAGAGTTTCACTCTGACCATCACCAACCCCCCGCTCGCGATCATGCCGGAGTCTCCTCTGCCAAGTGCTACGAGGGATGTTTCATACTCCCAGTCCTTCACGGCCACTGGGGGGACACCCCCGTACGGCCGATGGGCGCTGATATCGGGCTCTCTTCCTCTCGGCCTGAGGTTCATCACCACCCAGGAGAGCGGGCCGATGGTGAGCGGGACGCCAACCCAGACGGGCCTGTTTGGCTTCACGATCTCCGTCACCGATGCCGCCGGGATCACGGCAACAAGACTCTACAGCTTGACCGTGAACGTACCTCCCCCGGCAATCTCAACGTCTTCACCGCTGCCGAACGCGACCGTGGGATTGACCTACTCCCAGACATTCGTGGCTACGGGAGGCACCACGCCTTACAACTGGACGGTCAGCGGTCCGCCTCCCGGCTTGAGCTTGAGCGCCGCAGGCTTGCTGAGCGGCACCCCCACGGCTCCGGGGACTTACACCTTCACGGTCACGGTCAACGGGCTCACGTCGAAGCAGTTTACTCTCACCGTGGTGATGCCTCCCCCGCCAGTGGTCTCCGTGACCGGCCTTGCCGACACGGTGAGCCCGGCCCAGCAGCCATCCTTTGACATCCAGCTAAGTTCTGCTTACTCGTTGCCGATCACTGGGACCATCACCCTGACCTTCATCCCCGACGCGGTAACACCATCCGACGATCCAGCGATTCAGTTTTCCAGCGGCGGCCGGACCCTGAACTTCAGTATCCCTGCCGGCCAGACCCGCGCCTTCCCGGCCACTGCCCCGGCGTTGCAGACCGGGATGATAGCCGGGCGCATCGACCTCACGCTCAAGATCTCAGCGGCGGGGCAGGACATCACGCCGACGCCGGCGCCCACCCGCTCGGTGCAGATCGCGAGGACCGCTCCCAGGATCGTCTCGGTTCAGATCGCCGACCGGACCAGTACGGGCTTCAGTCTCCGGATCACAGGCTACTCCACGCCTCGGCAGGTCACGCAGGCGGTGTTCAGCTTCGCGAGCGCTGCGGGCGGCAATCTCCAAACCACTCAATTGACGGTGCCGGTCGACAGCGCCTTCACCGCCTGGTACGGCGGCGCCTCTTCGGCCCAGTTCGGCAGTTCGTTCCTGTACACGCAGCCGTTCACCGTGTCGGGCAACATGACGGCCATCGCGTCGGTTTCGGTCACACTCGTCAATTCCACGGGAAGTTCGACGCCCGTGAGCGCGACCTTCTGAGCTGCTGTTGGGCGGACAGTTTGACCCGCTCCGGCTCGTTTTCTATACTTGGAGAAGACCGGTAACACGCCGGAGAGGTAGTGTTGTGCTCGGAAAGTAAGGCAAATGATTATTCTGCTGACGATTGTTCACGTCCTGGTGTGCGTCTTCCTGGTGATTGTGGTGCTGCTCCAAAGCGGGAAGGCGGCGGATTTGGCCGGGGCGTTCGGGGGGATGGGATCGCAGACCGCGTTTGGACCCCGGGGCTCGGCCACGGTGCTCTCAAAGGCGACGACGGTGGCCGCCATCCTGTTTATGCTGACCTCGATCTCACTGGCGATTCTGGCCACCCGGAGCGGCGGCGCGCGCACAATCTTGGACAACGTGAAGCAGCAGACTCAGCAGCAGAAGTCTCCGGCCCCGGCCGCACCGGCGCCGCAGCAGCCTGCCCCGGCGAAGTAGCGCAAGTCACCTGCGGAGGTGGCGGAATTGGCAGACGCACTAGCTTGAGGTGCTAGCGGGAGCA
>JBHGAV010000073.1:0-19097 GCA_041946685.1 Bryobacteraceae bacterium | reverse complement strand
ATCTCTCCGGCGGCTTCCTTCCCCAGAGCCACGTCCTGCTCCTTGGAGAAGAGATTGAAGCCCGGCGCGAACTGACGCGGAGTAGCCGGCGTGCTGACCTGGTTGTTCCTCGCGCTGCATCCCACGGTGGATGCCGTCAACATCGCGCACACGATCCCCGCCCATGCGATTCTCATACACTCCCCTCTCGTGGACGGCCGCACATCGGTGAACCACATTGACCTGTTTTGGCTGTCCGGTCACCCTTGATATTACATCCAACCGCCGCCGATGGATTCCGATATGGCGTCCCGACGCGCTGCCGGCAGCGGACGAATCCGAAGGCGTTACCGTAAGCATGCCGTATTCACCGGGTGCCAGGGGAGCCTGCAGGACCATGCGAAACATGTTCTCGCCCACTTCTTCCACGCCAAACGGAAGCGCTCCCTTTGCGACACCGCTCCTCTGACTCACCCGCCCCGGCCGCGTGGGCTCTTGCGGGCTCAGAACCCGAAGCGCATGGATTGAATCATCTGCTCGAAGGCGTCGTTCGCGTATCGCCCTTCGCTCTCGGGGGCGACGAAGACGATATAGAAGATCCCGCTCGGGTGGGCCATCGTAACCAGCAGGTCCACCTCGGTCTGGCCCTGGAAGATCGAGTCGGAGTTCAGCGTCGTCACGAGGGCGTTCTTGCCTCCGAAGGTGACCTCTCTTGGCGCTTCCCGGCCGGCGCGCATCCTGGGATCGGCGCTTCTCATGGCGGCTACCAGTTCCTCCGTCGCCTGACGCAGGCTGGCATTCGCCCGCCTCGTCTGGTAGTAGTTGACCACGGCGCCATAGCCCACCGCCGCCTCCTCCGACTCAAAAATGGCGGACAGCGGGGCAATCGTCACCCCCGGCGAGTTCGGGCTGGTGAACACCTTCCAATTATCCGGATGGGAGACGCTGAAATCCCGGCCGCGGTATTGCTGCATCCGGCCCGAAGGCCTGCTGTCAGGTATCGAGAGGGCGACCGTGGGTCCGCCCTGCTGAGCTGCGGCCTGCTGTGCGGGCTTCTTCTTTGGCGGGGGCAGCTTCGCCACGATGGCCTTCATGCGCGGCAGCTGCCCGGTATCGGCGTTCCAACTCCGTTGAGGCAGGAGGCGGATCTCGTCCTGAATCGCCTTCATGCGGTTGCCGGGGTTGGGGTGACTGGCAAAGAACTGCGGACCGCGGGCGCCCCCTTCGGCCTCCAATTTCTGAAAGAAACGCGCCATCTCGATGGGGTTGTATCCCGCCTGTGAGGCAATCTGCACTCCGAGCAGGTCCGCCTGCGTCTCCGCCGTGCGCGAGAACTTGAGCAGCACCGAGTTCGCGCCCAGGCCGATCCCCAATTGTCCAAGCTGCGCCAGCATGGACCCCGAGCCCAGCATGCCGCTGGCGATCATGGCCGGCAACTGGATCAGGTTCGCCTTGCTCGCCTGGTTCGTCCCGTGCCGGAGGGCCACGTGGACGATTTCGTGCGCATCTCTCCGGCGGCTTCCTTCCCCAGAGCCACGTCCTGCTCCTTGGAGAAGAGATTGAATCCGGGCTTATATTGGCGCAACTGCGCGAAGGCCGGCTGCACAGCAGCCGCGAGCGTGACTAGCAGCAGTGTCCGCTTCCAGGGAATCATCATGCCTAGCTCCCTCCTGCCATGATGCTAGCAAGTTCGGGCGGTTTTTCGCTTTTCCACCAACGTTCCGGCAGGAGTATACTCTGTCCCAGCATGGTGCTGGGGCCGGGCGGCCCTGGTCCGCGCGTGCCCCAATCTGCGCATGCTGTGAAGGAGGCTCCAATGCTCAGTTTCCTGTGGATGTGCATCATCGGCTTGATAGCCGGTGCTCTCGCCAAATGGATCATGCCCGGCAAGGATCCCGGAGGAATCATCGTAACGATGCTGCTCGGCATCGCCGGTTCCCTTGTGGCCGGTTTTCTGGGACGCGCCCTGGGCTTGTACCAACCGGGCCAAGGCGCCGGCCTGATCATGTCCGTGGTTGGCGCCGTCATCCTCCTGGCGATCTACCGCCTTGTCAAGCGGCGCTCAGCAGCGGCTTGACCTTACCCGCGGGCGGTCGGTCCCTGTCCCGCATGTGCACCACTTGAGACCGCCTGCGCGTTACACTTCTTGACCATGGAGTCCCTGCTTCCGCTAGCTTCCGCGTTGGGGCTGGGGATGCTGGCCGGGGCCCGGCTATATGCGACGGTGCTCGCGGTCGGCCTCCTGGTTCGCTTCGATTGGATTTCGTTACCCGCCGCCTGGCATCAGGCCTCGGTGCTGGCGGATACACGGGTCCTGATCGTGGCAGGCGTCGCCTGCGTGATCGAATTCATTGCGGACAAGATCCCGTGGGTCGACAGCCTCTGGGACTCAATACACACCTTCATCCGGCCCATCGGCGCCGCCCTGCTGGCTTCTTCCCTCTTCTCGAACGTCGATCTGGTGTACCAGGTGCTGCTCTTCCTGCTGGCCGGCGGGGTGGCGCTCTCCGGGCACTCCGCCAAGGCTGCCACCAGGCTGGTGGTGAACCACAGCCCCGAGCCTTTCAGCAACGTAGCCGTGAGCCTGGCGGAAGACGCCGCGGTCGTCGGCGGCCTCTACATGCTGGTGAAGCATCCGTGGATCATGGCCGGTATTGCTCTGGCCTTCCTGATCTTGTTTGCCTGGCTCGCGCCACGCATCTATCGCGCCCTGAGGGCGGAGTGGGCCACGTTTGGTTCCCTATTGCGAAGCTGGTTCGGCGCGGCGCCGAGACCGGAGCTGCGACTTGACGAGCAGCAGTGGCTGGAGGGGCACTGGAAGGGCCACGCACCATGGCAATTGCTGGCCGTGATTGCCTCCGCCGACCTGAAGGGACTGCGCAATCGCGTGGGAACCCTTTGCCTCGCCGGTCGGGAAGCCGTCTTCTTCACGCGCAAGTGGGGGCGCTTGGTGGCGCGTGAGATCGCGCCTCTGGCGGCCATCGAAACGGAGGATGGGCTCCTGGTCGACCAGCTCATTCTGCTGCCGGCACACGCTCCTCGCCAGCGCTTCGATTTGCTCGCCGGGCAGTTGGAGTCTGCTCGGGCAGAGGCCAAGCGACTCTCCGCAGCCGCGCCCGTCCCCTGATTGTCGCGCCGAAGAATCGCCTGCCGGCTCTCAGTACGAAATCATGGGCGGCAGCTTCTTCGCCTCAGCGATCCACTGTGCCACCTGGGATTCCGCGGGCGAAGTCCCCGACAGGTTCTTTTCAGCGTTGACCTCAGCGAGTCTTGCCGCAAGATTCGCCGCGTTGCGCTGCGCAAGTTCTCTTACCGTGTCGACGCCTGCCGATTCCAAGAGTTCGGCGTACTGCGGTCCGACTCCGGTGATCCTCATCAAGTCGACATGGTTCGCCCACTTCAGGATGAGCGAAGCCCCGATGCCGGTCTGCGCGGCAAGCTCGGCACGGCCCTTAGCCGATCCAGCCTTCTTAAGCATGTCTGCATCCGTCTTCACCCCGGCCGCGATGAGCTTCTGCGCGTACACCGGACCGATCCCTTCGACAGCTTCAATCTTCAGTGCCATTGGTAGCCCCTATCATTTCTCCATGCTTCGTCAAACCGTCTCACGCCCGGCCTGAACCTGCCGCGCGCTATTCCTCTTCCTTCGCAACCAGCGGGTAGACGATGCCGCCGATCACGCCTCCAACCAGCGGCGCGAGCCAGAAGACCCAGAGCTGCTCGATCGCCCAGCCGCCGACAAAGATGGCCTGTCCCGTGCTCCGGGCCGGGTTCACCGATGTGTTCGTCACGGGAATACTGACCAGGTGTATCAATGTGAGGCAGAGGCCGATCGCTATGGGCGCGAACCCGGAGGGTGCCCGGCGGTCCGTGGCCCCCAGAATCACCAGCAGGAAGAAGCAGGTCATCACGATTTCGGCCACCAGCGCCGCCGTCAACGAGTAGCCGCCCGGTGAGTGCATCCCATACCCGTTGGCGGCGAAGCCCGCCGATACGTCGAAGCCGGCCCTTCCGCCGGCAATCACGAATAGGATCGCCGCCGCGGCAATCGCGCCGACCACCTGGGCCGCCCAGTAGGGCACAACCTCCTTGGCCGGGAATCTCCTCCCGACGCACAGCCCCAGCGTGACGGCCGGATTGAGGTGACAGCCCGAGATGTGCCCGATGGCGAATGCCATGGTCAAGACGGTGAGTCCGAAGGCCAGTGAGACACCAAGGAGGCCGATGCCGACCACTGGAAACGCTGCGGCGAGCACCGCGCTGCCGCAACCGCCAAGAACGAGCCAGAATGTGCCGAGGAACTCGGCGGACAATCGCTTTGCGAGTGGCATGGATAACCATCCTTTCCGAGCTGACGTGATTTGTCGTCTAATGGGCGGGGCCCCGCTTCGTGACGCCCGGGTTTGATGCCTGCCCAGGATCCCCGGTTCGGTGTCCCAGCCGCTCTCCAGTGTAGTCCCAATCTTGAGTCTCGTGGCGCGCCGATGGCTGTATACTGTGGATTCGCGCGTAGAATTCTACTTCCCGAAGATCCGAAACGCCATGTCACACCGTCCGTACATGCTCCTATCCATTCAGATTCTGGCTCTGTCTGCTTTGTTCACTCTACGCCTCGGCGCTGAGGAAGCCGCCGCAAGACAAGGCGGACGTGTTGACGTTCCCAACCCCGTCCAGGCCGCCCGCTGGCGCGAGCGCATGCGCCAGGTGGAAGATCAGCGACGCCGGCCCGCAACCGCCCAAGGCCGCCCCGCCGAAGTGGCCGCGCTCAGCGGAACGGGCCGCGCTCTGGTGATCCTGGTCGAGTTCGGAGGAACCGACCGGTTCCAGTTCATCCCCACCGGCGCGAACAAATCCACCTGGGACCCGATCGGCAAGGCCGATACCTCGGAATGGACCGGGACCCTTGGGGACTGCTCGGCCATCGTCCAGAAGTACAACATCACCGGCCCCACCTGGTACACCTACACCGGCCCGCTGCACAACCAGATTGAGAAGCCTCGCTCGGCCTCCGACGCCAGCGGCGACAGCATCTGGGTCCAGGACTTCAACCGGCAATACTACGAAAGCCTGATCTCCGGCAACGGCGTCAAGTATCAGTTCGCGCGCCAGGACGGCTCGCAGGTCAATGAAGACCTCACCGGCCGCAGCGTCAGCGCTTACTACCAGGACATGTCCGGCGGCACGTACCGGCTCATCGCCGATGTGGTGGGTTGGGTGCAGGTTCCGCACTCGATCTGGTGGTACGGCGCCGATCAGTGTCCGGGCAGGAACTCCACCAATGCGGTCGAGCCCCAGGACGCGGGCGCCATCCCCGAGGGTGGGACCGACGACAGCCTCGTCGGCGATGCCATCGAGGCCGTCAAGCGGGCCAACCCCGCCTTCAATTGGGCCCAGTATGATCAGGACAAGGACGGGATCATTGACCACCTCTGGATTATCCACGCGGGCATCGGCGAGTCCGTCGGCAGCACGTTGCTCAACCGCACCACATACGGCGAGGCGACCATCTGGCCGCACTCAGGCTCCCTTGGTCCTTTGTATCAGGTGGCGCCGGGCATTTCCGCCGGACCCTATCTGATGATGCCCGAGGACACGGGCCTGGCTACGCTTGTCCACGAGTTCGGGCACGGTCTCGGCGCCGACGACCTCTACCCGCGGGACCCTACTTACTACAGCGGCAACGACAGCGGCGGATTCTGGACCGTCATGTCGGACAGTTGGGTCGGCGTGCCAATTGGCACATCTCCTTCTGCCATGGATCCCTGGCACCTCGACTACTGGGGATGGCTCAATCCCTTGGTGATCTCCGATCCGACCCGCGAATACACCGTGACGCTCAAGCAGGCCAGCGCCGCTCCCGCCGGCACCAGTGGCTACAAGGGTGTTAAGATCCTGCTCCCGGACGGCCGCTCCGATCTTCCCGTTCGGCCCGCGGGCGCCCGCCAGTGGTGGGGAGGCCAGCAGGGCGAAACCAACTCCTTGATGACATTGGCCACTCCTGTGGCGCTGCCTGCTTCGCAGCCCGTCACTTTGTCCTTCAACACCGCCTACAACATCGAGAACGAGTGGGATTACTTCTGGGTTCAACTCTCTCAGGACGCTGGCCGGACCTGGACAACCCTCGTCAACGCCCACACGACTTGCCAGCATGCCCGGACTTGGTTTGGTGGCGGCCAGGGCTTTCCGGACGACCTGTGCGCCGCCGGAATCGGCGGCTTCACCGGCAAGAGCCCCGGCTTCCCGAGCTCTACCACCGAGACCTTCGACATTAGCGCCTATGCGGGAAAACAGGTCCTGCTGCGTTTCTGGTATATGACCGACCCTGCTGTCATCTACCAGGGTGTCTACCTGGACAACATCAGGATCACCGCAGGCGGAGCCCAGGTCTTTTTCGACGGCGCCGAGTCCGGCGACTCGAACTGGCGTTTCACCGGCCCCTGGGCCAGCAACGACGGTTCGATCCAGTTCAAGCACGCCTACTACCTCCAGTGGCGCAATGTCAGCGCAACCGGAGGGGCCGACGGCGGCCTGGGCGACGCGCGCTGGCGCTACGGACCCGCCAACACCGGCCTGCTCGTTTGGTACAACAACGAACGCTACGCCGACAACGAGATCGGACACTACCTGTTCGACCCGCCCAGCTTCGGCCCCAAGGGCCGCATGCTGGTCGTGGACGCCCATCCCGAGCCTTACCGTATCCCCAGCCTCGTCAGCGCCGGCTTCGACAACGAGGGCGCCAACCACTACTCGCGTGGCCTCATGCGAGACGCCACGTTCAGCAAAGTTGACAGCGTTCCTTTTGCCCGAAGCGGCGTGGACTATCCCGGCCGTCCGGCGGTCAGCCGCTTCAGTGACAGCCTCGGCTACTACCCCGGCCTCGAACTGGTCAGCCCCGGGCCGAACGAAGCCACCCCTCTGCGCTGGATCACCCGCCAGTGGGACTCGAGTGTGGTCATCCCGTCCACGAAGCCTTACGCCGCCAAAGCGCCCGGCTACACCGGGGATGAAGAAGTTCTCTATGATTGCTGGACCTACACCAGCCTCGGGACCCTCGGATGCACATTCCGCGGCGAGAACCAAGCCATGGGTGTTCCTGGCGGCGACGGCAATCCCCTCAGCGTTGGCGGCCAATATGGCTGGAATGTGCAGATTCTCAGCCAGACCGACTCGGAGGCCACGCTCCGCATTTGGAACGGGCTGTATACGGTGAACGCCGCCAGCTTCGCCGCCGGCAGCCCCGTGGCGCCCGGCTCGCTGGCCGCGATCTATGGGGACTACCTCGCGCCCCGCACCGAAGTCGCGCAGAGCATGCCCCTGCCCACCACTCTCGCCGGTGTCTCCGTCACTGTAAATGGGGTCCCCGCTCCCCTGCATTTCGTCAGCGCGGGCCAGATCAACATTCAGATTCCTTACGAAACGGCTCCCGGTCCCGCGACGGTCGCCGTGACCAACAACGGGATCCCAGCCATGATCGGCAGGATTCAAATTGGCGCCGCCGCGCCGGGCATCTTCATGCACGGCGATCATGCCGTCGCCTGGAACAACGACTCGTCGAAGTGGAACAAGGACGGCCCGGCCCCCGCCGGCGGTCTCATCGTGGTCTTTGGAACCGGACAGGGGGCCGTCTCCCCTCCCATTCCAACCGGTGCGGCCCCCGGCCCGGACCTCTCCTTGCCGGTTGGCACGGTCACGGCTACCATCGGTGGCCAGCCGGCCACCGTGGAATGGGCCGGCATGACGCCGCAGTGCGCCGGCGTCGTGCAGTTTCACATCCGTGTGCCCAACCTGGCGCCCGGCAGCTACCCGCTCGTCATTTCGGTTGACGGCCGGGCGAGCAACAATCCCCTGGTGACCGTCTCCCGGCCCTGAGACGGTCCCATTGCAGATGTTTGTCGAAGAACGCCGCCGCCCGCTGGAAGGCCTCCAGCCACCGCGCGTGCAACAGGAACCCGTGCGCCTCGTCCGGGAAGACCAGTTGCTCGAACTCGACCCGTTGCGCGCGCAGCGCCTCCACCAGCCGCACCGTCTGCCCGAACTCAACGCTCTGGTCGTCGTCCCCGTGGATCAGCAGCACCGGCGCCCTCCACCCTTTCACGTGCCCCATCGGTGACGAAGCCAACGCCACCCGCAGCGCCTCCTGCTGCACGGCCAGTTCGTCGGATGGCAGGAACACCCTGGTCTCCGTGCGCCAGTCGTGTACCCCGTGCACGTCCACCCCCGCCGCGAACGTCTCCGATGCGCGCGCCAGCCCCAGCGCGGTCAGGTACCCCCCGTAAGACCCTCCCCAAAGCCCGATCCGCTTGGGGTCTACGTCTGCCCTGCTTCTCAGATATCGGCCCGCCCCGATGACATCGTGGAACTCGCTCGCCCCCGTCGCGCCGTAGCTGAGAGCCTCGCGGAACTCCATCCCGTATCCCGTGCCGCTCCGGTAGTTCACCGACAACACCACGTAGCCCCGGCTCGCCATGTACTGATTGAACGCGTAAGTGTTGTGGTAGTAGTCCATGCCGTGCCACCCCAGCAGCATCTGCCGCCGTGAGCCGCCGTGGAGGAAGACAACCGCAGGCCTCCGTTCCCCCTTCTCTCCCCCGTGCGGCAGGAAGATCTGGCCGCGGATCTCCATCCCGTCGGCGGCCTTGAAACTTACGGGCTGCGGCTCCGCCAGCCTCTCCGCAGGGAAATCCTTCGGCACAACCTCCGGCGCAATGTCCCTGGGCTTCCCCTCCACCAGCACGAACGGTCGCCCCGGCTGCCGCGCGTCCGAGCGCAGAAACGCCACGCTGGTGCCCACCCCCACCGGCGACCACTCGATTCCGCCGCCCGCGGTCAATCTCTCCGGCGTTCCTCCCGCCGCCGCTACCCTCCAGATGTGCCGCCGTTCCGGATCGCCCAGGTTGGAGGAGTACAACACCTGTCTTCCGTCCGTTGTGACTGTGGCATGCTCCACCTCGTGCGCTCCCGGAGTCAGCAGCACGGCTTCGCCCCCAGCCGCCGGGGCCGAGTACAGGTGCGTCCAACCGTCGCCCTCCCACGGAAACACGATCCTGTCGCCCGAGGCCCAAAGCAGTTGATTTTCAGCCGTTATGCCCCGAAACACGCTCCCGCGGCCTTCTTTCGTCCTCCAGACCTCGCGTCCTGCGCCGCTTTCCGCCTCCGCCACCCGGATTGACCACGGCTCCGCGCTCCGCTTCGGTCCGAACAGCGCCAGCACCCGCGCGTTAGGAATACGCAGGAACGCAATCCGCGTCCCGTCCGCCGACCAGGCCGGATCGCTGTCCCGGTCCACGCTCGGGTCCAGGTACCTGAGCGTCCCTGCCGTGAAGTTGTACACACCTATGAAGCTGTGGTCGTCCCTGGCGCTCACGAAGGCCAGCGCCGTCCCCGCGGGGTTCCACGTTGGCGAGCCGCAGTTCCCCCGCGCCTTGAACAACTGCGCGGGCTTGGGCGGCCCCGCCAGTTGCGCCGTCCAGATCTGCCCCTTCTTCACGTACGCGACCTGGTCCCCCTTGGGCGAAACGGCGGGCGACGACCCCTCGTCCAGCCGCCGCGGTACGCCTCCCGCCGCCGCCACGACCCAAATGGCCTGCTCGGCCCCTTCCGGCCTGCTCAGCGGATTGGGATAGTTGCCCTCGCGCCCCACCGCGCCTCCGCGCACGAAGACGATGGACCTTGCGTCCGGCGTCCACCGCAGCCCGGACAGCTCCTGCCCGTCATCCGCTGCGTAGCCGGTCAGCCGCCGTGCCTTGTACGCCGGCCCTTCGGCCAGCCAGATGTTGCGAGCCCCTTGCTCGTTGAACACCCACGCCAGCCGCGTCCCCTGCGGCGCCGCCGTGAGTTCGCTCGCAAACGGCGCACCCATGGCCTGTTCGATGGTGAAACCGCTCTGCTCCGCCGCCTGTGCTGCAGCCAGACACACACCCGCCGCCAACCACAAACGGATAGTCATCGGTTCTCCTGACGGTTAATGCTGCCGATAGCGTCCGGCAGCGTTAACCCTGCCCATCGTAACGCTGTGGTTAGTGTTGCCGTCAACAGCCCCGGGTCAGTAGTGACGCACCCCACCCCCACAGCCGTCTTGGAATCCGAGAACTTTGAAACTCTACGCGGCTCGCCGCCGGCGGAGCAACAGAATTACAGCCATTCCTCCACCCAGCAAGACAGCCGTTGCAGGCTCGGGTATCTCTCCTGCCGCCGGAGGGATGATGTCAGGGGCGTATGGCGGGGTTGCAAGGGCGAAAATATCCACGCTCGCTGATGCATCTCCCGCTGCGCCGAAGCTCCCGAACGAAAGTGAGAGGTACATATCCCCGAGATACTGGTCTCCAGTCCAGTTGCCGAGTGGAACAAGCCCGCTGAAATCCGGCACGCCCCCGCTCACCGGCAAGTCGCCCATGACCCCAGCTCGGATGTTGTTCCCCGTCCGGTAGAGAACGAGTACCGCGTTGGGCGACGAAAAGGGCGCTGAAGGAAACTCCGCCGTCAGGCTGTTACCGGCCATCTGCCGGACTACGCCTCCCGCTTGATTGATGGCAGCGGTGAAAAGGTCACTCCCCCCCGACCAATGAGCTTCCAACACCATCGAGGTGCCATTCACAAGCGAGTAGCTGTCTACCACGCCGACCGCCAGGAAATCGCCACTGACGATAGGGGTGTACGTGAGGCTGGCCGTGCCGCCCGGCGCGCTCGCTGACCTGGAGAAGACGGCGACGCCGGTCCCGGGGATCGAGATGCCGTAACCGGAACTGATGCTCGTCGACCAATCACCCGAAGGTACACCGGCGGATGTAAAGTCCTCGAATGTGATGATTGTCGCACTGAGCGGAAGGCACACACACGCCAGAAGGAGCGGAACAAGGTACACCCTACGCATCGACAGCCTCCTAGTATGGAGACAGTCTACACTGCTGGCTTTCAGAAAACAAGATCTGAATATCGTTTTTCTCCCTAGTTCTGTACTATTACCCTTGGTACTTGTCGCAGCTGCAGATCGATTGCCACCACCTCGTGGTCCAGCACCGACGGCACTGTTACCGTCCCCGCCGATTCCACCGCCCGCGGCGCCCACCCCGCCGCCAACCACAAACGGAAAGTCATCGGTTCTCGTGACGGTTGATACTGCCGATAGCATCCGGCAGCGCTAACCCTGCCCATCGTAACGCTATGGCTAACGTAGACGTCAATCGCGAGGAGCCCTTACCGGCACACTACCCCTGCCGTTCGGTTGCCGCCGTTCGAGACCGAAAGCCAGTTGGGGAGGACAATTTCGCGGTCCCGGGGACGAGCAACCACGGGCAGTTGGCTGTCGGAAGCGATCGGATGTATGTGCAAGGGTGCCCATGAAGAAGGAGTTGCCAGACCAAGCCTAAGGATGTACAATTGTGAAGCGGTCAGGAACGCGTTGTGGAACTCCTGGCGGGAGTGATCCATTCCGTATGCAGGGAGGGTTCTCAAGGATGAAAGCCGTTCTTGTGCTGCTGGTCGCCCTGACTGGCGCGTTGAGCCCAATGCAGGCCTCTCTTCTGGACGACACCACTGTCATCACATGGTCGCTGTTCCCGGACACTTCCACGATTACTGGAGGTCCCGTGGCTTCCGTGGTCGGACCCGGCGTGGAACTCCCGTTATTCGGAATTGCTTCCATTGACTTCTCCGACACCAATATCCTGATCACGGCGCTTTCCAGCGGCACAGCAGCAACCGCAGCCTTTAACGGATTTCGTTTTCAGGACGCGGAAGTCGTGCTCAGTTCGGTGACGATCAACAATGCCACCGTGCCTCTGTTCGACGCGTCAAGGCTAAGTTTCGATGCGAACAACATCTACGTCGACTTTTCGGGGTTGACCTTCTCTGCCGGGCAGGTTGTTTCCTTGGATGTAAGCGGGACAGGTGCAGTACCCGAACCTGGGAGTGCGGCCATGCTTGGCCTGGGGCTGTTGGCCGTCCTGCTTGGGCGCAGCGCCTTGCGTCGGACTCGCCATTGAACGCGAGATTGTCCACTAGCATGCCCTTCAGGGCCTCATTAGGCCCACCTCGATTCGAAATCAACTCAGCGCCGGTTCGATGGTGAAGCGGTTCCGCCTTGCCTCCGCCCGCCACAAACGGGTAGCCATCGGTTCTCATGACGGTGATACTGCCGATAGTACGTGACAACACTAACCCTGTCCATCGTAACGCTGCGGTTAGTGCTACGGTTTACAGATTGATCGCCACCACCTCGTGGTCCAGCACCGACGGCACCGTTACCGTTACCGTCCCCGCCGATTCCACCACCCGCGGCGCCCGCCCCGCCGCCAGAAGTTGCACCCTTCTCGCCTTCTTCCCCTCCGGCAGCCGCACCCGCACCCGCTGCTCCCCGACCGGGATCAATTCCCTCGCCGGCCCCTTCATCATCATCGGGTTGGTCAGGTTCACCAGGTGGACCGTCATCGAGTCTTTCTGCCTCCACACGGTCACGTCCACCACCCCCGGTCCCGTCACCGTCGCCGGCTTCTCCTCGTTGGTCGCCCACTCGATGGCGTTCCCCAGCAGCTTCGCATGGTCCACGCACATCACCTCCCACAGCACCCTGTCGATGTCCCACGGGAAATACACGATGCGGCTCGGGCCGATTTCACGCAAGTACACCTCCGGCGTGTCCGTGTGCGGCACCCTCGGGTAGACTTTTTCCATCGGCAGGTCGGGATAGGAGGGAATCAGCGTGACCGGCGGATTCGGGAACTTCTCCCGCGCCGCGACCCCCACCCGGTACACGCCGTTGATGATCCTCGGCGCATCCCCTAGGCCCGCCAGGATCGGGTGCTTGGTCCCATGCTCCAGCGTCAGGTACGAGTTCTGCATCGGCCCCTCGACCGGGCTCCTGAACTCAACCCCGAACAGGTCCGCCAGCCCGAAGTCCTGCCGCCGCACGCCCCCTTCGTTGTAGAGCGACGTCTCGAGCGTCGCTACGAGGCTCCCGCCCCGCTTCACGTACTCCCGAAGCTGCTGGCATTGCGCATCGCTCAGCGCCGCGATATTAGGCAGGAGCAGCGTCTTGAACTGGCTGACGTGCTCGGCGTCCAGCATCCGGTCGTGAACCATCTCAAACGGGATTCGCGCTTCGATCAGCGCCTGGTACATCCCGCGTATGTGGTCCTCCACTCCAACCCCCGCCCGGCCTCCCCCGTGGAACCAGGAGGTTTGCTGCGAGAACACCATCCCCACTCGCGCCAGCGGAGCTTCATTCCGCAGGTAGCGCTCCCACTGCCAGTACCGGGTGAACATCTGCTCCACCACCGGCAGCCAGCGCCGGTCGTGCAACACCCCCGAAAACTTGATGAACCACGGGCGCATCCCGTTGGCCGTTGCGTCCGCCACCCACAGGCGCAGTTCAGGACCGTGCTGCACCGAATCCTTCCAGCGGTAGGGTTCCTCCAGCCCGACGCTGAACATCCCCGTGACGGCCTTCTTCCCCAGGGTGGAGCGATACTCCTTCCCGTTCTTGCCGCTCTCCCAAGGTGCGGCTAAGCCCCGGCGCGCCTGCCGGTCGGCCACCAGCGCCGGCGCCATCTCGCCCATGATCTTGGTGTCCAGGTCGCTCGACGCGCCCCCTCCCGCGTTGGCGATGAACCTCGCCCCGGGATTCACCTTGCGGATCGCCGCCTCCCACACCCTCCACAGCTCGAACAGCCGTTCCTGCCGCCAGATCACGTACTTCTTCCGCGCCGGGTCCTGCCGGTCGTTGGTCAGCGGCAGATCCATCCCGCAATAGGCTCGGAAATTCGCCCGGCAATGCTGGCAGTAGCACATCCCCGAGCCCGCCCAGCGGTTCGAGAAGATCCCGTCCACCTTGTACATCGACGCGATCTCCTGTGTGACCTCGGTCATGAACTCGAAGTTGTAGGGTCCCAGCGCGCACGTTACCCACATCTCGGGCGAGGCCCAGTGCCGCCGCTTCTGCCCCTTGGCGTCCACCGCGATCCAGTCCGGGTGCGCCTCGGCCGCGTCGTCGTAGGTGGCGTGCGGATCGGTTCGCGCCAGCACTACCATCCCCATCTTGCGGCAGCCCTCGAACAGTTCCCCGAAGGCGTCCCGGTCCCCCAGCCATGCGCTGCGGTGGTGAAACGGGATCTTGGTGGGGTAGAAAGCCACGCAGCCTCCGGCGCTCAGGCACGCCCCGTCCGCGTGGACACGCTTGAAGTAGTCCAGCCAGAATTGGACGTCGTACTTGGCGGGATCGTCCTCCACCAGCGCCAGTTGGGCCCACCGCATCGGCCGGTCGAACCGCGCTACAGCGTCGTCTTCCGCCGCCAGTCCCGCAACGAGCGGTGCGGCCGTCGTCGCCGCCACGAACTCTCTCCGCGTCATGCCATGTGCCTCCTGCTTACCTCTGTCCGTACGTCGCCGCCGCCCCGTGCTTCCGGAAGAAGTGCTTGTCCCGGAGCACGTCGGCCAGGGGCGGCGCGTCCGGGCGGATCGACAAGCTGATCGCCGCCATCCGCGCCAGTTCTTCCAGGATCACCGCGTTGTGCGCCGCGTCTGCCGCCGACTTCCCCCACGTGAACGGCCCGTGCCCCGCCACCAGCACCGCCGGCATCTCCCCCGGGTCCATTTGGGCGAACCTCCGCTGGATCGCCAGTCCCGTGTTCCACTCGTAGTCCTTCCGGATCTCGTCCGCCGTCAGCTCTGCGGTCACCGGCACCGCCCCCCGGAAGTAGTCGGCGTGCGTCGTCCCCAGGCAGGGGATCTCCCGCCTCGCCTGCGCCCACGCCGTCGCGTGCGTCGAGTGCGTGTGCACCACTCCCCCAATCGTAGGGAACGCCTTGTACAGCGCCAGGTGCGTCGCCAGGTCTGACGACGGGTTCAGTTCCCCTTCCACCCTCTTGCCGTCCAGGTCGAGGATGACCAGGTGCTCGGGCTTCATCTTGGCGTAGTCCACCCCGCTCGGCTTGATGACGACCAGGCCCTCTTCGCGGCTGATGCCGCTAGCATTCCCAAACGTGTAAATCACCAGGTTCTGGCGAACCAGTTCCAGGTTCGCCTCCAGCACTTCTTCTCGCAGCTTTTCTAGCATGTCGTTCTCTTGCGGGCCCTTAGGAGGAAAGTGGCGGAGGAAGAGGGATTCGAACCCCCGAGGGCCTTCCGACCCTAACGGTTTTCAAGACCGCCGCCTTCGACCGCTCGGCCATTCCTCCGTCTTCAATGTAGCGGATTTTTCCGTAGTCGAGGGCGGAACGCTCCCGTTATGGATCTACCAAGCACCCGCCGCCGAGGCTGCCATTGACGACCCTTTGCACTGTGACAACGTTGCACACGCCATCTCCATTGATGTTGGCGGTGCATGGCGTCAAGCCCAAGGCCATATTGACTGCCCGTTGAACATCGACCACATTAACCGTTCCGTCCTGGCTGAGATCGCATGCGCTTTCCGCAGGCGGGTCGACTGGTTGGTCCACGATGCCGCCGAAGTCAGTTGTCCAATACCAGCCGTACGTCGAACCGGCTCCGTATGCCCGGCCGATACCGATCGCCCGGAAGGCCGGATTCAGCATGTTCTGGCGGTGAGCATATGTGCACTGGCCGTACTGGTCCGGATCGCAAGCGTTGGCCCACTGATTCAGCGTGTTCTGCGCGCTACCGTTTCCGGCGGCGATGTTCTCACCCCACGGGCTGTAGGAGTAGCCGAACGCGGCGAGCCGTTGCCCTGCGCTGCGGCCGAGGCTGTCGGTGTGGCTTACGTAGTTCTTGCTCGCCATGTCGTTGCTCATCCACTCGGACGCTTGCTGGAGAGTGGCGGAAACCTGCAAAGGGCCAGCCCCGTTCTGCGCACGGTAGTTGTTGAGCAGCGCCAGGAAATCCCATTCTTCGCTATCGAGCGCGACACTGGCGGCTGGCTGAAACTCGAATGCTCCAATGTCAGCAAGGCCGTCGCTGTGCCGGGTTGCGAGCCCAAGGTGCTTGACGTACTCAAGTGCGACGCTGTGCGCCGGCAGGACCGCTGGGTTTAGCCCTCCTGCCGCGTTGACGCACTGGGACGAGCTGTTCAGCCGGTAGTCCTCTCCGGCTTCGTCGACGAATCCCGGCGAGGAGCCCGTGACCATCGTCCCGTCGTTGCTCACGGTCCCGCCGAATGTCCCGAAACTGGACACCCATCCGGGCTTGATCCAATTGTGGCTCAACTGAAACCAGCCGCTTTCATCCGCGAGAGACACAGTGGAGCCGGCGGCACTCGTGTAGAAGATGTTGTTCCGCGCGTCCACGGTCTCGTCGTTCGTAGACACTCTAAACAGCGTCGTGCGGTCGGTGCGTAGAGAAGCAAGAGTGTTGTTGTAGAAATACAGAACCCCTTTTCGGTAAGCAGCCTCGTTCCCGCCGTCTCCCCCATAGTGCACCATTTGGCGGTTACCATCGTTCGGGTATTCGATGAGAACGTTGCCGTAGACCTTCGCTGCCCGGTAGCTCGGGTCGCTTCGGATGATCGACGAGTCCTCGCCGTCCACAAGATCCAGTTGGCGGTTCCCTCCTTCGATCCAGTTGTAACGGATCACCGTTCCAGCCGACCTGTCCTTGAGATTGTTGCCTCCGGCTCCCGCGGAGAGTCTTCCCAATCGGTTGCCTTCGAAGGTGATACCGACCGCTGCCGTGTAGACGTTGTGCTCGTAAATGCTCCCTAAATGGCCCCCGTCGTAGATGTGGTTGCCCTGGATCAGGATATTCCTCGAGGCAGCTTCGTCCGAGGAGGCGACGAAGAGGATGTTGCCGGCGTCATGGAGGACGCAATTCCGGATCGTGCAGTTCTGACACTTTTCAACGAAGATCGTCGCCGCGTTGCCAGAGTACGCGATTGTGCTGCCGCTGTCATCCTTGAACGTGTAAGAAGACCGCGCCCCGCGAACCTCCAACCCCTCGATGATGATGTGCTGCGGCATCGTATCGGCCGGCGTGTTGGCTCCGCCGATCTTGATGATGCCTCGCGACTCGCTCCAGTAGTTGAGCCCGGGCGCCGTGACCGCATTGCTGCCCTCGATCACGGGCAACTCCCCGGCGGGGCCGGGCACGCCGCTGACGGTGATGGGTGCGCCTGAGGTCCCCTGCCGGCAGATCACCCACTTCTCACGGTAGGGATCGGGTTTGTGGTGGATCCGGACGATGTCGCCGGGTTGTAGAGTTGCCCAGGGCACGGCGCCGATTGACGTGTAGGAGCGGCCGGGGCCCACCTCGTACACAGCGCATTGCGCGAGACTGGCCAGCAGGAAGACGAGGCTTGTTCGCGTAAACCCACCTCTCTATCGAGAACCAGCTCGTCGCAGGTCTGACACGACCTTGCCACGCGCCATAGGATGCTACTCGATGGCAACCGTTACAACGTTGGACGTGCGGATTTTTCCATCGCTTCCGACGACCTCAACCCGCAGCGGCACTGCGAGTCCGGCAGGTACCTCGGCCGGGATCGGGACGTTGATCTGGTAGAGGCCGATCGCCCCGGGCGCCAATCCCGCGAAATCGGGCGTCACCTGGACGTCGCCAAGGAACACCCGGACCGCGTTCTTCAGCCGAATCACGTGGTCCAGCGGTGCAGGTGACCCGACCGGGACGTCCTCCTGCGCCGGGCCTAGCCCGTTCGCATAGATGGAGAGGAACTCCGGTGGGTCCATTCCCCTGCGCACCGGCCGGCTCGGAATGCCCGCTGTTCTTGGCATGGCGATTTCAGAAGAGCTGGCGATCAGTACTGCTCCCTGACCCTTCCCGGAGCCGTCCAGCGTGAACAGACCGGGTGTTGCCTCCTGCATGGTGCCCGAGAATGGAGCGGTGGTGATACCCGTCTCTGCCTTGACGGTCACCTCAATGCCCGAGTCGGCGAGCAGCAGACCCATCCCCACGGCCGGCGAGCCGGGTTCCACCAGGTGCGGACACTGGAAGTTAATCTGCGACTCAGAAACGAGCAGGTGGGGAACCGGCCAGCCGTTCACCTTGACCTCCACGTCTCCGAGGCTCGTCGGCAGAGGAACTCCGTCGGCCACAATGGGGTCCAGTGTGCTGAATGCGACGCCAAACAAGCTGACCCAACCGCCTGGACTGCAGAAGTCCTTGGACTCGGGATCAGCCGTGTTTCGGGCGGCAAGGATCGCAGCCCTCTCGCGGAGAACTACTACCTGGGTCTCCACGGTGGAGGACGCACCCGCACTGTTGGTTGCGATGGCCGTCAGCGAGTAGGTGCCCGCCTGAGTCACCATCGGTACCCAGGAAAATTGGCCGGTGGCCCGATCGTAACTCGCCCCTGGCGGCACTCCTGTCAACGTGAGATTCAGAGGCAACCCTTGAGGATCTTCCGCCGTAACCTGGAATCGGACGGGGGCAGTGGCGCTTGCGCCTACATGCTTCGGGGTCTTGACCCTCGGCGCGGCAACCGACAGCACCTTCAGCGTCTCTCGTGCGGAGCCGCCGGCCAAAGAGGCAGTAAGCGTAACGTTTGCAGCAGAGGCAACCTGGCCTGCGGTAACCACAAACACGGCTTCCCCACTGCCCGCGCTGATTACGACGTTGGCAGGCACGCTGAGCACCGATTGGCTACTGTACAGGCTCACTGGTACCGGATCGGGCACGACCTTGCTCAGCGTCACCGTGCAAGTCGTACCTTGCCCGGCTCCGAGAGTGCGATCCTTGCACCTCAGTTCCGACAACTGGGCCTTGGTCTGCGCCTGTGCCACCAGGTTCAGGGTGAAGGTCTGCGAGGCGCCTCCGCCGCTGGCCGTGATCACGGCGGTCTGGTCGGAAGAGACAGATCCCACCGTTGCCGTGAACTGGGTGCTGGTGGCGCCCGAGGGCACGGTCACGCTCGCCGGCAGAGTCACGTTGACGTTGTTGTCCGACAAGGTCACCGCGAAGCCGCCCGCTGGTGCGGCGCCACTGAGTGTTACCGCGCATGCCGATGTCCCCGGCGCGTTCACGCTGGCCGGTGTGCAGGACAGACCGCTCAAGGCCGTGGCTGCGTTTAAGCTTACCGATGCGGTTCTGGTCTGCCCGCCGTAGCTGGCGGTCACCGTGGCCGTCTGGTCACTGCTCACCGTCCCGGCGGTGGCACTAAAGGTTCCGCTGCTGGAGCCGGTGTTGATGGTCAGGCTGGCCGGCACGGTCAGCACGCC
>JBHGAV010000072.1:0-17614 GCA_041946685.1 Bryobacteraceae bacterium | reverse complement strand
GAACCTACAACCCTTCGGTTAACAGCCGAATGCTCTACCATTGAGCTACTGAGGAGTGGTGGGTTGCTACGAATCATTACACCAGAAGCCGTTGATCTGTGTCAACGGCGAATCGCTTCCTCGGCCGTCGCCGGCGGCTCGAGCTTCCCGGCCCGGTAGGCCTTCAGGTAGCCCGCGCAGTACTCGTCCCGCCCGAGGAGCGCCTCGGCCGCCAACAGGTTGGCCATCAACTGCCGGTCGCATGGGTCCACAATCGCCGCGTCCAGGCCCCGCGACATCAGCAGCACCAGGAACGTCTCGTTCAGCAGCTTCCGCACCGGTAGCCCGAACGACACGTTGCTCAGGCCCACGCTGGTGTGCACCCCAGGATAGCGCGACATGATCTTGCCCACGGCGTCCGCCACCGCGCGCCCGTGCTCGGGCCCCGTGCTCACCGGCAGGACGCACGGGTCCACATAGATGTCATCCAGAGCGATCCCCGCGGCGGTCAGCCGGTCTACCAGGCGGCAACCCGTCGCCACGCGGTCCTCCAGGCCGGAGGGAGGACCGGAGGCGCCCATGGACAGCGCAATCACCTTCGCGCCGTATTCCTTGAGCAAAGGCAGAATCGCCGCGAACCGAGCGTCCTCATCGGTGATCGAATTGATCATCGGCTGGCCCTTAACCAGCGGCAGAGCGGCCCGGAGCGCCTCGGCGTCGGAGCTGTCCAGGCACAACGGCAGGTCCACAGCCTCTTGCACCACACCCACCAGCCACTTCAGGCACTCCGCTTCCTGCCCGGCTACGCCGCCGTTCACGTCCAGCCGGTCGGCCCCGGCGTCCCTCTGCTTCACTGCCACTTCCCGAACGTAGCCCGCGTCCCTCGCCAGAACCGCTTCGCGTATCCGCTTGCGCGTGCTGTTGATCAGTTCACCGATGACGTACATGCGTCTCCTGCCTCTTTCCTAGATTGTCGGCGCCAGCCAACCGGTTGACCAGCGCATTAGTGCGGTCCAAGCTCCAGTCGCGGGGAGGCATGATGACCTCCGCAAACCGTCTTGGATCCTGCCCAGCCGCCAGCGTCGCCTCGTAAACCTGATTCCAGATGCAAGGCTGCTCGGGGCGCGCCTCGCACGTGCCGTCTGTCCGGGAGCCGCCGCACGGCCCGTTGCGCAGCTCCTTATAGCACCAGCGCATGGAGCAGCCCGCATAGCTCAGGCAGTCCTGGATGCAGTCGCCGCAGCTCATGCAGCCCAGCGTCGCCTTTCTGTATAGAGACGACGGCGCCAGGAGCGCGGACCAGAATCCTCGCTGACCGGTGTTCAGTCGCGGGGCAAGGAACCGCGCGCCAACCGAGTCCGGCGCAATCAGCAGGCGGTGCGCGGCTCTGCTGAGCCGCTGTTTAAAGGGCAAGCGGGGCCGGATGCGTCCCGCCTGATACTCGCCGGCAGGATCGCTAAGGCCATCCGGGCCCGGGGGCAACAGGTGGAACTCGCCCGGGTACTCGAATACCAGCTCATCCATGTGCGCGCGCCACCCGACCCCGATTTCTCCCGCGCGGTCGAGAATGAAGCGGAAGTCGCGATGCGCTAGCCCGAAGCCTCCGATATGCGCTCCTGCGAAGCCCAGGTCCCGAGCCGCAGCCACCATAAGCGCGGCCCTTTCCAGGCGTTGAGGCTTCTTCTCCTTCTCCAGCCTGCGGATGAACTCGTCGGAGACCACACACCCGGCCAGTTCCCCCGACTGCATCATGCGGGCGATGGTGGCGGTGGGGACGTACACATTGGCCAGCACCGGCACGTGATCCAGCCCCTCGCGGATCATGTACTGGCGAAGCTCGGACAACTTGCGAAGGTTGAATCCCAACTGGGTAATGAGGAACTGAGCTCCCGCCGCGATCTTGAGCTCCATCTTGTAAAGCTGCATCATCAGGTCCGGCTCGCGCACCTTGAAGGGGTTCACTACGGCGCCCGCAAAGAAATCGAACGGCGTCGTCCGTATGGTTCGCGATCCCAGAGTGTAGCCAAGGCCCGCGCGCATAGCCTCGATCAACCGGAGGACCAGCACCGAATCCAGGTCATGCACCGGCTTCGCCTTCCCTGCAAAGCCCTCTTTCTGCGCATCTCCGGTCAACGCAAGGACGCAATCGACTTCGGCCCGTGCCAAGGCGTGCAGGCGGCCTTCCAGGAACGAACGGTTGCCGTCTTTCCCCGTGAGGTGGGCGATGGGGGTGAGACCCCGCCGTCGGATCTCGCCGGCGAACGCTTCGGGGGGCAGTGCCGGGTTGCCGCCGGGGAGGTCCGTGATGCTGACTATGCGGGCCCCGAAGGGGTCTTCAGCAGCATCGCGGATGAAGGTCTCCGCCTCAGTGACGGCATGGTCGCGGCCGAGCACCAACTCCGCCGTCGCGAGGAACTCCCTTCTGCTGAGGGCCGATCGGAAGAAACTCTCCCACATCCCTATGAGAGTAGCATCATAGCGCGGATCGCTCAGCCGCCTTCTGATACGATGGAAGAATTCATATGGCCGACTCGAACGCACTCCACAACGCGATCCTGAATGGCGATCTGAAGGGCGCCGTAGCCGCCACCAAGGAGGCCCTGGCCGCGGGCGCCGACCCGTTGGACCTGGTCACCGGCCGCATGGTGCCCGCCATGGATGAGGTGGGCAGGCGCTTCGAGTGCGAGGAGTATTTCGTGCCCGAGCTGCTTCTCTCGGCGCGCGCCATGAAAGGCTCCCTGGAACTGATCCGGCCGCTGCTGGTGGCCAGTGGCGCCGAGCCGGCGGGCCGGGTCGTCATCGGAACCGTCAAGGGGGACCTGCACGATATCGGCAAGAACCTGGTTGCCTCGATGCTCGAAGGCGGCGGCTTTGAAGTGGTGGACCTTGGAACGGACGTGCCGCCGGAAAAGTTCACTGGCGCGGTCGTCGAACGCGGCGCCGATATTCTGTGCCTCTCGGCGCTGCTCACGGTGACCATGCCCTCCATGAAACAGACGATCGAGACACTGGCCAGGGTGGGAGTTCGCGACCGGGTAAAAGTCCTGGTCGGCGGTGCGCCCGTCACGCAGCAGTACGCGGACGAGATCGGAGCCGACGGCTATGGCCCCAACGCTACGGTTGCCGTCCAACTGGCCAGGCGGCTGGTGGGGAAATGAACGAACTGATTGAGCGGTTGAAAAAGGACGCTCCCATCCTGACCGATGGGGCGTGGGGGAGCTTGTTCCTGGCTTCCGGGCTAGCTCCGGGAGAACTCGGAGACGCCTGGAACCTCACGCACCCGGAGCGCGTGGAGGCGGTGCCCAGCGCCTATGTGGAAGCGGGCAGCCAGACCATATTAACCAATACATTTAGCTGCAACCGTATTACTTTGAAAAAGCATGGCCTTGCTGATCGAATCGTAGAGCTGAATCGGGCCGGAGTGGAGATCTCACGGCGGGCTGCGGCGGGGCGGGCGCTAGTCTTCGCTTCGCTCGGCCCGACGGGCCGGCTGCTAGTCACGGGGGAAGTGACGCGGGAAGAGTTGGTAGACGTCTTCGACGAACAGGCCGGAATTCTGGCTGCCGCGGGCCCGGATGCCCTGGTGTTGGAGACCATGGCCGACCTGGAAGAAGCCAAGGTGGCGGTTGAGGCCTGCCGTAAGACTGGGCTCCCCGTGGTGGCGTGCATGGTTTATGATTCGGGGCGGAACAGAGATCGCACCATGATGGGCGTCACGCCCGAGCAGGCGGCCGCGGGTCTTACCGAGGCTGGCGCTGATGTGATAGGCGCCAACTGCGGGCAGGGCATTCCAGGCTACGTTTCGATCTGCCGCCGCCTGCGCGCTGTTACCAGCCTGCCGCTTTGGATGAAGCCCAACGCCGGGCTCCCGGAACTGGTGGACGGGCGCACGGTTTACCGGATCAGTCCCGAGGAGTTCGCCTCGTACGTTCCGGCGCTGGTGGAAGCAGGGGCGATGTTCGTCGGGGGCTGCTGCGGCACCACACCGGAATTCATACGGGCTGTCGCAAGTAAAATTCGCGCTGCTTCCGCCTGATTTCGCAGCCGGCTCGCCGGCCTTCCTTTATACTGAAGCCAACTGGGAAGTGCCAACACCACTCAGAGGAGACAACTATGGCTGCACAATCTGCGGACGAACTACGTGTGCGGCTCCGGGGAGAACTCATCCAGCCCCAGGACGCCGCCTATGAATCGGCTCGAAAGGTCTACAACGCGATGATCGACAAGCGGCCCCGGATGATTGTCAGATGCGCGGACGTCGCCGACGTGATTCAAGCCGTGCTTTTCGCACGCAACGCCAACATGCTGGTGGCCGTGCGCGGCGGCGGCCACAACGGCGCCGGCCTGGCCGTCTGCGACGGCGGGCTCGTGATCGACCTCAGCCGGATGAGGAGCACCCACGTTGATCCCGCCGCCCGCACCATGCGGGTGGAGGGCGGCTGCACCTGGAATGACGTGGACCATGCCGGCCACGCCTTTGGCCTGACCACACCGGCGGGCACGATTTCCACCACCGGCGTCGGCGGCCTGACCCTCGGCGGCGGGATCGGTCACCTGACCCGAAGGTACGGGCTGACCATCGACAACCTCCTGGCCGTGGACATGGTGCTGGCCGACGGGACGTTCGTGGCGGCGAATGCCAGCGAACATGCGGACCTCTATTGGGCCGTGCGGGGCGGCGGAGGCAACTTCGGCGTCGTGACCTCGTTCCTGTTCCAACTGCACCCGGTCAAGATAGTCCAGGCGGGTCCGACGTTTTGGCCCATCGATCAGGCGCCGGATGTCCTCCGCTTCTACAGCCAGTTCATCACGGCCGCGCCGGAGGAGATCAACGGTTTCTTCGCTTTCCTCACCGTGCCTCCCGCTCCCATGTTCCCAAAGGAGCTTCATCTGAAGAAGATGTGCGGGGTCGTCTGGTGCTCGACGCTCCCACCTGAGCAGACCGACAAGGCTCTCCAACCCATGCGGCAGTTCGGAAAGCCGGCATTCGATCACGTGGGGCCGATGCCCTTTCCCGTGCTCCAGAGCCTGTTCGACGGTCTCTACCCCCCGGGCTTGCAGTGGTACTGGAAGGCGGACGTCTTCAAGGAGTTCAACTCCAAGGCAATCGACCTTCACGCCGAACACGGTTCCAGGCTCCCCACGATGCACTCCACGGCCCATCTCTATCCCATCGACGGCGCGGTGTCGCGGGTCGGCAGCGGAGACACGGCCTTTCAGTTCAGAGACTCGAAGTGGGCCGGAGTGATTGTCGGCGTGGATCCTGATCCTGCGAACAAGGAGAAGATCACGTCGTGGGCGCGGAGCTACTGGGAGGCGCTGCATCCGCACTCGGCGGGTGGCGCGTACGTGAACTTCATGATGGACGAGGGTCAGGATCGCGTGAAGGCCACCTACGGGAAGAATTACAAGCGCCTGGCGGCGATCAAGAAGACGTACGATCCGGCCAACTTCTTCCGCGTGAATCAGAACATCCGGCCGGAGGCCTAGCTCGGGCCGCGCCGGTCAACAATCCGCCGTAACTTGCGCGCGGCGAACTCCGGGTCGGGCGCGGCGCAGATGGCCGAGACCACGGCGATGCCGTCCGCGCCGGCGGCGATCACTTCGCCGGCGTTGCGTTCGTTGATCCCGCCGATGGCAATGAGCTTGCGTCTCGAATGAGCCCGCAACAGGCGCAGCCCTTCGATTCCCCAGGCGCTGCCGGTGTCGGTCTTCGTTGGGGTGGGGAAGATCGGGCTGACCCCCAGATAGTCGGCGTCCAACTGCTCCGCCGCCAGGGCCTGCTCCATGGTCTCAACCGACAGGCCAACGAAGCGGTCCGGTCCCACCAGGCGGCGCGCGTCGTGGTAGTCCATGTCGGATTGGCCCAGATGAACCCCATCGGCGCCCGCGGCGAGCGCAACATCCACGCGGTCGTTGATGATGAGAGGCACCCCGGCAGGCAGGATGGCTCTCAACGACTTGGCAACGGCAACGAACTGCCGGGTCCCGCACTGCTTCTCCCGGAGTTGCACGGCAGTCACGCCGCCCCGTACGGCGGCCTCGACCACCTCTTCCAGGGGCCGGGGGTGAGCCAGCGTGCGATCCGTCACCAGGTACAGCCGCCAGTCCGGAACGGGCTTCAATCAAGCCTCCTCCATCCTGAGGCGCTGCCGGATGTCGGACTCCTCGATGCGGTACAGAGCATCTAGCAGGTGCATCTGGAGACTGCCGGGGCCTTCGGCGCGCTCAGCCGCCATTTCACCGGCGATCCCGAGCGTGGCCATGGCGTGCGCCGCGGCCCGTAGAGGGTCAGGGTTGACGGCGGCGAAGGCGCCGGTCAAAGCCGTGGCGGTGCAACCCAAACCGGTAACACGCGGCATCATGGGATGGCCATTGGAAATCCGAATCGACGAGTAGCTGCCGACGACGAGGTCCACCGCGCCGCTCACGCTCACCACGCAGCCGCAATGTTCCGCGAGGATGCGCGCGGCGTCCAGCGCCTCCTCGGAGGAATGAGTGCTGTCCACGCCCTTGGTGGCATCCTCGGCGAACAGGACAGCGCGCATCTCGGAAGCGTTCCCTCGAATGATTGCCGGACGGGCCTCGCGCAAGAGCGTATGCGCGGCTGCCGTCCGGAACTGGGTGGCGCCTGCTCCGACGGGGTCGAGCACAACTGGTATGCCCTTCTGGCCGGCCCTGCGCCCGGCCTTGACCATGGCGTCAATCCAACGCTCGCTCAAGGTGCCGATGTTGAGCACCAACGCCCTGGCGATGCCGGTCATCTCCTCCACCTCCTCCACGGCATGTGCCATGACGGGCGACGCGCCCAGGGCAAGCAGGGCGTTCGCGGTCGTGTTCATGACCACATAGTTGGTGATGTTGTGAACCAGCGGCGCTTCCGAGCGGATGCGCAGGATGTCACCCCAAAGTCTCAGCGCTTGATCCAAGGCAGCGCTCCTTTCACACGCCGTCAGCGGACATCTTGCGGGCGATGAGCATGGCGATCTCAAGCGCCTGCTCCCCGTTGAGGCGCGGGTCGACTTCCGATGTGTAGTGCCTTCCCAAGTCGGCCTCTGCGAGCCCCCGTGCTCCACCGATGCACTCGGTTACGTCTTCGCCCGTGAACTCGATATGAACACCGCCCAGGCGGCTCCCGGCGGCGGCGTGAATGTCAAACGATTGCTCCATCTCGCTCAAGATTTCGTCGAAGCGGCGCGTCTTTACGCCATTTCCGGTCAGCCGGGTGTTGCCGTGCATCGGATCCGAACACCACAGAACGGTGCGCCCCGTGTCCCGGACCGCTCGTATGAGCGGCGGAAGGCATTCGGCGATCCGGCAGGCCCCAAGGCGGTGGACCAGGGTCAGCCTGCCAGGCTGGTTGTCCGGATCGAGAAGATCCAGCAGTCGCAGCAGCGTGGCCGGCGTCATCGCCGGGCCGACCTTCAGGGCAATGGGATTCGAGATGCCGCGGAAATACTCGACGTGCGCGCCGTCGGGATCGGCTGTGCGCATCCCGATCCACGGGAAATGGGTGGAGAGGTCGTACCAGCGGCCGCTGCGCTGATCGAGCCGCGTCTGCGCTTCTTCGTAGGCCAGATGCAGCCCTTCGTGAGCGGTGAAGAAATCCACGCGCTCGATCTCGCCCCCGCGCAGGCCCAGGACGTTCTCGAGAAACAAGAGGGACTCGCCGATCCGGGCGACGACTCGGTGATACTCGGGCTCCAGGGGCGACTGGCGCGCCCATTCCAGGTCCCAATACTCGGGGTGGTGCAGGTCGGCGAAGCCGCCTTTCACCAGGGCGCGGATGAAGTTCAGGGTCAGGGCCGCCCGGCTATGGCCCCGGAGCAACAGTTGGGGATTGGGGGTGCGCTCTTCAACACTGAAGCCGGGGCTGTTGATCAGATCACCGCGATAGCTGGGCAGAGTCACGCCGCCGCGAGTCTCGAAATCTTCGCTCCGAGGCTTGGCATACTGGCCCGCAAAGCGGCCCACGCGGATGACGGGTCGCTTGCTGCCGTGAATCAGCACCAGGCTCATCTGCAACAGGACCTTGAGCTTGTCGGTGATGATGCCTGCGTCGCAGTCGGTGAAGCGCTCGGCGCAATCGCCGCCTTCGAGCAGGAAACGGCGCCCGGCCGCAGCTTCGGCCAACTGGGTCCTTAGCGTGTCGATCTCCCAGGGAGTCACGAGCGGCGGCATCCTGGTTAGGTCAGTGAGCACTGCTGCCAGCTCATCGGGAGAAGGATAGACGGGTTGCTGGAGGGCGGGCTTGGCGCGCCACGAACTGGGGGTCCACGGATCCATATTGACCGTAAAGACTATCTTCTCAGATCCCCTGTCGCGGCTTCACTCAGCACCGCCAGCGTCGCCTCGGCGGTTTTGCGCCAGGTGAAGGCGGCAGCGCGGCGGGGGCCGGCTTCGGCCAGGCGCCGTCGCAGGAGTTCGTCGGCGGCGATCCGGACCATGGCGTCGAGCAGAGTGTCGTCGCTTAGCGGGTCAAACAGAAGGGCCGCGTCTCCGGCCACGCTCCGCAAGGGCTCGATGGAGGAACAGGCGGTGGGAACGCCCGCGGCCAGCGCCTCCAACACGGGCATCCCGAAGCCCTCAAAGAGAGTGGGATTGACGTAAGCCCAGGCGCGCAGGTAGAGGTCCGCCAGTTCCTCGCGCGGGAGCCAGCCGGTGAGGCGAACCACCTCCCCGAGGCCGAGGGCCGCAATCAGGCGCTCAAGTTCCACCGTGTAGAATCCGCGCATGCCAGCGATCACCAGGCGGAAGCCCGGCTGGCTCTGCCTGAACCGGGCGAAGACCCGCACCAGCCGGTCCAGATTCTTGTGGGGATGAAGAGTGGAAACGGCCAGCAGGTACGGTTCCGGCTGGACTTGCCGGCGGCGTTCCCCGATCTGGAAGAACTGTTCCTCCACGCCATGCGGCACGACCCGTATCTTGGCGTCCGGGATACGGTAGTACCGCAGCAGATCCGCCCGCGTCGCCTCGGAAACCGCCACCAGCGACCGCGAGCGGTGGGCGGCAGCCCATAGCAGGAGCCGCCAGAAGGGCAGGTCGAACCAGCGGAAGTTCTGCGGGTGACGTTTATGCTGCAGGTCGTGGAAAACCGTGACCGCTGGGACCGGGCACAGGACCGGCGAGGTGAATCCGGGATTGAACAGCACATCCACGCGCAGGCTGCGCGCCGCCAGAGGCAACCCCGTCTGCTCCCACAGGATTCTCCAGGGGCGGCAGACGGCGCGGACCGGCTGCGGGGCCACCGTGAAGTTCGACCGACGCGGGGCGATGCTCGGGTCCGTCTCCCGGTTCGTGAAGACTAAGTACTGGTTCTGCCCATCGATTTCGGCCAGCGCGCTGAGCAGGCAACGCAGGTAGATCTCGGTTCCGCCGACGCCGCCGGGGATCAGGTAAAGCGCGTTGACGCCGATGCGCACGGGAATACTCTCAACGCTGTCCGCCGCCCGCTTCGACGCGGGCCAACCCGCGCCGCGCCGCTTCGTTGTCCGGATTCAGCTCGATGGCCCGCCGGTATTCCTGCGCGGCCTTCACCACGTCTCCCTTGGCCGCATAGATGTTGCCCCGGTAGAAGTGCGTCATGTTCTCGCGCGGGTCGAGTTTCTCGGCGGTCTCCAGAGCCGCCAGCGCCTCCTGGTAGCGCTTCTGCTTGCCATAGATCATCCCCAGGAGGGAATAGGGATAGGCCGACGGCTGGATCGCAGCGGCCCGCTTCAGTTTGTCGATAGCCCGGTCGGACCTGCCGGCGCAGTCTTCGGCCAGCGCCCAGTCGACGAACAGGCGATAGTCCGGCTTGCCCAACCGGTCGGCGATCTCGAAGCGGTTCGACGCCTCCTCGCAGCGTCCCTGCTGGCTGTAGGCCACCGCCAGGTGGAAGTGCGCGCGGCTGTTGTGCGGCGACTTGGCGACGGAGTCCTCCCACAGGAGCACGTCGCTGGCCCACACCCGCGTACGCAGGTTGCAGGCAATCGCGAGCCCGACGAGCACGCACCCCAGGCTTCCCACCACCACCGCGCGCCTGGCTTTCCATCGGCGCAGGAATTCGACCGCCATCAGGATGAGGCCCAACATGGGCAGATAGAGCCGCCTTTCGGTGACTGCATCCTGAATGGGGATGACGGACGACGTCGGCGAGAACAGAATCAGCGCCGCGACGAAGCCGTAGGCTGCCAGGGGATAGCGCTTCCGGAAGTAGATGGCTGCGGCCAACAGCAGCGTGAGGCCGGCCAGCCCGAAAACGGCGCCGTGGTCCAGGATGCTCCTGGAGTAAGGATACGCGTAGTCCACATTCTGCCCCGAGGGCCACAGAAACAGCCGGAAGTACACCCACATCGCGCGGCACTGGGTGTAAAAGTAGTCGTACCAGGGAAGCCCCTCGACGCTGAAACCGGCCGAGACCGAACCCCTGACCAGCCGGTAGACCAAGGCGATGCCCGCGACCGCTGCCACGGCGAGAGGCGCATAAAGCCTCCAGTTGCGGCGGATCCCCTTGAGCGAGAAGCCGGGATTCCAAAAGTAATCGGTCAGCAGCAGGACCGCGGGCAGCGTGATGGTGTGCTCCTTGGTCGAGACCGCGGCGCCGTACAGCAGAATCACCGCGGCGCCGGCAGGCCAGGAAATTGCCTCGGACTTGCGATAGAGGAACACCGTGAAAGCCGAATAGAAAAACAACGCGCTCAAACTCTCGGAGCGGCTGGCCACGTAGGCCACGGATTCGGTCTGCACCGGGTGCAGCAGGAATACAGCTCCGGCAAGAGCCGCCATCCACTCGCGCGCGAGGCTTTGCGAGCCGGCCAAGGCGAGCAACCGGCGGGTGATGAAGAATACCAGGAGCGAATTGGCGAAGTGGAGGAGGACGTTCCACAGGTGGTAGGTAAACGGCTCGATTCCCGCCAGGCGGTTGTTCACCCAGAAACTGAACATGAGGAAGGGCCGCACCCCTTTGGTTGCCATGATCAGCGACTGTTCCGCGTAGCGAGGAGAGAAGAACGGCAGATACTGGTCGTCGAAAACGAAGGGGCCGTTGAGCGCCGGCTGGTACACGAGCAGCACCGCACCGAGGGCGGCGCCGCCGCCGAGTGCGACGTGCCACCAGGCCAGGGTGCGTAGCGGGGCCGGCGCCGCCTTCTCAGATGGCCGAGCTGGTTTGTTGCTTTTCATTTGTGGAACGCAGATGGAACTCCAGGATGGCCACTCTCTGCGCCAGCGAGATGTTGGCGTCCTTGAGATCCGAAATGACGATCGAAAACCGGTAGAACACGATCAGAAACAGGCAGCCGATGATGAACAGGAGCGCCAGGGGCGCGTCGGAGATTCCGAGCAGGCTTCCAATCCATTCCAGCGCCCGCCGGGAGCGTGAAAGCAGCAGCAATGTCAGCGAAGCGCCCAGCCAGCTCACGCTGTACTCCACGCGGATGTGGCTGCCCCGCACGCTGCGAAGCACGAACAGGATCAGCACCACGCTGAGCACGGTCATGACGTTCAAGAGGCGATCCATCGTTATCTCCTCCAGCGGTGGCGTTCGAACTTCAGGATATTCACCAGAACGCCGAGCAGCACGTGCAGAATGTAGTAGACGGATTTGACGGTCGTAATGGAGCTTCTGCCCCCCAGCCGCCTCCGCATCTGGACCGGAACTTCAACAAAGCGGAATGCCCGCCGTTGCAGCACCACCAGTGCTTCGATCTCCGGATACTCGAGCGGGAAGCTCCGGCTGAAGACCTGCAAGGCTTCCCGGTTCACTCCTACGAAACCCGAAGTAGGATCGCGCACGGCCTTGCCCAGGATCGGGCGCAGCACCGCCCGGAAAAAGCGCACGCCCAGTTTCCGCATGAAACTGGTGTGCCGGGAGTCCTCCTCCAGAAACCGGGAGCCGATGACCATCTGGCAACGCGATTCCTTGAGCGTCCGGAACAGCAGGGGGACGTCGTGAGGGTCGTGCTGGCCGTCGCCGTCGATCCTGATAACGAACTGATATCCCAGTTCGTATGCCAGCTTGTAGCCCGCCTGCACGGCGCCTCCGAGGCCGAGGTGGTGCGGCAGCGAGAGCACCTCGATGCCTGCCTGCCGGGCCAACGCGGCGGTTGCGTCCGTCGAACAGTCGTCGATAACGACAACACGTACCCCCGGCAGCGCCTCCTGAGTCTCCCGCAGAATGCTGGCAATGCTGGCCTGTTCGTTGAACGCGGGCACAATGATGAGCAGCGAACCGTACTCGGCGGCAGGTGTCACAGGGCGGCTACCTCTCTGGGGCTGAGGGAGTGCTGCTTCAGCAGCCGGCGGAACGAGGCCGCATCGACCTTGGCGGCGCGGCGGATGAGGAGGCGCTTTCTCCAGAGGCTGCCCAGCGCCGCTGCCAGGGCCAGGTGCGCCCGCACGACGATGCACACGAGCTTCCACGCGCTTCCGCCGCCGGCGCGGAATTCGCCAGCGGTGCCATATCCGGCCCGCATGGAAATCAAATGCCACCAGTAGCGCGCCAGGGTGAACCAGGGCGCCTCCAGCAAGTCCGGGGCGGGGAAGTTCTTCACCACCAGGAACAGCCGGTTTCTCTCGACGTAGTATGCTTTCAGGGGCGAGGCGCGCCCCGCTGAATGGGAATAGCGGTGATCGACGATGGCGTCCGGCGCGTAGAGGCACCGCCACCCCGCCCAGCGCGCGCGCAGTCCCAGATCTGTGTCCTCCGAATACAGGAAGAAGTCCTCGTCGAAGCCGCCGATCTCCTCCAGCATGGCGCGCCGGTAGAGCGCGGCCGAGCCGCTGGGAAAGAGAACCTCCTCCGGCGTCGAGAACTCGGAGGGTGGCCGGCCGTGGCCGCGCTGCCTGCTACTGCCGTCCGCGCACATCAGCATGCCCGCCGAATCAAGAACGCCGAGTTCGGCCAGTAGCACCTTGGAAGCGCACATGCCGGCATCCGGCCGCGGCTGGATTGCGTGAACCAAAGCCTCCAGCCAGCCGGGCCGGGCGGCGGCATCGTCGTTCAGAGTCGCCAGGTAGGGCGCGCGGGAAGCTCGCATCCCTTGGTTCACGGCCGCTCCAAAGCCGAGGTTGCGCGGGTTCTCGATGACCCTGGCCGGGCTGCCTCGCGCCAGTCCCTCTCCGCTGTTGTCGACGACGATCACTTCGAAATCCCGAAATGTCTGCCCTTCCAGGGACCGCAGGCACTCGGCCAGCGCCTCGCCCGCCGCAAGCGTCGGAATCACCACGGTCACCAGAGGTTCCGGCAAGCTTAGATTGTACGAAATCCGGCCCCGGCGGGACCCTGCGGTCACGTCAGCGGCCCAGGTTCTCGTACCACTTCAAGCTGGAAGCGCCGATGCAGGCGAGGTCCAGTCGGTTGTCCCCATTGAGGTCGGCCGCAGCGCATGCGGCGGCGGGCATACGCTCGTCCAGCAGCCGGCGGGACCACTTGCCGGCGTCAGGATTGTCCACGGTATAGATGTACGTCCGTCCGCCCTTGCCCCGGAAGCCGGCTACGATTTCGTCCACGCCGTCCGTGTTCAGGTCGGCGGCGACCAGGGCGTGCGCCCCGTCAAGGCTGTTGTCGATGACGATGCGTTCCCACTTTCCTGCCTCCTCGCGATAGACCACCACCTGGTTGCCGTGCCATGGCTCGAGCGCGCACAAAAAGCGGCCCTTTCCCATCCGGCCCACGGCGATGTCGCTCGATCCGCCTTTGGGCCAGGGCGCGGGATCGCCCGCGGCGATGGGAGTCCGCCTCCAGCGCCCGTCACGGCCAAGTTTCAGAACCTGAATTCCCAGGTAGCTCGCCGTCAAGACCTCCTCGCGCTTGTCGTTGTCCCAGTCGTTGATGGCGATGCCGTGCAGCACACCATCCGCGTCATTCGAGATTGTCTCCCGCTTCCACTCGCCCGGACGGTAGAAGACCAGAGGCACACGGTCCCTGTAATCCGGCGCAGCCGAGAGCGCCCCAGCCAGAGGCGCGTTCACCGCCACCTTCCGGCCGGAGCCATCGATGTCGGCGAAACGTATGCGGTGAGACGTAGGCAGGCGATCAATCTCCCGGATGTCCCATGGCTGGGTAATATCCTTGCCGGGCTGAAGCACATGCACGATGCCGATGCTCTTGGCGGGGTCCATCGAGAATGCGGTGGCGAGCACCATGACAGGCGGCGCGCCCCCGCCGGGATGGACGAGGTCGAGGTTGATCGGACTCGAGATCCCCCGGGCGATTACGTGGCGCTGCCAGCCTTGGTTTTCGAACCAGATCAGTTCGCTGAGGTTGCTGGCGAGCGCGATGAGGTCGGGGCGGCGGTCTCCGTTGAGGTCCGCCGCCACCACCTGGTAGCCGCCTTTCAGGTCCTCCGCGATGATGTGCTCGCGGAATTGAGGAGCTGGACCCGTGGCCAGGCCCGCGCCCAGCGCGAAGATTCGTATCAGCACGAGTGTCTCCGGTCTACCAGTGAGTGATCGATCCGTCAGGACGCAGATAGAACCATGTCCTGCCGGCCGGCTTTGTCACTTCGCTGATCAGCTTCAACTGCTTCACATCCAGCGTGACGCCAAGACCCGGCCTGTCGTTTGTATAGAGCTTGCCATCCTTGAAATCCACGAATTCCGGCAGGTGCGGGATAGTGCGGCCCGCGTAGTTGAACTCGAACAGAACCGGCCCGGAGAACGTGGACAGGCAGTTCACCAGAGCCGCCGTGGCGATGGGCCCGGTGAAGTGCGGGACGATGCCGACCGCGTGCGTCTCGCACATCGCGGCGACCTTCATCATCTCCGTAATGCCTCCAACGTTGGGGAGCGTGGCACGGATGTAGTCGATGTCGTGGTTCTCTACCAGCCGGTTGAAGTCGTAGCGTTGGCCCCATTCTTCACCGTGTGCCAGCGGGCAGGTGGTCATTTGCCGCAATCTCGGAATGTCCTGGAGGGCGTGCTCGTCGCGCACCGGGTCCTCCACCAGGTACGGCTCGTACTCCTCGATCAGCCGGCAGCAACGGAGCGCGTCGGCATAGTCGAAGCGCTGGTGAAAGTCGATCATAAAGTCGCCCTTGCCGATGCCCTCGCGTGCCGCCTTGCAGGCCTGCGCCGACAAGCGCACCTGCTCGTGAGCGCTGAAGACGTTCTCGGTGATGCCGACTCCGGCGCCGAGCCGGTAGACCCTGTACCCGGCCGCTATGGTCGCCGCGGCGCTCTCCCGGATTCGCGCGAACGGATCGCCCGCGGGCTGTGCCCCGCGTGCCGGCGCACCGGGCGGGCGGACGTTGCTGGTGGCATAGCATTCGCAGAAGTTCCGGACCGCGCCGCCCAGTACTTCGTGCACGGGCAGTTTCAACGCCTTGCCCTTGATGTCCCACAGGGCCAGGTCCAGCGCGCCCAGCGCATGGATTTTCTCGCGGCCCGGCGGGTAAAACCAGGAGACATACATGTAGTGCCAGCGCCGCTCGATCAGAAAGGGGTTCTCTCCAATCAGGTCCCCCGCGCACTGCTCCAGCGTGTCTCTGGCCCCACCTTCTCCGACGCCCGTGATTCCGATGTCGGTCTCCACGGTGACGACCATGTCGCTCTGGTTGAACAGGCGGTTGACATTCTGGGGCTCGTAGATGCTGACCTTGGTGATCTTTGCCTTCGGCAGGGACGCTTCCAGCCGCGGCGGACGGATGAGGCCCGCGGCCGGGGCCACGGCCAGCGATTTCAGGAACGATCTGCGAAACATGCTCCGGCTCCTCTCAATTGGGCGCCTCAACTTGGGCCGCCCGCTCGGGGCAAGTATATACCAACGGCGGCGATCGTCAGGCGCGCCACTCGGCGATCAGTCTCTTCAGGCGATCGTAAGACGGCTTCGGGCGAAGCTCACGGGTAAGGAAGCCGCCGTTCGGCATATAGCCGGGGTCGGAAAAATCCCACCACGTGACCGCTTCGACCTGCGGCATGCTGTAGCAGATTGTGTAGAATTGCTCTACCCAATCCGCCTGGGCCTCTTCGCTCCACTCGGTTCCGTGCCAGACGGCATCGATTGGGTAGGGAATCGTCTTTCCCCTCTCCTCGTAAGTGGTGACCGTGATCTTGTTATTAGCCGAAGGTACGCCGAGCTCGGTGATGTGAAGCGGCTTGCCCAGCGCGGCGAAGCGCTCGATGTGCCTCTCGATCTCCAGCATGTCGCGCCCGGGACAGTATATCTGAAGCCCGATGGCATCGTAATCCACTCGCGCATCCCTGACCATTCGCATGTATTCGAGCGGGGTCATGGACGGCCGGTCGAGCGGCGGTCTGTCCGCGTTTGACATGCGCCGGGCCACGTACTCCCCCCACAGGCAGCAGTTGTTCACGACTCGGAACGCCGTCGGGTCGGCCTCGCGCGTCGCCTTGGACATCAACGCCGTGATTTCCACCAGTTGCTGCGGCTCGTACTTCATTTCGTTGGCCCAGTCATGGGCTTCGTTGATTACGTCCCAGGAGTGAATGCGGGAGCGGAAACGGCCCACGGTCTCCAGGGCGTACTCCCGGCAACTGGTTTTCATTTCGGTCCAGGACTTCGTCAGCAGGAACTTGGGCATGTTCTGGCGCTTGAACCAAAGCAGCGGGTGTCCCTTGAACAGGAGAGGGGAACCCAACGTCCTGTCCAGCACTGCCTGTGGACGCGAGTAGTCCAGGTTGCCTTCCACGGGCTCAGTGTTGTTGCGATAAAACGGCAGCGTCCCGAAGTTGAACAACGCGTCGAATTGACGCGCGTACTCCTCCGAGCGGGTGTAACCGAAGGCGTTTGCGCCGAACAAGAAGCCCGGCCTGGGGCCGTTGCGCCGGATGCGATGCCGGGCGCGCTCGACAGCGGCCATCTCCCCCGCCCACATCGTCTCCGTGAGTGAGTCGTTCGAATGACGGACGCGCTCGGGGAGTTCCCTGGCGGACGTTGCCCGGTTGAGAGCCGCCTGGCCCGCCTCCAGCCGCTTCATCGATTGCGGAGTGAAACTGACCCCTTCGGCCTGCGCGGTCTTGACGTACCGGGCCACGAACGCGGCGCGGCTGCGGGCGAACTCGTAGTTCAGGAGGACCTCCGGCCCCCGCACGTCATCCGCATAGAGGTATACCTCGCCGAAGTTGGGGACGCCGAGCCGCATCATCAACTGGAACTGCTCGCCGGGCAAGCCGACGGTGACCACGCCGTCGCCCTTGAGCTGCGGCAGAAGCTCAAAGGGGCGGCCGTCGGGATCTATGAGCAGCAGGGTCTGAAGCTGCCTCGCTGCGGCCGGCTTACCCTGCGGGTCGAACGCGCGGGCCGTCAAGATGCGCCCGGCGGCGCCCGCGAGCGGAGCCGAAACCGCGAAAGCCTGGAATACTTCACGCCGGTTCAATTTCATGTCCATTACTTCCTGCCTCGATCCTGCCGCCGGACGGTTAGCGCGCGCCCCGTGGGTCTATGCTTCTGGCCTTGAACGGCTGGCTCAATTCGCCAAATGCGCCAGGGAGGCGCGACTCGCCGGTCGGGGCGCCGAAGTAATCGCTGGTGATGCTGACGCCGTTGAACGACCCGTATACCCGCTTCATGGACCCGAAAGAATACGCTGAATTCAACACCGACAACCAGGGGTCCTTGAGCGGCATCGGCGCCACCCTCAGCATGCTGGAGATCCCCGCGCAGAATGTGAAGGACGGCGAGGGCGTGCTGCAC
>JBHGAV010000071.1:0-17645 GCA_041946685.1 Bryobacteraceae bacterium | reverse complement strand
GTGGAGAAGGCGCCCGTGGTGATCGACGACGCCATCGCCATCCGCCACGTCTCCCTGATGGGGCTGACCTTCGATCACCGTCTGATCGACGGCGCCCTGGCCGACCAGTTCATGCAGAAGGTCAAGTCGGTCCTTGAGGATTGGTCCGAGCAGGTGCTGTAGGAGCAAAGCCATGAACCGGCGCGAGCTGCTGGCCGCCCTTCCGGCTGCCGGCCTGCTTCCTGCGGCCGCAGAGCCTCCTGATGATCTGCGGCTCGGCGTGTGTACCTACTCCCTGCGCAACTTTTCTCGAACCGAAGCCATCGCCATGATCCGGCGGTTGAACGTCCGCCATGTCAGCATCAAGGAGTTCCACCTGCCCTACAAGAGCACCCCTGGAGAGCGTGCTGCGGGTCGTAAGGAGTTCGAGGCCGCGGGGCTCACCATCTCGAGCGGCGGCGTGATCTACATCCAGAAGGACGACGAGGCCGACGTCCGGTTCTACTTCGAATACGCCAGGGACTGCGGCATGCCGATGATAATCGCCGGCGCCAGCCACGCCACGCTGCCCAGGATCGAGAAGATGGTCAAGGAGTACGGGATCCCGGTCGCCGTGCACAATCACGGCCCCGAGGACAAGGAATTCCCCAGCCCGCTGGTGGCCCTCAAGGCCATTGCGAAGATGGACCCGCGCGTCGGCGTCTGTATTGACGCCGGCCACACAACCCGCGCCGGCGCCGATCTGCTCGAGTCGATCCGGCTCGCGGGCGCCCGGCTGCTCGATTTTCACGTCAAGGATCTGGCCGACCTCAAGGACGCCAAGAGCCAGTGCCCGGTGGGCGACGGCGCCATGCCGGTGGCCGCCGTCTTTCGCGAATTGAAGAGGATGAAGTACCGCGGCCTGGTCAACCTGGAATACGAGATCGACGCGGCCGACCCGCTGCCCGGCATGCAGAAGTCGTTCGCCTACATGCGCGGCGTGCTGGCCGGCCTTCGCGGATAGGACGCCGTACCGCCGGCTTCCTCAGTAGACGGCCTTCTTCCCGGCCACGGCCAGCTTGATCCGATACAGCCCGGTCTCGGCGGTGATGTACAGGGTCTTGCCGTCGTCGCCCCAGCCGCAACTGGCCGGGTTCTCCGGCGTCTTGATCGTCCCCAGGTGCTTGCCCTCCGGAGTGTAGACCCGAACGCCGCCTCCGCCAGTCGCGTACACGTTGCCGAGAGAGTCCACTTTCATCCCATCCGGCAGACCCGGTTCGGGGTCGGACGTCACGTCGGCGAAGACCTTCCCGTTGCTGACCGTGCCGTTGGCCGCAACGTCGTAGCGCATCCAAATCCGACGCTTCTCGTCGGAGTTGCCCACATAAAGCGTCTTCTCGTCGGGGGAAAACGCGATGCCGTTCGGCCGCGTCAAGTCCTTGACGAGGAGCTGCAGCTTGCCGTTGGCATAACGGTACACGCCGTTGAACTTCAGTTCCTTGGTGGGGTCCTCATCCTGCTTCGGAAGCCCGTAAGGTGGATCCGTGAAGTAGAGGGACCCGTCGGACCGGAAGACCAGATCGTTGGGGCTGTTGAGCTTCTTTCCCTCGAACTTGTCGATGAAGGTGGAGACCTTCAGGTCGGGCGTGACGCGGGCGATCCTGCGGTTGCCATGCTGGCACAGCAACACCGACCCGTCCTTGTCGTTGACCATCCCGTTCGGTCCGATGTAGCCTCCCGCCGGAAGACTGTTGCCGTCGTAGCCGCCGGGCTTGAGAATCTCAGTGACCTTGCCGTCAGGCGACCATTGACGCACGACGTTCCCAACCACGTCACTGAACCAGAGAACGCCGGAAGGGCGCCATAGCGGCGATTCGGTGAAGGTGAAACCGCCGGCGACCTTCTCGATCTGCGCGTCCCGCGGGACCAGAGCGTCAAAGGCGGGGTCCAGCCTTACGATGCTCCCCACCGCGGCCGGCTTCTCGGGCGCAGGTGGCGGAGTCGTGGAACAGGCGACCATCAGCAGGATGGCTGTCACAAGAAAGAATGTCTTGGTCATGGTGGGTGTGTTCAACCTCATTTGGATCTGAGATGGGTGCATCCCGAACATCGGGCTGAGGCTCAGCATAGCACAGCCGGTGGTGGTCTGCCTTGATCCTCCCTGCCGGGTGATGTAAGTTTAAGGGGTGGTGATCGGCGGCGGTCTCGGCGTTCCCTTTCAGACCGTGGGCCGGTATTGTGCCGCGTCATCAAGGAACCGCCGTTTTCTTCCACTGCCGCCGGGGACGCGGCTTGAATATCCTGTGGCGGGCTGCTTTGCTGAGCCGCGGCTGTGCAGGGAAGTAGAGATCTTGGTCTAGCCCCGCGCAAGAGTGTGCCATACGCAGTCTGAATAAAGGAGTCATCAAATGTCAAAATCCGCATCAATCTCATCGATCGACCGTTACTTTTTGAGCGACAGCGGCCTGCCCGCCGACCCGATCAGCGGCGAGAAGCCCCTCAAACTGAAGTACTTCGTGGGCGGACAGTGGTTGGAGTCAAAGACCGCCAAGTACATGCCGTGCTACAACCCTTCGACTGGCGCAGTGATTGCGCACGCGCCGCAATGCACGGCGGATGAGGTGGAGTCCGCCATCCAGGCAGCCGTGGACGCTTACCCGGCGTGGTCGGATACCCCTGTCGGGAAGCGTGTCCAGGTGCTGTTCAAGATGAAGGCGTTGGTGGAGGCGAACCTGGACGAACTGACCTATCTTCTTGCCAAGGAGAACGGTAAGAAGTGGGACGAGGCCATGGGCGACGTGCTCAAGGTCGTTGAGGTAGTGGAGTTCGCATGCGGCGCGCCCCACATCATGAAGGGTGACGCCCTGATGAACGTTTCCAAGGGTTACGACACCACGCGTTACAACCACCCCATCGGCGTCTTTGCCGGGATCGCGCCGTGGAACTTCCCGGCCATGATCCCGCACGGCTGGATGGTTCCCATCTGCGTGGCCACCGGGAACTGCATGGTACTGAAGGCGGCGAGCTTCGTGCCCCAGTCATCCATGCGGCTCACGGAACTTTGGCGTGAGGCGGGGTTGCCGGCCGGTGTCCTGAACCTGGTTACCACCAGCCGCCACGAGGCGGAGATCTTCCTGCGCCATCCCGAAATCAAAGGAGTCAGCTTCGTCGGATCAACCAGCGTCGGGCTGCACATTTACAAGACCGCGGCCGAGAACGGCAAGCGGGTGCAATCGCTGACCGAAGCCAAGAACCACGCTCTGGTGCTGCGCGACTGCAACGTGGACCGCACCGCGCAGGGGATCATCAACTCCTTCTGCGGCTGCGCCGGCGAGCGCTGCATGGCGCTGCCGGTGATCGTCGTGGAGAACGCGATCGCGGATAAGATCATCCCGCTGATCGTGAAGTACGCCAGCGAGCTGAAACTCGGCGCGGCGTACGACAAGTCGACAGGCATGGGTCCGGTGATCAATCAGGGGCATAAGGACTACGTGTTGAACTGGATCGAGACCGGCATCAAGGAAGGCGCCGAGTTGATCCTGGATGGGCGCAACCCCAAGGTCCCGGCCGGCTGCGAGAAGGGCTTCTACATCGGCCCCACCATCTTTGACAAGGTGACCGAAGAGATGTCGATTGGGCGCGAGGAGGTCTTCGGGCCGGTGCTGTGCATCAAGCGGGTGGACAGCTTCGAGGAAGGCCTGAAGATCATGAACAACAGCCGTTTCGCCAACGGGTCCGTGATCTACACGCAGAGCGGCTTCTATGCGCGCAAGTTCGCCAAGGAGACCCATGGCGGCATGGTGGGGATCAACGTGGGCATCCCCGTCCCGGTGGGGATCTTCGGGTTCACGGGCCAGAAGCAGTCCTTCTTTGGCGACCTGCACATGATGGGCCGCGATGGATTCATCTTCTACACGGAGAGCCGCAACGTCACCGCGACCTGGTTTGCCGAAGACCAGCCCACTGGAAAAGTGGACACCTGGGACGGCACCATGACGCTGCTGTCGAAGTAAGAGAAGAGGAAGCAAGAGTGGACGCCTGAGGCGGCGTGCGCGTATGGATTGCGCCGCCGCCTCTCAGGCCGTTAGCGCAAAATGGGTGGAGAGACAAGTATGGGTGGTGAGGTGACAACTGCGCGGAACCGCGCTTCCGTAATCGACGACGCTTCGCGGCAGGCCTTCCTGCTGCGGCAGGGGATCCTGAAGCTGCTCGAGGTCAAGGATTCGGACATCCGTATTCTGGACCTGGAGCAGGCACGCGATGCCGTGGACAAGGGCATTCATCCGGGCGGCGCCTTTTCCGCCGTCGTCCCGATGGTGGCTTTGTACTACGGCGGCTTTATGAATCTGGATCTGGCCGAGCCGACCCGCCGCGGCCAGGACCTGTTCGTTCTCAGCAAGGGTCACGCCGTGGCCACCCTTGCCTCTGTCTACTCCGACTTGGGCTATTTCGACCGGTCGGTGCTCAAGAACTCGCGCTCCTGGGAGAGCATCCTGAATGGGCACCCGGGCCCCATTCTGCCCAATGTGCACATATCCACGGGACCGCTGGGCCAGGGCCTTTCCGTGGCCCAGGGCTTCGCCATCGCGGGGAAGACCTGCCCCAAGTTCGACACCTACTGCCTGGTGGGCGACGGGGAATTGCAGGAGGGGCCCATCTGGGAAGCCGTGATGTACTCGGCCCACAAGCGCCTGGACAACCTCTGCGTGCTCGTGGATAACAACGTCGGCCAGCTCGATATCGTCGACCGGTTGATCTTCCCGCTGCCGAACCTGGAGGCGGTCTTCGGTTCGTTCGGCTGGAACGTCCGCACCGTCGATGCGACCGGCTACGACGGAGTGTTCGAGGCGCTCGACCAATTCAAGCACGCCCCGCGAACCGGCAAGCCGACGGCGATTGTCTGCCGTTCCAGGAAGGGGCACGGAGCTTTCGCCAGTTTTCTGAACGGACACAAAGTCACCGTAACGGACGAACTGGTGGCGCAGGAGCTGGCGCTTCAGAGCGAGCGGCGCCGGCGTCGCGTGGAGGAGTTTAACGAATTCCTTACGGGCCTGGGCGAATCAGATCGCGACGCTTTGCTCGCCGAGGCCCGCCGGATGAACATCGACCTGAATGCGCCGGCCTTCGGGGCGGGCGTCTTCTCGCCCCCGGCCCGCCCCGTTCTCACCCGGCGCGCCGCGCCCCGCGACAAGCGGATTCAGTACGATCCGGCGCAGCTTCCGAAGATCGACAAGAGCAAGCAGTACGCCGCCAGCGCGATCGTGACCGCCGCCATGAAGGTCTTCGCCAAGGACACGCGGGTGATTTCCGTGGACGCGGACCTGGCTTCGACCAGCGGCCTGGAGGCCGGCGTGGGCGCGGTGGACCAGGAGCGCGCCCTGAATGTCGGCGTGGCCGAGGCCAACATGATGAACGTCGGCGAGGCCTTCGCCGCCCTCGGATACAACGCCTGGGTGAGCACGTTCTGCCCCTTCTTCGACTGGAAGGTCCTGCGCCGGATCGCAGTGGGACACCAGGAGCGGCTGGAAGCGATCGAGGCCAAGGACGGATGGCTGAGCGAGGGCCATGGCCTGGATCTGACGTTCCTGGCAACGGCGCCCAATTTCGAGACCCGGACCAACGGCGCCACCCACATGGGCAACGACGATGTGACGATCTTCGACGGCATGGCCCACTTGAAGATCATCGATGTCTCCTGCCCGCAGCAGTTGCTGGCGATCATGCAGTGGATCATGGCCGGCAACCGGGGAATGGTCTATTTGCGGATCATGCGCGCCGGCTCCGGCGTGCTGTACGAGCCAGACTACGTCTTTGAGTTCGGCAAGGGATACGCGCTGCGGCAGAGCCCGTCGGACAAGGCCGTCATCATCAGCAGCGGCAGGGGTGTGCACGAGGCCCTGAAGGCGGCGGCGGAATGCGAGAAGCAAGGCGTCGCGGTCGGGGTGGTGGATATGCCTTCGGTCGACGAAGGGCTGCTGGTGGATCTGTATGACAGCGGCAAGCTGCTCTCGTTCGCCGAGCACAACAACGGCTACCTGTGGCGCAGCTTTCAGACCGCGCTGTTCCGGCGCGGCGGCCGGATCGAGACGGGAAGGGCCTTCGCCGTCAACGCGCTCGACAAGGACGGGAGGCCGCGCTTTATCCACTCCGGCACCTATGAGCAGCTTCTGCGGGCCTTCGGCCTCGACCCGGCCGCGCTCGCTCAAGCCATCACGCGGAGGTTGATCGCATGAGCGTTCCGTTGATTCACGAAGACGACGTCCCGGAAGTAGCGCTGCCTGGCCGGCATCTGCGCTGGCTGGTCAACGCCGAGCGTTTGGGGGCCAAGCACCTTTCGGTCTGCCTGATCCGCGTTCCTCCCGGCGCGAAGGTGAAGCCGGCGCACGAGCACCCCAACGGGGAGGAGCTGATCTACATCATCCACGGCTCCGGCCGGGTGATGGTGGATGGTTCGGTCGAGCCCGTCCGGCAGGGCATGGCCGTGCTGTTCCCGCAAGGCTCCATTCACATGCTCCACAACACGGGGGACCAGGAGATGAAGGTGATCTGCTTCTTCGCTCCGCCCTCCAACCTGTCAACCTATAAGTTCTATGAAGAGGTGGATTTCCCGAGTTGAGACGAAGGGAGGAAATCGATGGCGCGCAATCCAATTCTAGATTTCGAGATCGACAAGTCAACCATCCAGTACGTCGGCCATGACCTCCATCGGCCGGAGTGCATTCTGGCGGAGCCGGACGGCACGCTCTGGGCGGCCGATGCCCGCGGCGGCGTCACCAAGATCCGTCCCGACGGTTCGCAGGAGCTCATCACGCAGAAGCGGTCGGCCCACTTCGATGAGGCTGCCGACGACGCGACGAGGTTCTTGACCGGCACGCTCCCAAACGGAATGGCGTTCGCCTCCAATGGCGACATCCTGATCTCCAACTTCGGCACCGACTGCCTCGAAGTCATGACCCGCGGCGGCGAGACGCGTGTGCTCGCCGACAGCATCGACGGCGAGGCGATCGGCAAGGTCAACTTCGTGCTGCGCGACTCCAAGGACCGGATCTGGATCACCGTCACCACCCGGATCAAGAACTGGATGCACGCGCTCAGGACCGATCTGCCCGACGGCTATATCGCCCGCTACATCGACGGCAAGTTCCACATCGTGGCCGACGGTTTCCGGTTCACCAACGAGATCCGCTTCGACGCCAGGGAGGAGTGGATGTATGTGGTGGAGACCACCGGCGGATGCGTCAGCCGGCTGCGGGTGGACGACAAAGGGAACCTGTCGAACCGGGAGATTTTCGGCCCCACCAGTCTGGGGAAGGGCGCCTGGCCCGACGGCATCGCTTTCGACAGCTACGGCAACCTGTGGGGCACCATGGTCTACTCGGACAAGCTCTTCGTGCTGACCCCCGAGGGCGACCTTAAGGTGCTGCTGGATGAAGGCGATCCGCAGAAGGTGGATGCCCTGGAGCAGCAGTTTTTCCGCGGCGAGGTGACCAAGGAGGTGCTGTTCGCCACCGGGCAGGGTATTGCGCCCTGGATGGCCAGCGTCACCTTCGGAGGGCCCGACCTCCAGACGGCCTACATCGGCTCGCTCAAGGGCACGCGCATCCCGTGCTTCCGCGCACCCGTGCCCGGCCTTCCGATGGTGCACTGGCGGTAGCGGCGGGGTCTCATTCGGAGCGCAGCGCCACCAGCGGGTCCACCCGGCTCGCTCGCCGGGCGGGGATATAGCTCGCCAGCAGCATCACCGCAACCAGCAGCACGGCCGAGGCTGTGTAACTGAGCGCATCGGTGGTCGTGACTCCGTAGAGCATACTCGAGACCACGCGGGCCCCGGCCAGGGCCGCAAGGACTCCCAGGATGATTCCGGCGCCCGCCAGGATCGCGCCCTCGCGCACCACCATCAACCGGACGTCCCTGGCGGCGGCTCCCAGCGCCATGCGCACTCCGATCTCCTGCGTGCGCTGAGCCACCATGTAGGCCATGGTGGCGTAGAGTCCTAAGGCTGCCAGCAGCAGCGCAACCCCCGAGAACAGTCCCAGCAGCGCCACGTTGTTCTGCCTGCCCCGCAGGGTGCGGTCAATGACCGAACCCATGCGTTCCACGTTCGTCACCACAGCATCGGGGTCGCTCTCGGCGACCGCTGCTCGTATCATCGCGGCCAGCCCGGAGGCGTCCCCCTTGGTCCTGACCACAAGCCTCGCCTCCCAGACGGGGAACTGGTCTGAGGAGAAGAAGTACTGAGGCTCGACGGGACGGTCCAGTCCATACTGCCTTGTGTCCCCGACAATCCCTACAATCTTCACGCGGGGTCCTCTCATGGTTGGCGGTCCCCAGCGGAAGTATTTGCCAACGGGGTCTTCGTCCGGCCAAAACCGGCGCGCCATCGTTTCGTTGATGACAGCCACCAACTCAACCGAGCGGACATAGGCGAGAAGCGAGGGCATGTCGCGCTTCACACTCCCCATCTGGCCGTCGGACGGATCGAATAGCCGTCCTCTTACGAGCGGGATTCCCATCGCCCGAAAGTACCCGGGCGTCGCGGCGGCCTTCAGCGCCATGGGGACCTGACCGGGCTTGGGAACGGGCCTGTCGTCCCGATAGAAGCTCGCCGAGGAGTCGGGATTGCTGAAGGGGAGGGCGTCCACGGCCCCGGCAGCCTCGACGCCCGGGACGCCGGCGAGCCTCTCGACCACATCCCGCAGAAGCCGCGCGTTGCGGGAGAGATCGGCGTCCGCGCGGTCGGCCGGCAGAATGGGCGCCATCACTACCTGTTCGGGCCGGAATCCCGTCTCCGTATCCAGCGCGGCCACCAGACTGCGCATCAGCAGCCCGGTGCCGGTTGAGAGCACCGCGGCAAGGGCGACCTGGCCGACCACCAGCAGCCTGCGCGTGCGCAGCCGGACCTCGCTTCTGGAGCCCCGGCCACCGCCTTTGATCGCGTCCACCATACTGGGCCGCGTGAATTGAAGGGCCGGAGCCAGCCCGCACAGCACGGCGGTCACCGCTGCCGCCAGCACGGCGAACGTGAGCACGCGCGCGTCGAGCCCTATGCCTCCCAGGTTCTCCGCGGCCGGGAAGTTGCGCTGTAACCAGGTGACACCCGCCCACGCGACAGCCACCCCGGCTGCTGCGCCCGTGAGCGCCAGGAGCAGGCTCTCGGTCAACAACTGCCGGATGAGCTGGAGCCGGCTGGCTCCGAGCGCTTGGCGAATCGCCATCTCCTGCCGGCCTGCCGCGGCTCGCGCGAGCTGAAGTCCCGCCACGTTGGCGCAAGCGATCAGAAGAAGCAGCCCCACGGCCCCGAATCCCAGCAGAACCGCCTGGCGGATGCCGCCGCCGATGTATTCGCGGAGCGGCACGACCACGGCGCTGATGCCTCCGTTGGCCCCGGGATACTGCTTCGCGAGCTGCGCGGCGATGAGCTTCATCTCGGCCCGCGCCTGCTCCACGGTCACGCCGGGCTTGAGGCGCGCGATGACACCGCTGCTGCTGCGGTTCTCCCGCAGGTTGAGGGTCCATTTGTCTTGCGCATACGCGATCGGGACGAACACGTCCGCGTACCGCTGCCAGCGAAAGACCGGCATCACTCCGGCGATCGCCCATACCCGGTCGCCGAGAACCAGCGTGCGCCCGATCACTTGCCGATCGCTGCCATAGTGGCTCTGCCAGAACCGGCGCGAGAGGAGGACAACGGGCGGCGCGCCCGCCCTGTCGTCGTCCGCCGTGAGGGAACGCCCGATCATGGGCTTGACGCCGTATGCCTGATGGAACCTCGGAGATACGTACGCGGCCTGAATTCGTTCGTTGCCGCCGGTCCCCTTCAGCGTTTCCGGAAACACGGCTGCCATGCCCATCGACTCGAAGGACCGGCTCTGCTTCTCCCAGTCCACGAAATTCGGATAGGACACGGATATGTACCCGCCCGATGGCACCGACTCCTGAATCTGGACCAGGCGTTCCGGTTCGGGAAACCGCAAAGGACGGAGAAACGCGGCATCGACCAGGGTGAACATGGCGACGTTCGCGCCGATTCCGATGCTGAGCACGGCTACGACGAGCAGCGTCCAGGCGAAGTTCTTGCCCAATCCCCGGATTCCGTAGCGCGCGTCCCGAACCAGACCGCGGCCCCAGTCGGCTGGGTTCGGCGCCTCTCTGCGCTCGCCGAGTTCCGCCAGCACGATTCCGCGGGCTTCCTTCTCTGAAGTCCCGCTGCTCACTAGTTCGCGATAGCGATCTTCCGCGTGCTGCGCCAATTCCTCCACGATTCCCGCTTCCCGGGTGGGAGCGAGGTCCAGCCCCGCCATCTGTCTCCGAATCAGTTCCTTCCAGTCAGGCATTCTCAACTCCGGCAATTCGGTTGATGGCCTCCACAAACGCCTGCCAGCCTTGGCGCTGCGAAGCCAGAATGCTCGCCCCTTGCCCGGTAAGCCGGTAATAGCGCCGCCGGCGCTGTCCGGCCTTCTCGACCCAGCGGCCCTGTATCAGGCCGCGCCTCTCCAGCCGGTAGAGCAGTGGATAGAGGGATGCCACATGGAATCGGAGCGCTCCCCCCGAGCGCTGCTCGATCAGCTTGCTCAGTTCATAGCCGTGGCGTGGAACCGCCTCCAGCAGGGAAAGGATCAGCAGTTCGGCGCTGCCCTTCTTCCACTCGGTTTCAATCCCTTTGTCTCCCATATGTGTGATTCCTATATATTAGGACATCGCAGTCTCCTTGTCAACCACCTCCAGACGAGGTGCATTCACCAGTCCCCTGGCGCCGAACCTCGGTTGTGGCGTGAACACCTGCCCCAGCTTGCCTGAATGGCAGAGGTGGCGCAGGAGGTTTCGCCTGCGTCTGGTGTTCCTGACAAGGCTCTTCCGGTAAGCTCCTCGCCCTCCGCGAGTCTTACCCGCGCTACTCCGCCCGGATCTTCCCGTCCCGGATCAGCCAGCCGACCGGCTCGGCGTAACCGCCACCGCTGCCTCCACGTTCCTCGTCGTCTCGCTGCTGCGGACGCCAGTCTCCGCCACGGCCTGTTCCTTGCCGGCGCGACGCGCTATGGTTGCGGCAGCCGCACACCTGGGCCGCTGCTTCACAGGCAAGCATGCGTGTCTGGGGCGTAATCTCCGCGATGGAACCTCGATTCACCTTGACACGTCACCTGCAATCATGCGCACCTTCTGCATTCTGATGTTGACCGCTTCGCACGCCGTGGCAGCCGGGATGGTCGCCGCCATCTTGCTGCCGTTGCTCGGTACGGCGGCGCTTGGTCAAGAGCTGAATGTCGGCGTCATGGCCGGAACTAACTGGACCGATGACGTTCGGTCGGGGCGCGAGACCTCTTCGGGGGGCAGGATAATGCCATCCGGCCAAACCCAGACATACACTTTCATTGCTGACCCTGGCGAGCGGCGGCCAATAGTCGGGCTCACGCTGGAGTATCGGCTGTCGCACAACTGGAGTGTGGAATTCGACATTCTACGCCGCCCGCTGAAGTCAACCAGCACCATACTCGTCTCACCCCCGTACGAGCTTCCCGACGGACGCACGAGTTCGACTTTGGGAACCTCAACCAGGACGCTCACGCCATGGGAGTTTCCTCTCCTCGCGAAGTATCGCTTGCCGGGGTGGACACTGCGGCCGTTCCTCACGGCCGGGCCCTCCTTTCGCCCGGCGGGGAACGGGACGGGACTGTCCCACGCCGGCGCTACAGTGGGCGGCGGCGTGGAGTTCCGGACGGGTGGCTTCCGCGTCTCGCCGGCTGTGCGCTACACCCGCTGGTCATCTGCGAATTCCTTCGGAATTGGCTCTCCGTTGCAGAATCAGATTGAGATTCTGGTTGGCCTGGACCGGCCTTCACCCTCCCCAGGCGTCCATGCCTTCGGGAAGCGGCTCTCCATGGGAGTGATTGCGGGCATAGGCCTCGGGCAGGATTTCCAGGTAGGGCGTTTGGATATCAGCCAGATTCCAGAGGCCAACAGTGGTGCCTTCGGCGTAATGATTGAGGCCCGGCTGTCAAAGAACTGGGCCGTTGAACTGGACGGGCTCTACCGGCCGCTCCACGGATCGGAGCTTGAGTTTGGTCGGCGGGTGCGCTTCGCTCATCTGACCTGGGAGTTTCCGGTTTTGCTGAAATACCGCTTCTCGGGCAAACGGGGGCTCAGGCCATTCGTGGAAGGCGGACCATCTTTTCGCGCCGAGGGCAATCTAAACCTGCAGTCTGTCTCCCGCTTTGGAGCCACGGTGGGGGCGGGCCTGGAAACGAAGCTGTCCTGGCTGAAGGTCTCACCGATGCTGCGGTACACGCGATGGGGTGGGTCGGGAGGTGGGGGAGCGCTTCCACGGACTTGGTCGAATCAGACGCAAGTGCTGGTATCATTCGCCTTCTGAGGGCGTGCGAGTAGTCAACGAGCAGCACTGCCGCTAGCTGGTCGCGATCTTTCCGTTCCGGATCAGCCAGTCCACCGACTCCCGCACGGCTTCGAGCGACGTGTAGCGGGGCTCGTACCCGAGCAGCCGTTTCGCCTTGGCGATGCTACACAGGGACGAGTGCGTGATGTGGCGGCTGGTGTGGAACGCTTCCTGCTCGGAGACCGTGCGGCGCCATTCCTCCCAAGGGAGGAACGCCAGCTTCGCCTCCCTTCCGAACCAGCCGGCCACGGCCTCGGCGTAACCGCGCTGCGTGAGAGCGGCCTCGCTGACGATGTGAAAGCTCTCGCCGGCGGCCTTGTCCCAGTTTTCCAGGGCGAGCGCGAATCCCTGGGCCACGTCATCGGCGTGGACGTGGTGGAAGGTTTCCAGCCCAAGGTGAGGCAACGGAAGTTCCTCCCCTCGCGCCAGCCGCTCGAAGACCCAGGGACTGAAGTGGCCCTGCGGATTCAGCGGGGGCCACCCCTCTCCCACGATGTGCCCCGGATGCAGCACCGCCGCCTGAACTGCGCCCCGCCTGGTTTCCTCCAGAAGGTAGGCCTCGATGGCGGCTTTGCGCGTGCCGTACTCTTCGAGCGGCCGCCGGGGCAGGTCCTCTGTAGTCGGGACGATGGTGTTGAACCCGTGGACCCAGATAGTGCCGCAATGAAGCAAGCGGACGGCTGTGTCTCGCAGGCCCTCCACCAGTTGGCGTGCGCTCTCCGGCGTGTAGCAGATGATGTCGATGACCGTCTCCGGCTTGAGTTCCGCGATTCGCCGGCCGAATGCGCCTGCGGCTTCCTCCGCCTTGCGATCAAAAGCCACCATGCGGACGTTCTGCCAGGCCGAGTGCGGGAAACAGGTGTCCCGCTGTCCCCGGCAGACGCAGATCACCTGATGCCCGGCCTCGACCAGACGCGGCACCAGGTAGGAGCCGATATGGCCCGTGCCCCCAATGACGACAACTCTCATGGACCCAGGTTACATCGGGGCCAGGAAAGCCGGATCTCCAGCCGCGGCATATGTCCCTACCACGCACCGGTTTCGCGGCTGCCATTTCGCACGCAGCGGTGTAAAATGAGAACGTCATCATAGCGGGGACGGGACTCTTCATGTCGATGCTGCACCGCGGGAGAGTACAAAGAGTTTTAGTTGCCGGAGGCCTTGCGGCCTTTTCTTTCGCAGTTTCCACCCCTGCCCGAGCCCAGGAAATCATGATGGGTGCGGGTCCCGGAGGTGACGTGCGGCTGATCCAGACTGACCTGGCAACCTTGGAACTCCAGGAGCCTCGCAAGGATCTGCCCTGTTCTGTGACTCCGGAGAAGAAGGCTACGCTGGGCTTCGACTTGCGTCTCCACGCAGGTTATGAGGTATCCGTACCGCTCCGGGAGCTGGCCGGGGCCGGAAACCGCCTCACCATCATCTTTCGGGTGACGCCGGAGGCCGCCAGGGACCGCGCCGTCTTCTTCACGCAGCAGTTTCGAGTGCCCCCGATCGAAGAAGACGCCAGGGGTGACGCGTACCTGGAGGGCGGCTTCGATCTTGGCGAAGGGAAGTACCACGTGGACTGGCTGATGCGGGACCAGGCCGAGCGTGTGTGTTCCTTCTATTGGGACGTGGAAGCGGCTCTGTCGGACCGCGACAAGGACGTGAGCCTGGTGCTCTCCCCGGGACAACTCGCCGCCAGCGACATCGAGTCCTTCCGCGAAGACGTGCCCGTCGAGAGGGCACAGGGCGAGTCCACCCTCAAGGTTAAGGTGCTGGTCAACTTCGCCCCGCCCAACGCGAATTCGGCTGTCTTGCAGCCCCTGGACCGCAACGCGCTGCTCTCCATCCTGCGCAGCATCACGCGCGACCCTCGGGTCGGCCAGTTCTCGCTTGTGGCTTTCAACCTTCAGGAGCAACGGGTGATTTACCGGCAGGAAGACGCCTCGCGTATCGACTACGCGGCACTCGGGGAGGCGCTGGACTCCCTGAATCTCGGCACCGTCGATGTCAAGCGGCTCGGCCAGAAGCACGGGGAGACGGTTTTTCTGGCGGATCTTCTGCTTCGCGAGACCAGCGGGGAAGACCCCCCGGATGCCTTGGTATTCGCCGGGCCCAAGGCCATGCTGAGCCAGAACGTGCCTGGCGAGGAACTGAGGAAGGTGGGACCAGTCAACTACCCGCTGTTCTACATGAATTACAACCTCCACCCGGAGGTGAACCCCTGGCGGGACGCGATCGGCAACGTGGTTCGGTTTTTTCGGGGAACCGAATATACGATCACACGTCCAAGGGATATGTGGTTTGCGGTTGGGGAAATGATCTCCCGGATCGTTATGTTCAAGGGCCAGCGGTCTGCGGCCCAGGTGGGGAGCCAATGAGTTCCCTTCATAGGCCGTCCCCTGTTACAGCCGCCGTGGTAGTGTTTCTGTGCGCCGCCGCGGCATCCGCCCAGCACCGCATGTCGCCGAACAACCTGGCGCCCTTCGTTCCCACGCCCGAGCCGGTGGTGGAAAAGATGCTCGAGGCCGGCTCGCTGAAGCCGGGAGAGACCCTGTACGATCTGGGCTGTGGGGACGGGCGGATACTGTTTACTGCCGCCCAGAAGTTCGGCGCCCGCGCCGTGGGAGTGGAATTGTCCGCAAAGCTGGTCAAGGGGGTAGTGGAAAAGGTCCAGGCCCTCGGCCTCCAGAACCAGATCCAGGTCATCGAGGGCAACCTGTTGGACGTCGATCTCCGCTCGGCGGACGTAGTCACCCTCTACCTCATGCGGCTTACCAATGAGAAGCTGAAACCGATCCTCCGCAAGCAACTCAAGCCGGGCGCCCGCGTGATTTCGCACGACTACGAGATCATGGGTTGGAAGCCCGAGCGTGTGGACCGGGTCGTCGTCTATCAGAGACCGCATGCGATCTTCGTATACCGCATGCCTCCCGTGGAATAGCCCTTCCCCTCTGCTATTCTGAGTCTCAGCGGCACAGAGTGTTGCTAGGCCCATGATCCCCCTGCGCGACTCCCAACCCAGCTACTCCAAGCCGCTTGTGACCATCGCGCTAATCGCCGCCAATTGTCTGATCTTCTTGATGCAACTGTCGCTGGATCCGTTCTCGCTGAACCACTTCATCGTGTCGTTCGGCCTCGTCCCCAGCAGGCTGGAGTGGAGCAGCCTGGTCACCTCCATGTTTCTCCACGGCGGGTGGCTGCACCTGATCGGCAACATGTGGTTCTTGTGGATCTACGGTGACAATGTGGAAGACATCCTGGGCCACGGGAAGTTCCTCTTGTTCTACCTGCTGTGCGGGGTGGCGGCGGGCTTGGTCCATGTGGCCTTCAACGCCGATTCGCGGTTGCCCACCGTCGGGGCCAGCGGCGCTATCGCCGGCGTGATGGGCGCTTATATGGTGAAGTTTCCCCGGTCGCGCATCATCACCCTGGTCCCGATCTTCCTTTTCTTTACGACCATGGAGATACCCGCCAGCATCATTCTGGTCTACTGGTTCGTGGTGCAGTTCTTCAGCGGGATAGGCAGCGTCGGCTACTCCCATCTGTCCCAGGGCGGGGTCGCCTGGTTCGCGCACATCGGAGGCTTCTTGGCGGGCATGGCCTTGATCTCCGCGCTGCGGCCGCGCGACCGCTATCGGCGCCGGGTGGAGTTGCGCTGGTGAACCCCGCTGAAGCCCCTCAAGCCGTGGATGTGCTGGCCATCGCCGCGCACCCGGACGATGTCGAGCAAACCTGCGGCGGAACCCTTCTCAGGATGGCTGAGAAAGGCTACCGGACGGGGGTGTTGGACCTGACCGCCGGGGAGATGGGCACGCGCGGCAGCCCCGAAACGCGGATTGCCGAGTCCGAAGTTGCGGCGCGGCATCTTCGCTTGGACCGCCGGCTGAACCTCCGCCTTCCGGATGCTCGCCTGGAGAACACGCTTGCGGCGAGGCTTTCGGTCGCCGCCGGCATACGCGAACTGCGGCCCAGGGTAGTCATCCTGCCCTACTGGGAAGGGCGGCATCCCGACCACTACCGGGCCTGCGAATTGAGCTATGAGGCCTGCTTTCTCGCCGGGCTCAAGAAGCTGGCCACGGACTTCGGGCCGCATCGCCCGCAGAGAATTTTCTACTCTTCCTTGTACGCCAACGTCGCTCCCTCCTTCGTGGTGGATATCAGCGAGCAGTTTGAGCGGCGGATGGCGGCGCTGCTGAGCTATCGCTCCCAGTACGGCGAAGCGTCCGAAGGCGGCAGCCTCTTTCCCCGCGAGGAGGAGATTCGCGAACGTCTGGCGGCGGTTGCCAGGTTTTACGGCAGCTTGATCGGCGTTCGCTACGGCGAGCCTTTCGTTGTGAAGGAACCTCTGGCACTGGACGATGTCGTCGCCTTGGGCGGCCGCAGCCTCTAGGGGGCTCCTTGACGAGGCCTCCGGGCTGTGGAACAGTAGTATAAGCTCCAACTGGGGACCGGCTCGAATGGGTTTCACGATCACTGTACGCTCCATTCTGAAGGCGAAGGGCGGGGCGGTCTGGTCGGTGCGGCCCGAAACATCCGTTTTCGATGCGCTGAAACTGATGGCCGAGAAGGAAGTTGGGGCGGTGGTTGTCGTTTCGGGAGCGGAATTGATCGGAGTGTTCTCGGAGCGGGATTACGCCCGCAAGCTTGTCCTTCAGGGGAAATCCTCCCGGGATACCCGGGTGGCCGAGGTGATGAGCAGGGAAATCGTAACGGTGGGACCCGAGCAGACCGTCCAAGAGTGTATGAGGATCATGACGCACAAGCGGATCCGCCATTTGCCGGTGGTCGAGGGCGGGACACTGGCTGGCGTCGTGTCCATTGGTGATCTTGTGAACGCCATCATCTCCGCGCAAGCCGAGACGATTCAGCAGTTGAGCGGTTATATAGCAGGCAAGTACCCAGGTTGATTGGAATCAGGAGGAACTGATGAGAGTGTTAACTTCTTTGACCGCGATCGCCTTCTTGCTTTGCGGTCTGCTGGTTCTGGCGGCTGCCAACGCTCCGGAGAAGCTCGTCTTTGAGAGCAAAATGGGCAAGGTCACCTATCTGCATGCGAAGCATGCCGAACGGGCGAAAAACGATTGCACGGTGTGTCATGACAAGCTCTGGCCCCAGTCGGCCAAGGCGCCGCTCAACTTCAAGGCTGCCATGCACAAGACCGCGGAGAAGGCGAAGTCCTCTTGCGCCGCCTGCCACGTCGCCGGGGGGACCGCTTTCGTGACCACAGGCAACTGCGCCAAGTGCCACGTCAAGGGCTAGCAGGCTGCTGAAATTCTGCTCAAGAAAGTGACGGCAAGAAGGATTGGATCGTCTT
>JBHGAV010000070.1:0-18338 GCA_041946685.1 Bryobacteraceae bacterium | reverse complement strand
GAAAAGACTCCGCAGCCCGGTGTCGTCCTTGCCCGAGTCCCGCCGCTGGTCTGCCGCTCGCTGAGAGCCGATCAGCTCAGAGAAGAAGAAACGGTAAACCAGATTCTCCGGCGCCTCCCGGAGGGAGAACGCACGATGCCCCCTGTCTGGCGGGGGCGTTGCTTGATCAGCGGCCGCGAAGCCGGAGGCCGCCAGGGCCGCTAGAAGGAGAAGTGCACGAAAGCCACAGCGTACCATGCCGCAATTATTGCGCGGCTGGGGGGGGGGTTGAATACAGATGAATCTGTACCCTCAGCGGGAGAGGGATGGACGCCGCCCCCGAAGCAGGCCGCACCGTGGTCTTTCAGCCCAGCTCCGGCAGCTACGTGGAGATCAATAGCTGGCTTGTGGACGAACGGCGGCTTGGGAAGGGGCGAACCGACTATGCTGGTAGCATATGCCCTGGTCCGCTGAGCCCAACCCGCTGCTGGAGCCCCGGTTTCGGATCCCCTTCGACAGGATCCGCGCCGAGCACGTCGAGCCCGCGATTCACGAACTGCTCCGCGCCGGAGGGGCGGACCGCGAGGCGCTCTCCGCGCCGATTGAGTCGAGGACGTACGAAAACACGCTTGCGGCCCTGGACGCTCTGACCAACCGTCTGGACTACGCCATGAGCGTGGTCAAGCACCTGGAGAACGTGGCTACATACCCGGAGCTGCGCGCTGCCTACAACGCCGTCCAGCCGTCCGTCAGCGAGTTCTACTCCGGGATTCCCCTCGACGAGGGGCTGTGGAACGCGATCCGGCAGTACAGCGCCTCGCCCGAGGCCGCCACGCTGAATCCTATCCGGCGGCGATTCCTGGACAAGACGATCGACAGCTTCCGGCGGCACGGCGCTGAACTGGACGCCCCAGGCAAGGCCCGGCTGGCCGCGATCGAAGTGGAGTTGAGCACCCTCACGACGCGTTTCGGCGAGAACGTTCTGGATGCGACCAATGCCTTTGAGCTGGTGGTCACGGATGAGAAGAAGCTTGCAGGGCTGCCCCCTTCTGCCATTTCCGCCGCCCGCCAGAGCGCCCGGGAGAAGGGCCTGGAGGGCTGGCGTTTTACGCTCCAGGCGCCGAGCTACACGGCGGTGATGACCTACATGGATGATCCTGGCATCCGCGAGGAGATCTGGCGCGCCTATGCCGCCCGGGCGGCATCCGGCAGGTTCGACAACCGGGAGATCCTGCGCCGCATCCTCCAGTTGCGGCATGAGAAGGCCCAGTTGGTCGGCTACCGGGACTTCGCCGATTTCGTCCTGGCAGACCGCATGGCGAAGACCGGAGAGCGCGCCCGCCGGTTCCTGGAAGAGCTGAGGCAGAAGACCGAGAGCCATTTCCGCCGGGAGAACGAGGAACTGAGAGCCTTCCGGCGGGAGACGGGCGGCGCCGGAGATCTCAATCCCTGGGACGTCGGCTACTACGCCGAGAAGCAGCGTAAAGCGCTCTACGACTTCGACGAAGAGGCCCTTCGCCCGTACTTTCCTCTGGAGAAGGTGGTCGAGGGGATGTTCGAGATCGCCCGGCGGCTTTTCGGGGTCCGGATCGAGGAGCAGCCGGGTGCGCCGGTCTGGGACCCACAGACGAAGTACTACGCCGCGCACGACGAGGATGGGACGCTGCTCGGTTGCTTTTACGCCGACTGGTACCCCCGTGAGAACAAGCGCGGCGGTGCCTGGATGGATGCCCTGATCACCGGCGTCGAGCGGGACGGCGCGCTGGAGCCGCACGTGGGCCTGATCTGCGGGAACCTGACCCCACCCGTGGGGGAGAATCCCGCCCTGCTGACGCACCGCGAGGTCGAGACCATCTTCCACGAATTCGGCCACCTGCTGCACCACATCCTCAGCCGTGTGGAAGTGCGGAGCCTCGCGGGAACGAGCGTGGCCTGGGACTTCGTGGAGCTGCCGAGCCAGATCATGGAGAACTGGTGCTGGGAGCGGGAAGCGCTGGACCTGTTTGCCCGGCACTACGAGACCGGAGAAACTGTGCCCGAGGAGCTTTACGGGAAGATGAAACGGGCCAGGACGTTCCGCGCCGCCAATGGACAGATGCGGCAGCTCGGCTTCGGCCACGTGGATTTCGCGCTGCACGCGGGAGGCGACTGGGAGGCCGAGCCCGACGTGGTCGCCTACAGCCGCCGGATCCTCCAGGAGTTCTCGCCCGTCGAGTTGCCCGAGGGGCACGCCATGATCGCCGCCTTCACGCACCTTTTCGCGGACCCGGTCGGGTACGCGGGCGGCTACTACTCATACAAGTGGGCCGAAGTGCTCGATGCCGACGCGTTCACGGCATTTCGCGATAAGGGCATCTTCGACCGCGAGACGGGCCGGCGATTCCGTGAGACCATCCTCTCGCGAGGCGACGGAACTGACCCCGCCGAGCTCTACCGCGCCTTCATGGGACGCGACCCCGATCCCGCCGCCCTGCTCCAAAGGCTGGGGCTGGCGGACCCACCGGTCGACTGATTCGCTCAGCGCAGGTCCAACTGGACCGTGTTGGCCTGCTTGCCGTCCACCGCGAGGACCAGATCCACCAAGCCCCGGCCCGCCAGGCTGCGCGGCACGCGCACGTTGACCTGGTCCAGCCCGAAGAAGCCGGGCACTGCGCCCACATATTCCACCAGCGCGCCTTCGCCGCCGATCGTGGCGGTGACCGCGCTCAGCGAACTGGCTCCCCGGATACCGGTGCCGTACAACTCAAGGAAGATCTGATCGGACGACGAGCCCATGCTGATCGGGGCGGGCGTGCACGTGCCCCCGCCGGGGGGGCACTGGAACGCGTACATCCACATTTGTTGCTGGTTTCCCTGAAAACGCTTTACAATGGCCGCGGGGGCGCCCTGTCCGTTAAAGTTGGCCGTGAAGAGACCTGGCGCGACCGCTTCCACATCCAGAAGGCCGTAGTTGACCACTTGCGACCCGTTCTTGACGGTCACCGTTGCCAGACCGCTGGCGGTACCGGCGGGAAGCAGGTAGTTGATCTGCCCCGCTGAGACGAAGAACAATGGGGCGTCCCACGGCGTTCCCCGGCTGTCGGTAACTGTCACGCTCACGCCGGCCAGCGATGTGGGCAATAGCTGTCCGGCTGGAGCAGATTGCGTCACCGGCGACATCTCCGGGCCGTACCCCGCCACAATCGAGTCCGGAGCGGAGGCCGCTCCCTTCCGAAAGCTGGCGGCCGAAACGGTGGTGATCGTCGCGAGCCGCAGCTTGGCGACGAAGGCGTCCCAGGATCCTCCCAGCGTGCGCTGGAAGCCGCGGGAAGTCACCGGGAAGTCGGCCGACCCGGTGTACCCGGCCACGTACACGTCGCCGGAGGGCTCCAAGGCCAACGCCTCTCCCTCTTCGTATCCAGCGCCCCCGAGGAGGGTGGCGTAGCCGAGCCTGGCACCCCGGGGATGCAATTTCACAAGGAATGCGTCTCCGTCGCCCTTGCGTGTGGACTGGTACGCGGCGGGCGTCAAAGGGAAATTGGCCGAAGTTGTAGAACCGAGAACGTAGATATTGCCAACGTCGTCCAGTGAGATGTCGTATCCGTATTCGTCCCCACTCCCGCCGAGGTAGGTCGCGTATAGAAGCCTCGTGCCAGTGGAATTGATCTTCGCGATGAAGGCGTCATCGTCGCCGCCGCCGTGCGCGGGCTGAAGCGCCCCAGCCGTGACGGGGAAGTTCTTGGTCTCCACGTAGCCGGTAAGGTAGGCGTTTCCGTCAGGGTCGAGCGCCAAGGCGTATGTCTCCTCTTCGCAGTTGCCGCCGAGATAGGTGCTGAACACCAGGCTGTTGCCGCCGACGTTAAGTTTGGCCAGAAAGGAATCGTCGTGTCCGCTTCTGCGGGGCTGAAAAGCGCCGGAGGTGATGGGGAAGTCGTCTGAAAGCGTGATCCCGGCCACGTATGCCAGGCCCCCGGCATCGACCTTGATTGCATTGCCCTGTTCGCTGTCGGTCCCTCCCAAGAAGGTCGAGTACTCCAGCACCCCTCTGCGGAATGGATCCACCTTGGTGACGAAGACGTCGTATCCGCCGGCAATCACGGGCTGTTGTACTCCCTGCGAGATTGGAAAGTTCCGCGAATTCGTGAAACCGGTGACGTAGACTTTACCCGCGGAGTCCAGTGCGATATCCCTGCCGCCATCGTCACCGATGCCCCCCAGGTAGGTTGCATAGGCAAGCAGGTTCCCGGCGGGATTCAGTTTGGCGACAAACACGTCCCGGTCCCCGCCGCCGTAAGTCCTCTGGTACCCATCCTGGGTGGTCGGGAAGTCCTGCGACTTGGTGACTCCGACCACATGTGCCCCGCCAGCCGCGTCAACGGCGATGCGCTGCGCGCTGTCGTCCTGGCGTCCGCCCAGATAGGCGACGTATTCGAGGGCCGATCCTCCGGCGTCCCACTTGGCGACGAAGCCGTCCCAGCCGCCAGTCTGGGGAGATCGATAGGCGCCGCTGGTCGTGGGAAACGTCGCAGAGGCCGTGGAACCTGTCATGTAAGCCTTGCCCCACGCATCCACCGCGATTCCCCCGGCCCAGTCTTCGCCCGCGCCTCCGAGGTAGCTGGAGTACACCAGCACGGGGTCGATCGTGAGGGGGTTCCGGTGATCAAGTCCGTCCACCCGAAAACCGACCAATCTCTTTCCCAGGATCACGTACCGGCCGTCGAGCATCCTGCGGACGCCTCCGGCGTCCTGGTAGACCGACGGCTTCGGCTGGCGAAGGATTCTCCCTCCCGCTTCCAGGAGCAGGTCTCCTTGTGCGTCCAGGCGTATACGCTTCACCCCTTCCACGGAGAACCGAATCACGCCAGGATCGATGCCCGCCGCGAGATTGAAGTCGTACTCCAGCCGGTTCTCCGTGCTGCGAAAGACAAGATCGACTCCAGGATAGACGCCGCGGTAAACGACCCGGCCATAGTTCGGAACGTTGGTGCGCCAGCCCGAGGGGTCGCTGCCAATGAAGTAATTGACACGGCTCGCAAGCGGGTCGATCCCTTGAGAGACGGGGTCGGGGTTGGCGCCGACCCACTTCAGGCGCACCGCCGCCCACCGGTCTGGCCCGGCCGGAAGCTTCAGCACGGTTTCCCCGGCCGTCAGGAACACCGTGTAGCCCCGTCCCCGTCCCAGGAATCGGACGCGTGCGTCGGTCTGCCCCACGTTGGGTTCGAACACCAGGGGGAGCCGGTGGGACTGCGGCGCCGGGCGGACGCTGACAAGGCCGGCGGGGAAGGCAAGCAGCGGCAAGGCAAGAAGCAATGCCAAACACGCTTTTTTCATAGAATCAACTCCTCGTTTGCCATCGCGGGTGTGGCGAAAAGAAGTATACACCTGGCTCTGATATCCTGGGTAGCTATCCAAAGGCTAAACTATGGCAGACGTATCCCCTTTCCGTGCGTATCGCTATGCCCCCAAGGCAGGTCGACTGGACGATTTGGTCACGCAGCCCTACGACAAGATCAGCCCCCCGATGCGGGAGCGCTATTTGTCGCTCAGCCCCCACAATCTGGTCCGGATCATCCTCGGCGAGCGATATCCTTCCGATTCAGCGGAGGACAACGTCTACACTCGCGCGGCAGGGCACCTTAGCCGATGGATCGCCGAAGGTGTCCTCGTGCGCGATCCCGAGCCGGCTTTCTTCGCCTACTTTCAGGAGTTTACGGTGCCCGATACCGGCGAGCGGCTGCTTCGCAAGGGTTTCATCGGCCTGGGGGCGGTGGAGGATTACGCGGACGGCATCGTGCACCGTCACGAGCAGACTCTAAGCGGCCCCAAACAGGACCGCCTCGAACTCTTGCGGCACACCGGCGCGCACTTCGGCCAGATCTTTATGCTGTATCCGGACCCCGCCGGCGAAGTGGACGCGATCCTGGACGAAGCGGCCGGCGAGCCGCCCGCCGCCGAAGTCGCCGACGAATACGGGGCCACGCACCGCCTGTGGCGCATCTCCGAGCCCGTCCTGATCGCATCCATCCAGCATGCGATGTGCTCGAAGAAGCTGATCATCGCCGACGGGCACCATCGCTACGAGACGGCGCTGGCCTTCCGCAATGAGCGCCCTGATCTCAAGGACGCCCGCCGTGTGATGATGACCTTCGTGAACATGGACTCGGCCGGGCTGCGCATCCTGGCTACGCACAGGTTGGTGGACAATGCCGACCCCGAGCGTTTTCTGAGCGCTGCGCGTGCATCCTTCCGCATTCAGGAGGTTGTGTCTCTGGCTGACCTCCAGCGCTCATGGGCGGAGCCGCATCCCGGCCTGATCAGACTTGGCGTGGCGACCCCGGCAGGGCTGCACCTGCTCGAGGCCGGCCGTGAACCGGGCCGGCTCGACGTGTCCTTTCTCCACGAGCGCATCCTGCGCGACATTCTTGGGATCGGCGAGGAGGAAGTGAAGCACGAGAAGCGTATCCGGTACATGCGCGGCTCGGACGCTGCCGTGGAAGAGGTGCGCCGGGGGGGCGCCAAGGTCGCATTTCTGCTTGAAGCGACTTCGGTCGCCGATGTCGGCCGGGTGGCCTTCTCGGGCGGAGTGATGCCGCAGAAATCCACCGACTTCTACCCCAAGCTTCTTTCCGGCCTGACGATCTACAAGCTGGAGGGGTAGCCGGACGCGCAGCCGGCGGGGCGATAATGCAGCGCAAAGCACTCGGGTGGACGGGCGTCGAAGTCCCCGTCATCGGGCAGGGGACATGGATGATCGAGGGGAATCGGGAGTCGGAGCGCCGGGCGGTGGCCGCGCTGCGCCTCGGCCTCGACCTCGGCATGACCCACATCGATACGGCGGAGATGTACGGCAACGGCCGCGCCGAAGAGTTGATCGCGGAAGCGATCGCGGGCCGAAGGGACGAGGTGTTCCTGGTGAGCAAAGTGCTGCCCTCCAACGCATCTCGCCAGGGCACCCTCAGAGCCTGCGAGCGCAGCCTGCGGCGGCTCGGCACAGACCATCTGGACCTGTACCTGCTGCATTGGCGGGGACGGCACCCGCTTGCCGAGACGATGCGGGCCATGGAGGATCTGGTCGCATCGGGCAAGATCCGCTTCTTCGGCGTCAGCAACTTCGACGTGGCGGACGTGAAGGAGGCCCAGACGGCGTACCTGAAGGGCCGTCTCGCCGCCAACCAGGTGCTGTATCATCTGGGAGATCGGGGTATCGAGCGGAAGCTTATTCCGTTCTGCGGCCAGCACGAGATAGCGGTTGTCGGCTACAGCCCCTTCGGCCATGGCAGCCTCCCCCCGGCGGGCTCTCCCGGCGGGAGAGTGCTGGAGGAAATCGCCAGGCGTCGTGGCCGGACGCCGCGGCAGGTTGTGCTCAATTTCCTGACCCGGTTGCGGGGAGTGTTCGCCATACCAAAGGCCTCCGATCCGGACCACGTCCGCGAGAACAGCGGGGCCGCGGGCTGGACGCTCACCGCTGAAGACGAGGAGGCCTTGAACCTTGCCTTCCCGGCTCCCTCCCGAGATGTGCCCCTGGGAATGCTCTGACGCCTCGGGCGCAGAAGTTACACCCGCGCCATGGCGGGCAACCGGGGCAGTCGTGCTAAAGTAAATTACCAAAGATCTCTGGAGCGGACACATGAGGGCTTTTGCGGTTCTGGTGGCGTTCTTCGCATCCGTCATTCACGTTTCGGCGCAGGATGCCGTCCGGGAGGCGATCAGGCTCGAGGACGCTGGAGATGCCGCACGCGCAGAGCAGCTTCTGCGCGCCGCCGTTTCCAGGCGGGATGCCGGCCCCGCAGTCCTGGAAGCGTACGCTGGTTTCCTGGAGAGGCACGGCAGCCCCGGCGCGCGGGCCGCGTACGAGAGGCTTCTGGAATCCCTGGAGGGCCCCGATCAGAGGACCCGGCGTGCCGGAGTGGCAAGGAAGTTGGTGTTGCTGGCGCTGGAGGCGGGCGACCGGACGGCAGCATTGGGGCACCTGCGACACTACCGTGAGCTCGGGGGCACGGGCTGGGACCGAAACACCTTGGAGCGGCCGCAGTCTTCCCCGGAACCCGGAGTCACAACTCCGATCCCCGGTCCGCTGGTCTCCTTTAAGCGCATGGCCGCGATCTCGGCCGACGTGACCGAATCGGGAATTCTCCCGGCGCTGGCCAGAAACGTCGTCGTCAGCGGCTACCAAGCGGGTTCCGGCAAAGAGGGCCTCGTTCCGACGGAGTACTTGAAGCTCCTCGTGCGATACGTCTCGCAGGCGCGGGAATTGGAGAAGCTGGCGGGCCCGGCACAGGAGATACGGGTGGAAACCTGCGACTCTACCCAGACGGCGGATCTGCTGCGGACGCTCGGCTACCGGATGCGGGGAGCGTGCGGCACGGAGGTGGTCCTGGAGACGGTGAACGCCTCCCGGGCATTCCTGACCATCGATTCCGGCTTCCCTCTGGCCGAACTGGAACAAGCGCTCCGCACCAACCGGCCTTTTGTGTACGATTACCGGCCGTCGCGCGTGGCCGTGGCGGCAACCACGGAATACTGGCAGGCGCCCAGGGCGAAGCAGACGGGCGACCTGATCGACGCCTTCCTGGCTGACCCGTCTTTGTGCCGGCTGTACCTCGCCCTGTCCAAACCCGATCCGGAGACCGCCGCCGAGTTGCGCAAGAGCATCCCAATGGACCGATTGAAGGCCTTTGCCCACGTTCTGGACTTCTTCGGGTCAATGTTCGAGATCCGCGAGGGCAGGGCGGTGGTCCCCGGGGGAGCCCGGACCTCCCGCATGTGGGAAGACCTCGTTGGGGTGTCTCCCGATCAGGGCGCCCGGTTCTTCGAGCGGCTGATTTCCAGAGACGACGGCTGGATGGCGAGCTACTTCGACGCCCTGGCCCGGCTCAACGGCCCCGTCAAGGACTACCTGACCGAGCCCGAGAGGATGAGGAGATTCTACCTGGCGATCCGGGGACGCGTCACCAGCCCCGGTCCCGCGCGCCCCGTGTTCCAGTCCAACACGGACATGTTGCTGCTCACCACGCGCCTGCGCCTGGAACCCGACGGCAGGCCGCACGTACCAGGCGGCCTGGAGGTGTGGAAGAGGCTGTTCACGGAGCAGCCGGAGGGCCGGTATGACGAGCGGCTCAGCCGCCAGGCGCCCTCCTGGAAAGGGCCCGACGACGTTCTGGAGGCCCTCTTTGCCCTGTGCCGGAAGAGCATCGAGAACGAACCTCTTAAGATCTTCATGACCTTGAGCGACTTGAACCGCGGCCGGGCCCAGCCGCTGGCTCCCGCCACCGTGGACCGGCTGGCGCGCGCCTACCGTCGCTACGGCGCTCAGTACCCGGTTTTCAGCGAAGTCCCATCGATCAGCGACGCAGTCATACTGCGGTTTCTCGACACGGCGGGAGTGATCGATGGCATAGGCAACCAGGCGCTGCGGAGCGACGCGCTGGGCACCTTCCAGGCCCTGGTGGGTTTGTGGCAGATCTTCTGCCGCCAGCACTCGATCCCTGCTGCGGAGGCGGATGCGGCTTTGGGCGGGATACTGTCGAGTTTCGAGAAAGTTCGCTCGGCCACGGACGTCTTCAATGCAGGCCGCTCCGGCGTGACGACGCTCCTGAAGGCGACTGGAGGAGCTGTGGGCGCCCAGCCACAGGAGCGGCTGATGAATCTGCTGGCGGGCTCGGGGCCGCCCGAGACCGCCGAGCTGCGTGAGGCGGCAGCCGCCGAGATGCGCGGCTATTTTGACGCGCAGCGCCTGGTGCCTTTGAGTTTGCTTTTCGAAGTCGCCGATCACGCCGACAGCCTGGCGAAAGGCGAGAAACTGAACACGGCGCTCATCGGGCGCCTGACAGCGATGTTCAACAACATCGATTCGCCGCGCAGCCCGCTGTCGAGCGCCGAGAAGAACTCGATGCAGTCCGGCTATTGGCCGGAGCGCCACATTGAGGTGCAGAGACGATTGAATCTCCGCTCTCTGCTGGAGAAGGCGGGACGCGATCCGGCAAGGCTTCAAGAAATCCGGGGACAGCTTGCACCGGCTCTCCGTGACACCCTGGTCGGGCTGAACTACATCTACTACGCACCCCCCGCGGCGGAACTGCTTCGCAGCAGCTCCTCGTTCGTTCGCAGCCACGACTTCCTGGGCATGTCCGGCTCCAGGGAGAGCTGGAGGACAACCGCCCCGTACGGCAGCGGCTGGCCGATGGGAGCCGGCGGCCGCCTGATCGGATCCCTGGCCGCTCTCCCATACGCGCTGGCCCAGGCTGAGCAGAACTTCCTGGTCCCGGACCGTGAGCAAGCCCTGATCTGGGGGGACCTGGTGCCGCAGTTGATCCTGTCGGCCAAGGTGCCGCGCTGGTGGAACGTCACTCCGGCCCAGATGCATTGGGTGGCGCTGCACATCCACTGCTCCGCCTCGCTGGTGGCGGAATCCGTCATGGACGCTGGTGTGCGAGCCGAGGTCGAGCAGGTCATCTCACTGCAAGCAGCCCCCGCCAGGGTATACCGCTTTTCGCGGTTGCTCGATCATGGCGATGCGGCCGGGGCGCTGGAAGAACTGACGCCGTCGGAGCAGTTCCTGTTGGCCAAGGAGATGCTGACCCGTCGGCCGGAGCCGGCGGAGGGGATCGCCGCCCGTATCCGCCAGATGGCGGCCAGTGCTCCCGGCCAGATTGACTACGCGGCCGTCTCGCGGGCCTTCGGCACGCCGAAGCCGACGCTGACGGCCTCCTACAGGCCGGAATTGCTCAGCTTGAGGACCTTCCCCACTTTGATGGGGTACTCCAGCCGCATCCTGGCCGAGAGCTGGGAATCCAATACCCTGTACTGGGCGGTGCTGGCCGATGAGATCCGCATGCCCCCGGCACAACTGAATCTCTCGGTGCCGGAGTGGACCCGGCTCGCGGTACAACGCATCTTCGCCTCCCACCTGGAGGATTGGCCGGCGGTGCTGAGTTCACTGCGGCACGTGGGCGCGGAGGTCCGGCGCGCGGCTCGCAGCGCGGCGGAGGGGGATCAGAAGGCGTCGCTCGAGTAGAGGACTAGTGAGGACCGGCGTTATGATGCGTGGCAAGTGGACTTGGATGGGCGCCCTGGCGGCCCTGGGAGGGGCGGTCCTGATTGCCCAGGAATCCCAGCGGCCGCTGTTTCGCGTCAAGGTCGACATGGTTGTTCTGACGTTCACGGTCACCGACAACCGAAGCCGTTACATCAACGGCCTGAAACCGAGCGATTTCCGCATCCTGGAGGACGGGATCGTGCAGAAGGTCGCGACCTTCTCCGAGGGGAGTAAGCCCGCCGTTCAAGTGCTCGCCGACGGAGGCACGCGTCCGATCGTGCCTTCGGAGGAGGCTGCTGACGCTCCTCCGGGGGCGCCGGGAGCGGCGGATGCCTTGGTCGGGACCAACGTGTTCGTCCTTTTCGACACGAGCAACTACATGTACCGGGGCTTCGTGTACGCCTCTGACGCGATCGCCGATTTCATCCGCGGCTTGGATCGCGCCGACAGCGTGGCGGTGTACACCTTCAGCCGCAATCTGTCCAGAGCCGCACCGCTCACGCCCAACCGCACCGAGGCGATCATGGGCCTCCGCAAGGCGGTGGCCGGTGACGATGCGGCGCTGTACAACGCCATGTTGCTGGCGCTGCGCGACGCCGCCAAGGTGCCTGGCCGAAAAGTGTTGATCGTGTTCTCCAACGGTCCCGACAACGCCAGCATGATCGCGCCGGACGATGTGCGGGCGCTGGCGGAAGACGAGGGAATACCGATCTACGTGATCTCCACCAGCGAGGTCAACAAGGACTCCGTTTCCAGCGCCGTGTTTCAGCGCCTCGCCAACCGCACGGGCGGCAAGGCGTACTTCGCCAGGACTTGGCAGCGGCAGGTGGAAGCGTTTGAGTCGATTCGGGAAGACCTGGGCAATTCCTACACGGTGACCTACTATCCGGCGCCCAATCCGAACGAGGGTTTCCGGCGCATATCCGTCGAGATCGTTTCCGACGTGGCCAAGAAGTACCGGGTTCGCGCGAGGCCCGGCTACCGTCCGCGGACAGGCGCTTAGGAAGATAACGACGTCTGCCGGCGCCGCAGCGGGCTCTTGCTGTGGTAGACTGGCGGCTTCCAGTAGAATCCGTCTTCATGTCGGTGCAGATCTTCCTTCAGGGCAAAATCGTCGGCATTGAGGAATTCCTGCTGTCGCCTGCGGAGGCACGCATGGACGGCTCGGACTTCGGCGGCGGTGGACTGCTTCCCGGCCGTTCCCGTTGGGTGTCCCTGTTGAGTGAGGTTCTGCCTCGAGCGCTGCTGAACGAACTGGGCCTGGCCAGAGTGCTGCTCGGCAGCAGCGGAGGCGGGCAGTTTATTGTAGTTCTGCCCTCGGAAGCCGAGCCCGACGCGCGACGATTCCTGGATTCGGCCTCACGCCAGATTCAGGAGTTGAGCGGGGGCCGCCTGCACCTAGTGTCGGCCGCAACGGAGAATCTCGGCGACTGGAGCGTCGTGCGGAAGCGCCTCAGCGAGGAAATGCTGGGGCGGCGGGGCACGCCGGCCGCGAGTCTGGGGCTGGCGCTTTTCGCTCCGTTTGAGGGCTCGGCCGGAGCTGCGGCCGCGGATTACTTCGCGAAGGACCTCTCCCTGGATTTGCTGACCGCCGAGGAAGTTGGCTGGTCCCCGGAGGCTCCCGGCAAGGTCCTGGTGGGCGAGGGCAAGCACCGATGGCCCCTGGCCTCGGCTCTCTCGCCGGATGCCATCGCCATCGCCCGGCACGCCGCCATGTCCGACGACGGCGCCGCTCCGGCCGATCTGGCCACCCTGGGCTCCCGGGCTCAGGGCCGCCCCACCTGGGGGGTGCTGCGTGGAGACGTGGACAACCTCGGCATCCGCCTGAGACGGGTGCAGACGATCGAAGAACACGTTCAGGTCTCGGTGATGTACAAGCGGTTCTTCGCCGGCGAACTGGAAGTGGTCTGCTCGCTGCCGGATTACTGGCGGAAGGTGAGCATTCTGTACACCGGCGGCGACGATTTTGCGGTTTACGGCTCCTGGGACGCACTGATCCCGCTTGCCCGCGAGATCCAGCGTCTCTTCCACCGCTTCAGCGAGGAGAACCTCAAGGACTTGCCCGGCCCGGAAGGCAAGACCATTACGATGGCGGTGGCGATCGCTCGGGACCCCGCTTCCACGCTGGCTTCGGTCTACGAGCAAGCCGGCCAGATGCTGGACCTGGCCAAGGCCACGGACAAGGATTGCATCTTCGTCCTCGGCCACACCCTGGAATGGAGGCAGTTGGCGGCGGCCTCCGATCTGCGGGAGAGCATACTGCGCATGGCGGGGGAACTGGACTCGCCACGCCGTTTCCTGGTCGACCTCACTGCCTTCTACCGCAAGGCCGCGGCCGCCAGCCGCCTGACGTCGGGCGGTAAGTATTTCGAGAAGCCCTGGCAGGTGCAGCGGCTGCTGAACCGGGCGCTGGGGGAAACACGCGATAGGGAATTGCAGAAGCTTAGAACGCATTTGACCAACGAGATCCTGGTCAAGGGCGCCGCCCACACCAAGCTCCGCCCCGGCGGACAGGTGGCGCTCGAGTGGGCCAGGCTGTCAGCCGAGGTGTAAACCCATGCCGGAAGCTCAATCAGAAACCAGGCCGCGCGAGGGGAGGCCGAGAGGTCCCCGCGAGGGCGGTTCCCGAGAAGGAGGAGGACGCGGCGACGATCGCCGGCAGGACCGCGATCGCGGGCGTCCCGAGGGCCCTCCGGAGATCGACCTGGAGAAGCTCATCGCAGACAGCCTTTACCTGGACAACCAGGCGCACGGCGTGGTGAGCCGCATGCGCGACATGGATTCAGGCACCAAGAGCCAGTTGCGAAGGCTGTACAACGCCGTCCGCCGCGCCTGCCGCGCTCCTGAAAACGAGCGGCAGCACCAGTTCGTGATGCTGCGTGCGCGGCTGGCCTACACCATCGCCCGTCACTCATTGCGGAGCCTCGACACGCTCGAGAAACTCCTGCTCCAGGTGACGCGGAAGAACGACCCCAGAGGCTACGAGAGGTTCAGGGACCTCTTCGAGGCGATTGTGGCCTACAACGAATAGCGAGGAACCATGAGCGCGCACACTGCCAACACTGAGTTGAAGCTCGTAGGCAAGCTGATTCTGGAGGGCGAGTTGCAGTGCCGGACCGGTCTGCACATCGGAGCGGGAAAGGGCTCCCTGGAAATCGGCGGCGCTGACAATCCCGTTGCCAAAGACTCTTTCGGACACCCCTACGTGCCGGGAAGTTCGCTTCGGGGGCGGCTCCGGAGCCTGCTCGAGCAGGCCCGTGGCGTGGCCGTGCCGAGCGAGTTGGTCTACCTGTCCCGGCGCAAGGGACAGGAGGTCCGGATCCATCAGAGCAATCGCCCCGACGACGAGATCTGCCTCTTGTTTGGCCGGAACGCCGGCCGCATGGAGAGGGTCAGCGGTGAAGCGCTGGAGAGCACACAGGCGAGCCCGGCGAGGCTGGCCGTCTACGATGCTCCTCTTGACCCGGACAGCATAACGCCTCAGATGCGAGAGAACCTGGACGACGAGCTGACCGAGGTGAAGAGCGAGAACGCCATCGACCGGATCACCTCGCAGGCCAATCCCAGGACTTTGGAACGGGTCCCCGCGGGGGCGCGTTTCCAGATCCGGTGCGTGATCGACATCCTCTGCCAGGAAGACAAGGTGCTGCCTGCCGTGTTGGTGGAAGGCATGCGCCTGCTGGAAGATGACACGCTGGGTGGCGGCGGCAGCCGGGGGAGCGGCCGGGTCGGATTCTCCAAGATGCGTCTGGCATGGCGCAGCCGCGGCTTTTACGCCTCGGGCGCTCCTGAGGTTGAGCTGATCGCTGGCGCCGATCTGTCCGCGTTGCAGTCACTGGTAGGTGACCCGGAATTCCCGTCCAAGCTCGCTGAATAGTCATGCCGCCCGCCTTCGTCGTTCGCTTCTCGCCGCAAGGGCCCTGGCGGATCGGACCCGATTCCGGCGAGCGGGACCGTGTGGAGACGATCCTCCACAGTGACGCGCTCTATTCGGCGGTGACCGCTTCCATGGCCAGGCTGGGGCTTCTGGAGGAATGGCTCCGCGCGGTCTTCGAGGACCCGCAGGGTCCGCCGGTGCGGTTCAGCTCCTGCTATCCCTACCAGGGAGAGGTACGGTTCATCGTGCCGCCTCGGTGCCTGTGGCCGCCGCCGCCATCGCTCAAGATCCGCTGGAAGGGCGCCCGGTTCGTCCCACTGGAAGTCGTCGAACACATGCTCGCGGACCGGGTCCCAGACGAGGACTACTGGCGGGTGGATGGACTGAGCCGGTGTCTGGTGCCGGCGGACTCAAAGGGTGGTCCGTTCCGGCCGGCGGTCCGTTCACGTGCGGCGGTGGACCGGCTGTCGGGCAGCCCCGCGGCTCACAAGACCGCCTGCCTGGAGTTCCAGCCGGACGCGGGAATGTGGGCGCTGGCCGCCTTCTCCTGCGAGGAATCCAAACAGCGGTGGTCCGAACCGGTTCGAGCCTGTCTGCGCCTCCTAGCCGACTCCGGCCTCGGTGGGGAACGGGCCAGTGGCTGGGGCAGGTCGCGCCAGCCCGCGTTCCAGGAAGGCGCCCTGCGGAGCCTGGTCCTCGGCCCCGAGCAGGCGAGCGATCCGGAGGTGGAAGACTCTCTGCAAACCCCAACGGAGCGTGCCTACTGGCTGCTGTCTCTGTTTTCCCCGGCTCCGGCGGATGCGGTGGATTGGGGTCGCGGACAGTATTCGCTCGTCACGCGCGCGGGCAGGGTCGAAAGCCCATCTGGTGCCGGAGGGCTCAAACGGCTCAGCCGCATGGTCGCCGAGGGTTCGGTGATCTTCAGCCAACTGCCTCCTTCCGGCGCGGCGCAAGACGTGGCTCCAGAAGGCGTGCCCCATCCGGTCTATCGGGCAGGATTCGCCCTCGCTGTGGAGATCGCGCTCCGGGGGACCGCAAAATGAGATACCGGGTCACGTGCCTGACGCCCGTTCTGGTTGGCGACGGAGGGCGGCTGTCGCCGATCGACTACATGGTCTGGAAGGACCAGGTGAATGTTCTGGATCAGACTCGCATCTTCCGTCTGCTTGCGCGCGGACCCCGCCTGGACGGATACCTGGCCCAATTGAAGCGGGCTGAGCGCCTGGATTTCGCCTCCTGGGGAGGCTTCGCGCAGAACTTTGCCGGCCGTCGTATCCCCTTCGAGCATCCTTCCTTAACCGCGCATTGGGAGCGTGCTCGGGACGAGAGCCTGAACATCCCCACTTTCGCGTCTGGCACGCGAGGACCCTACCTGCCCGGCAGCGCGCTGCGTGGCGCCTTGAGGACAGGGATGGTCTTCGCTGGATTGAAGGAAGGCGCCCTGGAGCGGGTTGCGTCGCTGTATGGGGGAGATCGTCCGCCCAGGCGGCCCGCGGAAGCGCTCGAGGAAAGAGCGCTTGGTGGTCGCGATTCAAACCGCATGCGCGCGGTACGGGCGTCGGATTCCGACCCCATTTCTCCGTCGTGCCTGAAGGTGTACCTGTTGCGCGTGGCGAGCCTGCGCGCCCGCGGGCGCGGTGACAGCTTCGAGTTGGGTTGGAAGCAGAGCCCGAAGGGGACCGCCGAGGGCACAAGACCCTCCGACGGCACGCCTCTGTTTGCGGAGATGGCTGCCCCCGGAACGGTGTTCGAGGGTGTCTGGAATGAGGTGGAGTACTTCAGGCAGCCGGACGTGATGCGCGCTCTCAATTGGCGCGGGCCCCTGACGCGTGAAGCCTTGTTCGAGGCCGCCAACCGCTACGCGGCGGCCCAACTTGAGGCACACCAGCGTTACGTGGAAAGCACCACGCTGCCGCTCGTGAGGCAGAGCCTGCGCGAACTCCAAGACCACATGGCCTCGATCCGGGAAGGCGGTAGAGCCTGCCTGCTGTGCCTGGGATGGGGCGGCGGGGTGGTGGCCCACGTTGCCTGGCCGAACACCGATGATCCTGCCTATCGTGCGATCATTGTGCAAGGAAAGCTGTTTCGGAGCGTATACCCTGGGTTCCCGTTTCCCAAGACGCGGCGGATCGTCTTCCTGGAAGACCGTCCGGCAACGCTGCCTGGTTGGGTGCTCTTCGAAGTGGTCGAGTAGCGGCGTTCATCCCGGCCGCCTGGATTCGAATGTATAACGCATTCTTCGGTCTCGCAGAGAACCCGTTCAATTTGAGCCCGGATCCTGCGTTCCTTTTTCTCAGCCCGCAGCACGAGGAAGCTCTGGCCAACCTCACCTATGGCGTCAGAAGCCGCAAGGGGTTCATCGTGCTCACCGGGGAGGTCGGAACGGGAAAGACGACCCTGCTCGAGTGCTTGCGGGACTACATGGAGGAGGAGGGGATCCAGTTTGGCTTCGTTTTCAATCCGCGTCTGACGGTGGATCAGTTCTTCGAGATGATCGCCCACGACCTGGATCTTCAATGTCCCAGGGACTCCAAGTCACAGGTGCTTCTGGCCCTCCAGCAGGTTCTGTTGCAGAGAGCGGCCAAGAATGGGACGACGGCGCTGGTCGTCGACGAGGCGCACGATTTGAGCTGGGATCTGCTTGAGGAGATCAGGATGCTCGGCAACCTGGAGAACCGCGCCGGCAAGCTTCTCCAGATCGTTCTGGCCGGCCAGCCGGAACTGGACCGGAAACTGGACGCTCCCAATCTTCGGCAGCTCAAACAGCGCATCGTGCTACGCTGCACGTTGAGGAACTTCCCGGAGGCTCAGACTGTCGAGTACATTTCCACCCGCCTCGCCAAGGCAGGCATGGCTGAGCAGACCGTTTTTCCGCCGCACGTGCTGCGCGAGATCCACAGGCGCAGCGAAGGCGTTCCCAGGGTCATCAACATCATCTGCGATAACCTCTTGTTGACGGCCTTCGCGATGGAACAAAAAGTGGCGACGCTCGAAATGCTGGACGAGGTCTCCGCCGACATGCGGCTCGATTGGGCTGGGCGGACGCCTTAGCATTCCCCCGCACGCGAGACGCTGAGGGCCACAAGAGCCCTTTCTGTGCCATCACCAGTCTAGGGTAGACCGCTGGGGATACCCTACGGAATCATCCTAGCCGGACCCTGCTTTGGGCCCTGGATAGAATCAAGACGAATAAGCTACAAAACCGGCGACCTCCTCCCCAACTTCGAGGGAGGAGTGTAGCCGCAAATTCCTTGGGGAGGAAGTCATGTATCGCCTAGTCACAAGTAGAGTGGTGTATCTGGCAGTTTGTCTTTCTTTCGCGTTGGCTATCGGAGTCAGCGTTTCGACCCACGGCAGCATCCCTGGTTTCGGGGAGGGGGTGTTGCCGCATCCCGCTTTCGACCTCATCGCCCAGAGCCCGCTGCCCCCACCCAGCCCGGATGATCCCTGGGTGACGCTGGCCCAGAG